>NZ_PYWK01000001.1:0-600000 GCF_003049645.1 Metasolibacillus fluoroglycofenilyticus
TTTCCCATTACGCAAGTAAGTAAGATCCCTCAAAGACGATGAGGTAGATAGGTTCGAGGTGGAAGTGTGGCGACACATGGAGCTGACGAATACTAATCGATCGAGGACTTAACCACAATTAAAACTTGTTTCAATGTTCGTTTATCCAGTTTTGAAAGAACAAACACTTTCTAAAAACAAGGATTTCAAGACACAAGCTAATCGAGGAAACAAAGGAGCGATTGAAGGAATGTACTAAAGTACATGACTGAATGAGCGAGTGCAGTTGACGAAGAGTAGCGCAGTAGATTGGAAGCCGAGTAAGGAACGTCTACTAAAAGCACCACATCCTGTGGTAACGTAGACGCCAGCACACCCATGTGCAAGTGAAGTAATGATGGCAAAGAGGTCACACCCGTTCCCATACCGAACACGGAAGTTAAGCTCTTTAGCGCCGATGGTAGTTGGGGGCTTCCCCCTGTGAGAGTAGGACATTGCTTCGCAATCAAAACCACTGAGAAATCAGTGGTTTTTTTGTATGGAAAAAGAGGCCGCCAACTACCAAAGACCGAAGGTCGGCTCGGCGCGTAATCGGAGGCAAACAATTGCAAACACTTTTAATCGAATACAAGCTGAAGCAGTGCAGAAGAGCAAGGAGTCCGAGGCGCCAAGGAGCACGGAGCGGAATGTGCATCGCACATGAGTACCGCAAGCGACGCGGACAACGAAGGAATCCGCGGCTCAGCTGTGCTGCGTTGAAGCGTCGATGGTAGTTGGGGGTGCTCCTGTGAGAGTAGGACATTGCTTCGCAATCAAAACCACTGAGGAATCAGTGGTTTTTTTGTATGGAAAAAAGGAAGTTACCAAGAAGAAAAAGAGCGAACATGGAATAAATCTCAGAAAACATGGAATAAAAGTTGAAAAACGTGGAATAAACTCATAAAAACATGGAATAACTAACTATCGGGGTTTATAAATAATCTTAAAATATCTGCTTTCATTTTCTATTAAAGAAATCACTTCTAAATTCGGTGTTTTTCTCATTTTGTGAGCAAACTTTTTGAAAAAGCGATACTGATTCCGTAGCTAATTATCAAACAATTGCTAAATAGTCGCCTGTTTTTTAATAATCTATTGATAGAACTGCCAAAGTAGCTGATAGAATTCAAAAACGTACTGATAGAAACATCAAAATTACTGATAGAATATAAAAGTACACCCATAGAAAAGCAAAATCTACTGATAGAACGTTAAAATATCAGTTGCGTTGATTATGTAAATATTGGATACTAATCGGCCTGTTTTATAGGAGTAAACATTTTTTAATAGATACACATTGGTTGGCTCTATTTTGCGGGGGTGAACGCTTCCCTTTTGGAAGCTTTTGGACAATGGTTGCAATTGAATAATTATTATGTTAAAATAATATGCGTTGTAAATTTAATAATGAACCTCAAAGTTGATTGAGGTAGAGGTCGCGATATTTAAGAGTACACTAATGGAAATGGCAAGCATTGATGAAGTTAGTGGAAAGGAAATATTGCCGAAGTTTGAAGGTACTTGTAACCTTCATGCTGGGGCTGCGTTCGAAAGGAGCAGAACTGTCACGTTTGTTTTAGATGACGTGTTGAGCTATCAAAGAAAAAACTAAGAACGAATATAGCCATCACAAAATCTTGTGATGGTATTTTTTTGTCTTAAAATTAGGAAGGAAGCTATAAAGTGAGTGATATTAAAATTAATCAGCTTGGTAATAAAGCGCCAAAGCTGCAAAAAGCACTAAAAAGTCGTCATATTACAATGATTTCTTTAGGAGGAACTATTGGCACAGGGCTGTTTTTAGCGAGTGGAGGTGCAATTGCGCAGGCGGGCCCTGGAGGTGCATTATTAGCTTATGCTTTGATTGGTGTGATGGTATTTTTTTTAATGACAAGTTTAGGAGAAATGGCAGCCTATATGCCGTCATCAGGGTCATTTAGTACATATGCTAGTAAATTTGTCGATCCGGCGTTGGGCTTTGCATTAGGGTGGAACTACTGGTATAACTGGGCGATTACGATTGCGGCAGAAATTGCAGCAGTATCTTTGATTATGAAGTATTGGTTTCCAAATAGTTCGTCAGGGCTTTGGACGGTGCTGTTTATTGTTATCGTACTAGCATTTAATCTTTTATCTGTGAAAAGCTATGGGGAAAGTGAATATTGGTTTGCGATGATTAAAGTAGCAACTGTAATTGTTTTTATTATTGTTAGCTTTTTAATGATTTTTGGTATTTTAGGTGGGGAGGCGCCAGTAGGCTTTACGAATTTCTTTATTAGTGATGGACCATTCCATGGTGGGTTTTTAGCGATGTTTGGTATTTTCCTTGCGGCAGGATTCTCTTTTCAAGGAACAGAGCTATTAGGTGTTACAGCTGGTGAGACAGATAATCCTGGGAAAAATATTCCGAAGGCTGTAAAATCAGTGTTTTGGCGTATTTTATTGTTTTATATTTTAGCTATAGCAGCTATTGGGCTGCTCATCCCTTTTACAGATGAGCGCTTGTTATCCGAGGATATTGCGGTATCGCCATTTACTTTAGTGTTTGACCGCTTAGGGATTGCTGTAGCAGCTTCTTTTATGAATGCCATCATCTTAACTGCGATGTTGTCAGCAGGAAATTCAGGGTTGTATGCAGCTTCTCGTATGCTTTGGCAGCTAGCGGTAGAAGGAAAAGCACCGAAATTTTTCACGAAGTTAAGTCGTCGAGGTATTCCTGTGTATGCGTTAATGGCGACATTAGCAGTGGGAAGTTTAGCCTTTTTAGCATCTTTCTTTGGCGATGGGGTTGTATATATATGGTTACTGAATGCTTCAGGAATGTCGGGCTTTATCGCATGGCTTGGGATTGCTTATAGCCATTATCGATTCCGTCGTGCATTTGTTGTGCAGGGCAAGGATTTATCCTTATTGCCCTATAAAGCGAGATGGTATCCATTAGGTCCGCTATTTGCATTAACGATTTGTTTAATCGTTGTGCTTGGTCAAAATTATACAGCATTTACCGGTGGGGCAATTGATTGGTATGGGGTACTTGTTTCATATATTGGTATTCCGTTATTCTTACTGCTATGGATTGGTTATAAAATCAAATATAAAACGAGACTTCTTCCGTTAGAAGAATGTGATTTGAAAGTCGAGAAGTAAGTCAACATAATAAGGCTATCGGAAATGGTGTATTCCCGATAGCCTTATTGAAATAGTTATTGGATTGATTTTTTAAGCCAGTAGGTGGCTTCAGTATAATTCTGTGCGACGCCAAGTCCTTTTTTATAAAGCATGCCTAGTTGAAATTGTGCCTTTACATGCCCATTAGTGGCAGCTCGTCTGTACCATTTCGCTGCCTCTGCATAATCATGTGATACTCCCTCGCCGTTTGCATACATTTGTGCAAGCTGAAATTGTGCTTTTGAATAACCTTTAGAAGCTGAAAGTAAAATCCATTTCGCAGCTTCAGTGTAATCGATGTCGACACCTAGCCCTTTATCGAAAATATTGCCAAGCTTATACTGTGCTAGCATATGCCCACGTTCAGCAGCGAGACGATAGCAGTGGCGGGCTTCATCATAACTTTTCTCGACACCAAGACCTTGCTCATACAGTAAGCCTAGCTCGTATTCAGCTTGTAGATGATGTTGTTCGGCAGCGGATTGAAGCCATTTAATAGCCTCCTGGTAATTTTGATTCTGCATATAGTAAATTGCTACTTCAAATTGGGCATCTGCATTGCCATGAACTGCTGCGCGCTTTAACCATTTCATAAAAAGCGGGTTGTCATTATCCATTTTTTTATAAAGCATTGCTAAATCATAGCAAGCGCTAATATGCTCATTCGCAGCAGCTTTCGAGAGCCAATCAATGGCTTTCTTTGTGGATGTCTTGGTGTTTTGGAGCTTATACATAAGACCGAGCGTGTATTGCGCATTTGTATGATTAGCGTTGGCAGCGAGTAAGAGCCATTTGAGAGCCTCATCAATATTTTTTTCGACTCCATCTCCTGCACGGTATAGCAATGCAAGTTGAAACTGTGCGTTCGTGTGGTTTTGCAGAGCAGCATTTAAAAACCATTTCGCAGCTTCTTTAAAGTTAGTAGTAATACCACGCCCTTTGCTGTACATATAGCCTAAATTGTATTGGGCACTAGCATCACCTGCTTGAGCAGCTTTGGAAAAGAGCTTAATTGCTTGCTTAAAATTTTGCTCTACACCTGTTCCGTTGTGGTACAAGAAGCCCAAGTTATTGAGTGCACTTGTGTTGCCTTGATCTGCTGCAAGCTGATACCATTTGGCAGCCTCTGTGTAGTTTTGTGCCACGCCCTTTCCATGATTGTAAAGTGAACCTAAATTGTATTGAGCGTCTGCATTGCCATCTTGAGCGGCAAGTTTGTAAAGCTCGGCAGCGCGTTGGTAGTTTTGTGGAGCACCAAGACCCAATTCATATAGTACGCCCAATGCGTATTGCGCATCCGCATTATTTTGCGTAGCAGCTAGGGAGTACCACTTTACAGCCTCCTCGTAATTTTGAGCTACGCCTTTTCCATGATTATAAAGAACGCCTAAATTATATTGAGCACTAGCATCTCCCGCAGTAGCCGCTACTAAAAACCATTGAGTCATTGCTTCAAAGCTTTCAGTATCTAGCTCATTAACTTGCTTAAGAATGAGAGCTGAAGAGGATAATTCCTCACCTTCCTGAAGTTCGCTTAAATACCATTCACATATATCCATTAGATAGTCGAGGACAATTTGTGCTGCTTTTGTATCGTTCTGCGAATTTATCTGTGTGGTCGTCATTTGCTGGACAAGATTCATTAATAAATAAATGCGACTTGGCTGAACTTTTGCTATGAATGTTTTATCTTTTAATAAAGTGCGTAGCGCAACATGTGCAACTGATTGCAGCATTTTTTTCTCATACATATCTTTTATAATAATACCTAACGATTCACGAGAATGCTGTAAAGAGCGTGCTGGATAATCATTAATATGTGCGGCAGCTTGCTGCAATGCTAATATGAGAGGCTGATGAGTGCTTGGAATCGCACTAAAAATAGATGAAAGCTCTTCAATTTTGTACACGCTAATCACCCCTTCCTATTTTTTTATCGGGTGAAAAAGACAATAGTGTTGAAACTTTTTTTAAGAATATCCGTACATATAGGCAAGTACTACATTTGGGCTACAATCTTGCAGGGGCTTTGTAGTACTTTCTTTTATTATGTAAGGAGGAATGGATATGGAAAAAGTGATTGCAAATAAGGACAAGCATTTCTCTAATGATAAGTTTTTAACGAAGGTAAAGGCATCAGGGTTAAAATTAGGAATGTCAACATTGCATGCAGCAAGTACATTGTTTTTTGCCGTTAAAAGCCCCGATATGTCAAAGGCTAATAAATTAATTATTTTAGGTGCATTGGGTTATTTTATTTTACCTTTTGATATCATTGCAGATATTTTGCCACTCGTAGGTTTAACGGATGATGTTTTAATAATTACGGCTGCGTTAGCGAAGGTTTATTCAGCAATTACAGTTGAGACGAAGTTGGAGGCACACCAGTTTTTGAAAAAGACATTTGGCGAACGCTATGATTATGAGTTACCAAGCGAAGAATAAAAAAAGCTGCTAGAAGGGTCAGTGTTTCATCCCACCTTCTGGGCAGCTTTTTTTTCATCTTTCTTCATCGATAAATATGAAGGTAAAATCATTCCGATTAACACGAGAGCGATGCCGACAAATTGGAGTATGGATAGTGCTTCCTTTAGCACAATCATAGATGCCAAAATGGCTACAGGTAGCTCCATCGCGCTTAAAATAGAGGCAAGGCTACCGCCTACTTTTGGCACAGCAATGGAGAATAATAAAATTGGTAGAATGATGCCGAATAATCCAAGAGCCAAACCAAATTTCCAAAGACCTGCACCGAATAATTGACCATTCCATACAATTTCAGGTGTTAGTGCAACGCTAATAACAATTAGTGCTACGAGCGATACGAGGAAGGTACGAGAAATCATTGTAACACCTTCAACCTGTCTAGAGTTTATTTGAATAAATAAAGCGAAGCTTAATGCAGCTAATAAGCCTAGTGCCCATCCTTGCCAAGCGATAGCGGATAAGTCTACATCGACAATACCTGCCGCAAAAATGGTTCCACCGATTAGAAAAATAAGCGAAATTCCTTCTGCTCGGCTTGGGAAACGCTTATGCAAGGCGCAATCAATAAAGAGACCAATCCATGTAAATTGGAATAGCAGCACGACAGCTAGCGAAGCTGGTAAATAATTTAAGGAATGTCCATATACAATACCCGTAGTAGCTGTTAATGAGCCAGCAAGTAATAAAATCATTGCACCTGATTTATTAACTTTTGGCAAAGTGCGCTGGGTCACGACAAACAGTAGAAGGGCAAGGAAAAAACCAACGACATATTGGCTCGTGATAGCCTCCGCTGTTGTAAAGCCATACTGCATTGCAACCTTTACAATTGTCGATAAAATACCATAGCTACTTGATGCGATAACAACCAATAAAGGGAAAATGAGTTTTTTCATGATGAAAGTGATTTTACCATGTGGTGAAATGGCTCATCGATAATTGTCCAGCGTTCTGTAATTACGAAGCCAAGTCGTTCATATAGAGCACGTGCTTGCTCTTTTTCTAGCTCTACATTTAAAGAAAGCTTTTTATAGCCTTTTTCGAACGCCTGCTCTTCCGCGAAATGCAGGAGCTTTGTGCCAATTCCTAAGCCGCGTGAATTTGGTGTTACGCATACTGTATCAATATAGAACTCATCATCATGTGCTTCAGCATCAATGATTGCAGGGGCATTTTTCGTTTTCAGCCAGGCGGATAGGTTCGCATCAAGTGTTTGTGCAGTGAGACCATCATAGAGTACCGCAATGCCAAGAAGTGAGTCAGCTTGTTTGGCGATATATGTGTATAAATAGCTATGGCGATTGTCTGATCGTTTAATTAGTGCTGCTAATGCTGCTAATACAGCCTGCTCCTCTGCTTCTCCTGTTAAGCGATGTGCGATATCACCAATTGCATCGTAAATAAGTGGTGCGATTTGTTCCGCATCTGTAGGTTGCGCTTGTTGAATATAAATGTCCATTATCTATCGCTTCTTTCTTTGAAATGCGTCTGAAAATCGTAGAAGACACGATTTTTAGACGATTCAGTTGTGTTCTGTTAAAGTAATAACCTTTTATAAAAATTTCTTTGTTGTTAACGTACCCTAGCCTTTTGATAGCTCAAGTCGACAGGACGTCTTATAGTAGTATAGCAAAATTATTAAGGAAAGGCTGTAATTTCGATTGATTTCGTACTAACAGCCTGTCAAAGTCTCTGCGGAGATAAGTCTTACTTTATAAAAAGGACTTTCTCTGAACTCGAAAAAATCTGGATGCAATTACGCTGAGGTGTAATTGATTGAAGCCTTAATTTCGTGGTAATCTAAAGAAAGCATAATTTCGGAGGTTAGAAGGTCAAAATGAGCCAGTCAAATAAAGATGTTATTCTTATTTATGGAGATGCGTTTGTTGATTACATCGCAGACGATATAACAAATACAACATTTACAAAATATTTAGGTGGTGCAACGATTAATGTCGCAGCGGGTATAAGCCGTATTGGTGCACCATCAGCTTTAATTACGATTACAGGTGATGATGAAACATCTGTATTTGTTCGTAATGAAATTACCAATGAGGGGGTTAATCTTGATTACGCTGTTTATGCACCAGAGAAGCGTGTAAGTGGTGTCTATGTACATTTAACAGAGGGCGGCGAGCGAATTTTTAAAGAGTATATTGATGAGACACCAGATTTACAGGTGATGGAGGAGCAGCTTCAGCTAGAGGCATTTAAGCGCGCATCGATTTTTAATGTATGCTCGGGTACGATGTTTCATCCAACAGCATTGGCAACGACGATAGCGGCGGTTGAGCTAGCGAAGGAGCACGGGGCAATTATTGCAATTGATGCTAATATTAGACCACTACGTTGGCAAAGCGAGGCGATTTGTCGCGAAATAGTTACTAATTTTTTTGAGGATGCAGATATTTTAAAGCTAACAGATGAGGAGCTATTTTTCTTAACGCAAACGGATACGATTGAGGAAGGAATTGCAGCACTTGATGCATTGCTTGTACCAATTATTTTGATTACCGTTGGAGCAGAAGGTTCTTATGCAATATTAAATGGCGAGACGATTCATGTGCCTGCTGAAAAAATTATAGCCGTTGACACAACAGGTGCTGGTGATGCGTTTATGGCAGGTGTATTGCGCTATGTGCATTATAACGGTTTACCTACAACAGTAGAGGAAATCACAGCATGTGTTGCTTTTGGCAATAAATTAGGTGCATTAGCGGCAACAAAGCCAGGTGCTTTAACAGCATTGCCACAATATGAGGAGATTAAAGATTTACTGTAACGTCTTTCAGTAATGTTTACTGCGACAAGTAACCGCAGAAGCAAATTATTTTGTACCGAAAGCAAGGCGACAGGCACACCTAGCTTTTAGCGAATGTTTATACAGAAGCTAGAGCTGATGAAAGAAATTAAAGCCTTCGCCGAATGTCACAGGTTTTGAAGAGATTCACTTGCCAGCTCGAAAAAATTTGGACTAGAGTTGGTGGGACGCAATTAATAGGAGGGGAAAAGATGGGCTACGATGAATTAGTAAAAGGAAGAATTTATTTAGGAGGCGCGGCGGATGCACAAGAGGTAGTTGACAATGAAAATATTGATATAGTCTATGATGTCCGTGTGAATTCGGTGCAAGATGCAGAAGTACCTGCATGCCCAATTGTCCATGCAGCAATAGTAGAGCAGCATTTAGCTGATAGTATTGAAGCTGGAGCAACAAGTATTAAGGAAGCGTATGAGTCAGGGAAAAACATTTTTATCCATTGTGGTAGCGGCAATGGCAGGGCGAGCGTGATGGCAACAGCAGCCCTGTTAGAGCTAGGACTAGCCAATGATTTGGAAAGTGCTGAGCAAATGGTAAAAGAAGTGCGACAATCGGCGAATATTCGCCCAAATATGCGTGAGGCATTGGAAAAACTGTATAAATGATAAAAAAGCTAGAGTGGGACTACCCAAAAAGCCTAATTCATCTTCGATAAAACAAAAATTTGGTTTTTACTTATTTTAGGGGGAATTGTTAGACTCACTGTTTACAACCGTTTAACTTTTTATACAAAACCGTAGTGACAGGTACAGAAGTTTCCCACTAGCGATAGTTGCACTGAAAGAAGTTAAATCTCCGGCGAATGTCACAGTTTTAGATAAACTTCCACCAAACAGCTTGAGAAATCTGAACGCAATTACGCCGAGGCGTAATTAATTAAAACTCCATTAAAACGTCCGAAAAGCAGTGCCCAAGCACACTTTTCGGACGTTTCTTTTCATCTTTAGGCACAATATTTCAAAATCCGAAAATTAAGACTATAATATAACTTAATAGTGTCTAGGAAGGAGGGACTAAATGTCTACAAACTCTGATCGCTTTATAACAGCTTTTAATAGAATTGACCATACATTGCGTGAAATAGTGGATGTAAAAGAGTTTATGCCGTTTTATCGACTGCTTGACCGTGCGCGTAGGAAAAACCCGCTTGTGCAGAAATATGAGGATGATTTACGGGCCTATGCTGATTTACGTAATGCTATTGTGCATCATCGGACAGCGATTGAATTTATTATTGCAGAGCCGCACATCCAAATTGTTGAAGCTATTGAGGCAATTGATTCGGCACTAGCGAAGCCAAAGCTTGTTGGGCAACTATTTCGAAAGCGCGTAACGGTATTTCAAACAACAGATTCACTTACATATATGTTAAAAATTATTCGTAAGCATAAATATACGCAATTTCCCGTATATTCGGGACAAAAGTTTCAAGGATTAATTACGACGGTCGGGATAACGAACTGGCTTGCCATTTCAATGGGGCAAAGAAATTGGTCGAATCGCGTTACACTACAAGATATTTTGTTACACGAAAAAAAACTTAAAAATTATAAATTTATTAGCAAAATGATGACAATTTACGAGGCAGAGGAAATTTTTAAGGAAGGAGTAGAGCGCGGGCAACGCTATGAGGCATTGTTAATTACAGAGCATGGTCGCCCGCAGCAAAAATTGATTGGGATGGTGACGCCAATTGATATTATGAAGGTTGATTAGCTCTTGTGCTGACAAAGAGCGAGTGGTCTTCTAACACTTGTGCAAAAAGAACATGCTCAACAGCTTCTACTTTTTTATTGCGCAATTTTTTCAATAGCCATTCTTCTGTCAAATTGAGCTGCTGCAAGTTTTCATAGATGATATGTCCATTGGAAATTACTTCTGTTGGCATGCACAGAGGTGGTGTTAAATTTGCCTGTGTATCCTTTTTTGTTGCCTCAGCAAAGGATGGCTTTTTCATAACGCTTAGCTCACCGTTTGTTTCAAAAACAGCATAGGCAACCTCATTGACTGAAAAAATACTTTGCTCACGCAACAGCATTGTCAGCTCATCTAAATGGAGTCTTGCTTTCTTTAAGTTTTCTTCTAAAATAACGCCGTTGTGTATAATGATTGTTGGTTTATCATCAACGAGCACGCGTATTTTTGTCGATTTTAATGCGATGGCACTTAGTAAAATAGTTAAAATAGACCACCAAATTAAGGAGATCATACCATCCCAAAAAGGTGTCTCTTTTTGAGAAGATATTTCACCTGCAATTGAGCCAAAGGTGATGCCTGTTGTATAGTGGAAAAATGTTAATTGGCTTAATTGTTTTTTACCAATAATTCTAGCTAAAATGAGCAGGGCAATAAAAGTAACCGTTGTACGAAATAGCATTTCCCAAAAATTAATCTCGCCGATGTCCATGTGTATCACTCCTTACTACATTAGCATGGGCGAAAAGTACATATGCTATACAGCATAGAAAGCGTGAATATGAATTATGAATACAACCACTAAATATAATCAGCCAATTTACGCGATGATGGTCGCCATTGGCATTTGTCATTTAATTAACGATACAATGCAGTCTGTTGTACCTGCGATGTTCCCACTTTTAGTGGATAATTTAGGATTAACCTTTACACAATTAGGATTAATATCCTTTGTGTTAAATATGTTTGCTTCTGTTTTGCAGCCTGTCGTTGGCTTTATTACAGATAAAAAACCGATGCCATTTGCCTTGCCAATAGGAATGGTTAGCTCGTTTATCGGTGTGGCTATGCTAATTGTCGCAAGTAGCTATTGGATGATTTTAATTGCCGTGTTGTTTTTAGGGCTTGGCTCAGCGGTCTTTCATCCTGAAGGTTCGCGTGTCTCTTATATGGCCGCTGGAACGAAGCGCGGCTTAGCACAGTCGATTTATCAAGTAGGAGGCAATTCGGGACAGGCATTAGCACCTCTTATTAGTGCCTTCATCCTTTTACCATTCGGTATGAAGGGAGCCTCTATTGTTTTAGCCTTATCGGCAATTGGTATTGTGATGTTAACAAAAATTGCTAAGTGGTATAAGGAACAGCTAGAGGCAGAAAAGTTGTCAAAGGTAAAACGCCAGCTTATTTCATCATTGCCACCGTTGACGAAAAAGCAGGTGAGTATCGCTTTATTATTGTTATTTATTATTATTTTTGCTCGTTCTTTTTATACGACAAATATTACGAGCTTTTATGTATTTTACTTAGCGGAAACGTATGGATTGACGATTACAGTAGGGCAAATTTTTATTTTTATTTTCATGGCTTGCGGTGTCGTAGGTACATTTTTTGGAGGTCCTTTATCAGACTGTATTGGGCGTAAAAATGTCATTCTTTTATCGGTAGTAGCACCAATGCCTTTTTGCTTAATATTGCCGTATGTGCCTCTATGGCTTGTACCAGTATTACTCATCATTATCGGTACATTAATTATGATTAGTTTCTCAGTGACGGTTGTTTATGCGCAGGAGCTTGTGCCAAGTAAAATTGGAACAATGGCGGGCTTAACAGTAGGGCTTTCGTTTGGAATGGGAGCAATTGGCGCTATTGCTACAGGTAAGCTAATTGATTTATACGGAATTACACCGACAATTATAGGCGTCTCCTGCTTATCTGTATTACTATTAGTGGCGTTTCTGCTACCAAAGGATAAAGCAGCAAATGCTGAAGCATAAGAGAAAGTCTATTGGGCTGTCCGATTTTTATAACAGCGCTTTTTTACTAAGGAGAAATATCGCTGAAATCAGTGTTTCTCTCTTTTTCAAAGAAAGCTTTCTCTATTTTTTTGAGATAAAACATCAACAAAAGCGTTCAAAATGCCGACAATCAAACGGCTTTTTGGACGCTTTATTTTTGTTTAACGAGTTAGTGATGGCTTGCATTGTGTTGGAATAATATGAGGGTCTGTTACTACTCCCTCTACGATATCCAATTCATGCATTTTACGCTCATACGTAAATTTAAAAATACCATTGTCGAAATCTGTGCCAATTTCCTTGAAAAAGATGCCTTCAAGATGAGCAAATTTTGGGCAGGTGAAGGCTACTTTATACTCTTCATTTTCATGAATTAAATAAGCGCGTATGCCTTTTTCATAAATATCTAATGATTCATCCTCTGTTGGGCGCTTTACCGCTACGATATGGAAATCAACAAAAGGAATTTCACGCAGTAAAACGTTTAAGAACGAGCCTTTCGTAATTTCTTCCCAACGGCTTTGAGCGCTTTGCCCTACAATAATTTGTGTAATATTATATTGCATTGCTACTTCTGTAATTACTTTATGAATTGGTAGCTTTTCGTTATCACGGATAATAAAATCTTCCACCTCTAACTCACTTGTCAGTTGCTGCCAATGCTCAATGTAACCTGACTTTTCAGCGTCGAATGCATCGAGTGGTTTGGCATCTACTGTTAAAACATATAGAGGACAGTCAAGTAATGTCGCGAGCTTATGTCCTCGACGGATTAGACGTTCGCCATTAAGTCCGTAATATACACAAACTAAAATACTTTCGTCCATTCTGCTTTTAACATGCTTCATGATGATTTTGCACCTCTTTATTATATTTGTAAACACGGCACCCACGTAATCAAACTTTGAAAAATCAAGTGTAAATGAGCTAAAATCGAAGCCCTTACAGTGCATTTCGCCATATTCTAGTGTATACTTTTCTTATATGATGTTTTTTTGATTTGCTCAGGGCACTGTATATAAAAAATTAATTTGACTAAAATAGATTGTGCTCTTTATGACACACTATTATGCTATGAGTTGTAGCGTTAGTCAAGTGAATTGGCAACAAATTGCTTTAAAATAATTACGTAAAGAATAATGAATAAAAAAACTTGTTTTTAGCAATGTTTTAGCTAAAGGTTTTAAAGCTATTATCAATTGCGTCTTGGCGTAGTTAATCCAGATTTTCATGAGCTGTTTAGTGGAAGTAAACCTAAAACGGTTACGTTCTACGACTGCGGTTAACCGACCCGCATCACACAGGCCTCTTTTCAAAATCTGTTATATCCGTCAGGGTTTGAGCCAACATGATGTTGGTCACTCGGTCGCTATCTTAGTATGCGATGTTCTTAGACTGAGTTCCTCTTTTTCAGCGAGTGTATACACGCTGAATTAAAGTAAATAAAGCATTCATTTCATAGCCCATAGAAGCGGAAGTTTTTTGCTGAATCATTATAAAAAGTGCATGAGTCTGAATTTAGGAGGTTTTGGCGTATGATTGTTGAACTTGCAATACTTTTACCGTTTATAATGGCGGCTGCTATTCCGTTTATATATAGGCGCTTTAAGAAAGTACATATTGGTTGGCTTGTATTAGCTGTGCCAGTTGTTTTATTTAGTATATTAACTACATATATCCCTCGTATAGCAAATGGACAAACATTTACAAAAACTTATGAGTGGATCCCCTCTTTTAACATAAGCTTTACAACCTACTTGGACGGGCTAAGCATAATTTTTGGTTTGCTTATTACCGGAGTTGGTAGCTTAGTCATTTTGTACTCGATTTTTTATTTATCAACGAAGGAATCACTTCACCACTTTTATTGCTACTTATTACTTTTCATGGGTGCTATGCTAGGCGTTGTTTTTTCAGACCACTTAATGGTGCTTTATGCATTTTGGGAGCTAACAAGCGTATCCTCATTTTTACTTATCGCGTTTTGGCATCATCGTAAGGCATCCCGTGCTGGCGCACGCAAAGCAATGACGATTACTGTCACAGGTGGCGTCGCAATGCTTGCAGGTTTTTTAACTTTATATACAATTACAGGGACATTTAGCATACGTGAGTTAATCGCAAATGTAGGGACGATTCAGGAGCATACACTCTTTATCCCGGCAATGATTTTAGTCCTTTTAGGTGCATTTACAAAATCCGCACAATTTCCATTCCATATTTGGTTACCAGATGCAATGGAAGCACCAACACCAGTTAGTGCCTACTTGCATTCAGCTACGATGGTTAAGGCTGGCATTTATTTAGTAGCTCGTATGTCCCCCGTATTTGGTGGGCATGAAGTATGGTTTTGGACGGTGGCTGGAGTCGGGATTGTTACATTGTTTTGGGGTTCGTTTAATGCGGTACGTCAATACGATTTAAAGGCACTTCTAGCCTATTCTACAGTTAGTCAGCTTGGTCTGATTATGTCATTGTTTGGCCTCGGCTCTGCTGGGCACGCGCTCGGTTACAGCCAAGAGTCACTACTTTATACGCAGGCAACATTTGCTGCGCTTTTCCATTTAATTAATCATTCAACCTTTAAAGGGGCGCTCTTTATGATGGTCGGAATTGTTGACCATGAAGTAGGGACGCGGGATATCCGTCGATTAGGCGGACTTATGGCATTAATGCCATTCACCTTTACAATTGCCATTATTGGAAGCATGTCGATGGCTGGCTTACCACCATTTAATGGATTTTTAAGTAAAGAGATGTTTTTTAAAGCGACTGTGGATATTTTAACATTAAATATCTTCTCTATTGAAAACTTCGGTTTCGTCTTTCCTGTTATCGCATGGCTAGCGAGCGTATTTACTTTCGTTTACTGTGTAATTATCGTCGGGCGAACGTTTTTTGGCAAACTTCAGCCGGATCGTTTAGAAAAGCCACCTCATGAAGCACCAATTGGCATGTTAATATCGCCATTTATACTAATTGCTTTTGTTATCGGTATTTTCTTCTTCCCGAATATTTTAGGTCGCAATATTTTAGGTCCTGCGATGCAAAGTATTTATCCAACCTTCCCAGTGGAGGAATTGACAGTGCCAATTAAAGCATTGCATATAGGCACAGAGCTATTTATGACAATCGGTGTTATCATCGTTGGTATTTTACTATACCGTTCATTGCCAAAATGGCGTGCAGTGTATCAGCTATTCTCTCAAAAGTACACATTAAATGCTTATTATGAGCGCATTATTGGCTTTAGTGAGTCGAAATCAGGCTGGTTTACTCGTTTATATATGAATGGTAACTTAACGTATTATTTCATTTATATTTATGTAATATTTGTTGCGATTGTGGCAGGCTACTTTGTACTGAGCGATGCATTTGTTTGGAGTCCAGCAAATGATTCAGCAGTCGAGTACTATGAGTTTATTTTGCTATTCATTATGGTCTTTGCCGCTGTAGCATTATTGTTCACAAAAGGGCGAATTACATCAGTTTTATTAAACGGTGTGCTAGGCTATTCTGTTGCCTTTTTCTTCGTTGTGTTTCGAGCGCCAGATTTAGCGTTGACGCAGCTTGTCGTAGAGTCAGTAACGACGGCGCTATTCTTGTTATGTTTTAAATTCTTACCTGATTTAAAGAAGGAAAATGTGTCGCGTGCGGTGAAATTTTCAAAGGCGACCATTTCAATATTAGTTGGAGCGACAGTAACGCTTGTTGGATTAACGGTTTTACATTATGAGAAATTCGCTCCAATCTCTACTTACTTTGAGGATTCATATAATTTAGCGGGTGGGAAAAATATCGTCAATACGATTTTAGGCGATTTTCGTGCATTTGATACGATGCTAGAGGTCGTTGTATTATTTATTGCCGGTTTAGGTATATATTCGCTTATTAAGCTAAAAGCAAAGAAGGGAGAGACGGATATTGAAAATTAATGATGTCATTTTACGCACAGTCGTAAGGGCAGTCGTCTTTATTATTTTAACGCTCGGTATGTATCTCTTCTTTGCAGGGCATAACTCGCCCGGTGGTGGCTTTATTGGCGGTCTTGTACTTGGTTCTGCTATCGTTTTATTGTATTTAACATACGATATTGAAACGGTTCATAAAGGAATGCCATTTGACTTTAAAAAAGTAGCGGCATTTGGCGTGCTTTTAGCAACAGGCACTGCGATTACGTCTATTTTTTTCAATGTGCCATTTTTAACGCAGGCTGATCGCTATTTTCAGCTTCCTCTGTTAGGAGAGACACATTTATCAACGGTAATGATTTTTGAAGCAGGTGTAGCTTTGACAGTTATCGGCACACTTGTGACAATTATTTTAAGTATAAGTGAGGATGAATAGTATGGAGTCTTTAATAATTATATTAGTAGGAATTCTAGTTGCAGTAGCAACCTATTTAATCCTCTCACGCACAGTAATTCGTGTTATTTTAGGTACTGCTGTGTTATCTCATGCAGCACATCTACTTATTTTAACAGTTGGTGGCTTGAAAAAGGGGGATGTCCCACTTTTAAGCCAGTCGGACGGACCGTATACAGATGCACTTCCCCAGGCACTTATTTTAACAGCAATTGTTATTAGCCTTGCAGTCACAGCCTTTGTCTTAGTACTCGCCTACCGTATGTATAGTACGAATGGAACAGATGATTTCAGCAAGCTAGGGGGATCATCGGATGAGTAATATTATTGTATTACCGCTTATTATTCCAATCATCACAGCGATTTTACTTGTTTTCCTACGTCATAATATTCGCCTACAGCGAATTGTTAGCTTGGTGACGGTTGTTGTGGTGAGCATCATTGCGTTTATTTTACTTCTTGAAGTACAGACAAATGGCATTATGAAGATTGACTTTAGTGGGTGGTTACCTCCGTTTGGCATTTTATTTGTGGCAGATTCATTTTCAATACTCCTCGTACTGACAGCGAATATTGTTACAGCAATTTGTTTAATTTATGCCTTTTCTACAATTGGAGAGCGTCATGAGCGAATGTTTTTCTATCCGTTTGTGTTGTTTTTAATTGCAGGAGTTAATGGTTCATTTTTAACAGGTGATATTTTCAATTTGTTCGTCTGCTTCGAAGTCATGCTATTGGCCTCGTATGTACTTGTTGCACTTGGTGGAGAAAAATTCCAGATAAGAGAATCATTAAAATATGTCCTTATTAATGTTGTTGCCTCATGGCTATTTTTAGTGGCACTTGCGTTTTTATACGGCACATTAAAAACATTAAACATGGCACATATTGCAGTGCGTGTTGCTGAAGTAGGGCAAGACCCTGTATTAACGACGGTTGCTATTTTATTTTTAATCGTCTTTAGTCTGAAAGCAGGATTGCTACTATTTTTCTGGCTCCCGGGCTCTTACAGTGTGCCGCCAACTGCTGTACAAGCTTTATTTGCAGCTCTTTTAACAAAAGTTGGGATTTATGCCTTGTTCCGTACATTTACGTTAATGTTTGCATTGAATACGACTGTTACACATACGCTAATCGGCGTAATGGCAGGAATTACAATTGTGCTTGGCTGTTTAGGTGCATTATCTGGTCGCGATGTACGCACAATTGCCTCCTATAATGTAATTATCGGTGTGGGCTTTATTTTAATCGGCTTAGCAATTGGCACAGAACAAGCTTTTGCAGGAGCAATTTATTATTTGATTCACGATATGCTGGCAAAGGCTTTGCTGTTTTTAATTGTTGGAACGATGGTGTATTTAACGGGTGAGATTGTTGTGAAAAATATGAACGGTTTAATTCGTCATTATCCTTTATTTGGCTGGATTTATTTTGTTGTCATGTGTGCATTGGCTGGTATCCCCCCTTTAAGCGGTTTTATCGGCAAGGTGTTAATTGGTCAGCAGGCAATAGAAGGCGGTTTTTACGTTTTATTAGCAATCGGATTCGGCTCGAGCATTATCGTATTATACTCTTTACTTCGTATTTTCCTAGCGGCATTTTTTGGAGAAACGTCTATCAGTGAAGAGGACAAAAAGCCTATTCCAAAAGGGGCGACAGCATCATTTGTGTTGCTTGCGCTTTGTATAGTCGCACTTGGCTTAGGTGCAGAGGGAATTGCGCTATATGTAGAGGATGCAGCGCGAACTTTAGCTAATCCAGCTATTTATATTGAAGCAATTCTTGGAGCTAAGTAGAAGGAGGGCGTACTATGTTCGGTCAATTTATTTTAAATTTATTTATCGCAGCACTATGGTTTTTATTGAAGGACGATCCTAATGCGGGCTTTCCAACATTTGTAGCTGGTTTCTTAGTCGGCATTTTTATCTTATATGCGATGCATCGCTTTTTTGGCACACAGTTTTATTTACGTCGTGTGTTTAAAGTTTTTAAACTTATTATGCTTTTTATCCGCGAGCTTACTTTGTCGAGCTTTGCCGTTATTCAGCAAGTAATGACGCCACAATTAAAAATTACACCTGGTATTATTACATATCGTACAGTGCTTCGAGGAGATTGGGAAATTACAGTATTAGCACTACTGTTAACATTGACACCAGGCTCTGTAGTGATGGAAGTGACGGAGGAAGGCGATATGTTTTACATTCATGCAATGGATATAGAAGAGTCAAAGGAAACGTTACTTCGCTCCATTGGGAAATTTGAGAAGGCAATTATGGAGGTGACACGTTAATGATTGAGAAAATCCTGTTGGTTTCGCTCGTTTTATTTATGATTGCGATAGCGCTTCTCCTCTATCGTGTTATTGTAGGACCTTCTATGCCAGACCGTGCGATTGGGCTTGATACAATAGGTGTTAACTTGATTTCTTCTATTGCCATTGTATCTATTTTATTGACAACAAAAGCCTTTTTAGAGGCAATTTTAATTTTAGGTATTTTAGCATTTATCGGAACGATAGCATTTTCTAAGTATATTGAAAGGGGTGTTATCGTTGAGCGTAAATCAAATCGTTGAGTGGCTAGGAGTGTTGATGATTCTTTTTGGCGCAATTATTAGCGTTGTCAGCGCATTTGGTATGATTCGACTTCCAGATGTATATACACGCTCACATGCGGCAACGAAAAGCGCCACTTTGTCAGTCTTAGCCTGTCTTTCCGGTGCATTTCTCTATTTTTGGAGCCATGATGGCTATGTAAGTATCCGTTTAATTTTAGGAATTATTTTCGTGTTTATTACCGCGCCTGTTGCAGGACATCTTGTTTGTCGTGCAGCATATCGTTCGCGTGTACCACTTGCTGAAGGCTCGGGCGAGGATTTATTAAAGCCTGTGTTATTCGGCGATGAGGCAAATGTACCTGAACATACTGAAGAAACGCCAATTGAACGTGAACCAAAAGAATAGTTATGAGCGGGGGCGTCCAAAATGCTGTGCAGTTGCAGGCATTTTGGACGCCCCCGTTTTTTGAAGAAGTAAAAATATACCTTTGTTTAATCATTGAAGTATGTAAAAGTGTTTTCGCCTTTTTGGAAAATCTTACTTTATAGAAATAATGAGGGAAAATGTCGAAATTTCTGAATTGTGGATAATTTTTTACTGATTCCCTATTCTTTGTGTGTATAACTAATGTAATTGAGGATAACTTTGTGGAAAAGATGAGAGATTTATATGTTAAGTCGTTTCATTGTGGATAATTCAGAGTTTTTGAAGAAGAAATAGAAAGTTATCTACATTGACGAAGCGTGGTTGAGGATGTAGCAGAAATATGCTATTCGATGTTTCGTCAGCACTTGACAAAAATATGAAAATTATTTATAGTACATTACAACACTAATGTACTAATTAAGGGGTGTTTTAATTTGAAGTTGAATATGGATGGGATGACACCTATTTATGTACAGATTGCCGAATGGCTGCAAAATGAAATATTGGCAGAGCGCCTTGTTGCGGATGGTAAAGTGTATTCGCAATATCAGTTAGCGGAGCTGTTCAATATTAATCCAGCGACTGCTGGAAAGGGGCTAACACTCTTATTAGAAGAAGAGATTATATATAAAAAGAGGGGATTAGGTATGTTTGTAACGGAGCAAGCGAAAGAAATGATTCTGCAGAAACGACGTAGTGAAACGTTGCAGCAACTTGCGAGAGAATTGGTGGATGAGGCGCGGCGTCTGGCTTTGACAGATATGGAGTTAATAGCGCTAGTCCAGAAAATGCAGAGGGGGGAGTAGCCTTGATTCGATGCGAAAATATCGTGAAAAAATACCGAGGTAAAGAGGTGCTCAAGGGTGTTTCATGCCATCTTGACGAGCATAAAATTATTGGACTTATTGGACGTAATGGTGCGGGTAAATCTACGTTACTCAATATTTTAGCGGGTCATATAAAGCCGACAGCAGGAAAAGTGAGTATTTACAATAGCAATCCATTTAACAGTATAACGGCAGCGACGAATACCATTTTTATTGAGGAGGGAATGACCTTTGCTCAAAACGACAATATCGCACAAATTTTAAAAACTGCTAGGCGCTTTTATCCAAATTGGCAGCAAGAGCTTGCAGAGAAGCTATTGCAATATGTAGGTATTCATCTGAATAGCTCACACCAAAATTTATCGAAGGGGCAGCGTTCTACATTTAATTTGATTTATGGGCTGGCGACACGCTGTGCCATCACATTGCTTGATGAGCCAATGAATGGCATGGATGAGGCGGTACGTGCAGATATGTATCGTGCAATTTTAAAAGAGTATATTGCATATCCACGGACGATTATTATATCAAGTCATCATTTGAAGGAAATTGAGCACTTAATTGAAGAAATCTTGTTAATTCATAATGGGCAAGTGGTGTTCCATGAAGAGCTAGAGAAAATGCAGCAATACGCAGTGCGACTTGTAGGGCAGCCAGAACAGCTAGAACCTTATCGAAACCATGCCTTGTTTGTAAAGCAAGAGGGGTTATTAGCAGAGGTCGTTATAGAGCGAAAGTATTTCGATGGTCAATCGACTATTCAAGTGCAGCCTGTTTCAGTAAGCGATTCGTGTAGGTATATGACAGCTAGCACAACAGGAGGTATTGATGATGTATTTCAGTAATGTGTCACTTATAAGAAATATCGGAGCGCAGGTGAAATGGAGGCTAGAAACATATAGTAATGTTGTCATGATATTTGTGCTAATTCAGCTGTTTATTTCGGTAGTAGCAGGTAATAGCGGTATGAGTGGCAGCGGTATGAATAATTTGATGATTAAGGAATACTTTTATAGTTTAGATGGGTTATTAGGTATTTCGATGATGACTGCTTTTACAATTTGCGCTATATTTGCGTCAGAAAGAATACAGAAGGATAATTTGGCGGTTCCGACGACGAGATTAGCAACGAATATTTCAGTGATATTATTTATTTGTATTGTGCTATTTATTGCAACTGTCACTGCAATAATGACGAATAATATTGTGCAGTTTGTGAAAGTGCTTTTTCTAAATACGAATATTGCGGGCGTGACGCTTGTTCCGAATATATCCACATTTTTTGTATTCTATTTTGCATTGCTTTGTGCATCAGCAGTCGGGTATTTTATAAGCACATTATTCAATCTATCGAAAGTGTTGACGGTTATTAGCGGATTATTGTTTATTTATTATTCACCCTACTTTTTAGAAGATGTGTTTGGTTGGCTCGTGGGGGATAACTATGGAGTGCTTATATTGAATGCCTTTGTAATAGCAAGTGTACTTTATGCATTAGCGATGTTAATTAATAGTCGACAGGAGGTGCGCCGAGGATGATGGCAATTTTTGTATTAGTCCCTGTTGTATGTCTTGTAATATTTGGTACTATCTACATTGTAGGGCGACTCCTTTCGCGTTTTCAAGCGACGTTTAACGAGAGATTTTATAAGCTACTTGTTATATATGTAGTTATCGGGTTAATTGCGACAGTTAGCTTTCCCTATTTACCAAATGCACAAAAAGCGATATTGTCCGATAAGGAAATAAAGGAAAAGCTTGATGAAATCGAATATCTTAACCAGCTTGTACAAGAAAAGCGCTTTGATGAAATAAATCCTGATTATTTGAAGGAACAATTGACTTTTACAGTGACAAATGAAGAGCTGACATTAAAGTCAAATATGGAGTTTTTAGGAACACATGTAATCGTCACATGGCGGGATGATAAGACATCAAATGATGTTTACGCAAGCTATTATGAATTTCCATTTATTTTTTCAGGTATTGATGTAACGAATAATGTATCAGCACCACAAATACATTTTGAGAAGGATACATTATTGATTTCCGAGATAAATAGGGAAATAATCTATCATCGTGTCATCCCGAAAATATGGACAATTGAACATTATTATGAGCGTTTTGACAATGAAGGATACTCTAATTATGGAATGGGACAACAAATAATTCATTTGAATGTGCCAAAACATATAAATATTATTGATAATAGTGGTATGATTCAATATATATATTATTAATAATGAATTGAGCGGTGCAGTTTGAAAAAGTTAGTAAAATTAATTATCTTCATTGTTGCGATGTATGTTTTTTTACAAGTAAATAATAAATGGCTTATGGTAACAGAGCATGTGTATGAATCCGAGCGTGTACCAGCAAGCTTTGATGGCTATCGTATTACACAGGTGACAGATTTGCATGATGCAATATTTGGCAAGGGACAGAGGCGACTGATTGAAAAAGTGCGGGCTACCAATCCAGATGTCATTTTCATTACAGGCGATTTAATAGACAGCAATCGTTATCATTTAGAAAATAGTTTAGATGCTGTAAGAGGCTTTGTGGATATTGCAGATGTCTATTATGTGCTTGGTAATCATGAGGTAGCCACGAGAAAGATGCAGGAAATTTATGAAGTATTAATAGAACTAGGAGTGCATGTGTTACCGAATAGGGCGTTGACGATAAAGAATGGTGATGAACAAATTGTGATTGCCGGGATTGAGGACCCATTAATGGGTTATACGACACAGGAAATGCTTGATATGGCATACAAGTATGTACCGAGCGATGCATTTACACTGCTATTATCACATCGACCAGAGCGTTTTGAAACATATGTGAATAATGCGATTGATGTTGTTTTCACAGGGCATGCACATGGTGGGCAAATTCGTCTGCCATTTATCGGCGGGTTAGTAGCGCCAGGGCAGGGCTATTTACCAAAATATACAGCAGGTACGTATGAGGACGGGGAGACGACAATGGTTGTCAGCAGAGGATTAGGCAATAGCGTTGTTCCATATCGTATTTTTAATTTACCAGAGATTGTGACGGTAGAGCTACGAGCTACTAAATAGTACATTGGGGCTGATTGGAAGAGTATTACTTTCCCAATCAGCCCCAGTTTTTTGGAGAATAAATTTTGGGACCTCGTGTCAATGTGGTGAAGCGTTTATTTTTGCACCTGTACTCGCCGATTTCTGTATGGGCGTTTTGATGCTTCATGTTCTTTCCTTTTCTTCCATCTATTTTAATATTCTGAAACTTTTGTTCTTTAGGGACGTATATAGATTATATAACAAAAAGGGGTGGGATTTTCATATGATGGACCGAGAGAGAAGGACTCTTTATATTATATTTGCAATTGTAGTTGCTTTAATTGCACCAATCATTGTTCTTTTTACGCCGTTTACAATTGGGATGATTTTTTATGACCATGCAGATAAAATTGTTTTTCTTCCACTACCATCAAGTCTAGCAGTCTATAGTTCAGCGTTTATAGCTGTTGCAGCCAGCTTAGTTGCCATGTATTTTATAAAAAAGAAAGGCTTTAAAATTGCTTTAAGTATTTTTACTATCATTGCGTTTCTTTTCTTATTTGTTAGTGGGACGAAGAATTATATTTATATAGATAATGAATTTATTGAAAGCTCGCATTGGCTAAAGGGAAAAAAGCAGTATGCGTGGGATGAAATTGTGCAGCTTGATTTAACGAAAAAAACGAATGGTCGAGAGCGGGAAGACCATATTATATTCACTTTCAGTGACCAATATACATTGCCTATTTTAGTAGATGGATTGGTAGATTATAAGATTGAGCGTCAAATTGTTAATCGCGTGCAGCAGCTTAATGTTTCTGTGAATCATATCGTTGTAGAAGAATAGAGGGGCGTGCCTAAAGCCGTGCAATTGTTGGCTTTGGACTAAAGGGTATGCTTGGAGAAAATAGTGAGAAGATGGTTTGAGAATTGAAGAACACAGGTTTTATCTGATTTTTCCGAATGAAATTTGGTTTTTTATTTTATTATGTAAGATGAGGCTGCTTTTTAGGGGCAAGTCTTGCTGAACCTTGTGTTTCACTCATTTTCAAAGTAAACTATGGGGTAAACTTTTAAAAAGCCTCGCTCGACAGCGTCTGATATGCCGGTAACTGCACGGCATGTCAGACGCCTTTTTTTCTACTTGACAAAATACCTACGGGGGTATAAATTCTTTTTAAGAACATTTTAAAGGAGATAGATGATATGACAAAAAAGATATTAATTGTTGGAGGCGTTGCTGGAGGGGCTTCAGCAGCTGCACGTATCCGTCGATTGGATGAGCAGGCACAAATTATTATGTTTGAAAAAGGACCGCATGTATCATTTTCTAATTGTGCATTACCGTTTCATTTGAGTGGGATTGTGGAAAATAGTGAAAAGCTGATACTAATGAATCCGCATAGCTTTAAAACAAAATATAATATTGAAGCACGCACAAATCAAGAGGTAGTGGCGATTCATCGGGAGCGTAAAATGATTGCAGTAAAAAACTTGAAGACGGGTGAGGAATACGAAGAGAGCTATGATTATTTAATATTGTCACCGGGAGCAAGGCCGATTATTCCACAAATTAATGGTGTTGAGCTACCGCATGTCTTTACTGTGCGCAACGTGGTTGATATCCAAAACCTACAGGGGTATATAGCAAGTAATACTGTACAAAATATTGCAGTAATTGGTGGTGGCTTTATTGGAGTAGAGGTTGCTGAAAATCTCCGTTTGGCAGGGCATCATGTAGCGCTTGTTGAATTTGCTCCTCAAATTATGACACCATTTGACGAAGATATGGCACAAATTATGCATAAGGAAATGACTGATAAAGGTGTTGAACTTATTGTTGGAGATGGCTTAGCTACTATTGCGGAGCAGCATATTACATTGAATTCAGGGAAGCGCCTAGCAGTGGATGTTGTCGTGCTAGCGATTGGTGTTCGACCGGAAACAGCTTTAGCTACGGAGGCAGGCTTAGCACTTGGAGAGTTAGGAGGAATTAAAGTAAATGCGCATTATGCAACGAATGACCCTGCCATTTATGCAGTGGGAGATGCCATTGAAGTGTATCATCAGCTCTTGCACAAGCCGACAAGATTAGCATTAGCAGGACCTGCACAGCGTCAGGCACGTGCTGTAGCCAACCATATATATGGTATGACGCAGTTAAATAAAGGAGTTATTGGCTCAGCTAGTATCCAAATTTTCGATTTGGCATGTGCAGCTACAGGTTTGAATAAGCGTACAGCACAGCAGGCAGGGCTACAGGTGGATAGTGTTTATGTCATTGCACCAGATAAAGTTGGCTTAATGCCAGGTAGCAACCCACTGCATTTAAAGTTGGTATTTGAAGTACCAACAGGAAAAATTGTTGGTGCACAGGCAATTGGTAAAGGGAATGCTGATAAGCGCATTGATGTTATCGCAACACTTATTACAATGGGGGGTACATTAGAGGACTTAAAGGAGCTAGAATTAAGCTACTCACCGATGTTTAGTACAGCTAAAGATGTTGTTAATATAGGAGCACTTGTTGGACTGAATATACTTTATGGCAAGTATGAGCAAATACAAGTTTCAGATGTGCGTCCATTAGTCGAACAAGGGGCTTACTTCCTAGATGTGCGTGAGATAAATGAGTTTGCGCAAGGGCATATAAAGGGCGCTAAAAATATTCCTTTAAGTGAGCTACGTGAGCGTTTAGATGAAATCCCACGAGATGTTCCTGTTTACGTCCATTGTCGCTCAGGTCAGCGTAGCTATAATGCGGTAATGGCATTACAAGGTAATGGTTTTACGAATATTAAAAATGTGGCAGGCTCCTTTCTAGGTATTTGTCTGCATGAATATTTTAATGATTACACAAAGCAACGTGAGCCGATAATAACACAGTATAATTTTAAATAAAAGGGCAGCCAAAAAATATTTGTTGAGTTTTTTAGGTTGACAATATACCCAATGGGGTATAACATAAGGGACATGGACGATAAGTTAATGTCAGGAGGTGCTGTAATATGATATACGATCAAAAAGTAATGAATCGCGTCAAGCGAATGGAGGGCCAGTTACGCGGTATTTTACGCATGATGGAAGAAGGGCAAGATTGTCGCGATGTAATTACACAATTATCGGCGGTACGCTCTGGTGTAGATAGAGCAATTGGTGTAATTGTTAGTGAAAACCTCGTTGAATGTGTGCAAAAAGCTGGTGATAATACAGAAGAAGTCAATGCTTCAATACAGGAGGCAGTTAGTTTATTAGTGAAAAGCCGTTAATGGCTAGAGCTGTCCCAAAAGCCGAGCATACCGGGCTTTTGGACAGTATCGATGATGTTACACAAAATGTTGACTTATATAAAAGGGACGTCTAATTTAAAAATGTGATGAACATTGACTTTAGTAGCGTTATCCTTCAGTAAAAGTGGCACGATAACCGACATCATGCTGGCAACGGATGGAAAATAAACTGAACTTTTTTTTACTCAAAATAATACCTATATGGGTATATGGAGGCGTACAATGGAAAGAAAAAGAACAACGATTGTATTGTTTAGTGGAGATTATGATAAGGCGATGGCAGCGTATATTATTGCAAATGGTGCCGCTGCTTATGACCATGACGTAACGATTTTTCATACGTTCTGGGGTATTAATGCGTTGCGTAAGCAACAGCCTATCGAGGTGCAAAAAGGCTTTTTAGAAAAAATGTTTGGGCGAATGATGCCACGCGGTGCAGAAAAGCTTGGTTTATCGAAAATGCAAATGCTTGGTATGGGACCGAAAATGATTAAGCATGTAATGAAAAAACATAATGCACTAACATTAACACAGCTAATTGAAATGGCGCAGGAGCAGGATATTAAGCTTGTCTCTTGTACAATGACAATGGATTTATTAGGGCTTCAAAAAGAGGAGCTTTTAGATGGTGTGCACTATGCAGGAGTAGCTGCTTACTTAGCTGATGCAGAGCAAGGGCATGTCAATTTATTTATCTAGGAGGAGTTCATATGACAGCCTTTATCATTTTTTTAGTTATTGTTGCATTTTTAGCATGGCGCATGTTGCCAGCCAAAGGGATAAAAGCGATTTCAACTGAGGAGCTTGCGACAATTATTAATGACCGTGGCAAAATATTTATCGATGTGCGAACACCTTCAGAATATAAGGGGCGACATATTCAGCAATTTAAAAATATGCCACTTGGTACGGATTTTTCAAAGCTACCGAGGGATGGAGATATTTTCGTCATTTGTCAAAGTGGTATGCGGAGTGCACAGGCATGTAAACAAATGAAAAAGCTAGGCTACGATAATATTACAAATATTCGGGGTGGCATGAATGCATGGAAAGGATGAAAAAAATGAAGCAGATTTCGACAGAGGAAGTAGAGAAACAATTAGCGGCAGGTGAAAACTTGCAATTAATAGATGTGCGAGAGGTTGATGAAGTTCAAGAGGGACATATTCCGGGTATAAAGCATATTCCGTTAGGGTTGCTTGAATTTCGTTTGCAAGAGCTCGATAAAAATACACCATATATTATCGTATGTCGCTCTGGCGGACGTAGCGGGCTTGCTACAGCATTTTTACAGGAGCGAGGCTATGATGCAACGAATATGACTGGTGGAATGCAGGCTTGGCAAGGCATATTAAATAGGAGGTAAAAAATATGACGATTAAGGCAGATGTCCAATTAGATGCAAAAGGTTTGGCATGTCCAATGCCAATTGTGCGTACAAAAAAAGCGATGGCAGATTTAATAGATGGGCAAATATTAGAGGTACAGGCGACAGATCGTGGCTCTACAGCGGATTTAGCAGCATGGGCGCAGTCTGCTCAGCATCAATATATCGGAACGACAGAGCAGGGGGATGTACTCTATCACTATATTCGAAAATGCTCTAATGAGGATGTGATAGAAAAGCCATTTGAGCAAACAGTTACAAATGAGCAATTGCAGCAATCAAC
This sequence comes from Metasolibacillus fluoroglycofenilyticus, assembly GCF_003049645.1. Lineage (GTDB taxonomy): Bacteria > Bacillota > Bacilli > Bacillales_A > Planococcaceae > Metasolibacillus > Metasolibacillus fluoroglycofenilyticus. Next base: position 28,384 of record NZ_PYWK01000001.1, read on the forward strand.
AGATGGAATCATTTTAGATGTACGTGAGGAAGTAGAGTATGTATTTGGTCATATAGCTGGGGCAAAATCGATTCCTCTAGGGGAGCTAGATGCGCGTTTACATGAACTAGCAAAGGAACAGACGATTTATGTCATTTGTCGAACAGGAAAGCGCAGTGATTTTGCAGCGCAAAAGTTAGCAAATGCGGGATTCAAAAATGTCTATAATGTGTTGCCGGGGATGACGGAATGGCAGGGCGAGCTAGAAAAATCGATATAAATTTAAGCGGTGGGGGATGCCCTGCCAAAAAAATCGAAAAAATAATACCTCAGGGGGTAATCGTATGGTAGTGATTAAGTGGACAGCAGCAGATGTTGCACGAAGAGTAATTAATGATGATAAGCTTTTTATTTTAGATGTACGCAATAAAGAGGCTTTCGAGGATTGGAAAATTGAAGGTAGGCAATTTAATTATTTAAACATACCTTACTTTGAATTGCTAGACGGCATAGAGGAAGTATTGCCACAAATCCCTTCAGATAGAGAGTTGTTAGTTGTTTGTGCCAAGGAAGGCTCTTCTATTATGATTGCCAAAATGTTAGATGAGGCAGGACGTGAAGCAGCTTATTTAGAGGGCGGTATGAAATCTTGGAGCATTTATCTTGAACCAATTAAAATAGGGGATTTAACAGGTGGCGGCGAGCTGTACCAATTCGTGCGTTTAGGCAAAGGCTGTTTATCGTATATGGTTGTCGCTGATGGCGAGGCAGCAGTAATTGATGCGGTGCGTTTTACAGATGTGTTTCTTGATTTTGCTAAAGAAAAGAATGTGAAAATTACCTATGTATTTGACACACATTTGCATGCCGACCATATTTCTGGTGGACGACAAATCGCGGCGGCAACAGGTGCTGCGTATTATTTGCCACCGAAGGATGCAGAGGAGATTGTGTTTGATTGTGAGGACCTTACAGATGGGCTAAAGGTGCAAATTGGCTCAGCGAATGTGACGATAGAGGCTCTGTATTCACCGGGGCATACGATTGGTTCCACATCATTTATTATTGATGATCGCTATTTGTTAACAGGTGATATTTTATTTATTGATTCAATTGGTCGTCCAGATTTAGCAGGACTTGCGGAGGATTGGGTAGGTGATTTACGTCAGACGCTTTATGAGCGTTACCGTGAGTTAATCGATGATTTAATTGTACTACCTGCACATTTCATGATAGTAGAGGAGTTAAATGCAGATGGGCAGGTAGCGAAACGTTTAGGTGATTTATTTGCAGAAAATCACGGTTTAAATATCGAAAATGAAGAAGAATTCCGCAGGACGGTAACGGATAATTTGCCACCACAGCCGAATGCTTATCAGCAAATACGACAAGTGAATATGGGTAAACTAAAGCCTAGCTATGATGAGCAAACGGAAATGGAAATCGGACCGAACCGTTGCGCGGTTAGATAATAAAAGGAAGATAGAGGTGTCCAAAAGCATTGTTTTATCTGCTTTGTAGACGTTTCAATAATGTTTCAACAAGGGTATAGCTATGCATATTTAGTTTAGCTGCATTTCTCTAAGTTATTGTGAAGAAGTAAAAATTAAATGAGTATTGTAAAAAGAAGAGAGGTTTTTTTGATGAAAAATACAACAATTTTAGATGCAAAGGGCTTAGCATGTCCAATGCCGATTGTACGTACAAAAAAAGCGATTGATTCACTTGAGTCAGGCGAAATTTTGGAGGTGCATGTAACGGATAAAGGTTCGTTGGCTGATATTCCTGCATGGGCAAGCGCAGGAGGTCACGAAATTACCGAGCAAACAGAAGAGGCTGGCGTGTTTGTTTTTCGTATTAAAAAAGCATAGCTAGCATAGAAAGAAGGATGTGGGATGGGTGTAACATTTATTATTGTGCTGTTTGCAATTGGCTTTGTAGGTTCATTTATTTCGGGTATGCTCGGTGTTGGAGGCTCTATTATTAAATATCCGATGCTGTTGTATATCCCGCCGTTATTTGGCTTGGCAGCATTTACAGCGCATGAAGTATCAGGCATTAGCGCTGTGCAAGTGTTTTTCGCCTCCATTGCAGGGGTCTGGGCTTATCGCAAAGGAGGATACTTAAATAAAGCGCTTATTTTAACAATGGGAAGTGCTATTTTAGTAGGTAGCTTTGTAGGTAGCTTTGGTTCCTCTAATTTATCTGAGACGAGTGTCAATATTGTTTATGGCATATTAGCTACAATTGCTGCAGCTATGATGTTTGTACCAAAAAAACAGCTCGATGATAAGCCGTTAGAGCAGGTAGTATTTAATAAGCCGCTCGCAGCAATTTTGGCATTCATCGTTGGTATAGGGTCTGGGATTGTCGGGGCGGCAGGGGGTTTTTTACTAGTACCAATTTTATTGGTCGTATTAAAAATTCCAACACGTATGACGATTGCCACAAGTCTAGCCATTACATTTATTTCATCCATTGGAGGCAGTATCGGCAAGCTAATGACGGGGCAAGTTGACTATGCCGCAGCAGTCATTATGATTATCGCAAGCATCATTGCTGCTCCTCTTGGTGCAAAGGCTGGCAAGGCGCTCAATACAAAAGTATTACAAATGATTTTGGCTTTTCTTATATTGGCTACAGCAGTTAAGATTTGGGTAGATATGTAAAGACGATGAAATGGCAATCCTCTTTCATGTACGTCATAATATGTATATGGAAGGGGGCCATCTAATGAAAGTGCCAATTATTGATTTACATTGTGATGTACTTTATAAATACGAGAATCAGGAAGTCGATTTTGTAAATGCCACACAACTAGACGTGAACTTGCAAAACTTGCGTCAAGGAAATGTCAAAGTACAGGCATTCGCCATCTTTATCCAACCAACTATACCAAAAGCAGAAAAAATAAAATCTGCGCTACGTCAGTTGTATTATTTTAAAACGCATGTAGTGCGACCAGAAAATAAAGTCGTACATATTAAAAATTGGTCTGATATTGAGCGTTTACAGGATGATGAAATAGGGGCAGTGCTGACAATTGAAGGTGTCGATTTTTTAGAGGGCGACATAAAAATGTGGCATTTATTTAGGGAGTTTGGTGTATTAAGTATCGGTCTAACGTGGAATAACGCGAATGAGGCTGCGGACGGTGTTGAGGAGGATTTAGGGCGAGGCGTAACAGCATTTGGGCAAGAAATTATTCAGTTAAATAATGCACATAAGGTGTTTACAGATGTCTCCCATTTAAGTGAGCAAAGCTTTTGGGATGTTTTAGAGCTGGCGGACTATGTTATTGCCTCGCATTCAAATGCGAAGGCGTTATGTTCGCATCGCAGAAACTTAAACGATGAGCAAATTAAAGCGATGGTGGCGAAAAAAGCACCAATCCATATCGTTTATTGCCCGATGTTTATTGTAGAAAAAAGGGAGGCGACGATAGCGGATTTAATCAAGCATATCGACCATATTTGTGCGCTTGGTGGCAAAAATCTGATTGGCTTTGGCTCAGACTTTGATGGCATTAATGAAAAGGTAAAGCATTTAGCTAATGCTAGCCAGCATTTCAATTTAGTAAATGAGCTGATGAAATATTACTCAGAGGATGAAGTGCGCGGCTTTGCCTATCAAAACTTTTTAAATCATTTACCAAAATAATAGAGTGACAGTAGCGATGATGTTTCACAAAATGTTGATTCCTATAAACAGAGAACGCCTCTTTTGAAAATGGGATGAACACAGGGTTTATTAGCCTTCTTTTGCATTTAAAATAGGTGTAAAGTTAATTTTCCTTGCCATGAAGAGTGATTCGACTTTTAAGCCAGCATCGTTTCAGGCTATTTTAGCGCTCATTTCCAATAGATTTTTGTAAAGTATTGTGCATTTCCAGTAAATTATCGTACTTCTCCTTCCCCATCCCATTTTCAATTTTCTCTTGCATTTGTGACCAAATAGGCGATGCCTCCTTTAATCTGGCAAGACCTTTATCTGTTATGGAGACAGATAAAGGTCTTGAATCGTTTTTATCCTTTGTTACATTCACAAAGCCGCTAGTCTTTAGAATATGAACATTGCGAGTGACAGTCGTTTGATGAATTAGAACATTATGCAGGAAATGGTGTATTTGTTGGCTTTTCGTAGCCTTCCTTATACATTTCATCAATTGTTTGGCGGATTTCTTGTAAATTCATACCTTCCTTATACATCTTCGCAGATTGTAAAGCAATTTCTAAACATACGAGGCAGCGAGTTCCATGGTCATCCCAAACGATAGCCCCACCGTCCTTCACCTCTTGAATAAAGCAATTTAAGTTGTTACGATGCCCTACCGATGCCCCACATCCACAATAACAAGGCATCCACTCTAAAATGTCTGTAGCCTGTCCCGCAATTTGATAAGTAAGGCGAACATTTTCTGGTTGCGCATCTAGGAAAGAGGGAAGTATATCAGCGCTTGCTGTTTCCTCTTGAATATCTCCATTAATGTGCAGATGACCATCATTTTCATCATGTACCTCTTCCTTTGCCCCACATGCAGCTAACAAAAAAACAATCGTTAATAAGCTAAATAGTATTTTTTTCATTTGCTTTAACTCTCCTTTAAAATGGGTAGCTTTAATTAAATTATAGCATAGGGGGGTATGGTACAAGATTGAACAATTCATGACAATAAGTAAATTTTCATTAATAAACTATTATTTACAATCATGCATTATAATAATTTTCCTTCGATTTATCGCGCATTAACGGCAGTAAGACACCGAATTCAAGATTTGAGTGAAATTGGCTTAAGGATAATTGGGAGATGGGGAAAACCTTCACTGATTGAAGCTTCACTTTATGAATTTCGCTAAAAACTGCTTGAAAGCGCTTTTTTTCTGCTCGAATAAGATGAATTTCTTAGAGTGGTAAGAAAATTTTGCGTTGATTTTTGTTTTTTAAAACATTAAGCTGAGAAAATGTGAGAACAAACTTCTTTTTATCTCTTATTTAACTTCTTTCAGTAGAAGTTTCCCACCGCGGTGAGATGAATATAAGTATTAGTCAGAGTGATTAATACTGTGTTGGTCTCGGTTCCGGCGGATGTCACAGATTTTGAAGGAACACCTGCGCGATGCAGGTCAGTTAACCGTTGTCACAGGATGTGACGGTTTGAGGTTAACTTCCACCAAACAGTTTGAAGAATCTGAACGCAGTTACGCCGAGGCGTAATTGATAAGCTTATAAACTTCAAGTAGGGGATGAAAAGAAGTTTGAAGGTAAGTACATCAGACAACTGAGAAATAGCATAAATGTAAAGGGGTTAGTTTAATGAAGAAGGAAATAAGTGCAAAATGGGCATTGCTTACTTTTGCGATTATGATTACAGCAATGATTATTACCGTAGTAAAACTTGAGCAAAGTCCTCATGTGCCATTAATTATTGGGACAGCAGTAGCAGCAATTGTTGCTAAATTGCATGGTTTCAAATGGAGCGAGATTGAGGAAATGATGTATAAGGGGATACGACTAGCTTTACCAGCTATCGTTATTATTATATTAGTAGGGTTAGTTATTGGCGCATGGATTGGTAGCGGTGTAGTTGCAACAATGATTTATTATGGTTTAAAGCTTATTTCTCCAGCGTGGTTTTTAGTAACAATTTTGCTATTATGCGCAATTGTTTCATTAGCGATTGGGAGCTCTTGGTCAACGATGGCGACAATTGGAGTTGCTGGCATGGGAATTGGCCTAAGTATGGGTATTCCAGCAGCAATGATTGCGGGAGCTGTTATTTCTGGGGCTTATTTTGGTGACAAAATGTCGCCATTGTCAGATACAACAAATTTAGCAGCAGGTTTAACTGGTACAGATTTATTTGATCATATTAAACATATGCTTTATACAACGATACCAGCGCTAGTTATTGCATTTGCCGTATTTGGTATTATGGGACGTCGCTTTGCAGATATTTCAATGAAGTCAGACGAAATTTTGACAACGCTTAAAGTAATGGAGCAGAGTTTTGTGATTTCTCCATGGTTACTTCTTGTCCCAGTGGGTGTTATCGTACTTGTTGGTCTAAAAGTTCCAGCAATACCAGCATTGGTAGCGGGTATTGTATCAGGGTTCCTATTGCAAATCTTTGTGCAAGGTGGAACAGCAACTGAGGCAGTTACGGCATTGCAGGAAGGTTTTGCTATTGCGACTGGCAATGAAATGGTGGATGAGCTTTTTAATCGTGGTGGCTTAGATTCAATGATGGGAACGGTTTCAATGACAATTGTGGCGATGACATTCGGAGGTATTTTAGAGTACTCTGGCATGTTACGAGCTTTAATGAATGTGATTGTTAAGTTTGCAAAGTCAACTGGAAGTCTTGTTGCTTCAACGATTGCTGCTTGTTTTACGACAAACGCAACATGCTCGGAGCAATATATTTCAATTGTCGTACCTTCCCGTATGTTTGCAGAAGTTTACGAGAAGCGCGGCTTGCATTCTAAAAACTTGTCACGAGCTTTAGAGGATGGTGGAACATTAACATCTGTTTTTGTCCCTTGGAATACTTGCGGTGTATTTATTTTAGCCACTTTAGGTGTAGGGGCGATGGAATATGCACCGTATGCGATTTTAAACTTTGTAGTACCAATTATTTCTATTATTTATGCATATGTAGGCTTTGCTATTGTGAAGTTAACACCGGAAGAAATGGCTGCTGCTGAGCAACGTAGAAAGCAGCAAGAGCAAGAAGCGGCAGTATAATATTAAAAAATATGGGGAATCTCTTAAAAAATTAAGCCGATGTGCTGTTTCACTCTCCTCAGTGCAGTGAAAAATTAGCTTTACGCTTATTTTAAATGCAAAAGTAAGCGGATAAACCTAATGTTTATTATATTTTTAAAGGAAGTTCTCTCTATTTATTTAGTGATATCTTTGAAGGAATATCACTAAAAGCGTCCCTAAAGCAGGCAATGCACTGCTTTGGGGACGCACTATTGGTTTTTATTTTTACGAAATCATTTAGGGAGGTCGCAAATAAAGCAAAGCTCACTCAAATAATTGAAGGATTTTAATGAAGCTTTACACGTTGTAATCGTAAGGCGTTAAGAACAACTGACACAGAGCTAAACGCCATCGCAGCGCCTGCAACCCAAGGTGCCAGCAAGCCAATTGCTGCGATTGGAATGCCTAATGTGTTGTAGGCAAAAGCCCAAAATAGGTTTTGTTTAATATTGCGCATCGTTTTGCGGCTCATTAAAATAGCGTCAGCAATGCCGTTTAAATCTCCGCGAATTAATGTAATATCTGCCGCCTCCATTGCAATGTCGGTTCCTGTACCTATCGCCATCCCGATATCCGCAGTAACGAGAGCAGGTGCATCATTAATTCCGTCACCGACCATAGCCACCTTTTTGCCGGTTGCCTGAAGCTTCTTCACTTCTTCAGCTTTGCCTTCAGGAAGTACCTCCGCAATAATTTGGTCGACACCTACTTCAGCACCAATTGCATGTGCTGTGCGTTCATTGTCGCCTGTCATCATAATTACTTTAATCCCCATTGCATGGAGACGCTCTACGGCAGCCTTCGAAGTTTCCTTCACAGTATCCGCAACTGCTACCATCCCAGCATATTGCCCATTAATAGCAACAAGCATAGCTGTTTTGCCGTTTTCCTCTAAAGCTTCCATTGATGGTAAAACTTCTTCGATATGAATATCGTATTGTGCCATTAATTTACGTGTACCAACAATCACCGCTTGCCCTGAAACAGTCGCCTGCACACCGTAGCCGGGAATTGCCTCAAAATATTGCACATCGCCTAATGTGATATTGCGCTCCTCGATACCTTGAACAATCGCTTGTGCTAATGGATGCTCCGACTGCTTTTCGGCTGCACCAACTAGGGATAATACAGCTGTTTCTTCTGCATCATCAGTTAGTAAGATGTCTGTCAATACCGGTTTACCATATGTCACAGTTCCTGTTTTATCGACGACGACTGTGTCGATATGTCCCGTTTGTTCTAAATGCTCGCCACCTTTAAATAAAATGCCGAATTCAGCAGCGCGTCCAGAGCCTGCCATAATGGACGTAGGTGTTGCAAGGCCAAGTGCACAAGGGCATGCGATAACAAGAATAGTAATGAAAACTTCAAGTGCAGGTGTGAATTCACCAGGCTTCACCCAAACAATCCAAGCGATAAATGCTAGCACAGCAATTGCGACAACAATCGGTACAAAAATACCCGAAATTTTATCAGCAAGTCGCTGAATGGGCGCTTTAGAGCCTTGTGCATCCTCGACAACTTTAATAATTTGAGCGAGTGCTGTGTCACGTCCAACCTTTGTTGCCTTCATGCGAATAAAGCCATTGTTATTAACTGTCGCACCGAATAATAAATCGCCAACTTTTTTATCAACAGGCAAGCTTTCACCTGTCAGCATCGATTCATCTACCGCTGTGCTACCCTCAATAACCCCGCCATCGACAGGAATTTTTTCACCGGGTTTTACTAAAATAATATCACCGAATAATACTTCTTCTAATGGAATTTCCATTTCAACACCATCGCGTACGACAAGTGCTGTTTTTGCCTGAAGTCCCATTAACTTTTTAATCGCCTCAGATGAACGACCCTTTGCTTTAGCCTCAAATAATTTGCCAAGCAAAATTAAGGTAATGAGGACGGCACTTGTCTCAAAGTAAAGATGTGCATGATGAGAATTGCCGTATAAAATCGCTTGATAAACACTGTAAAAATAAGCAGCAGATGTCCCCATCGCTACAAGCACATCCATATTGGCACTGCCATTGCGTAGCGCTTTATAAGCACTCACATAAAATTGTCCGCCAATAATAAATTGTACAGGTGTAGCTAGCGCCATCTGTACCCATGGATTCATTAAAAGGTCAGGTACATATAAGAAAGAGGTAAATGAGAAGTGCCCAACCATCGTCCAAAGTAATGGTAGTGCAAAAATCACTGCTGCAATAAATTTACGTGTTTGTTTTTTTATCGCTTGCTGTCGATGGTCTATTCCTGCTTTCGCAACAGGCTGTACTGCACCGTATCCGAGCTTTTCGACACGTTCGATTATGTCAGCTACCGCAATTTCAGACGGATTAAACTCAATTGTTGCCTTTTCCAACGCTAAATTGACGTTGGCAACTGAGACACCTGATAATTTATTCAAGCCCTTTTCGATACGTGTTGCACAGGCTGCACAAGTCATACCCGTAATGTCTAATTCAGCCTTCTCTTTCACTGTACCATAGCCAAGTGATTCAATTTTCTTCTCTAAATCGGTTGTGTTAATTTTATCCGCATCATATTTGATTGCCGATTTTTCAAGTGCTAGATTGACAGTTGCTTGTTCTACACCGTCCATCTTGTTTAAGCCTTTTTCGATGCGTGTCGCACAGGCTGCACAGGTCATCCCTGTAATTTGTAATGTTGTTTCTTTTGTAGTTGCCATTCTGCTCACCTCACATACTGTATAGGGGTATATATTTCTGTAAAGAAGAGAGTGCTTTTATAAGCACTCTGCATAATGTTATTCGACGTCGTAGCCTTGATCGTCAATTGTTTCCTTGATTTTTTCAACTGAAACCTGCGATTCATTAAAAGATACAGCAACTGTTGCTGCCTCTAAATTCACAGTTACTTGCTCAACACCTGCAAGTTCTCCAACGCTTCCTTCAACCGCTTTAACGCAATGACCACATGACATTCCTTTAACATTTAACGTTACATTTTGCATAATAAATTCACTCCTTATTTTTTCATTAATTTATGGATTGTTACAACTAATTCATCAATGATTGCATCATCACCTTGTGATAGGCGATCAACAACACAGCCTTTTAAATGACCTTCAAGTAAAATTTTTGCGACGCTGTTGAGTGCAGATTGTGTTGCTGATAGCTGTGTAATGACATCATCACAATATACATCCTTTTCAATCATCCCTTTGATGCCGCGAATTTGACCTTCAATACGATTTAAACGTGTCGTCAAGTCTTTTTTCACAGACTCAGGATGGTGACTTTGTCGACAAGCAGTATTTTCATTCATATTATGAGTAGTCTGCTCCATTACGCTCGCCTCCAATCTTTAAATTCAATTTACCATACCTGTGTAGGGTATGTCAATGGGGGAGTTTTAAAAAAAATTTCTGTAATAGGGGAGAAGTGAATACCGCAAAATTTAATTTTGAAATAGTGGGTAAATATAATTTAGTTTGTTCATTTAAAAAATATATAACAGCACTTTAAATAAAAAAGTTGTCTGAAAAGTTGCGTATAAGGCTACCTTCCAGACACTTCCTTGTATTATTCTAATAAGAATCAATAATATTTTCCATTGATTCCTCGTCTAAAGCGCCAATAAACTTTTCAATAATATTGCCATCTTCATCAATGAAAAAGGTTGTCGGGATTGTGATTACTTCATAAAGCTGACCTACCTCACCATCAATATCAAGTAAAACAGGGAATGTCAACCCGTAGCCATCTACAAAGCTTTCGGCGTTACTGACGGAATCAGATGCTGTTAAATTGACAGCCAGTACCGTAACATCGCCATCCTCATTATTTTCATGGAAATTTTGCAAATGTGGCATCTCTGCTTTACATGGAGGACACCATGTCGCCCAGAAATTTAAAATAACCTTTTGTCCTTTATAATCGGATAATGAAATAGTTGAGCCATCGATTGTTTCTAACGAGAAATCAGCAGCTTGCTCAGCGTTTTCACGTTTGTCCTTTTTGCCCATGGTGTTCGCCACATTGAACACGACAATGATAATAGCGATGGCAATAATGGCGATTGATATAATTTTTTTAACCATTTGTTCTCTCCTTTATTGTAAAAAGAATTGAGATAAAAATGAACACGCTAAATGTTAAAAGTTTCGTTAATGTTAGCGTATGCTGTAGCGATAAAGTTAGTAGTTCAATCATGAAAAATAGTAAAATCCATTGCTTATTCAGCTTGTTGCTTAATGATAAAATTAAAGCACTGATTCCAGCTTGGATTAGCGCAAATAAAAAGTTGCTCTGTAATAAATTAAAAATTGCTTCGAAAGCGTAAATATAGAGCAGTGCAGCACTGAAGGCTTGTCTTTTGATGGAAGGGTATTTTTTAGGTGCTAATAAAATAATGTAGATTGTTGCAACAAATAGCCCGAGCCAGTGCCCTTTAATTCCACCGTTAAAATAAAGCAATCCGAGTATGCTTTCCCAGTAGAATAGAATATAGCTTAATTTCCAAATAATCACGTAAATAACAATCGCATTGCTGAACCAACCATCTAGCTTTAGGGAAAGTAAAAAAGCTGCTGCTAAAAAGGCTATCCATAGCGCTGGAATAGAAATACCGAATAGTTGGAAATAGGTCATTATTTTAATGCATTTTCCATATGTTTTAATAGCTCAGAGGCAGAAATTGTTTGTTCTCCTCCGCCTTGTGCCAGCGCATCGCTACCGCCGCCTTTACCATTAATAATGGCTAAAGCAGTTGCCGCCACATTTTTCATGCTGAGCGTGACATTTTGCCCGCGTGCCGCTACGAATTGTAGCTTGTCTTCATTATTTGCAGCGAGTAGAGCAATGGCTTCCACATCAAGTTGTGTAATAAAGCGCGCTAGCTTTTGCAATGCTTGGATAGAGCGATTTTCAAAATGCATTGCTACGATATGCTGCTGTGCTCCCGCTAATAGCTCCTTAGCTTCATATTGTAATAAGGCTTCTTGTGCCTCAGCTAAGCTTTTATCCGTAGCTTTCGCGCTATCCATTACTTTTTTCAATGCTGTTGCTGCTTGCTCCTCGGGTACACTTAGCTGTCTAGCTACATCTGTCAGAACAGCCTTCCGCATTGCTAGCTCTTGTAACACACGTTCTCCACAAACAAAATGAACGCGAATTTGCTTTTTCATTTTTTCTGTCGCCATAATCTTTAATTGGCTAACTTGCCCAGTAGATGTAGGATGTGTACCACCACAGCCGTTATAATCGTAGTTTGGGATAATAACGAGGCGAATGTCCTCATCAACTGCTACATCTTTTCGTAAGTTATACTCAGTTAGCTCATCCTTCGTTACCCATTTTGTTTCAATTGAACGATTTTCTAAAATAATTTTATTCGCACGTGCCTCAGCATGTTGGAGCTGTTCCTCAGATATTTCTTCCGTATCAATATCTATGGAAACGAAGCCTGTTCCTAAATGGAAACTTGTTGTCGCATAGTTGAATAATTCGACAAAGGCGGCTGTTAAAATATGCTGGCCTGTATGCTGTTGCATATGGTCAAAGCGGCGCTGCCAATTAAGCTGGCCTGTTACCTCACCTAAAGCTAGCTGTCCATTCACATAGTGACGAATTTCTCCCTCTATTTTTTCGACATCTATCACCTCTACATCATTCAGCCAGCCTGTATCGTGTGGCTGCCCACCACCTGTTGGGTAAAAGGCTGTATTTGAAAGTACGACATAGTCTCGCCCATCATTGCCAATATGTAAAATTTTTGCTGAAAATTGCTGTATTGTCGAATCGACATAGTATAGTAAATCCTTCATTTTTTCATCTCCTTTGCCTTCTATTTTGTCATATGACTTACGCGCTGTCATCTAGTTGACGCATAGTAAATTTACGCTATCATTAATAAGACGACATATATTTCGCAAAGGGAGCGAGCAAATTGAATATTACACAATTTTCGATTGAAGAAATTAAAGACCCAACAAATATTATTGAAGGCAAGCGCTATGAATTTTTATTAGATGTAGAAATCGATGAAGAAGACGAGCTCTATTCTGAAGCAGGCATTGAAGTGCGTGTGTTAATTGGGCATCATGAAGAGGAAGTGCGTATTTTAAATTACTTCATTATCGACAAGGCGGAAAACGAATATTTAGATTTCGCGTTAGAGGATGATGAGGAAGCGATGATTTTAGCGTTTTGCAAGGAGCAGCTTGTGACAGAGTGATAGTAAAATAAAAGAGGGCGTCCAAAGAGCCATGCGATTGCTGGCTTTTTGGACGCCTTCGTTGATGTTTTAGCAAAATTTTTATTCATCAATATACTCTGGAAATGAGAAAAGAGAATTTTCCCTTTCGGTGCGCTATCAAAACAAAACTGTCTTTTGACTGAAGTAGATACTGTAAATAATAAAACGGATTAGGCTCTAAATTGTAAGAGGCTCAAGCCTTGCTGGTAACGCTTGTTGTTGTAAAAATCAATTTTAAGCTTCCATTGCTTGTACGCGTTTTGGACACGTTTTAAAAATCCTTAATCAGGCTATTATCAATACATATCTACTTTACTTAAGGTTTTTGTAAGCTTGCCATTAAATAGACGTAAGGTACACACGTTACATTTAGGACGGATATTTCAAAAGAAGGAGCTGTTCATAAATGCAATCGTCAGTAACACCGAAAGAAAGAATTCAAGCCCTTGATATTATTCGAGGCTTTGCATTGTTTGGCATTTTATTTATTAATATCGCAGGCTATCAAGTACTAGTTGAGGGTGGTCCAATACCTGATTTTACAGGCATTAATAAAACGATTGATTCATTAATCAATATTTTTATAGAAAAGAAATTTTACTCGATATTCTCGTTTTTATTTGGGGTAGGGTTTTATATTTTTGCATCGCGTGCCGAGGCACATGGGGATAAACCGAGATGGCGCTTTGTAAGACGTTTACTTGCATTGTTATTAATCGGAATCGTGCATATATTTATTTTCTGGGGCTCAATTTTAGTTTTTTATGCGGTGATAGGCCTTTTATTACTGCCATTTTATAAAGCGAGATTAAACACGATTCGCAGTTGGTTAATAGGTTTAATCACACTTCAAATTGTTGCAACAGCACTACCGCTTTTTGTACCTATTACAGATTCAGCCGTGACAAGCATTTTCAGTAATGATTCAATGATTGTATTCATAATGTTTTTATCTGGTTTCTACGTATCAAAGGCAGGCTGGATTCAAAATGTAAAGGAAGTGAAGCAGTTAAAGCTTTTATTTATTGGGCTGTTGCCGTTTGCGGTGGGTAGCATGCTATGGATTTGGTTTGCATCTGAAGGGAATAACGGAAATCTAATGCAAATTATGACACTAGGAACAGTGCCGATTACGTATTGCTATTTAATTTTATTATTTTGGATTTTCTCGAATCCAACTGCTGTAAGGCTATGTCAGCCTATCGCGAAAGTTGGGCGAATGGCTTTAACGAATTATATCGCACAAAGCTTTATTGCTTTAGCCATTATCTCGGTTATGGGTCTGGAAGTTGTAAATTCGAAGGATATTATGATCATTGCACCAATGGTCTTTGCTATCCAAATTGTATTTAGCGTAGTTTATTTCAAGTTTTTCAAGATGGGACCAATGGAGAAATTATGGCGCTGGATGACCGGAAAAAGTACGGGTGCCAGGCACTCAAACAATTTAGACACAATTTAGTTGCAATTCATGTATGATGGGGTAAAGGGAGTGATTGCGATGAAGTATGTTATTGTTGGTGGGGATGCTGCGGGAATGAGTGCGGCGATGGAAATTTTGCGCAATGTCGATGATGCAGAAATTACAACACTTGAGCGTGGAGAAATTTATTCATACGGACAATGTGGGCTACCGTATGTAATTGACGGGCGCATTTCTTCACCAAATAATTTAATTGCACGCTCGGCATTGGAGTTCCGAAAGCGTGGTATTGATGCGCGTATTCAGCATGAGGTGCAGGAAATTGATTTTGAGGCTCAGATTGTGAAGGGGCTGTACCGGGATGAAGCTTTTGCTGTACCGTATGATAAATTGTTAATTGCTACGGGTGCTAGCCCAACGATGCCTAATTGGGAAGGGACACATTTAGCCAATATTCATACAGTGAAAACAATTCCTCAAATGAATGAATTATTGGAAAGCTTACAGCACACCCGTCATGTTACTGTGCTAGGGGCGGGCTACATTGCGCTTGAAGTAGTAGAAGCATTGAGGTCACGCGATTTACAAGTGCGCTTAATTCATCGAGGGAAGCAGCTTATGTCATTGATTGATGAGCAGTTGGCTGAGCATGTGCTTGCTGAGGCACAAAAGTATAATGTAGAAGTACTATTGAACGAGCAAGTAACTGGCTTTACAGGGACTGAGGCAGTTGAAGCTGTCGTGACAGAGCAGGGAAGCTATCCGACAGACCTTGTCATTGTCGCAACAGGTGTCAAGCCAAATACAGAACTTGCTGCTAAGCTTGAGCGTTGGGATAACGGGGCCATTATCGTAAATGAATATATGCAAACATCATTACCAAATGTTTATGCTGCGGGCGATTGTGTGGCACATTTCAATTATATCAAAGGTGATTATGATTATGTGGCGCTAGGCACAACAGCAAATAAGCAAGGGCGCATTGCGGGGCTTAATATGGCTGGTAAGGTAAGCCGCTTCAGGGGTGTGGCAGGTACGGCCATTTTAAAGTTCTTTGATTTAGCAATCGGCATGACTGGCATTACATCAAACGATGCAGACAAGCTTGATATAGCATATGATGTGTATACCCATACAGCAAACCATATCGCTGGTTATTACCCTAATGTGCAGCCTATTCATTTACGCATGGTTGTGCAAAAAAATACACAAAAGTTATTAGGCTTGCAGGCAGTCGGTGCAGGCGTAGATAAGCGCATCGATGTTTTTGCAACAGCATTAGCGGCAGGTATGACTTTGCCAGATTTATTGGATATAGATTTTTCCTACTCCCCACCATTTAATGGTGTATGGGACCCGTTGCTTCAAATTGCAAAGAGGGTGCCAGGCACACAAACAATTCTCACACAATTTAATGGAGGGGCGTCTGAAAAGTGACTTTGGGTCACGTCCCTCTCTTGCGATGGGGGATTGCAGGAGCATGTATAGGTATTACTATAAGTAAAGCTGTTCAGAAAATATTGTATTTTCTGGATGGCTTTTTTATTTTGCTAATATATTGTCTAAAATTAAAATTGTTAATTAGTAAACAAAAATAGGTATAAAATTGTGTAAATTAACATGAAAAATAATTTATATGAAAAAAAATAACGTTATTAAGAAAAAAAATAACATTTTATGATTGACTTTTGAATATTCAGATAATATTATTGCTATAAGCTTTAAAGCTTACAAAAGGGATTTTATAAGACTAAGGGGGATTTTAATGAAAAGGTTTACATTTTTTATGATGATGTTATTAACGGGAATATTGTTAGTTGCATGTGGTAGCGATGATGGTAAATCATCCAAAGGAGATGCAGTGATTGAGGGTGTGCCTGAAGGGGTGCAGGGTGTGAAAATTGCGGTATTAAGAAACTTAGCGTCTGATGATCATACGAAGCAGTTTTTAGATGGGGCTCGTAAAGAGGGCGAAGCTTTAGGTTTTAAAGTAGATACGCATATTGTTGAAAATAATGATGCGAAATTCCAAGAGTTAGTGTCGCAAATTACAATGCAAGACTATGACGGAATTATTATTTCGCATGGTAAAGAGGACTATTCTTACGACATGATAAAACCAGCCGTGGAGAAAGGGATAAAAGTAACACTATTTGATACGGTTGCGTTAAAAGATGGCAAAGGTCATGAAGGAGTAACAGCAACTTTTCAAGATGATTATGAATTAGCTCGATTGTCATTACAAGAAATTGCTGAATTAAAAGAAGAGCCTGTAAAAGTAATTAAACTATGGTTTGGCGGTCTATCACCTTTAGATCGTCGTCAAGAAGTTTATAAAGAATTTGAAGATAAAAATGAAATTGTAACGCTCGAAACAATTGGACCAACAAATTTCCAAGATGTACAAGGAGATATTGCCGCTAAAGTGAATGCCATTTTAGCAAAATATCCACCGGGAACAGTGGATGCCGTCTGGGGGTCATGGGACGAATTAGCAAAAGGAGCATACAAATCATTAGTTGATAATAAACGTAGCGACATCAAATTAATTTCCATTGATGTATCGAACCAAGATATTAATTTGATGAAGGAAGACGGTAGTCAATGGATTTCTACAGCAGCAGTAGACCCTGCATTAATCGGTAAAATGAATATGAGAATTATGGCGAAAAAGCTGGCTGGCGAAGATACACCAGAGGAATATAATTTATCCGCAAATTTAATTAAACAAAGTGAGTTAAAGGATGACACTACGATGTTCAATTTAGCGGACATTATTAACGGTTGGGGCGAATCGTCTGATTTTGAGGAAGATTGGATGGAGAAATTGCGTGAACACTACTCTAAATAGCTTAATTAATAGCTAATTAGTAGCTCGCGGCACATTTTTTAGCGTGAAAATTATAAATTAAAACGCCTTTACACTAATAAGGCGTTCTTTCTTTAAATGAGAAAGGAGGGTACAAATGGAAAGTACGACTATTATAGAAATGAAAGGAATTTCAATCGAATTTCCTGGAGTTAAGGCGCTAAACAACGTTAATTTCAAGCTAGAATCGGGTACAATCCATGCAGTCATAGGAGCTAATGGTGCAGGCAAATCAACGCTAATGAAAATATTATCTGGTGCATATCCACATTATACTGGCGAAATTTTTATTAATAATCACAATGTGTCAATTGAAGATACAAAAAAATCAAAGGAGCTAGGCATAGATATTGTTTATCAAGAAGTAGACACGGCGTTAATCCCGTATTTAACAGTGGCAGAAAATATTATGCTCGATAATCTCGTCTTTAGTAAAAAATCGCTAATAAAATGGCAAGCAATCAAATCGCAAGCGAAAGACGTATTAAAGCGTATGGGCATCAGCATGGATATTGATAAAAAGGTACAGGATATTTCATTAGCTGAGAAGCAAATGATACTTATTGCAAGAGCGCTTATCCATGAAAGAAAGTTTTTAATATTAGATGAGCCAACTGCCCCATTAAGTCAGGCAGAGACAGATAAATTATTTTCCATTGTACGTGATTTAGTGAAAAATCATCATTTAGGCATTGTATTTATTTCACATCGAATTCCTGAGCTTTTCAGTATTTGTGAAAAAATCACAATTATGAAGGATGGAGAAATTGTTAACGAAAGCCAAATTGCTGAAATCAGTCCTGCGAAGGTTATTGAATATATGCTAGGAAAGTCCTTCGATTTAGTACATCATAAGCAATTGAAAAATAAAGGGGATGCAATTTTAAAGATAACGAACTTAGTAGACGATTCAGGTCTAGTTAATGATGTCACATTTACTGTTGATAAACATGAAATAGTTGGGATAGTAGGGCTTGTTGGTGCAGGGAAAACGGAGCTTTGTAAGGCAATATTTGGTATGTCACATTTAAAGTATGGAACGATTGAGTTGGCTGGGAAACTGGTCAAGAATATATCACCTTATAATGCAGTAAAAAATAAATTTGGTCTAATTCCTGAAGAAAGAAGAAAAGAAGGGATTTTTGTAGAAGAGCCAATTTATAAAAATTTATCAATGGCGAACTTAGAATTTTTCGCAGGCTTTGCCAAATTTATAAACCGCCAAAAAGAACTAAGTGCCGCTAGAGAAATGATTAAAAAAATTGGTGCTAAAACACCGAATGAATATCAAAAAGTAGCTAATTTATCTGGGGGAAATCAGCAGAAAATTGCGATTGGCAAATGGCTTATGACAGATGCAGAGGTATTAATGTTTGATGAGCCTACGAAAGGTGTAGATGTCGGTGCAAAAGGCGACATTTTTAATCTAATTGATGAGCTAGCGATTGCAGGGAAAGGGATAATTTACGCCACAAGTGAACTAAATGAGGCGTTATTAATCACAGACCGTATTTACGTTATGTATGATGGCAAGATAGTTAAGGAGCTTATTACGAGTGAAACATCCGAGGATGAAATAATGTACTATGCAACCGGGGGTGATAGTTATGCAGGGGCTTAAAAATCTCCAATCTATAAAATTTATGAAAGATTGGGCAATTGTAATTGCGGTTATATTATTAATCATCATTTTTACTATATCGATTCCAACGTTTATGCAGACGGCAAATATCCTGAACATATTAAGAAGTATTTCAATCGTTACGATTATTGCAATCGGATTAACGATATCGCTTTCTGTTAATGGTTTCGACTTATCTATCGGCTCTACTGCGACATTAGCGAGCTCAGTAGTCGTTTCGATGTTTGTATGGTTTAGTATGCCAACAGGCGTTTCTATTTTAGTGGCATTGTTAGCTGTTTTATGTGTTGCATTATTCAATGCTTTTTTAATTGTGAAAATAAAGATTCCTGATTTATTCGCGACGTTAGCAACGATGTTTATTGTTGAAGGGGTTGCAATGACTTATACTGGCGGCGGTTCAATTTCTGTAGGGATGCCTCGATTAGACGGTACACCAACAGAGGGGAGTATTTCTTCCTTTTTCCTAACATTGAGTAAAACGCCATGGATTATCCTCATTATGCTATGTGTTGTGATTGTTGTGCATTTGTTTTTAACATATACGAAGCATGGACGCTTTTTGTATGCTGTCGGTGGGAATGAAGAGGCAGCAAAATTGTCGGGCATTCCTGTCAATCGTTATAAGATGATAGCTTATATTTTTTCAGCACTATTAGCGGGTATAGGTGGTCTATTATTAGCATCACAAATAGGCTCCTCTCAAATTAACGCGGGAGCAGGTTATTTAATGCCAGCAGTTGCAGCCGCTTTTATTGGTCAATCCTTTGCAGGACATGGCAAGCCGAATGCTATCGGTACCTTATTTGGCGCTGCGCTTGTTGGTATTTTGGAAAATGGGTTAGTGATGTTGTCGGTACCGTATTATTCATTAAATATTATAAAAGGGCTTGTATTAGCTTTGGCTTTAGCATCCACATATTACAGTAGAAAAAAATAAGGGGTGGCTGTGATGTATTCAGCGTATTTTTTAATGAGCGATGAAGATGTAAAAAAATATGTTCAAGCAAAGATTAAAGACTTTTCAGGGGAACTACAATGTAGGGAAATTGGAGACGGTAATTTAAACTATGTATTTAGAGTAACGAATGAAGCGGGTGCCTCAGTTATTGTCAAACAGGCAGGACCTCAAGCGAGGATATCTGAAAGCTTTGTACTTTCGACAGACCGAAATCGTATTGAAACAGAGGCATTAATGCTAGAAGCTGAATACACACCAGATTTAGTGCCTAAAGTTTTGTTGTTCGACCAAACGATGAGCTGCTGTGTAATGGAAGATTTAAAGGATTTTGAAATTATGAGAAAGGATTTGATGGCATTTCATACATTCAATCATTTCTCGGAAAATATTTCGACGTTTATGGCTGAAAACTTAATTCGTACAACGGATTTTTTAATGAATCCTGTAAAGAAAAAGCAGCTACAAAAGCAATTTATTAATCCTGAGCTTTGTGAGATTACGGAGCATCTCGTTTATACAGAGCCATATATTGATTTTAAAAAGCAAAATATGCTAACAGAGGGTAATGAGGAATTCATTCAAGACTTTGTATATAACGATAAAGAAATGCATCTGAAAGTTGCGAAGCTAAAGCAACAATTTTTAACACAGGGTCAGGCTTTACTTCATGGTGATTTACATACGGGCTCTATATTTATTAATCAAAAGACTTTAAAAGTTATTGACCCGGAGTTTGCCTTCTATGGTCCTATTGGCTACGATGTTGGGAACTTAGTAGCAAATTTAACATTTTCTTGGCTGAGAGCACTTGCCTTTAACGAAGTAGATTACGGAAATTGGGTAGAGAATGTATTAGTAGAGACAATGGAAAAATTCGAGTTAAAAGCAAGGGCGATATTACAAGAGTCGATAGAACAGTTCGCCATTTATGAGGAAGTTGTAGAGGGGTTTTTATCCTCTATTTTACGGGATACATTTGCCATTGCAGGACTAGAAATAAATCGTCGAATCATTGGCTTAGCAAAAGTAGCAGATATTACAACAATTGAAGATAAAGAAGCACGTATTTTAGCTGAACGAAGAGGTTTATCCATTGCGAAGGAATGTATAAAAAATGATGCTATTTCTAGCATTTCTAAATATCTTCAGTTGCTACTTAAATATAAAGGTGAGGTGTTGATATAATGGAACTTAAGACAATAGAATGGAAAGATGATAAATTAATACTTCTAGACCAAACAGCATTGCCTAACGATGTCAGCTATGTAGAGATTACTACTGCTGAAGATGTTTGGAACGCTATCCATTCCATGATTGTACGCGGTGCACCAGCCATCGGTGTAACGGCTGCTTATGGGGCTTATATTGCTATTCAGCATTTAAAAGGCTCAGTGGAGGAAGCAAAGATAGTGTTAAAGGAACAGCTTGATTACTTAGCAACATCTAGACCGACTGCTGTTAATTTGTTTTGGGCGCTTGAGCGTATGGGGAAGGTAGCAGAGCTGTTTTTAGGAAGTGATTTGGACGAGTTTAAAGAGTGCATGCTTGAGGAAGCGATAGCTGTTCATATGGAGGATGTTAATATTAACCGAAATATTGGAGAGCATTTATTAACTTTATTAGACGATGGTCAAGGTGTTTTAACACATTGTAACGCTGGTGCATTAGCAACAACAAAATATGGCACTGCGACATCACCGTTTTATTTAGCAAAAGAAAAAGGAATGAGCTTAAAAGTTTTTGCAGATGAAACACGGCCTCGATTTCAAGGAGCCATGCTTACTTCTTTTGAGCTTTACCACGCTGGAGTTGATGTAACATTAATTACGGATAATATGGCTGCAACAGTAATGGCGCAAAATAAAGTGCAGGCTGTTATTGTTGGCTGCGATCGTGTTGCGGCAAACGGCGATGTAGCTAATAAAATAGGTACACTGGGGGTAGCAATTTTGGCAAAGCATTATGGTATACCATTTTATGTCGCTACACCTACACCTACGATTGACTTAAATTGTGCAACTGGTGCAGAGATTCCAATCGAAGAGCGAAATAAGGATGAGGTGCTAAAGCCGACAGGGCAATATATTGCACCACCAGAAGTAAAAGTTTATAACCCTGCTTTTGATGTGACGCCTGCTCATTTAATTACAGCAATTGTTACAGAGAAAGGAATTATTCATAGCCCAAATGAGGAGAAATTAAGGGCGGTTTTTAACTAATATTAGTAAAGAATAGGATGACACGCATGGTAAATTCATTACAACATCGACGAAATGAGATTAGTAAATTAGTGAATCAAAAAAACTACGTTGAAATATCGGATTTGAGCAACCGCTTTAATGTTTCTGAGATGACAATAAGAAGAGATCTAGAAAAGATGGAGAATGAAGGGTTATTAATTCGCGTTTTAGGGGGAGCAAAGCCCATTCAAAAATCATTTGTAGAGGACAACTTAAATTTGCGTGCATCTGAAAACCTTTTATCTAAGCAAGTTATAGCACGAGAAGCAGTTAAACTAATTGAAGACGGCGATGTAATTGGCTTTGATGCGAGTACATCTGCTGCTGAGGTAGCAAAATTAGTTAAGGATTTTAAAAATATCACAGTTGTTACAAATAATATTACGATAGCATTAGATTTGATTAGTAGTGAAATAACAACGATTTTACTGGGGGGATATGTGCGCCCAAATTCAATCTCAACGATGGGTACATCCCTAAAAAAGTATATGGAATCCATTAATATAGATAAAATGTTTGTGTCTGCCCGCGGATTAACATTGCAGGAGGGTTTGACAGATTCTACGATTGATGAGGGTGAGGCGAAACAGGCGATGATTCATAAATCAAATCAGATCATTGCCCTCGTTGACCATAGCAAGATTGGTGTCAAAAAACTGTTTCAAGTTATACCTTCAGATGAAATTAATACAATTATCGTTAGTGATTGCGATTGTTTTACAGGAGAGCAAAAAGAAGTAATTGATGAATTTAAAAAGAATCATACCGATTTTCGACTTGTAAAAAATGATGAATAAGGGGTTGTTCATTTGAGACTACTTGATGAACGAAAAAAAATCGTCCAACACTGTCAATTACTTTTGAAAAGTGGACTGACAAAAGGCACTGGTGGCAATATAAGTATTTATGTTCCTTCTGAAAACTGTGTAGTGATTAGCCCAAGTGGCGTACCATATGATTCTATGGAGCCAGAGGATGTTGTGCTGATTGATCTAGATGGGAATAAAATAGAAGGTAATTATAAACCTTCGAGCGAGTGGGCTATGCACACAGCTGTGTACAAACAAAAGCCAGAAATGCAGGCAGTCGTTCATACGCATTCTGTATTTGCTAAAACACTCTCTTGTTTACGTGAAGATTTACCAGCCGTATCTTATTTAGTTGCTGTTGCGGGAAAAAAGGTGTCATGTGCCCAATATGCAAGCTTTGGTACACAGGAGCTTGCTGACAATGCATTAACTGCGATGGGAGATTCTAAAGCCGTTTTATTAGCAAATCATGGACTACTCGCAGCGGGAGAAACGATTGAGGAAGCATTTAATATTGCCGAGGAGATTGAGCTTTGTGCTGAAGTATATATTCGTGCTAGAGGAATAGGAAAGCCGGTTATTTTAGATGATGATGAGATGGAGTATATGTTGGAACGCTTTAAAACATACGGTGCCAGGCACACAAACAATTCTCACACAATTTAATGAAAAAAGGATTGCCCTGCGCAGGAGGCAATCCTTTTTTGATTTTTCAATTTTGCCTTAGCGTAATAAACTTTGGATTTTTTCGGATTCACTCGAAAAAACCTTTGAAGTTCGCGGGAGGCTGGTCTTTTTAATTAGCAGGATTCCTACTAATTAAAGAGAATTGAGGGTGTTTTCTCATGTCCAAATGGTTGACTGCAATTGTATTTAAAATAGCGAGGCGATGCTATTTTGCGGAATATAAATACAAATGCAGGTGATTGGAACAGTTATAGCATAGCGCATTTTTATGCAAAATGGTGGTTTTTCATCAAACCTTAAATGAAATGTAATGTTATTGTAGCATTATTACAAAATTAAGGTTGCTGTAAGCTTCGCACAATTTTACCGTAAGGAGCGCCTGCTAAAGTAGAAGTATCAAGATGGAGGTGCGAAGGATGAAACCTGTTTTACAAGTTGAAAATATAACAAAGGCATATGGCAAGGGTGCTAATCTATATAAAGCATTAAATGGTGTAAGCTTCAAAGTGCATAAAGGAGAGTTTGTTGGTGTGATGGGACCGTCTGGTGCAGGGAAATCGACTTTACTAAATGTTATTGCAACAATTGATAGCGCGACGACGGGTAAAATTGTCATTGATGAGACGAATATTGCCAATATGAAGGATGAGCAGCTTGCAGACTTTAGACGAGACCATTTAGGCTTTATTTTTCAGGATTACAACTTACTTGATTCGTTAACAGTGCGTGAAAATATTGTATTACCTTTAGCAATCGCAAAAAGACCTGCATCAGAAATAAATGAACGCGTAGAAAAAATTGCGAAATTGTTCGGCATCGAGGGACTGCTTGCTAAGTATCCGTATCAAATTTCAGGTGGACAAAAGCAGCGTACAGCCTCAGCACGTGCACTCGTAACAGAGCCAAAGCTATTGTTTGCGGATGAGCCAACAGGGGCCTTAGATTCCAAATCAGCAACGGATTTACTGGAAAGTCTCAGTGATTTGAATGCGAAGCAGCAGTCAACAATTTTAATGGTGACGCATGATGCTTATGCAGCTAGCTTCTGTCAGCGCATTCTTTTTATACAGGACGGTCAGCTATCGAAGGAAATTTTTCGTGGTCAAGCAACGCGTAAGCAATTTTTCCAAACAATTTTACAGGAGCTTACAGTGATTGGCGGTGACGTAAATGACGTTATTTGATTTAGCATTGAAAAATATGCGCCGCAATATGAGAAGTTATGCATTGTATTTTGGCTCTGTATTGTTCAGTATTGTCATTTATTTTACATTTGTTACATTGAAATATAGCGATGATATTAGTGCTTTAGCAGATTCGTCTTTGAAGGTGCAAGGTATTATGAGTGCGTCCTCAGTTGTTTTATTAATTTTTGTAGCGATGTTCATTATTTATGCCAATTCCTTTTTTATAAAAAAGCGCAAAAAAGAAATAGGGCTGTATTCCCTGCTAGGTGTGCGCAAAAAGCAAATCGGTTTTCTATTATTTTTTGAAAATATCGTGCTTGGCATATTATCACTAGCGATTGGAATTATGCTTGGCTTTCTATTATCCAAAGGTTTATTAACGATATTAGTTCGTTTGATGGGGCTGGATGCAGTAGCGAGCTTCACACTATCAAGTGAAGCGATGCTTAATACGACAGTTGTTTTTATGATTGTTTTCTTATTTATATCATTACAAGGCTATCGCGTAATTTATCAGTTTAAATTAATTGAATTATTTTATGCAGATAAAAAAGGTGAAAGCTTACCGCGGGCAAAATGGTTGGCAACGATTGCGGGAATTACCTTGCTAATATTCGGTTACTGGTTAGCATTGCAGGATTTAATGACATCGAAAATGTGGGCAATGCTCGGTATAGCAACACCGATTGTTATTATTATAGCAACGGTTGCAGGAACGTATTTATTATTTCATAGCGTCCTCGTCTTCGTCCTCACAAAGTTAAAAAATAATGAGCGCTGGGCATGGCGCGGGCTAAATTTATTAAGTGTTTCGCAGCTTTTGTATCGTATTCGAGGCAACGCGAAAACCTTGACAACAATCGCAGTATTAAGTGCTACGACGATTACGGCTGGCGGTGCAGTATATGGACTGTATTACAATACGGGCGAGCAGACGCAGCATTATTTACCGAACACGTTTATGTGGGAGGGGGAGGCGGCTCGTATTTCTTCACAGGATGTTGTTTACGATGAAACGATTAATGCCAAGCAGTCAGAGCTAGACATTGCAGGAGTTACCTATCGCTATACATTTATCGATAATGACACGTACAACAAGCTAGCGAAGCTGCAAAAGCGCGAACAGTTAACTGTTCACAACGGGGAAGCCATTATGCTAGACCCATATTATGATGAACGCTTTTCAACAAACTTTACTGGACAACAATTAACTATCGGGAAAGTAGCAGTAAAGGTCAAGAGCTTCCGAACAGAAAGTATTTTGAATGCCGACATAGTTGCACAGGTAATTGTGGTATCTGCAAGGGATTATCAAGCATTAGAAGTTAATGACAGCGTCTACCAATTAATCGGTATGAGCGATGAAAAAAAACAAGTAGTAACTTCTAATGACCTACAGCAACAATTAGGCGATAGCTATTTATCAAGCTTCCCAGCTAGCTATAAAGCGTCAATGGAAAGTTTAGGCTCATTATTATTTGTTGGTAGTTTTTTAGGTCTTGTATTTTTAGTTGCAACAGGCAGTATTATTTACTTTAAAATAATGACGGAAGCAGAGGAAGACCGCGGTAAATATGAAATCTTGCATAAAATTGGTGTCGGTCATAAAGAGATGAGCAAAACCATCCGCATGCAAATCGGCTTTATCTTTGCAGCACCATTAATAATGGGGATCTTGCATAGCGCTTTCGCTTTGAGTGCATTTTCAGGATTAATGGGCGCAAATATTATTGTGCCAGTCATTATATGGATCGGTGTTTATGTGGGGATTTACGCAGTGATTGGGTGCCAGGCACACAAACAATTTTCACACAATTTACAGTGGAGGCAAATAAAATGAAAAAAGTATTTATTGCATTAGCATCGTTGATTATCGTTGTGATTGCAGGTCTTGTTGTAATTGCGACGGTTGATTTTAATCGTTTAGGGAAAGAGGCTGTATATGTGCAAATTACTGGAGATGGAGAGGTTGAGAAGTTTACAACAGCAAGTGGCGAAGTGATGGCGACATATTGGTATAAGCAGGCTGCCTATAAGGAAAATGGCGGGGTTGTTGAGGTGGAGTTTTCAGCAAACAAAAATTTACGGCATGATGCTTATTTAAAGCTTTATGTAAAGAGCGGTAAAGAGGTGACATCTTATGATGAAATATCGTATGATAAGCTACCTGAGAAAGTGAAGGAGAAATTTTGACATTTTTCAGTAGAGGTCTTCAACCTCTATAGATGGTGAGATGAATGTCTTGATTAGGTAGGCTCATTTCAGTGAGTGTCCAAACACTCACCGATAATGGGGGATTCAGTCTAGGTTCATCGTATCTGGTGGTAACGACTGAGTAATCAACATCGTGTTGGCACAAGTCACCTGCGGATGTCACAGATTTTGAAGAGGAGTTTTCGAGCAAGCTCGAAAAAATTTGGATGCAATTATGCGGAGGTGTGATTTATTTAGGTAATTGTTTTGGGGATGAAAAATAGCAGACGGGGAATGGGGCAGAAAATTGCTTTTCGCCCCATTCACTACAGCCTCACAACCACAGTTGTGCCAACATCAATCTTACTTGTTACAATGACCTCTCCACCATGAACTTGGATAATGTCGCGGGCAATTGCCATACCTAGCCCAGTGCCTTTAATATTTTCCGTATTTGTACCACGATAATAGCGCTCGAATATTTGTGGTAAATCCGCCTCTGCAATTCCTTTGCCTTGGTCGCGAATAATGATGGTAGCTGGTTCCTCGACAGAAATTTCTAACGCTACTTGTGCATCATTATGCACGAGGGCATTATAAATAAAGTTTAACAATGCACGTTTCATCAAATGGCTATCGATGCTTTTCATAAGTCGCTCGGTTTGTGCTTCAAATGAAATATTATGCTCGCTAAACGATGGATCATTCAAGACATCGATAACAAGCTCGCGTACAAAGGAAACGATATTTGTTTCCACAAGCTGCAATGGCATTTGCTGCTGGCGAAGCCGCATTGTTAATGTGAAGTCATCTAGTAGTTCACGCATATAAACTGATTTTTTTTCAATAATTTCTGCGTAATCTGCTTTTTCCTTTGGTGAAATATCGTCTTGCAGTAGTTCGGCGTAGCCTTGGATTGAGGCAAGCGGCGTTTTCATATCATGCGAAACATTGCTAATCCATTCATTGCGCATCAGCTCTAGTTTATGGCGCTCCTCCTCTTGTAGCTTCAGACTCTCGGCGACATCATCTAAATTTTGAAAAACCGAACGATAAATGCCTTGGTTTTGCATATTGGCAACAGAAAAATTGCGGCTTTTCAACTTTCGAATGCGCTCAATCATGCCATAAATCGGCTTTGTCAGAAATGAACTGAAGATAAAGCCAATAATTGCAGCAATAACAAGGTCGATGATAATAATAATAAGAGCAACCTGTGCTACAAATTGGGAGATGGAGCTTGTATTTGAGGTGAAAACAATTTTCGTCAAACTGCTATCTTCAATACCAACTAAATACATAATGCCATCATGCTCTGTGACAAATATAGACGTATTATTTTCGTCGCGATATTTATAAGCATGTATTAACTCAACAGGTGTGTAATGCTGAGGCGCTGTAGGCGGTGCTAATACTTCAGCAATCACATGACCATTATCATCTAAAAATTGCAGCCACGCATTGCGCTGTTGTAGTGCAGCAACCCCTTCGTCTGAAATTTGAGGTGTGCCATCGACTTCCGAAATGTAACGTGCAAGTGTACGTGTAAAATCTGTTGGTGAAGGATGGATTTCCTCGCTTGCATTATTGTAAATAAAAAATGCCACAATTGAAATCATACCGTTTATTAAAATAACGCAAAATACTGTACATATAATGGCAGTTAAAAAGCGACCTGTTATTTTCCATCTCATAAACGCTTCTCCTTATTTCGCCTTAAAGCGATAGCCTAAACCTTTAACAGTCGTAATATAGATTGGGCTAGATGGGTTGTCCTCAATTTTTTCTCGCAGGCGACGAATATGCACCATTAATGTATTGTCTGCTCCAAAAAATTCTTCCCCCCATACTTGCTCAAATAATGTTTCCTTACTCAAAATACGATTTGGATTGCGTAAAAAGCAAGCCATTAAGCCAACTTCCTTAGCCGTTAAATCAAGTACAGTTCCAGCCTTGTATACTTCAGTTTCATCCGTATTAATGGTGAAAGGACCGACACTAGTTGTTGGTGCTTCAGCTTGTGTCTGGTAGCCTGCGCGACGCAACTGTGCCTTGACGCGATATGCAACTTCCTTTGGGCTAAATGGCTTTGTAATATAATCATCTCCGCCAATTGCAAGTCCGAGAAGTTTATCAATTTCATCTGATTTCGCAGATAAAAATAAAATAGGTATATGCGATACCTCACGCATTTTTTTACATAAATCATAGCCTTCTCCATCAGGGAGCATAATATCGACTAATGCAATACTCGGTGAATGTTGCTCAAACATATTCCAGCCTTCTTTGACAGAGCTTGCAGTAATAATATTTGAAAAGCCTTCCTTTTGTAGGGTAGTTGTTAGCAAACTCCGTAAATCAGCCTCATCATCTATAATTAAAATGCATGGTTGTTCCATACAAACACCTCTTTCAGCAATCCATTTCTTCTTTTAGTATAGGTGATAATGATAGGGAAGTGAATTTTTAGTATTACTATATTATTGGAAGAGTTAAATGAGGGATGCCAAAAAAGCCGTGCATAGACGGCTTTTTGGACGCTGTTGGGTGTGCTTTTTCAAAGAATTCGCCAGAGGGTTATTTGAAAACAAGAGAAACACCGAGCTTTACAGCTTACTTTTTGAAAATTGAACTCACAGTGTTTGTACACCCACTGAATAAATCGAAAAAGAAGCATTCAATTTGTCAATTATAGAGATGGAAGTATTCTATGCCTGTCACGTTGCTTTCGGTACAAAAAAGGAATTTGCCCAATCAAAATAAATAATTGGCTGTCACATCCTCAAAGAAAACTGCAGATTGCCAATTGGTGAATTAAGGTAAAATATTAACAATTAACTCATCGATATTTGGCACTTCTTCAATTAATCCATAGTCTTTTAACCATTTGGCTGTTTCTTCCCAAGACGATTTTTCTTGAGTTGCGAACCCAGATTCACTCTTCATTTTAGGTAATAAAATATTAATGCTTTCCGTTTCAACTTCTTTATTTAAAGGGAAATTCGCTTCATCCTGTTGGTCGAGGAGAATTTGTAATGCTTCTTCACTGTTCTTTTCCATAAAATCGAAGCCTTTTCTAGCTGCACGCCAAAACGCTTCAATTTCTTTTTGTTCTTTTTCCCATGTTTTTTCACTCGTAACGGCGACTAATTCATAATAGCTTGGCACTCCATAATCTACTGGATTCATGTATCCAACATCATGACCTTCGCTTTTCAATTGCGGTACTTCATGGTTTACGTATGCTCCAACAACGGCATCAACCTTTTTGGATATTAATGATGAACCTAGTTCGAATTCAACGTTAACCATATCTACGTTTTCATAGCTTCCTCCACTGTTTTCTACAATGGTTTTGATAATTGTTTCATTCAATGGAATTCCTGGATAACCAACTTTTTTTCCTTCTAATTCTAGTGGATTTTCAATCGGTTGATCTGCACGAAATACAACATGATTTAATGGTGAACGAACGACTGCTGCTACTGCTTTTACAGGTATCCCTTCATTTGCTACTGCTTGAATGACATCCGGTTGATAATACATTCCCATCGTTACTTTACCAGCTGCTGCAAGAGATAGTGGGTCTGTTGGGTTTGCCGGAAATTGAAATTCGACATCTAACCCTTCTTCTTCAAAATATCCTTTTTCTTTTGCAACGTATAAATAACTATGTACCGCATTTGGATACCAGTCTAACATCATTGTAATTTTATGATTTTTATTTTGCTCTTTCTCATTGCTACCTTCACTCTGACAAGCTGCGAGGATAAATACAAGCATCATACTTATAACGATACTTAACCGTTTTTTCATCATTAATTTTTTCTCCATTTCAAAAAAGATTTTTCTATAATTAAAACAACAATAAATAATGCAATTCCGATGAACGATAAAATAACAATTGGTGCAAAAACACCTGCTCCATCAAATTGAGTCATCATTCTTCTACTAAAATACCCTAATCCTGATTGTGCTCCTAACCACTCACCAATTGCTGCTCCAATAACACTCATCGGTACCGCAATTTTTAATCCTGAAAAAAACGATGGTAAGGCAGAGGGGACTTCTAACTTAAAAAAAATTTGACTTTTTGTTAACCCAAATGTTTGAAGCAATTCTTTTAAGTCCTTCTCTGTAGAACGTAATCCATCAAACATGCCTATCGTAATCGGAAAGAAGGTTATCAAAATCGTCACAACAACCTTGCTCCAAATTGTATAACCAAACCATAGAACAAAAATAGGTGCTAACGCGATAATCGGAATCGTTTGAGAAGTAATCAGTAAAGGATAGAGAGATTGCTCTAAAACCTTTGAATAATGCATGGCTATAGCTATTGCAACCCCCAACACAAGAGAGATAGACAAGCCCATGCTAATAACTGCAAATGTAGCTGGAAGGTGGGATTGCAATAATACGTCTTTCAACTCCCACAATTTGATAATAACCTGGGAGGGTGACGGGAGAATAAATGAAACATGAACAAGTCTTGCAACGACCTCCCAAATTACAAGTGTTGTGGAAAGTAATATGGCAGAATACATATATCTTTTCATTAGGTCACCTTCATTTTAAAATAATCGATTAGTTCATTTTTCAAATTAATCAATGAAGGCTCATCTAATTGCTGTCTGCTTCTCGGTCTCTTTAATGGAACATTGATTTCTTCAATCGTACGAATTGGTGTTTCACTAATGACAAAAACCTTGTCCGATAAAAATAATGCCTCTGAAATATCATGCGTAATAAAAACAATCGATGATTTAGTTTGATTCCATTGTTCTAACAGCCACTCCTGCATATACAGCTTTGTCATTGCATCAAGGGCTGAGAAGGGTTCATCCAATAGAAGTAAATCTGAACCAGTTAATATAGCACGTAAAAATGACGCACGCTGTCTCATCCCTCCTGATAGTTCATGGGGATATTTATTGTAAACATGCTCTAATCCGAAATCTTTTAATCTATTTAAAACTAATTGTTTATCGTATTTCTTATTTTTTCCTTCGAGTGGTAAAGCAACATTTTCCGCTATCTTTCGCCAAGGAATAAGTAAATCTTTTTGTGGCATATAGCCTACTTTACCTAGACGATTCGTTTCTTCATAACCATTTAGAAAAATAGAGCCTTCTGTTGGTTGTTCCAGTCCCACAAGTAGTCTAAATATAGTTGATTTACCTGTTCCACTTGCCCCAACAATACTGACAAACTCACCTTTATTTACTTGAAAATTTAACTTATTTAAAATATAGTGTGGGTGATCATAATAAAATGATACATCTTTAAACTGCAGTACATAATCATGCTTTTTATCCATACTCATAAAGTCTTTCATCCTTCTTGTTCAATTGATTTCCGCGTTCCCCTTTAACTTATGTTGATACCAAGATAAACCTCCATTTCTGTCACTTTTTCTTGGTGTTTGTCCATTCGTAAACAAAATGAATCATCGTTTTCGTAAAAGCAATAAGTTGATCGATGGAGCAAGATTCATTTACTGCATGAGCATTTTGAAAATCGCCTGGTCCATAAATGGCAGCTGGGATACCTGCGTCGCCAAACCATCCACCATCAGTAACGGAAGGAGATACATCAATCGTAGCTTCTTTTCCATGGTTCATTTGGTGAGAGGAGGACAATAATTGAACAGCTGGATGATTCGGATCAACTTCTAGTGAAGGGAAAATTTCGCCTTTGTCTTCAATCATCGAACTTCCTCCCCACACGAATGTCGGCGGATAGTGCCTTAGCCATGGATCCGACTTTGCAACAGAAAGTATATGTTCCTCAATCTCTCTAGATACCTCTTCATAAGTTTCATTAGGGTAGTAGTGAACAGTAATCCATAGTTTACATTCGTCAGCTATAAAAGCGGGGTGTCTTCCACCTTCAATAACAGCAGGATTGATTGTATTTGTACCAGGTGGAAATCCTTCATATTGCTTAGTAACCGCCCAATGGCGCTCTAAATCTTGCAATCCTTCTATTATTTTCATCATTTTTTCAATGGCACTTGCTTGCAATAGTCCGCCACCTGCGTGAATCATATTTCGTCTCATAGCATCATGAAATGTTTTAGCACTTTTTATTGTAATCCAACCGGTGATTACCCCGCCTTGACCTTGTATATGTAAATCACTCGTATCAACAACAAGCGCAAAGTCGGCTTTATATCCTCGATCACAACATTGAAGTGTACCAGCCTCTCCGACTTCTTCTCCGATGACAGATTGTAAAATGAGATCGCCCTTCACCTCAAATTTTGCCTCATGTAAAAGTTTTAATGCAAATAGGGCCCCTGCAATTCCTCCTTTCATATCAGCTACGCCCCTACCTATAATAGCCTCTTCAGTTACTATTGGATCAAAAGGATTCGTTAACCATTTTTCGTCTTCTCGTATTTCAGCTACATCAACATGCCCATTAATAATTAAACTGCTATATAATTCAGGTTCCGTTCCTTTTTTCACCCCAACGACATTCGGGTCATCTGGATATACATCCCATATATCAATTTCAAAATTAAGATTTTTTAAATAATTTGCGATAAATTGTTGAATATTTTTTGTATTTCTTGCAGGTGGTGCGGGTGTTTCAAACTTTATAAGTGTAGTAACCAAATCAATCAATTCTTGTTTGCGATTTTCTACTTGAAGCATCAATCTCTCGATATTATTTGTCACAACATTCCCGCCTTTTTTGTAATAGAGAAGTAGTTGTCCGAAAAGTCCATTTTGTTTTGACACCGCATTGAAATCAATGTTTTCATCGCCTCCCTTTTACTGAAAGAGTACGCTGCTAAAGCCAATGTTCATCACATTTTTAAAAGAGGCGTTCTCTGCTTATATGAATCAACATTTTGCGAAACATCATCGCTACTGTCCAAAATGCCGGCTATGCACGGCTTTTTGGACAGCCTCCTGAAATCTATCAATTTATTTTCATGAACCGCTTCTTTCTACTAGGATGTACTAGTTTGTAAGTAGTAATACACCCTCTCTAGTGGTCAGATTCTATTTAATTATTCTTTTCCTGTCCATTCGATTATTATTTACACCAAATCAATATTAAATTTTTGCTAATTCTTTTACTGGCCACATTGAAATGTTTTCAGCCATATCCCAGAACATATATTCAAAGTAACTTGTTTTCACGAATATTTCTTCTAGTTTATTCAGTTCATCTTCTGGCTTTCCTTGTGCAATCTCATTGATTAAATCGATGCAATCTTCAGCAATTTTAGTAAACCCGTCAGAAGAATACATTTTAACCCAGTTTCCATAGAGTTCATGCTCTAAAGAATTTGGCCATTCAGCTAATTTTTTACCAATCCAATTGTAACTCCATGCACATGCTAATACTGCTGCAATCGTATTCTCTACTCCGCCTAACTGTGCTTGGCTAAGCATATAGCTTGTATACGCTGTCATTGTAGCAGATGGCTCTGTATTTTCTAATTCTTCGTTGGAAATCCCAAATTTCGCTGCATACTCACGGTGTAAATCCATTTCAAAATTCATTGTTCCATGCAATAAATTTGCAAAAATAGTCATTGTTTTTAAATCATTGGCTTTGGTACTCCCAATTGCGAAAACTCTAGAGTACTCTATTAAATACACATAGTCCTGCTTCATATAATGTATGAATTTTTCCTTCTCAAGAGTTCCTTCCCCAATCCCCTTTACAAAAGGATGCTCTAAATAACTATTCCATACAGGCTGCACTTTTTTAAATAAACGATCAGAAAATGTCATTGAATTTACTCTCCTTTGTCATTACTAAAATATAATTGAGTAGGGGGGAGCGATGAACTCCTTACCTCTCAAACTTACGTATGAATTCGTATACGGTGGTTCAGTTAAACAGAAAGAGCTTTGTTTTGTTTGGCAAGCTCACCTAATCATACCTAGCCTACTATGAGATTTGCCTTCCTCAAATCGGTGTTTTATCTTCAAAGCTCTCTAGATTCAGCCCCTTTCCTTTTAGATAACTCTTATTTTTGCCATGGAAACTCGGAATTTGCACCTGAGAGTACATGTGTATACTAGGCACAAAAAACCCATTCCTGTAGTATAAGGAATGGGTTAATGTATATAACAAAATATATGCACATATTTCACCATTACTTCCCTACGCTAGTACGACCTAGATCAGGTTCAAAGGGTCAAGACTTGTCTCTCTCAGCAAAATTATGCTCCCCTAGTAATTTGAATATTTGATTGTATCTAGCTAATCATAGACATAATTGTTTGTCAAGTGGCCGCTTACAGTTACTTTCCTTTAAAACAAAATAAACAGCTCATTGTGATAGGGATTATTAATATAAAATAATCTCTAGATTAGTATTGAGAATATAATATTAATGCACCGTTCAACTAGCTTGTTATCTTTTGCTGCAACTTGTCAATATAGACATATAAAAAGTCGCTTAACACACAAAAGTTTCTAAATTCACGTAAATGCTTGTACTCCAATATATCACTAGTTAAACTAGTAATATAAAGTATAAAAGGATGGTGGCTTTAATGACGAATGAACAACCAATCGAACATGAGAATAACGAAACGATTAAAGCAGTAGAAACGCTTTTTGTCAATGAGTTTACGAATGGTGTATTAGATCCAAATAAGCCGATGCTTGGTCCGCTCCGAAATGGCGGGACAATTATTGCCAACACAGCACCTGGCTGCTGGGGACCAATGCTAACACCTGAAATACGAGGCGGGCATGAAGTAACAAAACCGGTATACATAGAGGGTGCTGAAGTTGGAGATGCACTTGTTATTAAAATTAAATCAATTCAAGTAACGTCCATTGCGACTGCATCTGGTACGGATGAAGCACTGCCAGACCGTTTCATAGGTGACCCATTTGTGAAAGTAAAATGCCCTGGCTGCGGCAAGCTACATCCACAAACGAAGGTTCAAGGAATCGGACCACAGGCAATTCGCTGTGCAATTTGTGATACAGCAACTGCGCCATTTGCTATTACAAATGGTTATACGATGGCTTTTCACCATAATGAACAATTAGGTGTGACAGTGGGCAAGGACGGTGCGCGAAAAATTGCGTTAGATGCTAATCATTATATGCGAATACCTGAAAACTCGAAGCAAAATCCTGTCGTAAGTTTAGCGCCTTCTGATTTAGTTGGCGTGTTAGCAAGAATGCGCCCATTTTTAGGGCAGTTAGGCACAGTGCCTTCAAAAGCGCTACCTGATTCACATAATGCGGGTGATTTTGGTGCGGCATTAATCGGTGCACCACATGAGTTTATTTTAACTGAGGAGGAATTAGTCTCACATAAAACCGATGGCCATATGGACATTAGCCGCGTACGTCAAGGAGCTACTATTATTTGCCCTGTAAAAGTGGAGGGTGGCGGTGTTTATATCGGTGATATGCATGCAATGCAGGGCGATGGTGAAATGGCGGGACATACGACAGATGTTGCCGGCATTGTACAATTACAAGTAAGCGTGCTAAAAAAGGTAGCTATCGACGGACCAATTATTTTAGCGAATGAAGAAGATTTACCATATACTGCAAAGCCATTCACGAAAGAGGAAAAGCGCTTAGCACGAGAGCTAGCAGAGGAATATGGATTAAAGCAGCTAGAGGAGGCATTGCCTATTTCCGTTGTTGGAACGGGCGTCAATCTAAATATTGCAACGGATAATGCGGTGGAACGGGCAGCAGCCTTACTAGATTTATCTAGCGATGAGGTGAAAAATCGTATTACCTTAACAGGTGGCGTCGAAATTGGTCGACTACCGGGTGTGGTCACAGCAACATTCCAAGTACCGAAAACATTGCTAAAACAAGCAAAAATATATAAGCCAGTAAAACAGCAGTATGATTAAGGATAGGGGGCTGTCCGAAAAGTGAATATCTTTTCGGACAGCCCCTGCTTCTACATTAACTATTTGCTAAAAATGCTTGTACCTGTCGCTTCGTTTTCAGCACAAAAAACTGCTTCTGCAATGACCTGTCACAAAAGGGTCGTCTCAAAAATGACTTTCTAGATGACCTCTTTCCTTTTGCAGAGATGCCGACAAAAAACTACAGCAACCTGTCATCACGTTTGATATAGTAGAAATAGAGTGTTATTAAAAGGGGGGAGACGTATGCTGCAAATAGACGAGCAGCTGTATAGCATGACAGGGGGAAAAATAGGGGAGCCATTCATGCGTGCAATTGCAGGAATTTCGAATGAAACGTCTATTATTTGGGGCGAGCTCCTTCCACTAGAACAAATTTTAATCAGTGATGAGCAAGCACTCACTTTAGTAAAAGGCTACTGTATTGAGGATGTAGCCGCCTTTTCAGGAGTAGAGCAAGGTGTGACGAAGGTGCTGCAAGATTTAATGCTTGATAATCATGACGTACATATATTGCAGTATATGGCGCTTCATCAAACAGTTGAGGCGCAAGGTCTACTGCGATTTTTAACAGGGATTGATATGGTGCTTCCTATGCAGGAGATGAAGGTTTTAGCAGTTCATAAAGTTGAGAATAAATGGCTGATTCATCCAATATGGCAAGATAATCAATCTTTTTGGAGCACACTATATGCTAAAAAATTGTATAGCATATTTATGCAAGTCGGCATTGAGAATATACAAAATCCAGCCTTGCTCATTTTGGAGTTGCAAAAAGCACTCAACCAAGCAATGTCTAAAAATCGCGTGGCGACAATTGTCCATCAATTAATCAACCACATCACACAGCGCAGTGGGGCATCCTATGAATTAAAAACTCTACATTTGAGTGATGTCATTATTCATTTTACAAGTGGCTCAAGACATTTTCGTAAGCTAAGGAAACGTATAGCCCAGCTTGAAGCGGTATGGAAAGAGGGGGAGTGGGCTTTAACAGAAAAGGAAAGAACACTGCTTGCTTATATACTGCTTGAGGAGGCAGTATCACGCAAGGATACAGAGCAAATTTTGGTACAGGGGCTTTTTTTAATCGAGGAGGAACGTTTAAACAATCATATTGTTGAATTGATGGTTGAATATAATGAGGTACTTAAAATTATTCCGCCACAGCCAGAAACAATTGTGAAGGCTTATAATAAAAATTGTGGGGAGTTTATTCTATATTATGTTATAGAGGCACTTGCGAAAACGAATCAGTTTAAACGAATAATTGCATTATTAAAAGATTATGAAATTGCATCATGTATAGAAATTTATCAATATATAAATGGAGTGCAGGATGCGGATTTATTACATAAATTAGAGGCTGGTGTGCAAAGAGGCATCGCTCATATTGTCGATGGCTCTACGCAGCATATTCGCCAGTCTTTAACAAAGTGGCAGGAGGGCTATCAAATAAGAAGAGGACCATATGCTGAGATTGCTCTAATGACCTCAAAGCATGTATGTAATATTTTAAAGTCATTATGGGCAACAGAACAATTCGAGTTATTTGAGCGGTTAATAGAAATTTATCGAAAATATTTGTTTATACCGGCTCATTTTGAACAACTTCGAGCATTTGTTGCCGCAACAGTTCATTCAAATGACTTTTGATATGGCCCCAATTGGTACATTGCTCATTGGCTTGGAGCGGGGAATGAAGACATAGCGGCTTAGCTCCCCTTTATAACGAAGTTGCATATAAGGCAGCTTGCCCAAATCAGTCGGTTTCATAAAATATGGGCACAGCCCATCCAAAGGGAAACCAGCCTCTTTTAATAAAGTCGCTATAAATTGCGAGCAAAAGAAGGCCCATTCACGTTCTAGCTTAATGCGACAAGCTACACCGATTAAGCCAATGAAATTATAGCGGTACTTGTCCATATGCTGTTTAAAGTATTGAATTTTTTGCTGCAATATTCCGTATTGCTCGTCCGTTACATAGCATTCATAAATGGCACAATTGGCAGAGCGTAATAATTTAGAGTGAATATTTTCTTGAACAAAGCCACCGATAAAAGGATTGTTTTCAAACTTTCTACCAAAGCTATACATCTCAGTTAAATTGCGGTCAAATGCAATAGAGACATGATTGAAATTTTCTTGTGTATATAGTTGTATGGCGCGAGAAAGAATTGACCCAGTTTCTGTTAACACAATATAAATTACTTTACCCATGAAAATCACCTCAATATTACAATAACAGATAAAAATGAAGAAATAGTATAATTATTTATGAAAGAAGTCTTAATATTTAGTACGTTTAAAACGCAGAAAAGATTCATCATATGAAAGATTATTTTTTTGATGTCGAGAAGCTCTTCTAGTATTAGAAATTAACTAGGCTTTTTGTTTGTCCTTCATCGCCTTTTACGCTAACAAGTGAGAATGAAGTACTTCAAATTTTTAGAGTGACATTGAAACATCATACTGAAATAATTCTTTTATTTCAAGTTTTTCGTTGATAACTTTATATTAAAGAAAGTTTGAGTTTGGGATAACGACCTGTAAATGTATCTTTTACTAGGTCTTGAGGCTGAGAGGACTTAACATGCCCTTTCAGCCCGATGCTTTTCTCGCGCAAAAGCCTGCGCTTCTGCGGTTACTCGTTGCAGAAAACATTACTGAATCAAGATAGATTCTATGATACAATTTACTGATAAATACATAATAATTTGGGGTGAGCAATATGGATTTTTTAAAACAGCCGTTCCATTCGCAGCGCTATACACATTTTGCGCGTAAGGGAATGGTGGCAACATCACAGCCACTTGCAGCACAAGCGGGTTTAGAAATTTTGAAAAAAGGCGGCAATGCTGTAGATGCGGCGATTGCAACAGCGGCAGTGTTAACGGTTGTTGAGCCTACTTCCAATGGCATTGGAGGCGATGCCTTTGCAATTGTTTGGATGAACGGGGAAATACATGGCTTAAATGGTTCAGGACCAGCACCAAAATCCATTTCTATAGAGGCAGTTCGTGAGCGCGGCTTTGAAAAAATGCCTGTGTATGGCTTACTACCTATTACGGTTCCGGGTGTGCCGGCATCTTGGGCAGCATTATCAAAAAGATTCGGTAAGCTATCACTACTTGAAGCATTAACACCAGCAATCGAATATGCTGAAAAGGGCTTTCCTCTATCGCCAATTTTAGGAAGCTACTGGGAAAGAGCTTATACAAAATTTAAAGAATCTTGCACAGCAGCTGAATTTGAAGCATGGTTTACAACATTTGCACCAAAAGGACGTGCGCCGAAAATCGGTGAAATTTGGTCATCAGAGGGGCACGCAAATACTTTACGTTCTATTGGCGAAACGGATGCACGTAGCTTTTACGAGGGCGATTTAGCGCAGAAAATAGATGATTTCATGCAGGAGCATAACGGCTTCTTAACAAAGGAAGATTTAGCGAGCTATGAGCCAGAGTGGGTAAAGCCTGTTTCTGTAAACTATAGAGGCTATGATGTATGGGAAATTCCACCGAATGGTCATGGGATTGTTGCAACGATGGCACTCAATATTTATCAACAGCTTGAACAGCCTAAATGGAAAGATGCAGATACACTTCATGCACAAATTGAGGCGATGAAGGCTGCATTTACTGACGGCAAGGCATATATTACGGAGCAGGCAGATATGCCAGTAGCTGTAGATTATTTATTATCTGAAGAATATGCAAAATTAAAGGCAGCAGAAATTACAGAAAGCGCTGCTAGCCCTGAACCAACAAAAATACCATCTGGTGGCACAATTTATTTAGCGACAGCTGA
This sequence comes from Metasolibacillus fluoroglycofenilyticus, assembly GCF_003049645.1. Classification (GTDB taxonomy): domain Bacteria; phylum Bacillota; class Bacilli; order Bacillales_A; family Planococcaceae; genus Metasolibacillus; species Metasolibacillus fluoroglycofenilyticus. The sequence goes on from NZ_PYWK01000001.1 coordinate 69,055, forward strand.
TGAGGATGGCAATATGGTATCCTATATCCAAAGTAACTATATGGGCTTTGGCTCTGGTGTAGTTGTACCAGGTACAGGCATAGCACTGCAAAATCGTGGACATGATTTTTCATTAGACCCACAAGCACCAAATGCATTGCGCGGTGGTAAACGCTCATATCATACAATTATTCCAGGCTTTTTAACAAAGGATGGTAAGGCGGTTGGTCCGTTTGGCGTAATGGGCGGCTATATGCAGCCACAGGGGCATATGCAGGTCGTATCACATACTGTAGATTTCAACTTAAATCCACAGGCAGCACTTGATATGCCGAGATGGCAATGGACAGGGGATAAAACGATATTAGTGGAGCCCCACTTCCCACAATATTTAATTGAAGAATTGAGACGAAAAGGGCATAATATTTCAATTAGCGAGTCTGGTAGTTTTGGTCGTGGACAAATTATATGGCGCGATGATGAAGGTGTACTAATGGGTGGCACAGAGTCGCGTACAGACGGGCATATTGCAGGCTATTAAAAAGGCTTTTTTAGGAGGGACTGTCCGAAAAAGTATACACTTTTCGGATAGCCCTCTGCTTCTACATTAAATATTTGCTAAAAATACTTGAACCTGCGATTACTCGTCTCAAAATGACTTTTCAGACGTCCCTTTACTGGGATAATGACCAATGAGAAAAATGTGCGCCATTTTTAAACACTAGCTTTCTAAAAAAGCTAAAAGCGCCTGCAACTTTCTATTTTGTTTAGCTAATTGTTGTAGAGCTTCTTCATCCCATGTATAAAAACCTTTGCCGCTCTTTACACCGAGCAAGCCTTGCTCAACCTTTTCTTTTAGTAGAGGTGAGGGAGTATCACCATTTTCTAAATCCTTATATAAATAGGTAGCAATATTTAAGTGGGTATCTAAACCATTCAAATCACGTTGTTTTAATGGGCCAGCAAGCACTAATCGAATGCCAAGAGCATATTGTACAACTTTATCAATATCCTCTGCTGAAGCAATATTGTGCTCTAATAATGATATTGCCTCACGTGCCATTGCATGTTGAATGCGATTGCCAATAAACCCTGGAACATCTTTCTCCACCATCACAGGCATTTTTTGCACACTTGCTAAGAGCTCGTAGACATATTCGCTTGCTTCATTAGATGTATAGGAACTTTTAATTACTTCTACAATAGGAATCACATTTGCAGGCATAAAGAAGTGCATTCCTAAAAATCTTTCTTTATGCTGCAAAGCTTCAGCCAATTTTGTTATAGGGATACCCGATGTATTTGAAACTAAAATGGTGTTAGCTGTCACATGCTGTTCAAGTAATTCAAAAATGCTGCTTTTTAACTCAGCTATTTCAGGAACGGCTTCAATAACAATGTTTGGCATACGATTGAAAAAAATACTATCTTGCAATGTTAATAATCCGCTTTGTTCGTATGCATCGAGCGCTTTCTTTGCGCGATTTAAGCTTTCTTGAAAATTATCGATTAAAGTGACGCTATGCTCTTGCTCAAGAAAAAGCTTGGCAATGTCTAGCCCCATCGTGCCTGCCCCAATAATAGCTATATGGTCTTTAGCATTCAAAAAATCCCCTCCATTCTTGCTACTGATTAAAGCAACACCTTTTTATAAATTTCTATAATATCCTCTTTACTAGCCTTGCGAGGGTTAAAGGGGAATGTTCCTCGGTCATCGAGAGCGTCTAGTGCTAGCTGCTCAATCATTTCATTAGTAAAAGCAATATTCAAATAGCGGAAGTTGGCTGGAATATTGAGTTCATTATTGAATTTATGAACTAAATTTTGCAATTGCTCGGCTGCGAAGTTATCACTTTTTACAATTAACGATGAATCAAACATTCTCGCAATATGCGCGAATTTTTTTATGTTCGCAATTTTATTGAAGCCTAAGACGTAAGGTAATATAATTGCGTTTGCTAAACCATGCGGAACATTATAATGCGCAGACATTGGATGCGAACAGGAGTGCACAATGCCGAGCTTCCCATAATTGAAGGCAAAGCCAGCTAACGTACTTGCTAGATGTATTTGAGCACGCGCCTCGACATTTGCGACGTTTGCATAGCTCGCAGGTAAATGCTCGATTAACATGCGAATTGCCTGTAAAGAGAAGGCCTCGGAAAGAGGGTTTGCCTCTAAAGAAACATAAGATTCAATAGCATGGACAAGCGCATCCATCCCAGTCGCAGCTACAATATGCTGTGGCAGGGAGTAAGTCAAGGCAGGGTCAATCATTGCATACTGTGGTTGAATGAATGGTGAAGCAACGACATATTTGCGTTTAGCAGCAGGGTCAGTAATTACGGCACTCGATGTTACTTCTGCCCCTGTACCTACCGTTGTAGGTAAAACGATAATTTTAGGACCTTGTTCTGTTAATATTTTTTGTCCGCGGCGATAGTCTAAAATATGACCAGGATTGGCAATTACTGCACTCACACATTTGGCAAAGTCAATTGCGCTACCCCCGCCTACAGCAATAATTGCTTGGCAATTTTCGCGTTCATAAAGTGCCTTACCTTTCATAACAGTTTCGGCATGCGGATTTGGTTCTACCTCTGCAAAGCATGTATAGTCAATTGAAGCGTCCTTTAAATGACATTGTATATTATCGATAATACCTGCTTTTAAAATACCTGCATCTGTCGCAATAAATACTTTTGAAAAACTTTCCTGCGTTAATAAAGAGCCAAGTTTTTGTTGAACACAATCAACTCCAAAAATTAGCTTTGTTGCGAGCAAGCTTTCGAATTGTAATTGTTGGATATTCATATAGCGACCTCCCTACAGCTAAATAGTTGTTGTAATTAATTTTTTATTTAAAAAGTCATGCAAGCTTCCGGGGCCACCTTCGCGTCCCATACCACTTTCCTTAATACCACCAAATGGTCCTTCTACAACAGTAACAGCAGTATCATTAATGCCGACCATCCCATACTCTAATTCCTCTGACACGCGAATGGAGCGAGCTAAATCCTTTGTAAACACATAAGCAGCTAAGCCGTAGTCAGTATTATTTGCGTGTGCAAGCACCTCTTCCTCTGATTCAAATGTGGCGATTGCAGCTACGGGACCAAATGTTTCCTCGTGGGCAATGGTCATATGATGATTAATATTAGCTAAAATTGTCGGTGCATAAAATGAGCCGTTTTCACAACCTTCAATAGTAGGAATAGTTCCACCTGTAATAAGTGTAGCCCCTTTATGAATAGCATCATTTACTTGAGCATGTACTTTTTCTACAGCTTGATGGTTAACGAGCGGCCCCATCTCCACTTCTGGTTGTAAACCATTTCCTATCTTTAATGCCTCAACTTTTTTCTTTAATAATTGGATAAATGGCTCGACAATCGTTTGCTGGACATAGATTCGGTTAGGGCAAATGCAAGTTTGTCCAGAATTATAAAATTTGATTTGAGCTACGTTTGTAGCCGCTTGCTCTAAATCAGCATCCTCAAAAATAATAAGTGGTGCATGCCCACCTAATTCCATAGACACTCGTTTTACTTGGTCGGCGGCTTGCTTTAATAGTAGCTTTCCTACTTTAGTTGAGCCTGTAAATGTAATTTTACGAATGCGTTTATCTGTTAGTAATGCTTTCCCAATTTTCTCCGCGTCTCCAAGTACTAAATTGACTACGCCCGCTGGAATTCCAGCTTGTTCTGCTAGCTGACATACTAGTACAGCACTTCCAGGGGTAGTTGGAGCAGGCTTTAATACAACTGTGCAACCAGCCGCGAGGGCAGGTGTAATTTTTCGAACTATCATAGATAATGGGAAGTTCCAAGGTGTAATGGCTGCAATAGGCCCAACAGGCTGATGAATGACCTCAATACGCTTATTTCTTGAAGGGGCCGGAATTGTTTCACCGTAAATTCTTCGTCCTTCTTCTGCATTCCAAAGGGCATAATCAATGGAGCGCGTTACTTCAATATCAGCCTCTTTTAATGGTTTACCAGATTCAGCACTGACCGCTTGGCTTAATTGTTGGCGATTTTGTTCTAATAATTGAGCAAATTTGCGTAAAATATTTGCCCGTTCTCCAGCTGTTCTCGCTGACCAATCTTTAAAGGCATGCACACTAGCATCTATCGCCTTTTGTGCATCTCGCTCATCGCCCACCGCCACTTGACTAATAATTTTACCCGTTGCAGGGCTTATAATATTCTCGTAATTCCCAGAAACAGGCTCCATCCATTGACCATCAATATAAAGCATATACTTCTCCATTTCTTGCATACATCTGACCCCTTTATATTATATTTTGTACTAATATCGTACAACATGTAATTATTTCGTACAATATTATTATTGAATTGTAATAGTAATTTGTCAATCGAAATTTCAGAAAACTCAAGATTGGATTTTAGTGAATAATCAATATAGAAGTAGGGGCTGTCCGAAAAAGTAAAGCTTTTCGGACAGCCCCTTCGTGCTTTCTATTAATTCAAAGTATCGCAATGCACTAAGTGCTGCCAATTTTGCCTAGTAGGTTAAAAATTGAATGAAGTTATAATTGATTAGCGTTTCCTTGCTAATACACGTTTTGCTGCTTCGGCAACATGCGTAGGCAATAATTCGTATTTATTTAGTAAATCATCATTATCTGCCGATTCAGAGTTGCGGTCTTTCACACCTACAAATTCAATAGGAGTTGGCTCACTAGCTGCTAAAATTTCTGCTACGGCACTGCCTAAACCACCGTAGACGCTATGTTCCTCCGCTGTTACTATGGCTCCAGTGTTTACTGCCGCTTGAATAATAGCCTCTTTATCAATTGGCTTGATTGAAGGTAGATGTAAAACTGCTGCTGAAATATTTTGCTCAGCTAAAATTTCTGCTGCTTCAACTGCGCGGCTCGTTTGTGTTCCTGTTGAAATAATCGTAAGGTCTGTGCCTTCGCGTAGTAGAACGCCTTTTCCTAGTTCAAACTTGTATTGATTATCAAAAATAATAGGGTAGTTGTCACGTGCTAAACGGATATATACAGGTCCATTATATTGATTTGCCCATTTAATCATTGCGGCTGTTTCCACTGCATCAGCAGGTGCTAAAACGGTCATATGAGCCAATGTTCTAAAAATCGCTATATCCTCTAATGCTTGGTGCGATTTTCCTGTTAAACCTGTCAATAAACCGCTATATGCACCAATCATTTTTACATCTAGATTTGGTTGAGCAATTTGGACTTGGATTTGGTCAATCGCACGTTTGGACATAAAGGCCGCAAATGTAGCAACCCATGGCTGTAAGCCTGTTGTCGCTAAACCAGCAGCAACGCTTAACATATTTTGTTCTGCGATACCCATCTGTAAAAATTTCTCTGGTAATTGTGTTGCGACAACATCTATTTTTGTAGATGTTGCTAAATCGCCATCTAATACATATACACTTGAGTCAGTTTGTGATATTTCTAAAAGGGCCGTACTGAATGTATCTCGCATTGACATTTTTTTAAGTTCAGAAATTTTCATTTATAATCCTCCTACAGCGTTTAATTCATTTAATGCGTTTGCTAATTCTTCATCTGATGGAACTTTTGAGTGCCATAAATAATTGCCTTCCATAAAGCTAATACCTTTTCCTTTTACCGTATCAGCAATAATTACTGTAGGCTTTTGCTTCGTCGCCTTTGCTTCTTCAAACGCTTGTAAAATATCAGTGTAAGAATGCCCGTCGATACGAATCACATGCCAACCAAAAGCAAGCCATTTTTCTTCTAAAAGCTCATTAGGTGCAGAGCGTTCTGTGTCTGTACCCGCCCAGCCGTATTGTTGTAATTTATTATAATCAAGTATGATAACGAGATTATCTAACTGATATTTTGGTGCGATAAACGCAGCCTCCCATACTTGTCCCTCTTGGGATTCACCATCGCCAATCATGCAATATGTGCGGAAATTTTTGTTTTGTAGCTTTGCCCCTAAAGCCATACCGACCGCGGCTGAGATACCTTGTCCTAACGAGCCTGTAGACATTTCAATTCCTGGTAAGGCTTTCATATCAGGGTGTCCTTGTAATCTAGAGTTTAAAGAGTCAAAAGTGAATAGCTCTTCGTTTGGAAAGTAGCCTCTTTCAGCAAGCACAGCATATAAACCAATGGCAGAATGCCCCTTTGATAATACAAAGCGATCGCGTTCAGGGTCCTTCGGTTTCGCTGGGTCAATATTCATTTCGTTAAAATAAAGTGTTGTTAATAAATCAATTGCAGATAACGGCCCCCCAATATGACCAGCTCCCGCATGGTGTACAACTTTTAATAAATCCTTTCGTGCATTTGTAGCTTTTTCTTGTAATAAATTGATGACTGACATAAAATTCCTCCTTAATATAAAAAATGAGTAAGCGCTTAACCAATGTTGAAAATTATATATTCACCGTCGCATCAAGAAAGTAATCCTGAGCAGATGAAATATCTTCTCCTAAAAGTGGTAGTAAATAACTTGAAAATGGCTCCTTAATTGTATTCAGCGTTTGGTCATACCACTGAATGGGGAAATGCTTTTCAATATCTATTACTTTTTTCAAAGAAACTGTGCCGTACACAGGAATATACTTAGCACTTTCCTGTCTAACTAGTGTAACCATAATATTGTTATTTCCTTTTTGTACAGCTTCCCATGCTTTCACACCTAAAGTGTATGCCTCCTCCACATCTACCATCGACAAGCAGCTAGTACAGCATCTTTGCCAAATGCTCGTATCTATATAGCGAGTTGAAACGCCGAGGCTTTGGTGAATTTGTTGCTTTAGCGTATAGGATACACCGCCTAATTTTGGTCTATTAAGTGCATCGAAAAGAACATTATCAGAAGCAATTAAGCTTTCGTTTTTATCGCGTATGCCTTCAGAAACAATAAGAAGTGTATGCCGATTATTATTTCTATTTCTTTCGATGCTTTCTAAGCATTGCTCCATGTTAAATGGAACTTCAGGTATATAGATGAGCTGCTGACAATTTGATTGTTGGCTTGCTGCCAATGAGCAGGCGGCTGCCAACCAGCCTGTATTGCGTCCCATTGTTTCTAATATAGTCACTTTTTTAGGAAGCTCATAGCTGTTAATATCAAATGTAATATCTCGTGTGCACGATATTAAAAACTTTGCTGCACTAGCATAGCCAGGTGAGTGGTCAATTGAATCTAAATCATTATCAATTGATTTAGGAATACCGATTGTATATAAATCATAATTGCTTTGACGAGCATATGCGCTAATCTGATGTGCTACATGCATTGAACCATTGCCACCAATATAAAAAAAGTAGCGAACATTTAAAGCTTTGAGTGTGTCGATAATTTGTTTTAAATGTTGTTCATTTACTTTTAAACGACATGTTCCAAGCAATGCACCCGGAGTGTATTTTATTTTATTGAGCTGTTGCTCCGAGAGCATGTCTAAGCGCACAAATGTATTGCTTAATAAGCCCTGCAATCCACCTTTAGCGCCGTAGACAGGCATGTCAGATTGCTTACATATAGTCTTTATGAGCCCTGCCAGTGAGCTGTTAATAACCGCTGTTGGACCACCTGATTGAACAATCATAGCAGTACCAGTAATCATAATTTTCGCCTCCTTGCATTTAAGTTAAGCGCTTAACCTAATTTTACGTAATTATAAAATGAATTTTTAGAATTTTCAACTACAAAATTATATTTTTTACAGTTTCTCTTTCAATAATTTCTGTTTTCAATGTAATTGTTTGATGGGACGCATCTCCATTTATTGCATTCATAAGAAGCTGAACTGCCTCGCTAGCAATTTCACGTTGCGGCTGTGCAACGGTCGTTAGGGCAGGTTCAACAATTTGTGCAAAGATGCTATTATCAAAGCCGATTATTGAAACATCCTCAGGCACGCTTAAATTAAACGTTTTGCAAGCTTTAATCGCTCCAGTCGCCATTAAATCATTACAGGCAAAGATGGCTGTTGGTTTTGTAGGAAAATCCCTCATAATTTGTTGTAAGCTATTGAAGCCGTCTTGGATTGACGATTCCTTTGCGTAATAGTGCTCATTCATAGGCGTTAATCCATTTGCACGCATCGCATCTGCATAGCCACGATAGCGTTCACGGTTACTCCAAATATCACGCGCAATAATAGCTATTTGCTGGTGTCCTCGTTCGATTAAATAAGAGGCAGCGCTAAAGCCAGCATCGTAGTCATTAATGGATACAAGGTTTAATGCTTTACCAGGTGCATTTCGGGCAACAAGTACAATTGGAATCTCCATTTCTTGTATTTTTTTAATTGATTCAAAATTTTCAAACCCCGATGCTAAAATAAATCCATCAACGTTTTTTTGTAATAGCAAGGATACGTACATTTCCTCTTTTTCTGTAATATAGTCAGTGCTGCAAATAACAACGTTATAATTATAGCTACTAGCCATATCCTCAATATATCTCGCTAATTCGGAGAAGAAGGGGTTTGCTAAATCAGGCAAAATAAAACCAATCGTGCACGTTTTTTTGCCCATAAGTGCAGAAGCAATTAAATTAGGCTTGTAATCTAATTCTTTAATAACGTCATTCACTTTTTTGCGTGTTTTATCCCCAATTCGCCCTGTGTTGTTAATCACTTTTGACACGGTAGCGATTGAAACATTGGCTGCTTTCGCGACATCATAAATATTTACCTTCATAACTGTAAACCTCATTTCGTTTAATATTGATTCAGTAGGTATCCAAACACAATTCAAAATTTTGATGCAATTACGTGCTTCGTTGTTACGTAATTAATTGTTTTATTGTGGAAAATAACCCTCGAGTAGGAATTCATTTACTAAATATAATATATAATATAAAAAAAATAAAAGTAGTATCTTTTGAGTTAGAATAACATGATTTTTTTCTTTAGCAATAGCTTTTATTCGCCCTACACGCTAAAGGATTTTAGTTCTGAATTTTTGGAAAACGAAAAAAATTGGATTATTTTTGATTAAATTTAATATTGACTTTTTTTATAAGCACTCCATATAATCGTATGTAAACCTTTACATCGAATATTAAAGGAGTGAAAATGATGAGTAAAAAAGAATTTTTAATTATTAACGGTGAGCAAATTGATACAAAAGAGCAAATTGAAGTAATAAACCCAGCGACGAATAAAGTGATTGGTACAGTACCAAAAGGCGGTGGCGAGGAAGCGAAGCTGGCAGCTAATGCGGCGCATGATGCGCTTGATTCTTGGTCGAAATTAACTGCTGAAGAGCGCTCGATTTTATTGCAAAAATGGTATCAGCTTATTGATGAAAATAAGGAACTGATTGGACAAATAATGACTGAAGAGCAAGGAAAACCATTAGCAGAGGCGATAGGTGAAGTGAACTATGCTAATAGTTTTATTTCTTGGTATGCGGAAGAGGGCAAGCGCATTTATGGACATACCGTTCCTTCGTCAAGTTTGGTTAAGCGCTTACTCGTTGTCAAACAGCCTGTAGGGGTTGTTGCTGCAATTACGCCGTGGAACTTTCCGGCAGCTATGATTACGCGCAAAGTAGGCCCAGCTTTAGCGGCTGGCTGTACGGCTGTTATCAAGCCAGCCTCACAAACACCATTCACTGCAATTAAGTTAATACAATTAGCGCATGAAGCCGGGATACCAAAAGGTGTGTTAAATATTGTGACGGGAAATGCAGGCGCAATTGTAAAGGAATGGATGGATGATAGCCGTATTCGCAAAATAACATTTACTGGCTCTACTGAAATCGGAAAAGAATTAATGGCACAGGCTGCTAAAACAGTGAAAAAGATTTCATTGGAGCTTGGTGGACACGCACCATTTATTATTACTAAAAATGCTAATTTAAAATTAGCGGCTGAGCATTTAATTAAATCTAAATTCCGCAATGCTGGGCAAACATGTGTATGTGCAAATCGTATTTATGTACATAAAGATGTTGAGCAAGAATTTGCAAGCATCTTTGTAGAAGAAGTGAAGAAGTTAAAAATAGGAAATGGTCTTGAAGAAGGGGTAGTTATTGGCCCATTAATTGACCAGCATGCTGTAAGTAAAGTAAAGGCACAACTAAAAGATGCTGTTGATAAAGGTGCAGTAATATTAACTGGTGGTGAAGAAGTAGCAGATAGCCCAGGGTATTTCCTAGAGCCAACTGTTATTTCCAATGTTTCAGATGAAATGGAATGTATGTATGAGGAAACATTTGGTCCATTAGCACCTATTACAACATTTGAAACAGTCGAAGAAGTGTTACAAAGAGCAAATAATACACCGTTTGGTCTTGCAGCATACGTATTTTCTGAAAAAATTTCAGAAGCAGTACGCATTTCAGAGGGTTTGGAATACGGTATCGTCGGCTTAAATGATGGGCTGCCATCTGTAGCGCAAGCACCGTTTGGTGGATTTAAAGAAAGTGGTTTAGGCAGAGAAGGCGGGCTATGGGGTATTGAGGAGTTTTTAGAAGTTAAATATATTTCTGTAGGCATTGAATAAGGGGGATTTGTGAATGCAGGCACTTTTAAAAATGAAAGGCGGCGTCGGCAATATCGAGGTCGGGACAGTAGAAGAACCTACTTGCAACGATAATGAAGTAAAAATTGAAATTGCTTATACAGGTATTTGCGGAACGGATTTGCATATTTACCATGATACATTTAAAAGCTACCCACCCGTTATACTTGGGCATGAATGTTCAGGGATAGTCGTTGAAGCAGGGAAGGATGTTCAAAACTTAAAGGCTGGCGACCGTGTAACAGTTCTTGGTTCAACAGAGCGTACTTGTGGCAAATGTATTCACTGTAAAACAGGTTTTTATATGTTTTGTGAAACGCGTCGAGGAATGGGGCATGGTGTAAATGGTAGCTTTACAAAATATCTTAGCATCAAGGAAGAAGCAGTTTATAAATTGCCCCAGCATATATCACTACAAGAAGGCGCTTTAGCAGAGCCATTAGCCTGTGCAGTGCAAGCTATAGAAGAATTAACTGATATTAAAAGTGGAGATGTTGTTCTTCTATCAGGACCAGGACCCATTGGATTAATTTGCCTATCGTTATTAGCCATCAAAGGATGTAAAGTGTTAGTAAGCGGTACAGATGTTGATGCGCAGCGTTTAGAAATTGCTAAAGAGCTTGGTGCTGCACGTGTCATTAATGTACAGCAAGAAAATTTAGCGAATATTGTGGCTGAGGAAACGAACAATCAAGGTGTCGATATTACGATTGATTGTACGGGAGCTCCAATGGCGATTAGTAGCTGTTTAGAGCAAGTGAAAAAGCGTGGACAGCATATTCAAGTAGGGATTGTTGGGAAAGCGTTTAACCTGGATTTTGATATTATTTTATACAAACAATTACAAGTATATGGGTCATTAGCACACTCAATAACAACTTGGGATAGAGTAATGAAAATTTATGATCAAAATCAAATTAACCTAAAGCCTATTATTACGCATGTGATGAACTTAAATGATTGGCAAAAAGCATTCCAATTATGTGAGGAAAAACAATGCGGCAAGGTACTTATTCAATATGATGAATCGACAAATTTGGAGTGATAAATTGTGAGCATAGTGGACCGAAGTCAAAAGATGCAGGTTGCAAGTTTAGTTGGACTTTCACAGGTAGTTGTAGATTATGACACAATACCGGATGTGCTACCAAATGAAGTGTTAGTTAAAGTAGAGGCTGTTGGAATTTGTGGTTCTGATATTCATTATTATCAGCACGGTCATATAGGGGCTAGAAAAGTGCAATACCCCCATATTCAAGGACATGAATTTGCTGGAACAGTCGTTGAGGTTGGTGAACAAGTGACAAATTTTGCAGTTGGTGATCGAGTAACAGTCGAACCTGGCGTTCCGTGCCGCATGTGTGAAAAGTGTAGAAGCGGAAAATACAATCTATGTGACCAAGTGGTGTTTTTATCCACGCCACCACATAAAGGGGCATTGCGTCAATACATTAGTCATCCCGAAGATTTTGTCTTCCCAATTCCTGATGAGCTAACATTTGAAGAGGCTACATTAGCTGAGCCTTTATCAGTGGCCATCCATGCTTTGAAAAGAGCCAATTTACGACCGGGAATGCGCATTTTAATTACTGGAATGGGACCAGTCGGCTTAATGTGTGTTTGTGCAGCAAGCTTTTATAATGCTAGTGAAATCGTTGTGACGGATATGGTTAAGCATAAGCTACAAGTTGCTACGGAACTAGGCGCAACAAGCACGATTGAAATTCCGTTGGAAACAATTCCGGAAGATTATTTTGATATTGTCATCGAAACATCCGGAGCAAGGCCTGCTCTTCAAAGTGGTATTCGTGCATTGAAAAAAGGCGGAAAACTGGTAAGCATAGGCTTTCCTAAAGATGCTGAAGTGCCAATTGATTTAACAATGATGCTACAGCGAGAGTTGGATTTAATTACAGTTTATCGATATGCAAATACGTTCCCATTAGCAATTAGCATATTGAAGGAATTAAAAGAGGTTGTCGGGACGGTCATTACATCTACTTTTGAATTGGAGCATATTGATGAAGCAATGAAGAAGGCAACGGAAACACACCTAGACTCTATAAAAGTCATTGTTTATCCGAATAAAAGTGGGAAGAAGCAAAATACTGAATAGGAGGTTATGAATTAATGAAGGTTTACCGAATTGCAACAATACCCGGTGATGGTATAGGAAAAGAGGTTGTACCAGAAGCGATACGTGTATTAGATACATTAGCTGCGCAAGATGGTAGTTTCAAATTTGAATGGGATATTTTGCCTTGGGGATGTGATTATTACTTAAAGCACGGCGAGATGATGCCTGAAAATGGATTAGAAATATTAAAAAAATATGATCAAATTTTCTTAGGAGCTGTAGGCTTACCAGAATTAGTGCCAGACCATATTTCATTATGGGGCTTGTTAATTAAAATTCGAAGAGGCTTGAAGCAGCAAATTAATATTCGTCCAGCAAAATTATTAGAGGGCTTAGAATCGCCACTAAAAAACCCAGGAAATTTTGATATTGTAGTTGTTCGTGAAAATTCTGAGGGTGAATATTCAGATAGCGGTGGTCGCATGCATTCAGGAAGCGATGAAATTGCCATTCAAAATGCAGTATTTACACGTAAAGGCACGGAGCGAGCGATTACTTATGCTTGTGAATTAGCGACAAAGCGCTCACAGAAAATAACGAGTGTTACAAAATCAAATGGTTTATCGCATAGCATGCCATTTTGGGATGATGTTTTTCATGATGTAGTAGCGAAGTATGATGATTTACAACATAGTAGCGCACATATCGATGCAATGGCTGCCTATATGATTATGAAGCCATCAGAGTATGACGTTGTTGTAGCTTCGAATTTATTTGGTGATATTTTAACTGATATTGGTGGAGCAATTATGGGGAGCATCGGTATTGCCCCTGCCGCAAACTTGAATGTTGAAAGGGAGTATCCATCCATGTTTGAGCCTGTGCATGGTTCTGCACCTGATATCGCTGGTTTAGGTGTAGCCAACCCATTAGGGCAAATTTGGACAGGTAAATTGATGTTAGATTTTCTTGGCTACGAGGAGCTAGGTGAAAAACTCCTATCAGCTATCGAATATACATTGAAGTCAAATATTAAAACGAAGGATTTAAAGGGCTCTGCCACAACAAAAGAGGTAACAGATGCTCTAATTGCTTACTTAGGGGAATCTTAATTTTTAGCTTCTTTCAATAGAAGTCTGCGGCATATGTCACAGGGCGTAGCGGTTTTAGGTTAACTTCCACCAAAAAGCTTGAAAAATCTGGACGAGAGTTGACCGAGGCGTAATTAATACAAGAAAAAATATTGACAAAAGAAAGAATATTAGAAATAATGATTGTACGATATAAAATAAGTTGTACGATATACGTACTAAAGTGTTTGGAGCAACTATATTTATATTGAAGCAAAAAGTTAGAAATGTATTCAATCGATGTAAAAAAACAGTAGATAAAGGGGTTATCGTATGAAGAAAATAGCAATGGTTATGATGTCGGCTCTATTAATGGTTATTCTAGCTGCCTGTGGCTCTGATAAAGGTGCCAACAGTACAGGAGATTCAGGAAAGCAGGTTGTACTTGATTTAAGTATTCCAGAACCAGAAGATGCGAAATTTGGTTTAACTGCACAAAAATTTAAAGAAGAAGTTGAGAAATTAACAGATAATCAAGTGACAGTAAAGATTCATGCAAATAATTCTTTAGGTGGAGAGCGTGAAGTATTTGAGTTAATGGGAATGGGTTCAGCTGATATGGCAATCCAATCAGTAGGTCCTGTAGGAAACTGGGTAAAAGAATTTAACGTACTAGATTTACCGTTTCTTTTTGACAACCGCGAGCATGTATATAGTGTACTAGATGGTGAAATTGGACAAGAGTTAAGTGAAAAGTTTGAGGCAGAGGCAAACGTTAAAACATTAGGCTGGTTGGAAAATGGCTTCGTTTCGACAACATCTAACAATGCGATTAATACTGTTGAAGATGTTAAGAAAATGAAAATTCGCGTTCAGGAAAATGAAATTCAAATTGATACTTGGAAGGCATTTGGCGCAGAGCCAACACCAATGGCTTGGACAGAAGTATTCACAGGCTTACAGCAAGGGGTTATTGATGGACATTCGAACTCCTTAGCAACAGTAAAATCTTCAAAGATTTTTGAGGTGCAAGATTATGTTGCTGAGCTAGGGGATCGCTTCAGTGCTGCAACGATTTCTATTAGTACAAAAACATTTAATGGCTTAACATCAGAACAGCAAGAAGCAGTAGTAGAGGCTGGTAAAATAGCCGCTGAATTCGGACGTCAAGCTAACCAAGATAAAATTGATGAGGCGCGTGCATTCCTATTAGAGCAAGGTAATCAAATTACAGAACCAGACAAGGAATCATTTAAAGCAACTGTGGGACCTGTCTATGAAAAATGGGCTCCTAAGCTAGGGGAAGCATTAATTGAAAAAATCCAAAATACAACTTATTAAGTATTGCTAGTTGCATTCTTATTGTGGATACAGCACTTTGTAACGAATGTGAGAGTACAAAGTGCTGTATTTTTCAAATAAAGAATTAAAGAGCAAGCTCTATTACGAGAGGTGAAACATATTGAAATCTATACTGCGAGGGTATATACGTATCGTAGATATCATTAATAAAGCAATGGGCTACGTATTAATGGTCATGTTAGCAGTAATGACTGCTATTATCTTTTGGCAAGTGTTTTCTCGATTTGTTGTGGGGTCATCTTTAGCTTGGTCGGAAGAATTATCGAGATTTTTAATGATATTTATGATTTTTATTGGTGCATCGATAGCGCTTAGAGGAAATGAGCTGATTTCTGTTGAGCTGCTCTTTGAAAGATTGACTGGAACAGCAAAGAAAATTTTAGTTGTCATTATTCAGCTTCTTTCAATTATTTTCTTTATTATTCTAATAAAATATGGCTATGCGATGGCAGAAAGTTTTAGTAATCAAAAAGCCCCTTCATTAGGAGTTTCTATGCAAGTAATCTATCTATCATTGCCTTTGGGCGGCGTACTAATGTTGATTAATTCTGTTGCATGCACAATTGAGCAGTTTATAGGGAAGGGAGAGAAGTAAATGTTAATAGCTTTTTTCGTATCACTCTTTGTTTTTATGTTTTTAAGTGTACCCATTGCATTCTCCCTCGGTCTATCAACAGTCATTGGAGTTTTAATGCATGACACCTTACCATTAGAAATAATACCACAAAGGATTTTTGTATCTTTAAATTCTTTTCCTTTAATGGCGATTCCATTCTTTATTTTAGCGGGGAACATTATGGGGGCTGGAAGTATGTCTAAACGACTTGTGAATTTTGCTACATCCTTGGTGGGGCATTTCACAGGCGGACTGGCAATGGTAGCAATTGTAACATCGATGTTCTTTGCTGCAATTTCAGGGTCAGGTGCTGCTACTACTGCTGCTATTGGTTCTATTTTAATTCCCGCAATGATTGCCAAAGGTTATAAAATTGAATATGCTGCGGCAAACCAAGCTGTAGCAGGTGCTCTTGGTATCATCATACCTCCGAGTATTGCGATGATTTTATACGGTGTTGCTGCAGAAGTATCTATCGGTGACTTATTCATTGCAGGTATTTTACCGGGTCTATTAATCACATTTTCTTTATTAGTAAGCGCTTTAATTATTGCTAAAAAGAATGGCTATGTTGGTGAGGAAAAGAAAGACTTCCCTCAAGTATTCAAAGCATTTAAAGAAGCTATATTGGCAATTTTAATGCCTTTGATTGTTTTAGGAGGTATTTATTCAGGTGTATTTACACCAACTGAAGCCTCGGTAGTGGCAGTTGTATACTCTATCTTCGTCGGTATGTTTATTTACCGTGATTTATCAATTGCTAAATTAGGTGAAGTGTTTAAAGAAAGTGCTGTGAATAGCTCAGTAATTATGTTAGTAATTGGGGTCGCGGGTGTATTTGGCTTCTTTATCGGCATTAATAGTGTGCCTGATATGATTTATGAGTCAATTTCAGCATTTGTAACGAACAAATATGTATTCCTTCTCATGGTAAACGTTATTTTATTTATTGCAGGGATGTTTTTAGAAGGTGGTGCAGCGATTCTAATTTTAGTACCGCTACTATTAGGGACAGCTTTAAATTTAGGAATTGATCCAGTTCACTTCGGTATGATTATGGTATGTAACTTAGCAATCGGATTAGTGACGCCACCAGTCGGCATAGATTTATTCGTTGTTGCAAAACTGACCAATGTCAGCATTATGAGAATTGCAAGATTTGCAATACCGTTAATACTTATTTTAATCGTTGACGTGTTAATAATTACGTTCGTGCCAGCTTTATCTACATGGCTACCATCTTTAATTAAATAGAAGCGTAGTTAATTATAGTAGCAAGAATCGGGGCGTCCAAAAAGTCGTGCAGTTAGCCAACATTTTGGACGCTTTCCCTATTTCAAAAAGCTGATTTTTTCCAAAGTAGCATCGTTAGTGTTCAAAAGCCCGCAGATGGAAGTACCTCTTTCTTTGCTTCTCACATTCTTTATCGTTGAGGCGTAAGTGATAAATTTATTGATGATGCTCTATCATTGTTGAGATTTCCGCTGCGATTTTCAAAAGTGGCTGAATATAATGTGCCTCAATTTTATTTATATCGAGGAACTTCGAGCTATGCATCGAAATATTGATGGCAGCTACAACTGTATTGTTTCTATTAAATAGAGGAGCTGCAATCGATGTTAAATCATTTTCTAGCTCCTGCTGTGCGATATTGTAGCCTCGTTCTCGAATAAGCTCACATTTTGCTGTTAGTTCGCTGAGAGAAGACGGCGTGTTAGCTGTAAATTTTTTAAACTCAATGTTTTCAGCATACTGAACAAATTTTTCTGGCTCCATATATGCAAGTAATGTTTGTCCCATAGACGTAGCATATGCTGGCAATCTAGAACCGACATTTAATGTAATACTCATAATTCTTTGAGTAGCTACTCTGGCAACATAGACAATCTCTTGACCATCTAAAACTGAAATAGAGGTTGATTCCTGCACGATATTTGATAGCTCCTCTAAATGAGGTGTCACGCCCGACCAGATGGAATTAGATGCGAAATAAGCATGACCTAACGATAGTATTTTAGGTGTTAACGAGAAGACATTTTTATCACTTTGATATAAGTATCCGAGATGTGTCAATGTCAATAAAATTCTGCGAGTGGCGGGGCGGGATAACCCTGTTAATTTAGCTGCCTCACTCATTGTCAAAGCCGGACACTCTTTTGTAAATGCACTAATAACGAGTAAACCCTTTTCCAGTGATTTGACAAAGTCACTTTCTTTAATCGTATCTTTTTTGATTGACATAATATACCCCCTATGATTATATAGAGTTATTATATCATGTACGCAATGAGTAAATCTATACGATATTCGTACAAAAGGTGGTTTTGACAAATGAAAGAGGTAGAAATACTAAGTCCGCAAGAAGCGATGCAATATGTACAGACAGGGATGTCAGTAATGGTCGGTGGATTTGGATTAGTTGGGAGCCCCCTAACTTTAATACAAGCACTTATCGAAAGGGATGTAACAGAGCTGACGATTTTAAGTAACAATATTGGTGAAAGTGGAAAAGGCTTAGGGAAATTATTGCAGCAAGGCAAAATAAAAAAAGCGATAGGCTCCTATTTTACGAGCAATCGTGATGTTGTAAGGCTATATAATGAAAAAAAGCTAGAGGTCGAGCTTTTACCACAAGGAACTTTTGTTGAAGCAATTCGAGCAGGTGGCGCAGGACTAGGCGGTTTTTATACTAAAACAGGTGTAGGGACAAAAATAGCAGAGAATAAAAAAATAGAAATAATAGATGGGAAAGAATATTTATTTCAAAAATCCTTACAAGCAGATATAGCAATAATACGAGCTTGGAAAGCAGACCGAGCTGGAAATTTACTTTACTACAAAACGGCTCGCAACTTTAATCCAAATATGGCTACAGCAGCAAAGTTTGTCATTGCTGAAGTAGATGAAATTGTTGAAATTGGAGACATCCAACCGGATGAGATTATTACACCGCACCTTTATATTGATGCTCTCGTAAAGAGTGAAATCACGATTTATGATCTGGAGGAGAAATAGTATGAAGGATGTTAAACAATTAATTGCACAAAGAGCAGCTCTTGAATTACCTAAACATTCAGTTATTAATTTAGGGATTGGGATACCTACACTTATCGCAGATATAATTGATGAAAGAGATTATGTATTACATACAGAAAATGGACTACTTGGTATAACGAAAGTGAACAATCAACAAATAGACCTTGAAATTGTCAATGCTGGAAAAATACCTGTTGGGGAAGCGGCTGGAGCAGCTTATTTTAGTAGCGCAGATTCCTTTGCTATGATACGCGGTGGTCATGTTGATATTGCTGTATTAGGTGCCTTGCAAATTGATGAGACGGGGGTAATGGCTAATTGGGCGATTCCCGGGAAGGATATTTTAGGTGTAGGGGGAGCAATGGATTTATTAGAAGGTGCAAAAACGATTATTGCAACGACTACACATACTTCTGCAAATGGTGATGCAAAATTTGTGAAAAAATGTACGTATCCAATAACATCTAAAAGAATCGTAGACACAATTGTAACAGATTTAGCAGTTTTCAAGTGGAGAGATACTATATATGAATTGGTAGATTTAGTCGGGACAGCGACATTAGAGGAAGTGCAGCAAAGAACAGAAGCAAATTACATTATTTCACCAAACTTATTGTAATTCAGTCAAACCTTTGACAGTGACGAGAAGAAAGGAGCATACCAATGGGAA
The DNA here is from genome assembly GCF_003049645.1 of Metasolibacillus fluoroglycofenilyticus. Classification (GTDB taxonomy): domain Bacteria; phylum Bacillota; class Bacilli; order Bacillales_A; family Planococcaceae; genus Metasolibacillus; species Metasolibacillus fluoroglycofenilyticus. The sequence continues at coordinate 88,380 of NZ_PYWK01000001.1, forward strand.
AAGAAGTGTATATTATTGATGCTGTACGTACACCGATTGGAAAGTATAGAGGAGGATTAAAGGAAATTCGCCCTGATGACTTGGCGGCACATGTTATTCGTGCATTAATTGATAGGAATCCTACAGTCCCTTTTGATGATATTGATGATATTATTTTTGGTAATGCAAATGGGGCTGGTGAGGATAATCGGAATGTTGCACGCATGGCTACTTTACTTGCTGGATTGCCAAAAGAAATTAGCGCAACGACCGTTAATCGCCTATGTGGCTCAGGCTTAGATGCCGTAGCTCACGGTGCTAGGTCAATACTTGCTGGTGAGGCGGATATTGTCATTACAGGTGGGGTTGAAAGCATGACAAGGGCCCCTTTTGTGATGGCGAAGCCGGAAAATGATTTCCCGAGAGGTGATATGACTGTCTACGATACAACGATTGGTTGGCGCTTTATTAACCCAGTACTCGATAAAATGTATGGTACAGAAGTAATGCCGAAGACAGCTGAAAATGTAGCGCAGCGATTTAATATTTCACGTGAGCGCCAAGATTTATTTTCCTATAATAGCCAGAAAAAAGCAGCTACTGCGATGGAACTCGATAAGTTTAAGGATGAGATTATAGCTGTAGAAGTGAAGGATAAAAAAGGGAATATCACGCAATTTGTTCGAGATGAGCATATCCGTCCGAATGTAACACTGGAAAAGCTAGCCGCATTGAAGCCGATATTTGACAATGGAACAGTAACTGCCGGCAATGCCTCAGGCGTAAACGACGGAGCGGCAGCATTAATATTAATGAGTAAAGAAAAGGCAGAAAGCTTGGGGCTAAAGCCGTTAGTAAAATATACTTTCACAGCAACAGCAGGCTTGGAGCCATCAATTATGGGACTCGGACCAATATATTCAACACGTAAATTGTTGGAAAAATGCAATTTAACAATTGCTGATTTTGATTTAATCGAGCTAAATGAGGCGTTTGCCTCCCAAGCAATTGCGTGCATTGATATGCTAAAAATTGATGAATCTAAGGTGAATGTCAATGGGGGAGCAATTGCACTTGGTCACCCATTGGGGGCAAGCGGAGCACGAATTTTAACAACACTTATTTACGAAATGAAGAGACGAAATGCCAAGCGAGGCTTAGCTTCTATGTGTATAGGCGTGGGACAAGGAATATCATTAGCTGTTGAGAATTTGGAGTGAAAATAAACACTGTACCTATTGAATTTTACAATTGAAAACCTTTGATGAAACATCAATGAAGGCTTCCCAAAAGCAGGCAATGCACTGTTTTGGGAAGCCTTCTAAATTACTTGTAAAATCCGATTGTGAAGTACGGAATATTTTTGTTAGAGAATTGCACACCGACGAAGGAATGGGCAAATTTTGTTTGTAAAATATTTTCTCGGTGACCTAATGAATTCATTAATGCTTCATGTGCATGAATAGCACTGTATTGTCCGTAAGCCAAGTTTTCACCGCTCGCAGTAAATTTGATGCCCCCTGCTTGCATACGGTCCCAAGGCTGCTTACCATCCTTGCTTACATGGTCGAAGTAATTGTAGTAAATCATATCTCGGCTATGCTGACGACCGATAAAATTATATTGAGATTCATATGTTAAGGCTGGAACGCCATTTGCTACACGTGCTTGATTCATTAAATGAAACGATAATTCTTCGAAGCTATTGCGTAAATCATTTGACGATGGGCTAAAGAAACCTTGCTTTGACAGTTCCGCTTTCTCTGTTATCCATAAAACAGAGCGTATCGTATTTTTAGCATGAATATCATAGAAAAACGTCACATATTTGCCATCAATTAAATACGTGCCAGATGTTGTTTTACCATTGCCATCCACATAATTTTGCTTGTATGCTGTGTTACCTTTAACGATGCTATCCACTGGTTTACCATATTTTTTTGTAACAGTGCTGCTTGAATCCCCAATTTTGATACCGAATAAGGATTGTCCTTTACGTGTGTCATAGCCACCAATTACCTCATCGTTTTTACGACCCACTAAATAAAAGTTCTTATAATCCTTTTTCTCTAATTCCCACATCATATCATACTCTGAGAAAAACTTTTTATAAGGCTTTTGTTGAGTAGCTGTTGCCTTTGTTTTTGAAGTGGTAACCTGTGTAGAAGTTGTGTTTGCATCTACGTGAGTAAAGGTAGATGATATAGTAAAGATGGAGCAAGCAACGACAAATGCAGCTAACCATTTTTTAAACATAATTAGTAACCCCTTTCTTTAAATAACTTACAAATGAGAAAAACTTCATTAAATATGCTAATTTAAAATGAAAGTGTATTTTGTAATTCCTTGTTTAAAAAATTTTAGGGACAGGGGCAATCTTGATATAGAAAAGTAGGTTAGTAACAATCAAGATAACACAATTACATAATATAATAAGCACATTATTTAATAATAATACTACTATGAATTGTTTTTCGGGACTATAGTGGAAAAGGTGTGAAAATAGGCGTTAATAATACATGCAATGAATAAAAAGATTTATAATTGAAATATATGGATTATAAAGTAAAAAGAGTGATGGGTATTAAGTCCTTTAATGTTGAGTTAATTTTACTATAAATAATCTGACAATTCGAATTGTTGGGCTGTACTTGGCAATACATAAATCATACTGCACTTTTTTATTTTCTTCTATGAATGTACTCCCTTTATAGCCGATAATAGTAATATATACTTCATTTTTATGGAGAGGGCTATTTGGTGGATGACATATCATTTTTTAGATAGCACCAGTCCCGCAGCTGAGAAATGAATTGAAGGAGGAGCTTATGAAAAATAATTATAAAAAATTAAGTAAGGCGGCTGTAGCGACAGTTTTAGCTTCAAGCGGTATTCTTGTTGCGCTGCCACCTGTAGCAAATGCATATGTATTTAAAGACTTAAATCCCAATGCGGATTATTATAAACCAGTACTAGATTTAGTGAATCGTGGCGTTGTAAGTGGTTATAGTGACGGCACATTTAGACCGAGTGAGGCGGTAACGCGTGGCGAAGCAGCAAAAATCCTCGCTTTAGCGATGGGCTTAAACGTGGCAAGGCAAAAAAATCCTGGCTTTACAGATGTATCACAATCACATCCGTATTATTCATATATTGCGGCAATCGCCAATGAGGGAATTATTGACGGCTTCAATGATAAAACATTTAAGCCAAATGAATTAATTACCCGCGGTCAAATTGCTAAAGCGTTAACGCTTGGCTTCCAGCTTGAAGTGGCAACGAAAATTAATCACAATTTTACCGATGTATCCAGCCAAAATGCCAATGCGGCGTTTATTCAAACATTATATAATTTAGACATTGCAAAGGGAACGACAGCAACTACCTTTGAGCCATTTGGCACAGTAACAAGAGCGCAGTTAGCGACATTTATTTGGCGTGCGGAGCAGGCGGATAAAGGGGACCCATCTTATAATGTTGGGGATATACGCGGTGATATTATTTATATTAACGGCGTGCAATATACAATTGGTTCTTCGCTGAAATCGTTTATTAATGAGGGCAATGCGGCTGCTTTAAAAGGTGCTGTTATTGAAGGGACATTTAGCGGCAAAACATTAACGGGCATTCGCCAGCTAACGCTAAATGCTTCTGGTACAGCAAACCGCCTAGTAGCATTAGATGGCGGTGGTGCTAACTTTAATGGAGAATTAATAATTAACGGCACGTATTTGCGTGTGAAAAATATGCAGCTATACGGTCGCACAACAATTGCTGAAACACCACGCAAGTCTTTAGCTAACTATACAGAGCGCATTCAAGGCTTAAATATTGCAAGCATTTCAGGTGTTGGCTTTATTGATTGGTCACAGCCGAATGTGCCAGATGATAGCGAATATTTAAACCCGAAAGACAATGAAGTGTTAAAGCCTGTGCCAGATAAAAATGCTAAGCCAAATACGCGCTACTCAGCACGTATGGGCAAGGTAGAGGGCTATGTAGACTTCGAGGATACATATGTATCGAATTTATTTATCGAACGCAATTATACATTTGTATCAGCGGACGATACATTGAGCCGTGTCACGATTGCGCGCGATGTTGAGCAGGCAGAAATTTATGCAGATATGACAACAATGTATATCGAAACAGAGCGCAATTTAGTACTTTATGGTGTGCACAATATTGAAACGGTTTATAAAAATAACTATAAGAGCGTCTATTTCAATACGGACAGCTTTATTGACTTCCTCTATGTCGATAATAGCTCTGGCTGGATTGATTTAGGTGAGCATGTTTATATTGACCGTGTTATTTTACCAAAGGACAAAAAGCCAAACCAAATTTTCGATGACTTCGAAAATGATAATGACAAAATTGGCAATATTACTGACCCAGACGGCAAGCCAGTTGACCGTGAGGATGAGGATAAGGATATCCCTGATGAAACACGTCCGGTCATTGTAGATTTAGATGTTATTGGTGAGGGTTCATCCGCTACTGCAACATTCACATCGAATGAGAATGGCACGTATTACTGGGCAGTGCGTAAGGAGTCCGAGCGTCCACCAACAATTCGTGATATTTTACGTGAAAATGCCGAGCAACGAGGCACAGCAACTGCAGACCGTCCTGTTACATTCACAATCAATGATTTAGAGGAAGAAACAGACTATGTTTTATATTTAGTTGTTGTAGATAATTCTGAGAATGTGTCTGAAAAGGCGGAGAAAGCATTTTCAACTACAGATGGTACGCCGCCGCGCGTGAATGGTTTAGGGGCAGAGCCGATGCATGGAGGACAACGAGCGAAATTCTTCTTCACGCCATCTGAGCCAGGGGAGTACTACTACATTATTCGCCGTTCAACATCGGCAGAAGCGCCGACAGTGGAAGACATTTTAACAAGTCCTTCAGGTAGTGGTCAGGCGAATTCTAGAGATAGAGTCGAGCATATTATAAGCGGCTTAGAAGCTAATACAGACTATCAAATCTATGTAGTCATGAAGGATAGGTCGGGCAATGTTTCAGAGCGCGTTGAAAGCACAACTGTGACGACATCAGATATTGATAATGTGCATCCGTATGTGGCGAGTCCACCAGAATTAATACGCTATAATGATAATCAATTTTATTTATATTTTAGCGAACGATTAGACCCTGAAACAGCTAATAATATTGAAAACTATGATTTATCAGGCTCTGTCATCATCAATATTGATGGGCAGCAGACAATTAAGCCAGCTGCTGTTGAATATCAAGAAAATGGGAATCGACCACGTGTACTATTAACAATCCCTTCGCAAACAGGTTTTGTTAATGGAGATACGTTAAAGGTGACAGTATTACCTGGAGTCAAAGATTTAGCAGGCTTAGAATTTGAAAATATAAGAACGTTACCAACTAACTCGGATGTGCCACCTCGAAACTATGCAACATATACGCATACAGATACGGTGCCACCAGAAATTACAAAAATTAATATTACAAAAAATGCTGGTAGTGAGTTAGCAGAAGTTGAATTCACTGCTAATAAAGCGGGATTAACATACTACTTAATTATGCCAAATACAACAGACTTAGATCAGCTAGATATCAATGAACAGGATTTCTACAATGAGTTTGGCGACAGACAATCAGGTAAGTTTGATACGACGACAACTGATAGCGGTAAAATTTATATCGGTAATTTAAAAGAACCCGTTACGACAGAGGTAGGGACGCAAAAGTTCTATTTAGACTTAACGACTTTAGAGCTTGACCCATTCACAACATACGATATATTCATGGTGCTGCGAGACCGCTCAGGAAAGCTATCAAAAATAGAGCGTAAAGAAATTATTGCTGATACGAAACCACCATTAGTAGACCCAAATAGTATTAAAGTAACACCTATAGGTGGAGACGAGGTAGCTGCTAGTCGCCGTGACCGAGAGGCAACTCTTACTTTCCACTCTTTAGAGGCAGGGACTGTTTATTACAAAGCAATTGAAAAATGGGTCGTAGACGACGAGCTAGCAGGTACGATGAAGCTAAATCCACTTATCTATGATACAAGTGGCAACTTAAAGCCAATTGATGGCACAACAAGCTCAAATCGCACAAGTGCTGAGCGTGAAGCAGCATTTAGAGCAATAGGCGGCGTAGGCAATGAGCAAATGGCAAATGGTGATAATAGTATCATAATCAAGAACTTGACGCCACATCAAGAATACGTTCTTTATATGGGAGTAAGAGATCGACATGGCAACTTCACTGTTTATAGTATGAATGATGCCAACCCAACATGGGACTTAAACCAACCAAATGGTTCAGTTATGTGGAAGGAATTTTATTCAGATGGAACAAAGCCGAAAATTGTGGATCACTTAATCTATAGAAATACAGATGGCACATTTACGATTACATTTAGCGAAGCGATTATGCGTCAAAAGCCTACAGGTACTTCAGGCGTTCTAAAAGCAGACTTGAACCGCTCGTCTATCCCAGCTTCGGGCACATTTGACTTATCTACGATTTTAGATATAACAAATGAGGCGGGAAATCCAATTACGTCCGAATATGAATTTGATAGCTACACAGTAGGGACAAATTCAACACAGGCAAGTAAACTTGTTATTAAACCAACTGCAAGCGGTACGATGGACAAGACGATTACAATTAAGATGAAAGATATGCCTGCTGCGTATGACTATGCGGGGCAAAATGCGTTTGACCTTGAAGACTTTGGTCAGTATATATATCCGGGAGTTATTGAAAATACAATTATGGGTGCAGCGGTAACAGGAGCTAATATCGGTCTACCGGGTGTAGAAGCATCAAAAACAATGAGAACGATTGTATATATTGAAGCGGAGCCGGCATACAAACAACGCTATTATTATGCTGTTACAAATAGTGCTACAACAATCGATCCACAAATGGTAATTAATTTAGTAAATAATCAAAGCACATCTAGTGGTCCTATTCTTGTATATGGAAGTGATTTTTTACCAGAAGATTCTCCAGAAGACAGACAATTTACGCTAAATATAAGAGCTATTAGCCGTCCTGGATTATCTAACCCTGTATTTACAGTAGGTAATAACTTCTTTATTTTCACTGTGGACCGTTATGGTAATATCGTGTGGGCAGTAGACCCAAGCGATACAAGCAAAAAATACAAAACGTTAACGGATGCAATAGGGCTAGACCCAGAAATATAAGATACTCTAAAATTATATAGTTAGTTTTTTATGAGCATTCATCTCTCCTTATACAGAAAAGAGATGAATGCTTTTTTTATGGATGCTAAGCACCTAAGTAGTTAAATTAAAATCTAGGGTTAGTGTCAAAGATTTATCGGAGAAAGAGTAAATGATGATGAGTTAATTCGTTATAGGATAAAAGCTGTTAAAAAATAATATATTATTTTGAATAAGATAATATACGAATCAGAGCCTAAAAGAGAAGAAATTAAGTAAAAAACAGAAAATTCGTACTTGTAAAACAATGAATTGTATATTATTATAAATAAAAATATAAAATAATATATTATTTAGGGGTGGTAAAGTGGCATTTGAGAAAGAGCATGGTGAAACATCGGAACAAATTTACAACTTAATTAAAGAGCAAATTTTTAGCTGGGAGCTAAAGCCGGGACAAAAGTTAAACTTAAGCCAAATGGCTAAAGAAATGAATGTTAGTACAATCCCTATTAGGGAAGCGCTTTCAAGATTGCAGGATTCTAAATTGGTTTTGCTAGTACCGAATAAAGGCTATCAAGTAAGTAATATCATCGATGAAGTATCGATGAAAAAAATGGCGGAGTTTAGGCTAATGCTTGAATTAGAAGCATTAAAAATCGTAATAAGAAATAATAATTTAGGCTTTATTGATAAATTAGAAACATTGAATGCGGCTGCTAAGTCTATTGATTTAACTAATAACTATACTAATATTTTGGCATTTAATAATTATGACAATCAATTTCATCTTGAAATTATGTACGCCTCTGAAAATTCATATTTAATCGAGAGCTATGAAAGGTTATACTGCCATCTGCATATTGCGAGATTTTATTATCAAAGAGGAGCAGTTGATCAAGATGAAGCGACGACTGAGCATGATTGGCTAATTGAAAGTTTAAGAAATAGGGATGTCGAAATGGCTACTACTCATATAAAAAAGCATATTTCACAAGGATATTTGAGGCTTTTACAAAAGGAAGGGGAGTGATGATATGCAAACATATGGGCATTTTATTAATGGGCAATGGATATTATCGGGTGAAGTGATTCCAGTCATAAATAAATACACAAATGAAAATTATGCAATGATTCATGAGGCAGACGGGGAAACAGTTGCTAAAGCAATTGAGGTGGCGAAGAAAACAATTGAAAGAGTGGAGCTTACAGCAACCGAACGCTATGAAATCATTATGAATGCTTCGAAAATTATTGAGCAACGAAAAAGTGAATTAGCCAATATATTAGTTATTGAAGCTGGGAAGTCTAAAAAAGATGCACTTATGGAGATTGAACGTGGTATTCAAACATTAATTGCTTCTGGGGAGGAAGCCAAAAAACTAGCGGGGCATGGTGTAGCACTTCCTAATGAACATTCGAAAATGGCTTTTACGGTTAGAGTTCCAGTCGGGGTTATCGTAGCGATTACGCCATTTAATTTTCCTTTTAATTTGACTGTTCATAAAATAGGGCCTGCACTTGCTGCTGGTAATGCAGTTGTGTTGAAGCCAGCCGAAGTGACACCAATCATTGCCTGTAAATTGGCTGAAATATTTAAAGAGGCAGGTTTGCCAGATGGATTCCTTAATTTAGTAAATGGTCGCGGTTCAATTGTTGGTGACTATTTACTGGAAAACCCAAACGTAGGAATGTATACGTTTACAGGAAGCCCAAAAGTAGGTCAGTATATTAAAAGTAAATCTGGCATTCGCAAAGTAACGCTTGAATTAGGTAATAATTCTCCAAATATTGTGCATGAGGATGTTGCGGATATCGAGAAGGCTGTGAATTTATGTGTGACAAGAGGTTTCTCAAATGCAGGTCAAGCATGTATTTCAGTCCAAAGAATTTATGTACATGAAAATATTTATGAGCGCTTTGTAGAATTGGCAGTCCAACAAGTTCAGCAATTACAGCTTTGTTCAGCTGAAAATGCAGATGCGGATATAGGTCCAGTCATTAGTGAAAGAGAAGCGATGCGAATAGAAAGTTGGATTGATGAAGCCAAAACTCAAGGAGCAAAAGTTGCAATTGGCGGAAGTCGCAGAGGAAATTTTGTTGAGCCAACACTTTTAATTGATGTCGACGATACGATGAAAGTTGTATGCGAAGAGGTGTTTGGACCAGTGATTTCCATTCAAAAATATGCTTCATTCAGTGAAGCAATTGAACGCGCAAATAACACAACTATGGGTTTACAAGTAGGGGTGTTCACATCCAATATTCGGAATATTATGTATTCCACGAAAAAGTTACAATTTGGAGGAGTGATAATTAACAATGTCTCTACATATAGAGAGGATTTAATGCCATATGGGGGAGTAAAAAATAGCGGTGTTGGGAAAGAGGGACCAGCATACGCAATACAAGAAATGTCAGAAGAAAAATTAATTGTTTTAGATTATTAATGAAAAGGGGATAATGTAATGTTGAAAAAATGGAAATTTATTTCACTTTTATTTGTTGTTAGTATGTTGATTTTAGGGGCATGTGGGAATTCTGGAGATAGTGGAAAAAGTGCGAGCAGTGGGGATACAACTCAATTGAGATTGGGGCATATTTTCCCAGTGGATAGCGTGAAGGACCAAGCTGCTAAAATGTTTGCGGAAAAGATTAAAGAAGAAACAAATGGCGCCATTGAAATTAAAGTATTTCCCGCTTCTCAGCTTGGAGGAGATGAAGTAATGGCACAGGATATTTCGCGAGGAACTCTTGATATGTCATTTATTAATCAAGGCTCTCTTTCTGGATTAGACCAGTTATTAGATTTTCATTATTTACCTTACATCGTAACGAGTAATGAAGAAGCAGACAAGCTGTATTATGGTGACGGTATCATACCGACATTAATGAAGGAAACTTTAGCGAAACATAATATGACGACTTTAGGATTTTTCGAAAATGAGTTCCGTGGTGTTTCGAATTCTGTTCATCGAATTGAAAAAGTAGAGGATTTGAAAAGTTTAAAATTACGTGTACCTGGTTCAAAGGCAATTAAAGGATTTTTTGAAGAAGCGGGTGTACAAGCGTTAGTTATGCCCTTTAACGAATTGTATTTAGCGTTGCAACAAGGGACTGTTGACGGTCAGGATAATGGTTTGTTATTAACAGGAGATAGCAAATTCCAAGAAGTAAACCAATACTATACTTTATTGAATCACGTCTATGCTTCAGGCTCTATCGTTATTAATTCAAGTAAATTTGATAGCTTAACAGATGAGCAAAAAGCAATTTTTGAAAAGGTAGGTCAAGAAGTTCAAGAATGGCAAATTGAAAACAACCGAAAAGCTTCGCAAGAATATGTCAAAATGCTAGAAGAAGCAGGTGTAGAAGTTACTGAATTAAAAGCTGACCAAATCAAGGCTTTCCAGGAGTTTGGACTTGAGCAATGGGATAATTACACTTCGATTTATGGTGCTGAGCGCATTCAACAATTGAAGGATGAAGTGCAAAGTATTCAGTAAATAATGGGGCATTTTGCCCCATTCCATATAGGGAGGTACAAAATGTGGAATAAGATTGAAAATAGATTATATAAAATTCAAGAAACATTCATTGCGATAGCCCTTCTTATTATTATGCTTGCTGTTGTTTTACAGATTATCGGGAGGTTAGCAGGCTGGCATTCATTGGGGATGCCTGAATATGCTGCAATCGGTATGACGGTTATTACATTTATCGGTGCGAGCGCTATCACCTATACAAGGGACTATATTGCTATTGAATTGAATCAAATAATTAAAAGTAAGAAAGTACAATTAATCTTTAAATTAATTGTGGACATCATCATTATTGTTTTCGCAATACTATTTATTAATATTTCTTGGGCATTCTTTGGATTTGTAGTAGCAAGTAAGGAAAAAACTTTAGAGGTAGGAATACCATTAGCTGTACCGTACGGGCTAATTGTTCTTGGCATCCTTCTCATGTTAGTCCATAGTGCAAGCAATGTAGTTAAAGATATAAAAGAGTTAAGAGCGCTCAATAAAGGGAGGCAAGTCTAGTGGTATTAATTGTCATAATATTATTGCTGTTACTAATGATTGGTGTGCCGATTGGGCTAACTTTTGCCTTAAGTGCACTTATAGGTGGAGAAATATTTAATATTCCATCTGCATCCTTTGCATCGCTATCAAATCAAGCTGTTTCATCATTCGCATTACTAGCAATACCGCTCTTTATTTTAGCTGGTCAAATCATGTCACAAGGTAGCATTATCTCGCAATTAATTGATTTATCGGAAAAACTATTGAAGAAAGTGTACGGAAGCTTAGGCTATGTAACTGTTCTAGCAAGTGCTTTTTTAGGAGCGATTACAGGCTCGTCAGTTGCTACAGTGTCGGCAATTGGGAGTTCAATCGGTCAAAAAATGGTGGAAAGGGGCTATGACAGAGGATATACAGCCTCACTCATTGCAGCTGCTGGACTATTAGGTGTTTTTATTCCACCCTCCATACCACTAATTTTATACGGCGCTACGGTAGGCGTATCAATTGCTGATTTATTTATTGCATCAATTGTGCCGGGTATATGTTTTGTTATAGCTTATTTAATACTTCATAAAGTCTTATTGAAAAAAGTTTATCATCCGACAAATAGTATTCCAACTTCTGAGGCTGTAAAACCAGAAGCTACCGATTCTTTAGGAAAAACATTTGTAAAATCAATTCCTGCTTTATTTATGCCATTTATCGTACTAGGTGGTATTTATAGCGGTATTTTTACACCGACAGAAGCGGCAGCAGTAGCTTGTTTATACGGATTAGTTTTAGCTATTGTAACTAAAAAACTACCAATTAAAAAAGTATTCCAGCCTTTTAAATTAGCAGCGATTTCTTCAGCGGCTATTTTAGGAATTATAGCTTTCAGTAATTTATTCAATTACATGATTACTTTAGAGCAAATTCCGCAAATGATTACAGAGCTAGCTATTGATATTACAGATAATAAATATGTATTTATTTTCATTATGATTGTTATTTTGTTCATTGTAGGTATGTTTATGGAAACGAATGCAGCGGTATTATTAATGGCCGTTCTATTAGCACCTGCAGCGATAACATTTGATATTAATCCAATTCATTTTGGAATTATTTTAGTAACGACAATTGAAATTGGCTTATTAACCCCTCCTTTAGCAGCCAATGTTTTCGTTTCTGCGAAAGTGAATAATTGCTCTGTTATGGAGATGATTCCTAACACATGGAAATTCCTTTTAATTTCAGTAGTTGTTTTATTTATTGTGGCATATGTGCCGTTTTTAACAACGTGGTTCTTATAAAAATAGATAGAGAAGGTGCAAAAGATGAAATCTTATTGGCAATATAAATTTTCAGGCAATATTTTCTTTGGAAAGGAAGCACTAAATGAATTAGAGCATATTTATAAAAAATATGCTCAAAAGAAGACACTTATCATAACTGACCAAGGTATCAAAGCGTCGGGAATTCTTCAAAAATTAGAAGATAAACTTATTTCCTATGCGATACCTTATGAAATTTACGATGAGGCGAAGCCAGAGCCAACTAATTTAGATGTTGAAGAGGTGCTGAAAAGCTATTCTAATAAAGATATTTATGTAGTAATTGGTTTGGGCGGGGGGAGCTGTATTGATTTAGCGAAAATGGTTGCATTTATGCTGAACACCGATCAGCCTCTTGATACTTTTTATCACCACACAATTGATTTTGAGGTTACACCTATTATTGCTATTCCAACAACGGCAGGTACAGGTTCAGAAGTTACCGGTGTTGCAGTAGTAAATGATTTAGATAAGCATCTAAAAGTAGGTATCTCGAGTGAAAAAATTAAACCTCAATTTGCTATTTTAGACCCTCTACTAACATTAGGTATGCCACCAAGGGTAACTGCTTGCTCTGGTATTGATGCATTAGTCCATGCGATAGAGGCATTCACTGCTAAGGATTATTCCAATTTCGCTGAGGACTATGTAGCTGATTTTAGAGGAGCTACGATGATGTCTGATTTATTTGCAGAAAAAGCAATTCAATTAATTACAGGTAGTTTAGAAGAAGCAGTGAAAAACGGTCAAAATTACGAAGCGCGTCATGATATGCTTCTAGGCAGCTTATTGGCTGGTCTAGCCTTTTCAAACGCTGGAACATCAATGGCTCATGCAGCAGCCTATGCAGTTGCTGGTCGTGCACCTTCACCGCATGGAGAAATAACGGGGCTGATGATGCCGTATGCAATCAAATATAATTTTTCATCAAATCTGAGTAAATTCATAGAACTACACAGAATTTGTATTAAAGAATCAAAGGGCTTAGATAAAAATGTCGAGATATTTAATTATTTTATAGACCTATTAAAGAAAATAAATTTACCTACGAAATTGCAGGAAATAGGCGTATTGCGAGATGACCTACCTGCAATGGCGAAAGAAACAATGGGAATTACAAGATTGATGAATATTAATCCTAGACAAATGGATGAGAAGGATTTATTAGCTGTTTTTGAAATGGCATTTGACTAATTTAGGAGGATATTATGAAAAAATATGCTGGTATTTTTATTAACAATGAATTTGTAGAAACAGAAAATTACAAAAGAATTATTAGTCCGATGAATGGTCAAGAATGGGCAGAGGTTCCATATGCTTCTGAACAAGAAACAGAGCTAGCAATTAAAGCTGCACGAACTGCATTTGAAAAGTGGAAGGATACTGAATTAGTAGAAGTGAGTAGGCTGCTAAGAAAGCTAGGAGACCTTGTTTTAGAAAATAAGGAAGAGCTATCTAAAATTGAATGTATGGGTAATGGAAAGCTATATAGCGAGCTAGTGAATAATGAAATTCCTATGGTAGCTGAATGGCTCTATTATTATTCGGGAATTACAGGGCAATTGCGCGGCGAATATGTTGAAGTTAGCAAAAACGTTTTTAGTTATATAAAGAAAGAGCCGATAGGGGTAATCGGAGCCATCGTGCCATGGAATTCTCCATTATTAATGTTGGCATGGAAAATTGGACCTGCATTAGCGGCACGCAATACCGTTGTTTTAAAACCAGCAATTGATACATCGGCATCTGCTTTATTATTTGCTAATTTAATTGTAGAGGCGGGGTTCCCACCGGGAGTTATAAATATAGTAACTGGGGACCTTGACGTTGCAAAGACGCTTTCTTCACATAGAGAAATTGATAAAATTGCATTTACTGGTTCAACAAACACAGCAGTTCACATTTCTAAACAAGCAAGCGATACATTAAAAAAGGTTACTTTTGAATTGGGTGGAAAAGCACCACATATTATTTTTGCGGATGCAGATATTGAAAAGGCTACTAATGCTGCTGTACGAGGTATTTTTATTAATGCTGGGCAGACGTGTGCAGCCGGCTCTCGAGTGTTTATTGAAGCCTCAATTTATGAAGAGTGCCTCAAGAAAATTGTCGAAAAAACAAAGCAGCTAACAGTTGGAAATCCATTTGATGAAAATGCCAAAATGGGCCCTATTGCAAATAAATTACAGCTCGAAAAGTTACATGATTTTATCGAGAAAACAAAGCAAGATGGTGGACAAATAGCCTATGGTGGCGAGCAATTAAAAATTGATGGTCACGAGGAAGGTTATTATTTTTCCCCAACGATTGTAACGAATATAAATAACGACTCTTATTTATGTCAGGAAGAAGTGTTTGGTCCTATTTTAGCCGTTTTGCCATTTGAAACAGAAGAGCAAGTGGTAGAAATGGCGAATGAAACGAAATATGGGTTAACGGCAGGGCTATGGTCTACAAATATTTCGAAGGCACATCGCATCGCAGGGCAATTACAAAGTGGAACCGTTTGGATAAATAATTATAGAAAAATTCATTGGAGCGTACCTTATGGTGGCTACAAAATGAGTGGAATTGGACGCGAAAACGGTACAGAAGCAATCAACGAATATATTGAAATAAAAACAATAATGGTAGATATAACAGAATAGGGCGGTGCTACAATGATTCCTAAATATTCAAAGGCGGCGGTATTAAGAAAATTTGGAGAAGACCTTCAAATAGAGGATGTGCAAATTCCAGAGGAAATCGAAGAAAATGCAATATTAGTAAAAAATAAAATTTCCTCAATTTGTGGGACAGACGTTCATTTATGGCAAGGTGAATTAAATTTAAAGGTGGATTTACCAGTCATTCTTGGTCATGAAATGGTCGGAGAAATTATTAAGTTAGGTGCCGGCGTCGAAGTAGATTCACTTGGAACTGAATTGAAGGTTGGAGATAGAGTAATTTGGGCGCATGGAGATTGTGGCAATTGTTATTACTGTACAGTTGAAAAAAAGCCAACGCTTTGTACACATCGGAGACAATATATGTATGAAACAATGGAAAAATATCCGTATTTAATGGGTGGATTCAGTGAATATGGTTATATCTTACCTAGTTCGGGGCGAGTAAAAGTGCCAGCGGGCGTAAGTTCAAAGCTAGCTAGCTTATGTAGCTGTGCATTTCGTTCTGTCATGAACAGCTTCAATCAATTAGGAAAAATCAATTCAGAGGACAATATAATAATTCAGGGGACAGGTCCTCTAGGTTTATTAGCGATTTGTGTTGCTAAAAAGGCTGGAGCAAAAAATGTCATTGCCATTGGTGGACCGAAAGAACGTTTAGAGCTAGCTAAGGACATGGGTGCTGACTATATTATCGATATTGCAGAAATACAAACAATCCAGCAACGTCAGGCTAAAATTAATGAAATAACAAATCAGCTAGGTGCGGATATTGTAATGGAATACTCCGGGTTTCCTGAGGCTGTGGAAGAGGGGCTTCAATATATAAGGAAAAATGGTAAATATGTAATCGTAGGACAGCTTGGGTCGGGCAAAGTGGAAATTATGCCTTCAATGATTACAGCGAAAAATTTAACATTAATTGGCTCATACTCTGGAGATATTAGCCACTATCATCAGGCACTGTGCTTTATTGAAAAGTATCAGCATGAAGTACCATTTGATAAGCTTATTACAAATGAGTACCAACTGAAGGATATTAATGAAGCCTTAAAAAATATGAAAGCATTTAAAGAGATTAAGCCACTCGTTATATTAGATTAAGGAGGGTTTGTTAATGATGCCTTTACAAAATATAAAAGTTGTTTCATTGGAGCACGCAGTAGCAGCCCCATTTGCGAGTAGACAATTAGCTGATTTAGGTGCGGAAATTATTAAAATTGAAAAGCCTGTTACAGGAGATTTCGCACGACATTATGACCAAACTGCAAATGGGATGTCTAGCAATTTTGTGTGGTTAAATAGAGGGAAGAAATCTGTTGAGTTAGATTTGAAGGATAAAAAAAACATCCTATTGTTACACGCTATTTTAAAGGATTCGGATGTATTACTAAATAATTTAGGACCCGGTGTGTTAGACCGTTTAGGGTTAAATGTGCAGACATTACATGAAAAATATCCTCACCTAATCATTTGCAGTATTTCGGGCTATGGAAAGGAAGGTCCATACAGTCATAAAAAAGCATACGACCTTCTCGTTCAATCAGAAGCAGGCGTATTAAGTATAACGGGTACACCAGATTTACCAGCAAAAACAGGTATTGCCATTGTGGATATTGCGAGTGGCATGTATGCTTTTACTTCAATTTTAGCGGCGATCATTCATCGTATGAACACTGGTAAAGGGACAATTATTGAAATTTCGATGCTTGAAGCTATTGCGGAATGGATGAGCTTTCCGATTTATTATACTTATGGTGGAGAAGAGCCAAAACGAAGTGGTGTTGACCACGCTACCATTTATCCATATGGTCCTTTTACAGTGCAAAATGGGGAAAGATTATTTATTGCCATTCAAAATAATGATGAATGGAAAATCTTTTGCGAAGAGGTTTTAAAAGATAAAAGCTTAATCAATCATCCAAAATTCGTAACAAATTCAAATCGTGTAATGAATAAGGAAGAATTAAAGAAGATTATTGAGAAAATTACTTGTGACTACAAAAAAGAGGATTTAGAAAGATTATTGGAAGACTACCGAATTGCAAATGCTAATTTTAACAATGTGAATGGATTAATTAATCATCCGCAGCTTGCTTTTTATAATAAATGGGCCCCTGTTGCTTCAGATGTAGGGGAAATTTCAATGTTGAAATCCCCGATGAACTTTAATAATATCGCCACTGCTTGGGGGGATATTCCTAGCTTAGGGCAGCATACAGCAGAAATTATAGAGCGTTATCGAACGGAGGTGCCTGACAATTACTAGTTGGTTATTTATCCCGGGCAACAATACAAGAGCATTAAATAAAATTCACGCACAGCTAGAGGCTGATTATTTTATTATTGATTTAGAGGATGCTGTTCCCATTGCTGAAAAATCCGCCACGAGGAAAAATGTTCAAGATTTTATGACAAATAATCCGACCTCTAAAAAAGTTTATTTAAGAATCAATTCAATTGATAGTAACTTATATGAGGATGATTTGAAAAACATTAATATGAAGCTATTCAAAGGTGTTATTCTTTCTAAATGTGAAAATGCCACCCAAGTAAAAATAATTGAAGATTTATTAAAAACACAATCGGTTACACCTTGTATTATTCCGTTGATTGAGACGGTGAATGGCTACTATAATTTACAGGAGATATTAAAGGAAGGTTCGGTTGAGCGGATTGCATTCGGTGCAATAGATATGGCAAATGAATTCGATATAGCAGGGGATAATTTGATAGATAATCCTTTATTGAACGAAATGCGCATTACAATGGCGCTATTGTCGAAACGATTCAATAAGCAAGCTCCTCTAGATGCTCCATGTATCTTTATTGATAGATTGTCTGTATTGCAACAAGAAAGTGAGTTTGCTAAAAAAATTGGTTATTACGGAAAGCTAGCAATCCATCCAAAACAACTAGAAACCATTGCCAATGTTTTCTCCTATTCAGAAGAAGAAATTAAATTAGCAAATGAAATTGTAGAAATTTATGAACACAATAACTATAAAACGATATCCTATAAAAATATTATGATTGATACACCTGTTTACTTAAGAATGAAGAAAATACTTGAAGAGAGTGAATAGATTTTTGGTGAACAGCTTTATGAATATTTATTAAAATGCAGCGGTACTGTTTTGTGGTGATTTTGAATAAGTTACCATTATTGAGAGAATAAAATGATTAAAACACACCTTAATTTTTAGTTACACCAAACAATTAAGGTGCAGTTCAAGTCGATAGTGTGAGCATTCTATATTTTTGTAGAATGCTTTTTATGTGCAGTAGGATTTTAAAAAACAATATCTATAATTTATGAGTTTTCAGAGGTATATAAACTAAATGAAGTCGCGTAATTGAATCAAAATAATAAATTTCTGTGTAACAAAGTAAAAAGTAATACGCCCTAAGCACCTCAAAGGAGCGAAAATATAATGTGGAAATTTGGATTTTTGGGTGTAGTGGAATGGAAGCAATTATTCGGGGCGATTATACTTTAGGATATCTTTTAAAAAGTACTTAAATGTGTAATTTTAATTATTACAGTTAAAATTATTTCGAAATAATTGTTTATAACACGCCTTAAAGTCTACGTGATAAAATTCATCTTAGGGTTTTTTATTTTGGTTCGAATAATTCAACAATAAAACATTACGAACATATATTCTTTTGTGGTATAATGGATTATCAAGGAGGTATGATATGAATTTAAAGACTAAATCAAGCTATGAGTATCAGGAGCAAGTGCTACTTTATCATAATGATTCTCTTGAATTACTAAAAGAGTTCCCTGATAGTAGTATCGATCTAATCTTTGCAGATCCTCCATATTTTTTATCAAATGATGGGGTTACGTGCAATGGCGGGAAAATGGTTTCAGTAAATAAAGGTGATTGGGATAAAGTCAGTCATCTGCCTATTGAAGAATTTTATTACCTATTTTTAATAGAAGCTCAAAGAATCATAAAACCTTCAGGAAGTATTTGGGTTTCTGGAACTATGCACAATATTTATCAAATTGGATATTTAATGTCGAAATTAGAGATGAGAATTTTAAATAATATTACATGGCAGAAGAAGAACCCACCTCCTAATTTAAGCTGTAAAATGTTTACCCATAGCACAGAAACAATTCTTTGGGCATCGAAAAATAAAAAAAGTAAATTTTTATTTAATTACAGCTTAATGAAGGAAGAAAACGAAGGAAAACAAATGAAAGATGTATGGTCATTTAGTTTAACTAAGAAATCAGAAAAGAATTTTGGGAAACATCCTACTCAAAAGCCGTTGGACTTACTTCGAAGAATAATTAAAGCATCTTCAAACCCCGCTGATTTGATTTTGGATCCTTTTTTAGGTAGTGGCACTACAGGTGTGGCAGCGATAGAGTTAGGTAGACGATTTATAGGAATTGATATCAAAAAGGAATATGTTGAATTAGCCATAAAAAGAATTGAACATGCATTACAACAGCAGGAGGAAAAGGGAAATGGCAACTCCATTTGTTAAATGGGCAGGCGGTAAGTCAAAACTAGCCTCTTTTATTATTGAAAGAATTGAAAAATCTATTGGATTCGAAAATATTACTCATTATGTAGAAGCATTTACAGGTGGAGGTGCTCTATTTTTAAAATTAGTATCTCAATATAATTTTAAAACAATTACATTAATTGATATTAATGTTGAACTAATAAATGCTTATAAGGCTATAAAAACCGAGCCATATACTTTAATGGGCTTAATGGATAATTTACAAACAACATACAACGATTTAGAAACAGAAGAGGATAAATCTGCTTTTTATTATGAAGTCAGAGAATTATTTAATACTATCGAAAATAAAGATATTTTAAAAGATAACATTAGCTATGAACGTGCAGCACAGTTTATTTTTCTAAATAAAACATGCTTTAATGGATTATATAGAGAAAATAGTAAGGGAAAATATAATGTTCCGTTTGGTAAGCGAAAAGAAGTGAATCTATACGAACAAACTAATATTTTAAGTATCCATTTATTACTCCAAAATGTTAACTTAATATGTGGAGATTATAAGTTAGCGAAAAAGAATCTTCAACCTGGCACATTAATCTATTTTGATCCACCTTATCGACCTATTACGGGAACAGCATCCTTTACTGCTTATTCTAAAGATGGATTTAATGATAGTAATCAAATTGAATTAGCGCAATTCTGTAAAGAAATTGATAAGGCGGGAGTTTATTTTGCATTAAGTAACTCGGATCCCTATAATAAGAAAATGGCATTTACAGAATTAGACGATTTCTTTGATAATTTGTACAGCAATTTTGAAATTCATCGTATTAATGCTTCTAGAGCTATCGCTGCTAAGGGTACTAGCCGTAATTCCGTTACAGAAGTATTAATATTGAATAGTCCGAGTTATAATGAAATAGAAGGTGCCGGTGAAGTAGACCTAACACCTATAAATCATTTGGGGGATATAGAATTGCATACTTTTGAAACATATCAAAAATTAAGTAAAGACGAAAAATTCATGGTTTTAATGGATACGCTTAGTTTGACTAACAGAACACCGGAATATTATGTGAAATGGGATAAAGTAGAATCTAATACGCGTTCATTAGAAATTTCATTAAACACAATGAATTATCTAATTGGAAAGGAGAATATCTTTGAAGAGGCATTAGAATTATTCCAACAGCAGCCCCAACTTATTAAAGCTATCCCAACACTTTTAGCTATTCGTGACGAAAAATTTGAAGTGTTACGTATCAATGAAAACGCAGAGTTATTATTTGAAAATTTAGACTTTAAACATATAGATGAGCAAAATATTACTAAATATGTAGAATTTGCAGAGGAATCTGGCTTACTAAAGTTTTTAGCTCAAAAAGCTACTAAAAGTTTAGTAGATTATGTATTTGGTGTAGAAGTAGGTTTAGATAGCAATGGTCGAAAAAATAGAAGTGGTTCCTTTATGGAACAAATCGTAGAAGAAAAGGTGGCGGTAGTTTGTGGATTGCAAAAACTGGAATATCTGGCGCAAGCTAGTGCTGCAAAAATTAAATTAAAATGGGATATTGATGTCCCTTATAAAGAATCTATGAGAAATCATGATTTCGCTATATTTAATCCTAAAACTAAAAAGTTGACGATTATGGAAGTGAATTATTATGGAGGCGGAGGTTCGAAATTAAAGTCTGTAGCCGGAGAGTTTGCAGAATTAAGTGCATACTTTGAAATTCAATCGCCTGATATCCAGTTTGTTTGGATTACAGATGGACAAGGCTGGCACACAGCGAATCGCCCTCTTCGTGATGCATTTGAAGTAATTGATTATATTATTAATTTAAAAATGATGAACGCTAATTATTTAGAAGAAATTTTATCGCTTTAATATATTTAGTAGCACCGAGAAAATCCCTCGGTGCCTTATTTTTATTTCTTAATAACTACTTCTGCAATCAGAGCATTGACTTTGATCTCTTCGCCTCCCTGTAACTCTACCGTTAGCTCCATAAGAAAGTGGAGATAGAAGACGTTTACAACTAGGGCATTTTTTTAATAAGGTTTGCCCATTATACCCAACGAGGTTAGTTATGCGATTATTATTTGCATCATAGCCATTAATTTTTTGAAAAGTACATGGAATCGTTCCTCGTGTTCCTGGGAAAGTATTGCTTTGCTCATTAGTTCCATCTGAATAATTTATTGTAATAATGTGATCCAACTTTATAGGTAATACAGTATGCAAAAAGTCACCCCCTTTATAAAGATAAATCATTTAGTAGTGCTCTATTGGAATAATAGCGACACCCCTACTATAAATATAACCTGAGTTATTCGCCACTCAAAACAAAATCTCATAAGAAAGTTGAAAAGCTATCATAATACATTTTTCATAAATCAACTATTTTCAGATGGAGGGATATTTTATATTTTTCACATATTTAGCTTTTGATACCGAAAAAATTGCTAATTTTGCCTAACTACGTATGATGGAGAACACCCACTCGCTTTATTAGAAGAGTTAGTGGATTAGAATCTATTTTAAACGAACTCATAACGTATTTTTCTACTACGGTTACAAGTTGATCAACTGTAGATCTTGTAAACCTTGTGTAAATGCTATTTATTTAAGCACTCGAAGTCTTTTCTCCTATCGGATTAACGTGTCACTCGAATCAATTAAATGTCATCTATCGCAGTTTTTTTAGTTATTTCGCCGTTCATACCATAGTTCGATTTTCTACTACCTTAGGAAACGACTTTATATGAACTCCTTTTGAAATGGAGACTCATCAAATTTATCGAGAGGGCTCTATTCGGAATAAAGCTTAGGCTATTGAATAGGTTGAACTGAAAGCAAATATCAATAAGCATTCTTGTTATCACCCCCTCTTTTTTCATACGCTACTTTCAAAATCTTTTCTTTAAAATATGTATGAAATCGTTGTTCGGAAGTGATATAGTCCTTTTTATTGCTTCCGCAATGTCCCTGAAAAGTTTGTGCCATTTGTGCGTTCGGCACTACAGTCAATTTCTGTCACTTTAATTGCATTATTTAAGTGCTCAAATTCGATAATGCAACGGTTCCCTTTGATTGATTCTTGCATAATTGCTTTTTTAGCAGATGTGATAACAGCGTAGCCTTCTGTTGTACCTTCATATTTACCATCATAGGCGGAGAGTCTGACATAAAAATCCTTGCTATTTGCACTTGAAATTGTTACATAGCGTGCATTACGCTCATATTGTCCTTTGCCCCACTGGTAGACATAGCGGTAGTTGCCATTCCACAGATTGCTGCTTGATGGGTTTTGCTGAAGGGAAGCATCTAGCTGTTTCTTTGCTTCTATAGCTCGTTCGTTTAAGGAATTGTTATCCTCATTTTTGTGTATGGCTTCTGCATCATCAGAAATATAGTAGAAATCCATGGAGTCCATGCGATATAGTAGCGTCACAACTTGCGCGCGGGTCATATTGTTTGTTGAGCCGAAAAACTTTTGTAAGTCGCGGTTTTCGTATTTTGGATTTTGTCCTGTTGAAATGGAGTGCTCCAATAAAAATTCGATAGAGCTATTTAAGTTTTGTTGTGCATCTGCTAAGTGAGCAATGGCTTGTGCCACAACACCGCGCTTAACAGGTTGGGAACGAATGGAATTATGTAAATAACCGTTTAGCGGAACACCGTAGCTTGCCAATGAATTATAAAATTCGTCAGACCATATTTCTGTTGTCGTTTGCTTTTTTAGTTCATCCTCTACTATCTCTAGCTCGAAATAATTAGCTAATAGTTTAGCGAATTGCTGTTCTGTAATCATTTCATTTGGTTTGAATGTACCGTCACTATAGCCATTAATAATTTCATATTTTTGTGCCCATAGTACAGCATCATAGGCAAAATGCTCCTTCGGTACATCTTTAAATCCCGCTGCTTCTGCGTGTAAGGCGGTTAGTATAAAAAAACAGGCAGCAATGACAACTGTATTGAAAATCGTTCTAAACACAAAAGCTCCCCCCTTCAAATTCCTACAGTAGCTGTTACTTCTAGTGTGACTGACTGCGAGGTAAAATTCAAGGAGCAAATCGTCCTAAATGGCAGTGCATATTAATACTATGTCTTTTTAGTATTTATGTTTATAATTGTAATTAAGGTATATTGACGAAAAGTAAATGCTTGGAGGGAAAGAGCCGATGAAAAAGAATCAAATGGCTACAGCGCTGCTGTTGTCTGCTTCTGTAGCTTTTGTTGCAGCGCCTATAAGCTATGCTGCTGAAGCATCAGATGCGGAAAAGCAAGCGGAAGAGGTAACGAAAAAAATAAACGCATTAACAAATAATTCAACAGCAGAGCAAGTATATGCAGCGCGCTTTGCTTATAATGCCCTTTCTGCCGAAGCAAGGGCACTTATTCAAAGTAATGTAATAGCTCGACTTGTCGCTGCAGAGGAACGTTTAAAAAATGCGCAAGAAGCTACAGATAAAAAAGCGAAGGCGGATGCAGAAGCAATCGAGCTAATGATTTATCGCCTTACATATAGTTCCTCAAAAGAGGAGGTTTATGCAGTAAAGGCCGCATATGATGAATTGTCTGCACTAGCAAAAGGTCGTGTAACAAGTCAAAGTTATTTATATTTAACAAAGCTACTTCAGGAAATTGCGAAGCAAGAAGCGATTATTGCAGCCGCAAAAGCAAGCGCAGCAGCGTTTGATAGATATATGGCGAATGTCACAAGACAATCTTCGGGAACGGTGTTAGCTAATGCGCGCTCATATTACAATCGCCTTTCCTACGAGGCAAAGCAATATGTGACGACATTATCAAAATTAGAAAGGCTAGAAGAGGCATACGGGAAAAATCCATCGGGACCACCGAAGCAGCCTACACACCCAAATACAAAGCAAGAGGATTTAACGGGCATTGTCGAAGTGAAAGATGACAGTAGACCCGCATCATTAAGTTATATTCCTGATAACGAGTATGGAACAATTGTGCCGGATAGTAGCGTGGATTTGCAATTTGTCAGAAGTGGTGATGAGCTATTTGCCTATGTTCCAGCAGATATTATTTATTACCAGCAGCAGCCAATTACGATTACCTCGTCAAATGGTGTTGAGGTGAAGCTACCAATTCAAGATTTAAAAGGTGTTAGTGGTACAGTTGCAGTAACATTAACGGTTGAGAACGATAAATTTTACTTTTCTGCAAAAGCGCGAGGCAATGATATTAGCTTTAGGGAATATGTGGAAATTACTCTCCCTACACAGGAATTTAAAGTTTCAAGAAATGCGATTGTGTATCAAGCAGAGGGCAAATTAAAGCGAACTCGAGTACCATTGAAGGTTGAAAAAAATGCCTTCATTGTGAAAACAAAGACATCTGGTAATTTTGTCGCTTCCATTATAGACTCGACTTCAAATTATTCTGATATAGAGGGTGACCCGAATGCTTACTATATAAATGAATTAGGAAGAAGAGGTATTTTGACGAACGCATCGGGTAGTAGTTACTTGCCAGCAAGGGCAGTAACGCGCGCTGATTTCGCAGTAATGCTAGCACGAGCAGCGAACTTATCATCTTCAAGCCCTACGCCATTTAATGATGTGCGCGGTAAAGCTTATGTGAAGGAAGTTCAGGCGTTACATGAAGCGGGGATTATGCCAGGGTCAGGAAGAGTCTATTATAATGCGAACGGACAAATAACGCGCCAACAGGCAGCCGTTATTTTAGACCGCTATTTGGAGCATTTAGGCGTAGATGTTTATCAAATTTCAAGAGCTGGGAACTTAAAATATACAGATGTATATATGCTGACGGAAGCAGAGCAAAAAAGTATTGCGTTAATGGATACATTAGATATTTTTACACCTAGTAAAAATGGCGAATTTAGACCGAATGCTACTTTAACACGCTCTGAAATGGCAAGAATACTGTATATCACAATGGAACTAGCAAACTTACTTTAAGTAGAAATCGGATTGAGTCTGAAAAAAGCGTGAGAAATCAACTTTGTAATGTTGGTTTTTTACGCTTTTATCACGAATAAAGGAGGAAAGCTGCATGCAATATTTATCGATAATCTTTTTCAATATTGTAGCACCGATTTTATTATTGCTACTTATCGGGGGCTTATTGCAAAAGAAGTTTTCCTTTAACTTAAAGGCGATGTCGCAGTTGATTACGTATTGCTTTATGCCAGCCGCTGTGTTGTTAAACCTATATGAAACAGCTATTCAGCCCAGCTTGATTGCTCAAGTTTTATTATTTATTCTCTTTTTTATCGGCGCACAAATGCTACTCGGCCACTTTATTGCAAAATTACTTCATCTTCCAAGGCAGGAGGCAGCAGTATTTAAAAATAGTGTTGTTTTAATTAATTCTGGAAATTACGGAATACCTGTAGCACAAATGATTTTTGCGACACAGCCAATTGGTGTAGCTATTCAAGTCATTATGGTTATTTTTCAAAATATAACGACCTATACATATGGTTTGTACAACTTGATTTCCACCTCGAAATCGGGCAAGGAAATTATTAAAGATTTTTTAAAAATGCCTATTATTTATGCGTTGATAGTGGGGATTTCATTAAATGTCCTGCACATTACAATCCCCCAGCCAATTTATATTCCAATGCGTTATGTGGCGGATGGCTTTGTTGCGGTTGCTCTTATTACACTAGGAGCGCAAATTTCCCAAATTGAAATGCGGGCAATGTTTAATAAGGTAGTTTTTATTAGCTGCTTCACACGTCTTATCGTAGGACCTGCTAGTGCTTTCGTCGTTATTATTGCACTTCAGCTTGATGGGGTTGTGGCACAATCGCTGTTTATTGCCAGTGCTTTTCCGACATCACGCAATAGCTCTAGCTTAGCGCTAGAATATGACGTGGAGTCGGACACAGCAGCGCAAACAGTACTGTTTTCTACAATTGTTAGCTGTCTTACTGTCACAGTTGTCATTTATATGTCGGAGATATTATTTGGTTAAAAATAGGGAGGGGCTGTCGATGGTGCTTCTTCAAATTTTCACTTGTTAAAATAGCAAGAGCGTTTTTGAAGACGGGAGAAACACTGGGTTTAGCAGATTTTCCTTCGAATGAAAGCGAATAAGTGAAAATGAAATTTTCATTACATTGTAAAGAGGAAGCTATCCGAAAAGGTAGCTTCCTCTTTAGTCGGTATAAAATGAAACTTCAATCAGTAGGGGTTTTCCTCATCCCTACTTAGCCTTTAGCATATTTTCACTTAGGTCTTAAAGTGGGCGTCTTACTACCTGTTAATGTGGGATAAAACGATTGTTGAATTAAGTGTTGCTATTATCTAGTGTATGGGTTTGTTAAATCCATACCGTCTAGTGTTAAGCCCATTGCTTTTGCCACACCCTCACCGTAAGCAGGGTCAGCTAAGTAGCAGTGTAAAATATGGCGGCGTTTAATAAATTCTTCTACAGTACCCATTTCAGCTGCTGTCGTTTCAAATAGACGTTGCTGCTCTTCAGGTGACATTAAGCGGAAGAGCTTACCTGGTTGCTCAAAGTAGTTGTTATCATCTGCACGGAAATCGTGAATACCCGCGTCACCATCAATGCGTAATAGTGGTTCAGCTAGCTCTGTATTGTGCTCCCATTCGCCGTAGCTATTTGGCTCATAGCTTAGTGTTGAGCCTAAATTGCCATCAAAGCGCATTGCACCATCGCGGTGGAATGTACGGAATGGACATTTTGGCGCGTTTACAGGAAGCATATAGTGGTTTACACCTAGGCGGTAACGCTGTGCATCCGCATAAGCAAAAATACGTCCTTGTAGCATTTTATCTGGTGAGAAGCTAATACCAGGAATAATATTTGATGGTGCGAATGCCGCCTGTTCTACCTCTGCAAAATAGTTATCAGGGTTGCGGTTTAATTCGAATTCGCCAACAGGAATTAATGGGAAGTCACCTTTATACCAAACTTTTGTTAAATCGAATGGGTTGTATGGTAAATTACGTGCTTCTTCTTCAGTCATAACTTGGATGTACATTTTCCATTTCGGGAAATCGCCACGCTCGATTGCTTCGTATAAATCGCGTTGTGAAGATTCACGGTCGCTACCGATAATTTCAGAAGCTTGAGCGCCTGTTAAATTATCAATACCTTGCTCTGTACGGAAGTGGAATTTTACCCATACACGCTCGTTGTTAGCGTTAATCATTGAATATGTGTGTGAGCCAAAACCATGCATATTTCGATAGCCTTTTGGAATACCACGGTCAGACATAACAATTGTTACTTGGTGTAGTGCTTCAGGTAATGAAGTCCAGAAATCCCAGTTTGAATTAGCGTTATGCATATTCGTGCGCGGGTCACGTTTAACAACGTGATTTAAGTCTGTAAAGTGTAATGGGTCACGGAAGAAGAATACAGGCGTGTTGTTCCCAACTAAGTCCCAGTTACCTTCCTCTGTATAGAATTTTAAAGCAAAGCCGCGAATATCGCGCTCAGCATCTGCTGCACCACGCTCACCAGCTACTGTTGAGAAACGTGCAAACATTTCTGTTTTCTTCCCAACTTCAGAGAAAATTTTTGCTTTTGTATATTTTGTAATATCATGAGTAACAGTAAATGTTCCAAATGCACCGGAGCCTTTTGCGTGCATACGGCGCTCAGGAATTAATTCACGGTTAAAGTTTGCTAACTTTTCGATTAACCAAACATCTTGTAGTAATAGTGGACCGCGTGAACCAGCAGACATTGAGTCATGATTGCTTACTACAGGTGCTCCACCGGCTGTTGTGAATCGGCGTTGTTTATCCATTGTCATAATGAATGTTCCCCCTAAAAAGTATTTTGAAAAACTCTACATCTATAATTATAGCAAAACTACATCATAATTTCTACTAAATTATAATAATTCTATTTAAGGAATTTGTTTTTTGTTCAGAAAATTTTGTAGTTTGAGGGGAAAAGTAAATAGGCTTGAGATTTAAGTAGGGGAAATGCTAATTAATTACGCCTTCCTTGACACTTGTCCAGATTTTCTCGAGCGTGCATGGAAAATCTATGACATCGGCTAAGGCTGACACCAACATGCTGTTAGTCACTTAGTCGTTACGCCCATGCTGCAATGTTTTTAGACTGAGCTCTTCTTTTTTGCGAGTGATTTGGACATCTGCTGAAAGGAGTCTATGAAATGCATTTATTTCGCCATTTATAGAGGTGGGGAGCCTTTACTGAAAGAAGTCAAATCACCATTTTAATTTAGAAAGCACGCATTTTATGTTGCAAAAATGTGACGTTGATATATGCATTTTTTGTTTGAAAATAGGTATCAAAAGTAAAAGTATTGTAGCTCGGTTCAGCTTAAAAACATCATGTATATATAATATGATAAATATTGAAGCAGCAGATTGTGTAAAAAAGTTAGCCTATGTGTAGTGAACTGAAAATAAATTATCAGTAATTGCTTATAATGCTTTTATGATTATATGGTTATTGAAAATGAGCTATACTAATTGAAAAAAGAAGGGGATATTTTGTAGTAATAGATGATAATGTACTAAGCTAGATAGCACAGCTTAACTTCTTTTAGCAATATTTTTGTGACGAGTAACCGCAGGAGCACATATTTTTGCGACGAGTAACCGCAGGAGCAAATTCTTTTATACATATAGCAAGGTGACAGATACAACAGTCTCTATATATGACGTTTTATAGGAATTTTAAGACTATAGGCGACCTTTTCATTTGTTTCTTATACAATAGAGGGTGACTATAGCGAGAAGGAGTCGCAATTTATGCAATTAACATTAACATTTATTATTTTAATCGCGACAATTACTTTATTTGTAACGAATCGTTTTCGTGCGGATTTAGTAGCGCTGCTTGCGCTAATAGCCTTTGTCGTGTGCGGTATTTTGACGCCTGCCGAGGCACTTGTAGGTTTTTCGAATTCAGTTGTGATTATGATTGCTGGATTATTTGTAGTTGGTGCGGGTATTTTACGCACAGGGCTAGCGGGCATGGCAGGAAATCTGCTTTTGAAATGGTCTGGGGATAGTGAGCTCAAACTATTTATTTTACTGCTCGTAATCGTTGCAACAGTTGGGGCATTTATGAGTAATACGGGAACCGTTGCACTAATGCTACCAATCGTTGTAAGTGTTGCGATGAGCATACAAGCTAGTCCGTCCAAGTTTTTAATGCCACTGTCTTATATTGCAAGCATGTCAGGCTTGATGACATTAATCGCCTCGCCTCCAAATTTAATTGTTTCGCAGACTTTAGTTGATAATGGTTTTGACAAGCTAGGCTTCTTTACGATTACACCAATTGGTATTATTGCGACAATTACAGCGATTATTTATTTAGTTATAATTCGTAACAAGCTGCTGCCGAATGATAAAGAGCGTCTGCAAACGAATGCAGGCTATAAGTTATCGCCTAAAAAAATTGTGCAAGAATATGATTTGCATGATAAGCTTTTTTGCGTCAATGTGTCGGAGGGCTCAAGCATCGTGGGGCAAGGGCTAGCTGAGCTAAAGCTACCAGCAAATTATCATATTTTTATTATGAAAATTCAGCGTCGTGCTACAGAGGGAATTAATTTGCTGCCAATGACATATCAGGAGATGGCGGGCCCAACGAGTGTAATTCGACCAAATGACGCTCTTTATATTCAAGGAACACAGGAGGATGTTGAACGTTTTGCCACAGACTACCACTTAGCGATTGATTATATGACAGATGAACATGTTGAGGAGTTGATTTCGAAAAAAATCGGTGTGGCAGAGGTATTACTAACACCGCAATCAAGCTTAATTGGTGAAACGGTAAGCAAAATGGGCTTCCGTAAAAAATACAATTTAAACATTATAGGCATTAACCGCAAAGGTGACTATATACTGCAAAATATGGCGGAGCAAAGGCTGCGTTTTGGGGATGCTATATTAGTGCAAGGAACATGGGATGAAATTGATTTGCTGTCACGTGAAACACAGGATGTTGTCGTTGTAGGGCAGCCGCGTGAGCACGCGGGTGTGGCTGCAGCAACAGGGAAAGCGCCAATTGCTGGGGCTATTATGGCATTAATGGTTGGTTTGATGGTGTTTGAAGTGTTCGATGCTGTTATTTCAGTTTTAATCGGCGCTATTTTAATGATTGTCACAGGCTGCTTACGCAATATGGACGATGCCTACAATAAAATGAATTTTGAGAGTATTGTGCTCGTGGCGGCAATGCTTCCAATGGCAACAGCACTGCAAAAAACAGGGGGAATGGTGATTATTTCTGATGCCATCATTCGAGTGCTTGGGGACTACGGACCGTATGGCGTATTGCTCGGTATTTATATAGTGACAGTTGTTTTTGGTCAATTTGTCAGCAATACAGCAACAGCCGTATTATTTGCACCAATTGCAATGACGGCAGCCATCTCGATGGATGCCAATCCATACACATTTATGATTGCAGTTGCAGCAGCAGCTGGTATGGCTTTTGCGACACCAATCGCCTCACCAACGAACTCGTTAGTATTAACAGCTGGTGGCTACAAATTTATGGATTTCGTTAGAGTAGGTGTGCCGTTACAAATTATTATGTTTATCGTCATGATGATTGCTATCCCATTATTGTTTCCGTTTTAAAGGGGCGTCCGAAAAGCGTGCTAAAGCACTGCTTTTCGGACGCTTCATTTATGCTTCATTAAAATAATGGTCATTTAATATATGCGAGGTATTGTAAAAATCCGTACCAATTGCATCCAATTTTACTGTATAATAGCTTGCGGGAGGGATAAAATGATACGTGCATTAAAAGTGGGACTCAAGATTGAGTTAACGAATCGAAAAAACTTGTTTTTGTTGTTCATTGTTGCGCTTATTACGATAGGAATGATGTTTTATATCGAATCGCAATCTACGGGTAATCAAATTATTGAAAAGACGGGGGATTATTACTCTTCGCAGGCGGCGCTAACGAAGTTCCAAGTAGTTGATGCCTCAGATGATGGAGATGGCAGTGATTTATATAAAAATTTGAATAAGCAAAAAATTGCTGTTGCTCTACAAATTGCTGTATTAAAGATGAAAAATGATAGAGTTTATTACGAAACTTCTATTGAAATTGCTGAGCTACGCGCGGAGGCTTTTGAGTTAGAGGGATATGAAAAGGTAGCCTCCTTAATGCCATCGCGTATAAAAAATACATTGAACCATATGTATTTTTCCTATTTGTTAAAAACAGACAAGCCGGTAGCACAAAATCCGCTACAATATTTTCCGTTTTTATTACTGTTCTTTAGTATTGTTGGGGCAGGTTGGTATATTTTTATTAGTTTTTATACGAGCTCTATTTTGCTAGAGGATTTCGAGCATTCAAGCTTAATTAAAGGTTATCCGATACGTTTTGACCAATACATATTTACGAAATGTGTAACGCATTTTCTATACATATTGGCCTTTATTGCGGTCGTCTTTGTCTGCACATTGCCTTTAATATTTATGAATGGGCTGGGTGACGCGAGCTATCCGATTGCTGTTTATGTTGGGGAGCCAGCAATTTATTCGACACTTCATTATATCGCTCTAAGCATTGGCTATATGATTGTCGGGTCGATTTTCGCAATGTTGTTGTCTATTATTTTGAATGTAGTATTGAAAAATATGTATTTGACACTGTTTGTGCAAAGTATATTGTTCTTCTTGCCAGAGGTGTTTCCGTCGATGATTAGCTTCTTACCGTATAATCCATTCAATTTTTTGAATTTTAATAAAATTTTGAGTGGTTATCCTTTGGAACTTGCTCAGCCTGTAAGTTTAACGATGAATGTTGGGCTACTTGTCCTACTGATTAGCATCACACTTATGATGCTAATTATTAAAACATTCTTTTCTACAGGGAAAATAGCGAGAGCATAGGAGGGGACTACAATGTGGGCATACTTTAAATTTGAGCTTGTACAATTTTTTAAGAATAAGAAAAATATTGCGATTTATGTGCTGCTGCTATTCGCTGCACTGTTCTATGCAATTAAAATTGCACCTGCCTATGACCCGATTGAAAAGGTGGATGTAGATGAAATTGAGGCCCGTTATTTAACGAGAGAAACATTTATTCAGGAGATGGCAGATAGAAATTTACGCTTTGTACATCCCGCTGTGCGCTTTGCGCTAGACGTCTTTCATATGGTAAATCCATATGATCAAGAAAGACTTGAAGCGCTAGAAAGTGGCGATTTGCAAAAATATGCAGCGGCAACTAGTCAATGGTACTATATTACGAACAGTTTTACGTATCGTAGCGATTCTTTTTTCTACAACCCTCGCTATTATACATATGGCAATCAATATGCGCATGAGGACGCATTTTATGCCTATTTAGAAACCGGCAAACGCTTTGAGGAGTTTGCGAAAGCAGATTATGCTTTATCAATTCCATTATTTGAGCAACGGACAGCATGGCAAACAGTGGAGCGTTTAATGAAAGGTGCTTTACCAATTGTGCTTATTGTTTGCGTCTTGTTATTGGCAGTAGATATTGTGACAAAGGACCGTCTGCATCCATCTATACTGAAAGGTTTTCCAATTGCTGATTGGAAAAAGCTGTTGGTAAAAGGCTTTGTTACGTTTATTGGTAGCCTCGCTTTATTTGTGCCGTTAATAGCTGGCTTCCTCGTGATTGGGCTACAATTTGGCTTAGGGCATTTTGATATCCCAGTGCCACAATATATCCCAGATTATAAGGAGCAGCAGGAGGGCTTGTTTAAAATGATGTCTCTCGGCATGTTTTTAGTACAATGCTTACAGCTATTATTGCTATGGTTTATCGCAATTATTACAGTTGTATTGCTGTGCAGTGTGGTGTTGCGTAATGAAGTGATTAATTTAGGCATTGGCTTCGTTATTATTTTTGCAGAGTATTTTTACTTTAGTCGCGGTATTGGATTTTTGTGGGATATCGAAAATTATCCGACATCTTATATTCAAGTTGGACAAATTGCCTCAAAAATACGCAATTTCTATTATAACGATGACAATATGTCGGTATTATTAGGGACGAAGCTACTGACGGTTTCTATCATTGTGATGCTAGCTATTACATTATGTATCTCATTAAATAAACGCTTTAAATTGGTGAAGTAGGAGGGGAATTGAATTGATTGAACTGCAAAATATAAAGCTTAGCTTTAGTAGCAAGACAGTGTTAAATGATATTAGCGAAACCTTTCATCAAGGTGAGGTCATTGGGCTTGTTGCACCGAATGGAACGGGAAAATCTACTTTAATGAATGTCATGATGAATTATGTTGCACCTAATAGTGGAAAAGTGATATTTGAAAATGGTTTAACCTATTCAAGTAAAGCAAATGAGGTGAAAATTCATCAGCTAATTTCAATGATGCCTGACCAAAGCGATTTATATAACCATTTGAGCGGTCGTGACCATTTAAAAATCTATTGTACGATGTGGAAATCTGACTCGAAGCTTATCGACACAACGATTGCAGCATTAAACATGGGTCATTATGTCAATAAAAAAGCAGGCACTTATTCATTAGGGATGCGTCAGCGCCTATGTTTTGCAATGCAAATTGTTGCTAATACGGAAATTATGCTGATGGACGAAGTAATGAACGGACTTGACCCTATTAATGTAGAAATTATTTCAAACGTTCTTATGGAAAAAAAGGCGGAGGGTAAAATGATTATTATTGCCTCACATTTACTCGATAATTTAGAGAAATACGCGGATCGTCTATTTTTATTCAAAGATGGGAAACTAATGGATGTTGATGATATTGTTGAAGGTTTTAGTGAGCCAACAATGACAACAGTGCGCGTGAAAAATATGTCTAGTGATGTGAAGGTGGCATTTCAAACACGTTATCCAACGATTGCCCTGCAAACATTAGTTAATGATACGACCTTACTAACATTGGATAAAAAAGATGCCGAAACATTGGGAAGCATGACTGCCTATTTGGCTGAGCTACAGGTAAATGATTTTACATTTGGCAAAATAACCTTGAATGATTTATATGCGATGTATTATGGGGAGGAATCATAACAAATCGCCCATGTAGGATGGCGAATCGCCAATAGAACAAGAAGAACTGCCAATAGAATTAAGGAAACCGCCAATAGAACGTGGCAAGTCGCTGATAAATCAAAACAGCGTTCCGAATGCACTACTTTCGGGACGCTGTTTTTTATTAGTTACGAATTAAATAATCGAATGCGCCAAGAGCTGCTGTTGCGCCTGAGCCCATTGAAATAATGATTTGCTTGTAGGCACTGTCAGTACAATCACCCGCTGCAAATACGCCAGGCACGCTAGTCGACCCATGCTTATCTACAATAAGCTCGCCGAAGCGCGTACGCTCTAGTTCTTCGCCTAACCACTCTGTATTTGGTACAAGACCGATTAAAATAAAGACACCTTGTAAATCGATATGGCGCTCTTCGCCAGATTTAAGGTCTATGTAAGTAAGACCGTTCACTTTATCTGTACCTGTAATTTCTTTCGTTTGCGCTTGCGTCACAACTGTAACGTTCGGTAAGCTATATAGACGTTTTTGGAGTACCTCGTCTGCCTTTAATTCTGCGTTATACTCAATTACCGTAACATGCTTTACGATACCCGCTAAATCAATGGCAGCCTCAATACCTGAGTTACCACCACCGATTACGGCCACATCTTTACCAGCGAATAATGGACCATCACAGTGTGGGCAATAGGCAACACCTTTATTTTTGAATTCTGCTTCACCTGGTACACCTACATTGCGCCAACGAGCACCTGTTGATAAAATAACCGTTTTACTTTTTAAAACTGCACCGTTTTCAAGCTCAACTTCGATTAAATCTTTCTTTTCTAAACGTGTTGCACGCTGTAAATTCATAATATCGACCGGATAATCCTTTACATGCTCCTCAAGGCTTGCTACTACTCGTGGACCTTCAGTATGCTTCGTTCCGATAAGATTTTCAATCGATAACGTATCATTTACTTGACCACCAAAGCGCTCTGCAACAAGACCTGTACGGATTCCTTTGCGCGCTGCATAAACTGCGGCGCTTGCGCCAGCAGGTCCACCACCGACAACAAGCACATCGAATGGCTCTTTATTGTCGAATTCAGCAGCATCTGGGCCACTACCTAGCTTACCTAAAATTTCTTCAAGCGTCATACGTCCGCTACCGAAAGGCTCACCATTTAAGTATACAGTCGGTACAGCCATAATATCTTTGCTTTCAACTTCTTCCTTGAAAGCTGCACCGTCAACCATTGTATGTGAAATATTTGGATTTAATACACTCATAATATTTAGCGCCTGTACAACATCAGGGCAATTATGACAGCTTAAGCTAATATATGATTCAAAGCGGTACTCGCCCTGAATGGCTTTTACTTGCTCAATGACAGCTTGCTCTACCTTTGGCGCACGTCCACTTACTTGTAATAAAGCTAAAACAAGTGACGTGAATTCATGACCAAGTGGTACACCTGCGAAAACAATACCTGTATCTTCATTTGCGCGATTCACGCTAAAGCTTGGCGTGCGTGGGAGTGTAGCTTGCTCTACAGTAATATGTGATGACATTGATTTTAGTTCATCTACTAATGCGAGCATATCGCGTGAAACGTCATCTGAGCCAGCACTAACTTTTAGAACAATATCGCCTTCTAGTAACTCTAAATATTGGGCTAATTGTGCTTTAATATCTGCATCTAATAACATGAGGGAAAACGACTCCTTATTTTGATAAGTTTTAATAATAACGGGTTTTTACAAGCAAATAAGTTTTTAGCATGAACAATACCTTAATAAAAAACAAGTAGCTGTCTGAGAAGCTATTGCGTAAGCATGCTTTTCAGACAGCCTTCTTTTTCTTAGATTTTACCTACTAATTCAAGGCTTGGTTTTAATGTAGCAGAACCCTCTTGCCATTTAGCTGGGCATACTTCGCCTGGATTGTTACGTACGTATTGAGCGGCTTTAATTTTGTTTACTAATGTGCTTGCATCGCGACCGATACCGTCAGCATTAATTTCTACAGCTTGTACAACGCCGTCTGGGTCAATAATAAATGTACCACGATTTGCAAGACCTGATTCTTCATCTAAAACGTCAAAGATTGTAGAAATTTGATGAGATGGGTCACCAATCATGATGTACTCGATTTTCCCAATTGCTTCTGAAGAATCGTGCCATGCTTTATGTGTAAAATGCGTGTCAGTTGATACAGAGTATACTTCAACACCTAGCTCTTTTAATGTTGCATATTGATTTTGTAAGTCTTCTAATTCAGTTGGACATACGAATGTGAAGTCCGCTGGGTAGAAGCATACAATACTCCATTTACCTTGGAAGTTTTCTGATGATACATCGATGAATTCACCTTGTTGGAAGGCCTGTGCTGTAAATGGTTCTACTTTTTTACCGATTAATGACATAATAAATTTCCTCCTTGAATTTAAAAGACTGCAATAATTATTCTACACGAATAGACAGCAATTGAGAAATGAAAGGCATTATAAATTTTAGATAATAAATAAGGCAAGATATGAGAAGCCTAATAATGCCAAGGAATACTAAGTTATCTGTGCTAGTCAATTCATATTAATAATAGTTATTGCTTTTTTATAATAATTATTGCTTACAACTAAAATTATGGTAGAAAACCGACTGCTCTGTCAAGGTTATGATAACCCAAAAAAAGTACATTATACGGAAAGTTCGAAATTTGTTCATAAAGAGGGAGTTATCCGAAAAGTCCACTTTGTTTTGACACCGCATTGAAATCAATATTTTCATCGCTTCCCTTTTACTGAAGGATAACGCTGCTAAAGCCAATGTTTATCCCATTTTTAAAAGAGGTGTTCTCTGTTTATATGAAGCAACATCGCTACTGTCCAAAATGCCGGCTATGCACGGCTTTTTGGGCAGCCCCAGCTATTAAAAATCAATGATAAGATACTTGACTAGCTAATAGTTGATTTTTCCTCTGATTTGTTGATGCGAGACGGCTATGTAAGCTGAAATAGCTCCATTAAATAATTTTCATAAATAAACTTAAAAATTTTTGAAACTATTTCAGGAATTCTCCGTCTGTACGTTGCTTAAATGATAGATGGAGGTAAAGTGATGAAGAAAATTTATATGAATGGGCTACTACTGGTCGGCCTCATAATATTGATAATAGGTATAAATGCGAAATGGAATTCGTCTGTGGGAGATAGTAGCAAGGCATTTGCACAAACTGTTCAAAAGGGGTTACTTGTCACGGAAAGAGAATTTGAGCAAGTGCTAACACTACAACAGCGACAGCCGATTTATATGAAGGGTGACTCCTTTATTAAAATTGGCGAGTTAGAGGCAAACCAGCCTGTTGTCATTATTGGTCAGGATGAAGCTTATTATGAATTGCGATTGGGTAAAATAACAGCCTTTGTTCGAAAGGAGCAAGCAATTGTTGACAGGAAGAAGCTGACGGCATTTGTACATACGGAACGATTGGCAGCAATTAAAACTTTACAAAAAACAGTCGTTTATACTGAGGCTGATTTGCAAAGTGCCGCATTAATGCATTTGGAGGCAGACTATCGCTATCCAATCGTACATGAAGAAAAAGATTGGTATATTGTAAAAATAGGAGAGCGACCGGGATATATATATAAACAGTCAGTTACCTTAGATGAGGGGTTACCAGTACTTGTATATCATCATATATTGCCGAAAAGCTTGATGGAAACAACAAATAGTACAATATCATTAGAGGCTTTTGAACAGCAGATGAATTATTTAGCAGATAATCAATTTAAGACATTAACGACGCAGCAGCTTTATGATTATTTAGAGGGACGCCTTATTGTACCGATACATGCGGTGTTAATTACATTTGATGATGGTCTATTGTCTACACGAGAGTACGCCTATCCCATTTTAAAGCAATATGGGTTTACCGCGCTTCAGCATATTATTTCCTCGCGCACAAATAAAGCGCAGGGACTACAAAACTTTGATGCTACAGGACCACTACAGTTTTTTACAGCTACAGATTTGGCCGAGCTGGCAGATGTTTTTCAATTTGAGGCACATACGTATGATTTGCATTCACTTCATAATGGGCAGGGCATTGCTTTAGAAAATTCAAAGGAAGTGATTATAATGGACTTACAACGCAATATAGAGCAAGTACCAAATGCCATTTCACTAGCCTATCCATATGGGCATTATAATGAACAATTTATAGCGGCTGCTAAGGAGGTAGGGCTGTTAATAGGCTTTACAACAAAGGAGGGCTATGCCAATATGAGTAGCTCCAATTATGAGGTCAATCGTTTTGGAATGACAGAAAAGAGGTCATTTGAGCACTTTACTACTTATGTCAATGGTGAGATGATGTGGCCATAGAAAAGGGTGAAATTTCGTAAATGAATCAAATTGATCAGATTATTGATGAGCACTCACGTTATTTAGTACGCATTGCGTATTTATACGTGAAAAATTGGTCAACAGCTGAGGATATTGTCCAAGAGGTTTTCGTGACATATTTTCAAAAAAGCGATCAATTTCGCAATGAGGCATCATTAAAGACTTATTTAACTAAAATGACGGCCAATCGTGCAAAAGATTATTTACGTTCATGGAAGTATAAAAAAGATGTGTTATTTGATACAATTTTTACTTCTACAAAAGGCACAGAGGAAGTATTGCTAGAGCAGGAGCAATTAGCCTCACTAGAAAAAAATCTGTTCCAGCTACCATTAAAATACCGCGAGCCTTTAATATTATTTTATTATGATGAGCAGTCTATTGCGGAAATTGCAGCCTATTTGCAACTTAATGAAAATACAGTGAAAACAAGGCTGAGGCGAGCAAAGCAGCAATTAAAGGAGTTTTTTGAGGAAGAGGAGGTCGAAAGCAATTGAGCGATTTTAAACGCAAGCTTGATCAAATGATGGGCGACACATCAACACAGGAAAGACGAATCAAGCAACGTGTGCACGAAAATTTACGAGCGCCAGTTAAAAAACCTTCATGGCAAGTACCCTTTGTAACAGCGGGAATCGCTGTAATAGCGCTATTCCTTTTTATCACATTTAATCCGATAGAGCAGCTTTCATCAAATGAAGGACCGGGAACACCGTATGACCCACTAGATGATTTAGCGCAAATTTCGGCGCTACAAAAAAAGAAGCAGCTATCAGCAATTGATTATGAGCAATTTGGAAAGCTTTCACATTTTGAGCAGGTCGATGGACTGCATTATGTAGATAGTGAGGCATTTTCATTAGCAAACAGTTCGGATACTTTTCATACGGTTATTGAGCGCAAATCTAATTTATATGATGGTGTTGTTTATGAGGTAGGAGATATTGTACGTACAATGACAAATACGACGAGCCATTTGCCGACATATGCAGATGCATACTATGAGGTCGTTGCTGTTCCTGGTGATCGAATCGTGCTGAAAAATGGGGAGTTGAAAGTAAATGGAAAGCCTCTACAGTCCGAGTTATTAGATATCTACAAGGAGAATGGGGTTGAGATAGCAGGGGGCTATGACCAACTATTAAATGCAAGAGAATATTTTTTATTAAATCATTTTCCAGCTAGTGAAACGCTACAAGCTGGGACTATCACACCTGTTCATAAAATTTATGGCGAGGTTGTAGGGCTAGCAACAGAGGAAAATACGGAGTCAATTTATTTGGAAGGTGGACAATCAGGCATATATACGGCTGAGCAATACTTTGATTTATTTTTATATGATAGCCTTTTTGATGAAGGGAATTTAGCTCAGTCACTTATCGACCCTTCAACAGTATTTACACAGATGAATCGTTTAGGTGAGCTATTTTTAGAATCAGCTTATCGCAATGTTTCCTCTGTTTCTAATAATCGGGTGGAGATACGCTACCAATACGGGAGAGCTGGCGTTAACGAGCATGTGTTTTATATGGTGCAACAGCCAGATACAGGTAGATGGATAGTGAGTGAATGAAAAATGGGCGCCCAAAGTGCCGTGCAGTAGCCGGCATTTTGGGCGCTAGCGGGTGTGTTTTGGTAGAAGGTTTGCTTAGTAAAGTAGCGAGAGCTTTCTTTGAAAATGTTAGAAACACTGACTTTAGCAATATTTCTTTTAGGTAAAAAGGAAAGGACGTGAATCTATTTTTCTATCCCGTAAATGCCCGATTGGTTCAACTAACAATTAGTGGGGGATGAGTGAAACTTCCACTGATTGAAGTTTCACTTTCTTTCATTTTCCATTAGTTCTTTAATATTTGCTCGGTAACGATATGGTGTTGTGTTTTGGTGCTGCTTGAATACTTTAATAAAATAGTTAACGTCCTCAAAGCCGTTTAAATTTGCGATTTCTGTAATGGCTAAATCAGTTTCAAGCAAAGTGTTGCAGGCTGCTTGAATACGCACATTCTGAACATAGCGCTTAAAAGGAATGCCCTGCTTTTTTGAAAATAGGGTGCTTAAATAATTAGCGCTAATGCCGAGTTTACTAGCAACAGAGTGCAAGTTCAAAGTGCTATCGCTAAATTCACGTTGAATCAGCTCAACCGCTAGCTCACTATAATCCACCTTTAGCTGCTCCCGCGATTTTTCAACAGCATCCATTAATGTTTGGGTAAACAGCATCATTTCTTGCAAAATTGAATATAAAATAGGCCCCTCTAATATAAGGTGAAAAAGCTGACGATAATCTGCCTCGATGCTTGCCTGCTGCTGCAAATGGTATTTCATCATATAGCGACGCAGTTGAGCGAGTACACTAGTTAAATGAATGCGCACATCATCATGATGGTAAAACGTATTCGCCTTTGCTAATTGATAAAGGAAAGCTTTAATGGCTGTCGTATTTTTTTCCTCTAAGCTATGAATCCATAGCTGTTGCTCCTCTGGCGTTAGTAGTGGGTCAAGTCGTACGATTGAAAATTGCTCTGAGCTAAGGAAAATATGTTCATAGCCTTTGTAAAAGCGCTGAATAAGCACCTTTTTCACTTCATCATACATTTCACGTATTGTTGCATTCTCTCCATCGTATAATGCAATATTCATATATTCGCCGCTAACCACATGCCACTCCTGTATAAGTAAACGAAGCTGCTTTAATAATTCAGTACGTAAGGTATTTTCCACAACGCAAATAATGCGATTTTGTAGCGGTAATGCGGTCATTTCTTGGAATAAATGCAGCTCGATAAACCATTCATAAAGGCGTAAATTCGATTCGAAATGAGACGGCTCGATAATGAAAAATTGCTTTTGGCTAACATCAACAAGCGTCGGTTTTTTCAAATATAAATCAACATAGAGTTGCACATCTGAAGCCTGTGTGGTAGCTAAAGGAGCGGCACGGTCAATATTTAAAGCGAGTAAAGTCGACTTCAATTGCTCTAGCGGAATTGGTTTGACAAACAGTTGCGCTGCCTGTAATTGAATAGCCTTTGCCGCATGCTGGAAAATGGGCTGTGCGGTTAACGCGATGATATGTGGTTGGTGGCGCAGCAATAGCTTTTCGATAGAGGGTGTTAGCATTTCAATTTCAATGACCACCACATTTGGTTGCAATCGTTCAATAGAATTTTGCAATTGTGCCGTATCCTGCACATGCTCTACTTCCACATGGCTAGGGAAATAGTTTTTTATATACCAACTAATGCCTCGTGCCTCCTCAATATCCCGATCAATCAATAAAATACGCATATCATCACCCCTTAAAATCACTCTTTTCAATATTATTTCTATTTCTAATCGTAAATATGAATTAATTTCTTTAAATTTTACTATATTGTGCAATGTAAATCCATTTATTCAGAATTGAAAGAAATTTAAAGTGAGGATAGGGAAGGGGATGGAATGGTAAGCAACCAACAAACTGATAGTCAACAATCATTGATAGGGTTTCGACCAAAGCAGGCAATTAAAATGATTGTTTGTACCTTTCACGTGTTTATTACAAATACCAGATCCGATGTTAACTGCAAAAGCTTTATCGCTATCGATTGCAGAAATGCTTTTACCAGCACTGCTAGTAACACAGGCTGCGATGGTTACTAAGTTTATCGTGGCAGTTGTATCTATCTTGGCAATCC
This sequence comes from Metasolibacillus fluoroglycofenilyticus, assembly GCF_003049645.1. Classification (GTDB taxonomy): domain Bacteria; phylum Bacillota; class Bacilli; order Bacillales_A; family Planococcaceae; genus Metasolibacillus; species Metasolibacillus fluoroglycofenilyticus. The sequence goes on from NZ_PYWK01000001.1 coordinate 131,136, forward strand.
TATTTTTCTCGGCCGTTATTCCAGTTATTTTATCAACAGATATTCCGTTATCCATTCGCCAAATGATTATTATATGGTTTGAGCGGGTTGTCTTAACATTAATTTTAGTAACACCAATTGCATTTTTATTATTTTAAAGGGAGAGATTGAAAATGGCTTTTAAAACAAACATTAAAGCACCAAGAGGCAGTGAATTAACATGCAAAGGATGGACGCAAGAAGCGGCAATGCGCATGCTAATGAACAATCTTGATCCGGAAGTAGCCGAAAATCCAGATGAGTTGGTTGTTTATGGTGGTATTGGTAAAGCGGCGCGCAACTGGGAAAGCTATGAGCAGATTATCGAATCATTAAAGAAGCTTGAAAATGATGAGACATTAATTGTGCAGTCAGGGAAACCTGTTGCGGTATTCCGCACACATGAAAATGCGCCGCGTGTATTAATTGCAAACTCTAACCTAGTGCCTGGTTGGGCGAATTGGGATAAGTTTTATGAGTTAGAAGAGCGCGATTTAATGATGTATGGACAAATGACAGCAGGTAGCTGGATTTATATCGGTGCGCAAGGAATTTTACAAGGAACATATTTAAGCTTTGTAGAGGCAGGTAAAAAAGTGTTTGGCTCAGCAGATTTGCGTGGGAAATTCATTTTAACTGGTGGCATGGGCGGTATGAGCGGTGCGCAGCCACTTGCTGGTAAAATGGCGGGGGCAGTTATTTTAGTTGTGGAAGTAGACCGCGCAAAAATAGAGCGTAAAATGAAAGAAGCATACTGTGATTATTTAGTGGAAACAGTGGACGAGGCGATTGCGTTAGTGAATGAGCTACGCGAGAAAAAGGAGCCTGCATCAATCGGGCTTGTAGGGAATTGCGCGGATGTTAATCGCGAGCTATTAAATCGTGGGATTATCCCGGATTTCGTGACAGACCAAACGTCGGCACATGACCCAATTAACGGCTATGTACCAAATGGCATGACATTAGAGGAAGCGTTTGCGCTACGCAAAGCTGACCCGAAAGCCTATGAGCAAAAAGCGAAGGAAACAATGGCGGAGCATGTACGTACAATGTTAGAATTCCAACAAGCGGGTGCAGAAGTGTTCGACTACGGTAATAATATTCGCGCATATGCACAGGAAATGGGTGTAGAAAATGCCTTCGATTTCCCAGGTTTCGTACCAGCGTATATTCGTCCATTATTTTGTGAGGGTAAAGGTCCGTTCCGTTGGGCTGCGTTATCTGGAGACCCAGAAGATATTTACAAAACTGATGCATTAGCGAAGGAAATGTTCGCGGATGATGAAGGCTTAGTAAACTGGATTGATATGGCACAAAAAATGGTGAAATGGCAAGGGCTACCTGCACGTATTTGTTGGTTAGGCTATGGTGACCGTCATCGCTTCGCATTACGTGTCAATGAGATGGTAGCGAGTGGCGAGTTAAAAGCGCCAATTGTCTTTGGCCGAGACCACTTAGACTCGGGCTCTGTTGCTTCACCAAACCGTGAAACAGAGGGAATGCGCGACGGTACGGATGCAGTGTCAGACTGGCCATTATTAAATGCGCTTGTCAATACGGCGAGCGGTGCAAGCTGGGTGAGCTTACATCACGGTGGTGGTGTAGGAATGGGCTTCTCACAGCACGCAGGTCAGGTGCTTGTAGCGGATGGCAGTGAGCTAGCAGCGGAAAAAATTCAGCGCGTATTAGTGGCAGACCCAGGTATGGGCGTTGTGCGCCATGCCGATGCAGGATACGATATTGCAATTCGCACAGCAAAAGAAAAAGGCGTACAAATGCCGATGTTAAAGGACTGAGGAAATGGCGTTATTAATTATTAATGCAAATGAAGTTGTAACATTAGCGAGTGAGAAAAAAGGGCCTCGTATAAAAGAGGCAATGACAGAAATCAATGTACTGCAAGATGTAGCGGTATTGGTTGCTGAGGGGGAAATCGTCGAGATTGCTCCCCTTGAGCAATTAAAGCACAATCATACGGAGTTAGTAGAAAGCGCAGAAATCATCGACGCAAAAGGTCAAATCGTCTTACCAGGTTTCGTTGATGCACATACCCATTTAGTGCACGGTGGCACACGTGAAAATGAGTTTAATATGCGCTTAAACGGTTCGACATATATGGAAATTATGAATGCTGGTGGTGGCATTCACTATACGACGACAAAAACGCGTGAGGCGAGCTTTGATGAGCTGTATGATAAAACATATGCCCATTTAAACACATTTTTAAAGCACGGTATTACAACGGTTGAGGCGAAATCTGGCTACGGCCTTGATTGGGAAACAGAGTATAAGCAATTAACGGTTGCGAAAAAATTACAAGAAACGCATGCGGTAGATGTTGTTTCAACATTTATGGGCGCACATGCTGTACCGAAGGAATACAAGGAAAACAGCGATAAATTCGTCGATATCGTCATTGAAGAAATGCTACCAAAAGTAGCGGAGCAAGGCCTAGCTGAATTTAATGATGTCTTTTGCGAGCATGGTGTTTTTACGCCGGAGCAATCGCGCCGCATTTTATTAGCAGGCAAAGCTTTAGGCTTAACACCGAAAATTCATGCGGATGAAATTGAGCCGTATGAGGGGGCAGAGCTAGCAGCGGAAGTCGGGGCAATTTCAGCGGAGCATTTACTCGTCGCTTCAGATGAAGGGATTCGCCAAATGGCAGAGGCTGGAACAATTGCTGTGCTTTTACCCGGAACAGCTTTTTTCCTACGTGCGCCATTTGCACGAGGCCGCCTAATGGTTGATTCAGGAGTTCCTGTTGCAATTTCAACGGACTTCAACCCGGGCTCATCCCCTACAATTAGCTTGCCATTTATTCAAAATTTAGCTTGCTTAAATATGGGCATGACGATGGAAGAGGTTATTACAGCGACAACGATTAATGCGGCATATGCGATTAATCGCGGCGATGAAGTCGGCTCATTAGAGGCTGGTAAAAAAGCAGACATCGTCATTCTAAACGTACCAAACTACAAGCAAATGCAATATTTCTATGGCATGAACCATACACATACAGTTATTAAAGGCGGGCAAGTTGTTGTGAAGGATGGCGTTCTCGTATGAGTGAAGTCATTGTACAGCCAAGCTTTAAATGGCAGCGTCAAGATGGGCAGGATATAAAAGTGAAGGATTGGATTTGTCCTGTAGCGGAAATGACAGAGGAGCCTCAAGTCGTTGTACTAGGTGTGCCTTTATCGCGCTCGTCAATTAGTGCATCTGCCGCATCGGAATTTCCAAATGCCTTCCGCAAAAGCTGGGAGCTATTCGCGACCTATTATATTGATGAGCAAGTCGATATTCGTGGCTTGCGCGTAGCCGATATTGGCGATGTCAAAATGCATACGACCGATATTTTGCAATGTCATCGCAATATTGAACAGGCAATGAATGAAGTGATGCAGCGCTATCCACAAAGCTTTTACGTGTCAATTGGTGGTGACCATTCAATTACAGCACCGCTCATACGTGCATTGCGTGAGGGAAAGCGTGTTGGCATTTTGCAATTTGACACCCATTTAGATTTGCGTGATTTATCGGATGGACCATCAAACGGTACACCGATTCGCCAGCTACTGGAGGCGGGTGTCGTGCGCGGTGAGGATGTATATAATATTGGCTTACACGGCTTTTATAATGCTCCGTCCTTAATTGAGGCGGCAAGGCATTACGGTGTCAATATGATTACATTGAAGCACATGCGTCGCAAAGGGGCACAGCAGCAAATTGCTGAGGTCATGACAGCGCTACAGGACAAGGTTGACTTTGTTTACGTAACCGTCGATATAGATGTACTAGATATCGCCTATGCTCCAGGCGTACCAGCCTCCACACCGGGCGGCATGCGTACAGACGAGCTCTTCGATTTATTGTTTGAGGTAGGCAAATATGAGGCGGTGCGCGCAATGGACTTTGTTTGCATTGACCCACATCGTGATTCGAAGGAGCTACAAACTATAAAAGCTGTGACCTATGCGTTTTTAACAGCAATGAGCTCTCGTTATATAAGTTTAAGCGATAAATAAAAATAAAACCGTCTGGAAAGTAGCATAGTTTGCACACTTTTTAGACGGTTTTTTAGTTAAGATTATTCTTCATATAAAGTAAAAGACTTGAAGCCACATAAATGATTATTAGAAATACGGGTATTTTAAAAAGCCAATGACTTTCCACAAATAGTAATTTTGGGAAAAGCAGCGCAAGAAAAGCGAAAACTAGCAATCCAATTGTTTTGCTAAAAGATATTTGCTCGTCATTCTTTTTTTCGTCACCGTATTTTATAGCCGCTATATTTTGCACTAGCGCTGCGGCAGTAACTAAGGCAATTAAAATGGCAGGTACTTTGAACGACCAGTGCTCCTTCACGAATATTTCACGTATGAAGTAAATCATGAAAAAAGCTGGGATTAGTATTCCTATTAATCTTCTAAAATTCATATCAGCGTTTAATCTCTCGCTTTTTAATTAATAAGAAAATTCCCCGAATTAGTAAGGCTATACTAATAGCAAGAGTGAATAGTCCGCTAATGGGGGTTAAAAATCCAACTGAAAATACTATTATACTTAAAATAATCAATACTACTGCCATAATTATTCCCCCCTTCCTTTATAATAATTGATAAATATGTTATTTTCTACTTCCAGAGATGCATCTTATTTTGACTATTTTTAGTCATATATGAAAAATACATGTTTTTGAAAGTGCACTAAGCATTGGTTTCTACTAAAGCTTCTTCTACAATTAAAGCGAGTGGAGGATGCGACGATGAATAAGCAAGAGATGTATGACTTTTTTAATTTATATAAAATAGAATGTAATAAAACAGATGAATGGTTAGCAGAGCGTTTGAAGCAGGAGCCATTCTCTTTAACGACAGAAGAATTAACATTTGGTGCGCGTGTTGCGTGGCGCAACAGTAATAAATGTATTGGGCGTTTGTTTTGGCAGTCATTGCATGTTTTTGACGAGCGTCATTTACTAGAGGAGCAAGCAATCTTTGAGGCACTTTTGCGCCATATTAGTTTTGCGACAAATGGTGGGAAAATTCGTCCTGCACAAACCGTTTTTGCCCCTAATCGTGTGCGCATTTGGAACCATCAGTTGATTCGTTATGCAGGATACGAGACGAATAATGGGATTGTTGGGGATTCGGATTCATTGCACTTTACGAAAATATGTATGGAGCTTGGGTGGCAAGGGGAGGGTACGGATTTCGACGTACTGCCACTTGTTATTCAAGTGGATGAACGTAAGCCAAAATGGTTTGAGATTCCGAGAAAGTATGTGTTAGAAGTTGATATGACACATCCGGAATATGATAGCTTTGCACAGCTTCAGCTTAAATGGTATGCCGTGCCGATTATTTCGAGTATGCGCTTTAGTTGTGGTGGATTCGAATTTGCTGCTGCACCATTCAACGGCTGGTATATGGGCACTGAAATTGGTGCGCGTAATTTGGCTGACGTGGAGCGTTATAATATGCTGCCTGCTGTGGCAGATACAATTGGTATTACACGCGAATCAAACAGCTCCTTATGGAAAGACCGCGCACTTGTCGAGCTCAATATTGCGGTACTACACTCTTTTAAAAGGGCGGGTGTCAGCATTGTTGACCATCATACTGCCGCACAGCAATTTAAGCTTTTTCAGCAGCTAGAGAAGGACGCGGCGCGTGAAGTAACAGGCAATTGGACGTGGTTAATTCCACCGCTTTCGCCCGCAACAACACATATTTATCATCAGCCTATTTCCAATGAGATAAAGAAGCCAAATTATTTTTATCCTGTATGCAAGCCCTTTACATCAAAATAGCAAGAGGGTGCTAGCTAGTAAAAAGCAAAAGACCAATATACTTTAATATAAGGAAGAACTGCTAAATACAGTGTTAGTAGGACGCCCACTTCAAGACTTAAGTGAAGATACGCTAAGGATAAGTGAGAGATTGACCGCCCGTAAAAGCCGATTGGTCCAACTAATAATCAGTGGAGGATGAAAAAACCTCCACTGATTGAAGTTTCACTTTATCACCTTTTCAAAGACAGCTCTCTATTCTAATGCCAAAGCACAATCTTCAGCGTCTCGGTCTAGAGACGTAGTAATAATTCCACCGCGAGGATGTTTTTGGAAAAACATTAATTCTATATACTAAAGATAACATATACAGTATGTAGAGGGAGGATATAAAAAATGAAAAAGGTAATGATACTTGGAGTGATGATAGGTGCTTCGGTTATGGTGTTAACAGGCTGCTTTCCTTTTATGTCAGGCAAAACAAGAGAGGAATCCATTGAGGTTACCAGGGATGAGGCTAAAAACTTAAATGTCGATATTGACCTTGGGGTGGGAGAGGTAACAATTGCTAAAGGTGCAAAGCAATGGGTAGAGGGCACTGCGCAGTATAATAAAAAGAAGTTAGCTCCGCAAGTGAGGTATAAATCAAAGGGGCAGACAGGCGAAGTCAAAATTGAACAAAAGGGTTCGAGAAACATTGGTTTGTCAGAAGTAAAAAGCAATTGGTCGCTTATGCTGAATGAAGATGTGCCGATGGATTTATCTATAGAGACGGGTGCAGCCGTTGCTAAGCTCGACCTACAGGGTCTACAGCTTCAAAAGCTAGATATTGACACAGGCGTTGGTGATTTATCCGTTAATTTAGGCGGCGATTGGTCAAAGGGCTTTGACACAAAAATTGAATCAGGTGTAGGCAAAACAACTGTTATTTTACCATCAGCCGTAGGTGTGAAAATTACAGTGGAAAAAGGTATCGGTACTCTTGATGTCGATGGCTTTATTGCTAATGGAAATGGCGTATATGTCAATGAAGCATATGGTGAGGCAGAAGTAACAATTAATGTAAGTATTGAAATGGGCATCGGCGAAGTCACATTAAAGTTAGATAAATAATAGATGAAGAGATGGCTGTCTTGAAAGCGCTGTGTTGCTTGCTTTCGAGACAGCCATTTTAGAGTAAAAATAACTTTTTTACAGCTATTTTATTTTTTTAGAATAAGGTCGATTAATTCTTCACGGTCAATCAAATAAACATCGTTAATATCCGCGAGCTTGATAGCCTGCTTTGTGAAATGGCTATTTGTCACAACCCATGCCTCTGTTGCATCATACATTTTAACTGCACCGATAATTTCTTGCACTGCTTTTACGCCGACTGTGCCGCTATAACGCTTAGCTTGCACAGCAATTATTTCTTTGCGGTCCTTTAAAATCAAGTCTGCCCCATAATCACCAGAAGCGGCAGTATAGGATACTTTATATCCGCGGCGTTTGAATAACTGGCCTAAAAATTGTTCAAATTCTTCCCCAGTCATATTATCTACATCTTTAATTCCCGCTCTACGTAAACGAGCAAGTCGTCTCGTTTTAAACCAAACTGTACAGCAAATAATGACAACGAAATAAATGACGATGGCAGTGATAATACCTTGCCACGTTTTTGTGAAATACCAGCCTATAACACCAGAGATTACTAATAATATTTGAAGGAATGAAGTGAATAAGCTTTTTTTATGTTTTTTCTTTCTTTTTTTCAAAATTTGTACTCCTAACTATAATGATACTTTTTATTATAGCATAAAAAGGTACAAATGTTCGTATTAGATTGTACGGTTTTGTGAGCTAATCATACTTGTTATGAAAAGTATGACCGTAATAATAATGAACATGACATTTGGAACATACCAGTCGCCCGTAGCATCATGAATATAGCCAAGCGCGATAGGTCCAACCGCTGCAAGCAAGTAGCCAATAGATTGAGCAAATCCTGATAGCTCAGCAGCTTCATATGCTGTTTTAGTGCGCAAAGTGAAAAGCATCATACACAGACTGAAGGAGGCTCCTCCCGCGAAGCCAAGGAAAATCATCCAAATGATTACTAGGCTTGTCCATTCCATTAAAAGCCCAGCATAACCAATGAAATAGCAAATAATAAAAAATACTGCAATAGGACGTTGAGAAGAGAGTCTACTTGCGATAATTGGCACGATAAAGGTCATTGGGATTTGCGCAAACTGTGAAAGCATTGTAAGCCAACCCGCTTTTTCAGGAGTTATGCCTTGTGATACTAGTATTTCTGGTAGCCATGTCGCTAAAGAATAAAAGAAGAACGATTGGAATCCCATTGTTAAAGCGACAGTCCATGCAAGCCCTGAACGAGAGAGCTTTGCGCGCGGTTGTTTTGCACTAGGGCCAATCATTTCTACTTTATTGCTACGTAATAAAGGAAGCCAAGCAGCCAATGTTATCAGACAAAGGATTATGGAGAAACCTAGAGCCCCCTGCCAGCCCCACGATGATGAGGCGATGGGATGACTTATGCCGACCGCTAGCCCAGCTGAGAGGTTCATAGATACGGTATAAATCCCCATTAAAAGTCCGATATGTAGCGGAAATTTCAGCTTGAAATAACTAGGAATAAGTACGTTGGCAAAGGAAATAGCTATCCCAATTAATATTGTTCCAGCTATAAGTAAAAACGCAACACCTGTAGAACGTAAAATGATTCCTATTGCTAAAAATATAACAGAATAAAATAAAGTGTTCTCCATCCCCAATTTACGTGCGATTGATGCCGCAAAGGGTGAAATAACCGCAAAGGCTAATAAAGGAATCGTCGTTAAAAATCCAGCCAGCGTATTGGAAATTCCTAAATCAGCACGAATAAATGGAATAGCGGGCCCTACGACAGTCAGTGGTGTTCGTAAAATCGTTGCAATAAGAAAAATGGCTACAACGAAGAGCAAAGTTTGCTTTGTTAGTTTTTTATTTGTTTGGCTTGATAAATCTGAATTCATTGCGATCCTCCTACTACATAATTATTTCATTATATAGCAAGTGCATACGGATTTCTAAAAGGTTGTTTACATACGCTAGGAAAAGGTAAGTGAAATATGCTAAAATGCAAGAAATCATTATTATGAAGGATGTGAAGCGAATGGGAGTATCGGCAGGGTTTTATAAAAAGATACAAGCTTGGGTAACGGATGATGATGCGCAATTGGCCTTTCGACCGTTTCAAGTCGATGGGAATCCATATAAATCTAGAATGTTATTAGTCGGTGCAGTTGCGACCCCTAAAATTGAAAGTAATACAACGAGCGAAGCTGTGTATATCGATGCGCTAGTAAATGGTCAATTATTCGATGAAATATACGGACATGAGATGAAGCAGCAATCGCGAGAGTATTTGGGGATGTTGCATTTCATTGAATGGGTCAGGCAAACGCTTAATACTCAGGTAGTTGCAACATATATAAATACTTTACAGGTGAAGGATGTGCAGGAGCTAAAGCTAGCGCGCAAGGAAACGCCGAATTTATATAAGAGAGGGCAAGTAATCTTTCGAGAAGTAGTGGAGGAATTTCAACCCGAATTTATTGTCTTACATGGTACAGAGGCAGTGCAACAATTTAGAATGAATTTTGCCGAACAGCTAACGGATTACTATAGTCAAGTGAACAAAGTGCAACAATTAGAGGAGTATGGTGTTTTTGGAGAGTTGCATTGTAAAAATGGTCATATTATTAAGGTTTTAGCATGCCGTAGCATGAGTTACTATGGTAAAGAGGGTAAAGTATTTCAACAATTTAAAGACAAAATAAAGAGCTTATACGAGCCGTATCAATAAGATACATAATCAGAAAAGTGTGAAAAATTTTATTATTTTGGAGCTATTGCATTAAAGCGTTTTGGTGCTTATAATTGGAGCATTCTTAATTCAAAATTATATTTTACTCATATAATAACGAGGATATGGCTCGTAAGTTTCTACCGATTTCCCGTAAAGAAATCGACTATGAGAAGAAGTAGCAAAATGCATGTGAGATTTACATGTTAATTTATTGTTATACGTTCTTTCGGTGTAGAAAACTCGAAGGGCTCTTCTCTATATAGAGATAGCTTTTCGAGTTTTTTAGCTTCTTTTAGTAAATGTTTGGATATTCCCTAACAAAGAGGAACTTTTAGTCTAAGAACACTGCTATTTTTGATAACTACTAAGTGTCCAGATTTTGGGGAGAATGTTACAGGACGTAACGGCTTTAGGTTAACTTCTATCAGTTTGCTCAAAAAACCTAGGCGACAGTAAGCCGAGGCGTAATTGATTTATTATTTTAGAGGAGGAGCTTTCATGAAGCTTTTAAAGGATAAAATTCAGCAAGAAGGAAAAGTATTATCAGATGTTGTATTAAAGGTGGATTCTTTTTTAAATCACCAAATCGACCCTATGCTAATGCAGGAAGTAGGGGAGGAGTTTGCCAATCGCTATAGCGATGAAATCATTACAAAGGTGTTAACAATTGAATCGTCGGGTATCGCACCAGCAACATTTTTAGGACTAGTGCTTGGTGCGCCTGTTGTTTTTGCTCGCAAGCGTAAATCTTTAACATTAACAGATAATTTATATTCTTCAAAGGTTCATTCTTTCACGAAAAACGAAGTAAATGAAATTTCCGTTTCTAAAAGTTTTTTGTCAGCAGATGACCGCGTAATTATTATCGATGATTTTCTAGCGAATGGTGAGGCGTTGAAAGGATTATTAGATATTGTCCAACAGTCAGGTGCGCATGTTGTTGGCGCGGGAATTGTTATTGAAAAGGGCTTCCAGCAGGGCGGACAACAATTACGAGAGCAAGGTTTACGCATTGAATCATTGGCAAATATTAAATCATTAGCAAACGGCAAAGTTGAATTTTTTGATTAGGACTGTAGGAGGTCACATTTTTTATGAATGGCTTTAAGGCAACAACTTTAGGTATTCAGCATTTACTCGCAATGTACGCAGGAGCAATTTTAGTACCTTTGATTATCGGTGGCGCACTCAATTTTACGCCAGCACAAATGACATATTTAGTCGCAATTGATATTATGATGTGTGGTATTGCGACACTATTGCAAGTATGGAAAGGCAAATATATCGGTATTGGTTTGCCTGTTGTACTTGGCTGTACATTTACAGCGGTAAGCCCAATTATCTTAATCGGTTCTTCTAGCGGCTTAGGAGCAGTTTACGGTGCGATTATCGCTTCCGGTATCATTATTGTTTTAATTTCAGGTGTTTTTGGCTTATTAGTGCGCTTTTTCCCACCTGTTGTAACAGGCTCAGTTGTGACAATTATTGGGGTTAGTTTAATTCCAGTAGCAATTAACAATATGGGCGGTGGACAAGGGGCAGATGACTTTGCGTCAGGTTCTAATGTTGGTTTAGCATTTATTACACTACTAATTATTTTAGTAATTTACCGTTTTTCTAATGGGTTTATCCGTGCGATTGCTATTTTATTAGGCTTAGTCATTGGGACGATTGTTGCAGCATTTATGGGGAAGGTAGACTTTACACCAGTTATTGATGCTTCTTGGATGCATATTGCAGTGCCATTCTATTTAGCGACACCGACCTTCGATGCATCTGCCATTATTATAATGACACTTGTAGCGATGGTATCCCTAGTTGAATCAACAGGTGTTTACTACGCATTAAGTGATATTTGTGAAAAGCCCTTAACATCGAAGGATTTAGCGAAGGGATATCGTGCGGAAGGGTTAGCCTCTATTATCGGTGGTATTTTCAATGCTTTCCCATACACGACGTTTTCACAAAATGTCGGCTTAATTCAAGTATCTGGCGTGCGTGACCGCAAAGTTATTTTTATTACAGGTGGGATGTTAGTTGCGCTAGGTTTTTTACCGAAGCTTGCTGCTTTAACGACAATTATTCCAACACCTGTGCTAGGTGCTGCGATGCTAGCGATGTTCGGAATGGTCATTACACAAGGAATTAAAATGCTAGCTCCAGAAATTGCGAAATCAACAGAAAATGCCATGATTGTTGCCTGTGCGGTAGGATTAGGTATCGGCGTAGCCGTTGTACCAGAGTTATTCGCATCATTACCTTCTAAGTTTGGCTTAAATATTTTAACATCAAATGGAATCGTCTGTGGTTCTGTGACAGCGATTGTTCTTAACATTGTATTCAATATGATTGGCAAAAAATAAAGTGCCAGGCACACAAACAATTCAGAATTGTTTGTGTGCCTGGCACGTTTTTTACGTTAGCTTGACATAAAAATCTTTACCGTTATTAATGCCTACAATTTCAGTGTTTTTCTTTTTTTTATAGTAGTTATCAATTTGTCTTGCAAGGCTCGAATGACCGTTCAAATAAATACCAGGCTCAATTTTCTTAGCTACATTATGAAACTCAAAATAGATTTTTGTATCTTCTTCCATAAGATTGATAATTTGTGAGAACTCATCAGCAGGAATATGAATGCCACGCGTATAACGACATTCTCTGCGATACGTGTCGTGCGAAATGTGGATTGGCTGTTGTTCGACTATCATTTCTAGTTTAATCATAATGAGCACCTTCTTAGTATATTACTTTGCCTGTATTATATCAGAATTCTGTAATATTAGAAGATGCGTATATTACCAATTTTCTTGCTGCATTTCTTCAGCAATGACTTGTAAATCATAAGCATTAATTGATAAAAGCTCGTATTCATCGTGTTGCTCCATATATTTTTTTACTAAATTTAATACATATTTAGGTGATGCTTCATTTTCCTCATCATAAATGAGTAGCGCCGCATCTGTATTGCTAATAATAAATTTATCCTTCTCAATAAACTGCCAAGGCGCCTCATATGGTCGCTTCGTTACACTTGTGACAAAATCAGCCTGTAAAATCATTCGTTGATATAGCTCTTGCTTATGCTCATTCCAATTTTTCTCCTGCTCTAAAAATGGTGTAATAACCGAATATTTTAAGATAGGGTATTGCTCCTTTAATGCGCGAACAACCTCTGTCGCCCATAGTTCAACACCTAGCTGACCACTAACAATCACCCATTCTAAGCCCTCATCTAATAATGCCAGTAACTTATTTTCTATTGCTTTTTTTATAATCGCAATGCCTGGATGCTGCTCATTAAAAATACCTAACTCATGTGGCCTATAGCCTGTAATAAAAAGTGTTTTAATCATCTAAATCACTCCCTATGATAATTAATTGATTCGTATGTTAAGATGTTTCTAATTGTACGAGATTTTTTGAGGAGAAAGAAGGGAATGGCGTGGGAAAAGCTAAAATATATATCATTTTACTAATTGTAATGCTAGCTTGGGGATTAAATGTTGTTGCCTTAAAGCTATTAGTTTCTTATTTTAGTCCATTGACGATGACTGCTGTGCGTATTTTTATTGCTGGCATTACTGTTGTAGGGATTTTAGCTCTTTTAAAAAAGCTACAAAAGCCTACTCGTACCGAGGTATATTCTATAATGGCTGCAAGTATATTAGGCGTCGTGCTACACCATAGCTTGTTAGCATTTGGATTAGCAAATACGATGGCTACGAAGGGCAGTATTATTTTAGGCTTTAGCCCATTATTAACGGCAATACTTGCTATCATTTTTGGCTTCACACAAATGAGTTGGCAGCGTTTTTTAGGCTTTGTTGTAGGCACGTTTGGAGTGATAATGGCTGTTTTACGTGGGGGAGAAGGAATGACGGGAATAGCAATAGGAGATATCCTCGTCTTTCTATCTATTTTAGCACAAGCATTTAGTTTTCTAATCATAAGTAAGGCATCCAAAACGTTGAATCCGGTCGTACTAACAGGCTATATGATGCTAAGTGGCTCGATAGTTTTGCTATTACTAGCGTTAATGATAGAGCCGGCGCAGTTTATCTACTTTACTACGGTTGCACCGTCAGCAATAGCTTTATTATTAGCATCTGCAATATTCGCAACTGCTCTGGGTCATGTTATTTATAATTATGCCATCGCAAAAATAGGCGCAGCCGAAACCGCGATTTTTGGTAATTTTAACACGTTATTCAGCTTGCTAGGCACAGCCATTTTACTAAAGGAGCCGATAGGTATGAATCAAATATTTGGCTGCTTGCTTATAATTGTTGGTGTGCTGACAGGAACAGGAGCGATAGAGGCATTTGTGCGAAGCCGAAAAGCATGAGTGCCAGGCACACAAACAATTCAGAATTGTTTATGTACCTGGCTAGTACTACAAAGAAGCATTCCAATAAAGCTAAGAGCAGCTAATATGAAAAATACGTGGTGGATAGAGAAGTTTTCAGCTAATATACCAAAAATAGGTGTTAAACAAACGACAATACCTTGATTAAAAAACATACGAACACTAGCAGCACGACCGTGGTATTGAGGTTCTGTTGATATTTGTTGAATGGCTTGAAATGTTGTTCGTATCCATGTTGTACAGTACCCAATGCCTGCACAGCCTACCATAGTGAATGCAAGCGTTGTGTTAAACGTTAGCAAAAAAAGACTAGCTATTAGTATGAGCATAATAGTTAGTGAAGAAAATCGCTGGAATAGCTTTATGAATTTTGCGCCAAGTAGTCCAGCTAATACACCGCTGCTTGAAACTGTTATTTCAAGCAATCCATAAACAGTAGCAGAAGATTTTAAAACTTCATACGTATAAGCTGCTAAAAATCCGATAGTTGTATGATAAATCAATTGCCCAATTGCCATGATGACCAGTAGTTGTAGAAAAAAACGACTAGACAGGGAATAGATAAAGCCAGCTATCATTTCTTCGAGTATTGAATGGTGGGTAAGAGCAGTAGATGCTTGCTCTGTTGGTAATTGCCAAAGTAAATAAAATGCGATGATTAAGGTTAACAAAATGATGAATGATAGCGTGTTAATCAATGCTTGAGCAATGAAGAAACTACTAATAGCAGTACCTAAAATACCACCAATAATCGTGTAAGAAGCCGATTTTTGAAAAGTGATAATAAGCTGCTCTTTAATAAAGATGGTAGCTAGATATGCTTGCATAGTTGGACGTATAAGTGACCCGCATAATTGCAGTACCATATTGGACGAAATTAGCAGTACAGGCGATATATTTTTGAAACTTATTAGAACTGTACATATTGTTAGAAGTATTAATGTTAGTGCCAAAATTAATAAATGCTTTTTGTTATAACGATCTACAAATACCCCGATAAAAGGTATGCATAATAAGCTTGGTAAAAATCCTAGCCCTACAAATAGTCCTGTATACACCACATTCTCTGTTTGCTCATAAAGACTCCATGTAGTAAAAATAAAATAAGCAGATAAGGAAAAATCCAATAATCCTTGTAACCAAATTACTTTTGCTAAACGAACCAATCTAAACACATCCCTTCAAATGCTATAATAAAGTGGACGTAGAAAAAGAAAAAGGGACAATTACTGAAGTTTATGTCTACTTTTTAAAGTGGGGGAGGATAAATAATGGAGTTAGCATTGCAATTATTATGGTCACTGCGTAATGAACAACTATCCATTCATAAGATAAGTGAGATGATGCAGTTAAGTACAAAGCAAGTGACTCGCAAAATCAAGAAATGGGAGACAGAGGGCTGGATACGTTATTGTGCAGGTAAAGGAAGGGGACATATATCAAGCATTCAGTGGTTGCAGGATATCGAGAAACAATTACTTATTGTATTAAATAGTGAATTCAAACAGAAAAATTTCAAAGCCCTAACAGATATAAATATGTCTTACTTTTCAGAGAAGTTCCAGCAAAATGTCGCAGCATTATTGACGGAAAATATCGTGTCAGATGAACGAAAAGCAGCGTCAATGCTGACAATACCTATTTATAGTAAAAATCTAAACCTTCACCCACATAATTATAGCGATACCGAAAGTGGCTGGGTGTTATCCCATATTTATAGCCGTATCGTAATTCAAAATAATAATACGTTTAAAGGAGATTTAATCCACCATTGGGAGCAATTTGGACAATGCTTTATTTTTTACGTTCGCCCATTTCTTTATTGGCATAATGGAGAAACCGTAAAAATAGAAGAAATCATGCAATCAATTAAAACGACTTTTATGCTAAACAAATATAGTTATTTTTTTAGAAAAGTGATTAGTATAGAAAAACGAACGAATGCTATTTTTGAAATCAAATATATCGGGGGAGAGGAAGAATTACTAACACTTCTTTCTCAATTGGATTTTAGCTTGTATCATCCATTAAACTACCGCATTGGAACAGGGGCGTATAAAATAGCTCAAGATTCTAATGGAGCAGTGCAATTAACAGCATGCTCTCAATATCACCTCACACAAGCACTTATTAATAAGATTCAATTTGTAACGATACCTTCAACGCTGCAAAGAAGGCTGGAATGGTCAATGCAACAAAACGAAGCGCAGTATCAGAGCTGTGTGGAGCTAGGGGGAATCGTATCAACTTACTTTAATCCTTTTTCAAACAACTTGCAGAAGCG
The DNA here is from genome assembly GCF_003049645.1 of Metasolibacillus fluoroglycofenilyticus. Lineage (GTDB taxonomy): Bacteria > Bacillota > Bacilli > Bacillales_A > Planococcaceae > Metasolibacillus > Metasolibacillus fluoroglycofenilyticus. The sequence continues at coordinate 147,454 of NZ_PYWK01000001.1, forward strand.
CGAGGTACGTCTATATATGCTATGGATTTTAAAGCGATTTGCGCAACAAATAGGGCAGGTGGATTCTCTAAAGTCATCCTGTGTTCAAGAAATATTAACTAGCCTACAACGGGTAAGTATGCCGGCATTGCGTATTGGCTATATCGTCAATCAAACGAAATTTATTGTAGCTTTGCATAATTTTTGTGAAGAGCAAGGTATACAAGCAGAGGTAATAAAGCTTACGATTGATGATTTGCCTTTAAATAAATTATTTACACAAGTAGATTTAATAATAATAGGAGAGTACCTCGCCCCACCATTTATTTTAGAAAATGATAAAGAGCACCCATTGTCTATTATTTTAGAAAATGTTAATGATAACACGTGGTTTGCTGTCCTGTATAAATCCTTCCGGGAAATCTATTATCCCTCTAATTTCAGAAGAAGTGTAGAAAATATTTATGGTTATCCTAATTTAACGACATGTTGGTTTGGATGTTAATGATTAAGTGCCAGGCACAGAAACAATTCTGAATTGTTTCTGTGCCTGGCACTTATATAAACTGAAACATCCGAAAAGCAGTGCGTTAGCACGCTTTTCGGACGTCTTCTTAAAACACAGCTTTAATTTGTTCGATTGCCCAATCTAAATCTTCTTTTGTAATTACTAATGGTGGTGCAAAGCGGATTACTGTATCGTGTGTTTCTTTACATAATAAGCCGCGCTCCATTAATTTCTCACAGTATGGTCGAGCAGATTCGTGTAATTCTAAGCCGATAAATAAACCGCGTCCGCGTACTTCTTTAATCGCAGGGTGGTTGATTTGGCGAAGGGCTTCCTGGAAGTAGTCGCCCAAGCCTAGTGAGCGTGCTGCTAAGTCTTCCTCTTCAATTACTTCAAGTGCCGCAATAGATACCGCACATGCAAGTGGATTTCCACCGAATGTAGAGCCATGTGAACCTGGGTTAAATACGCCTAAAACATCACGGTTAGCTACAACACATGAAATCGGGAAAACTCCGCCACCTAGCGCTTTACCAAGGATTAAAATATCTGGTGTAATACCTTCCCATTCATAAGCAAACATTTTTCCAGAGCGTGCAAGACCACTTTGAATTTCGTCTGCGATAAATAATACATTGTTTTCTTCACATAATTGCTTTGCCGCTTTTAAGAAGCCTGCTGGTGGAATAAGGATACCTGCTTCCCCTTGAATTGGCTCAACAATAAATGCCGCTGTATTTGGCGTAATAGCATTTTTTAATGCATCAATATCGCCATATGGTACTAAGCTGAAGCCCGGTAATAATGGACCGAAGCCACGCTGATACTCTGCCTCAGAGGATAAAGAAACCGCTGCCATCGTACGACCGTGGAAGTTGCCGATACAGCCAATAATATGTGCTTGGTTTTCTGCTACCCCTTTTTTCTCGTATGCCCAACGACGAGCCGTTTTAATCGCTGTTTCAACTGCCTCAGCACCTGTGTTCATTGGTAGAACCATTTCTTTATTCGTTAATTTACTTACTTTTTCATACCAAGGACCTAGTTGATCAGAGTGGAATGCACGAGATGTTAATGTCACGCGGTCAGCTTGTTTTTTTAATGCCTCAATGATTTTAGGATGGCGGTGACCTTGGTTAACTGCAGAATAAGCAGATAACATATCCATATATTTATTGCCTTCAGGGTCCTTTACCCATACACCTTCTGCTTCAGAAATCACAATCGGCAGTGGATGGTAGTTATTTGCACCGAAATTTTCAGTTTGTGTAATAAGTTGAGCTGTTTTCGTCATAATAAAAATCCCCCTTATTAAATGTAATAGAATAGAGCGCAAAGAAAATTTGCGTCTTATTGCACCTTATACTTATTATAATGCAGAAATATCTTGCATTTTTCAAGTTTTATTTTTAAATATTTTTTCATCACAAAAAGCTTGAGCTGCGAATGGGGAAGTAGCTCAAGTTTTTTCGCAATTTAATAACTAGTATAGCTCTATAATTTATAAAATTATACTTTTGTGCATTATTGCTATTCTTTAGAATGCAGGAGTGCAGAAAAATACGGAAGCATCTTTAGAAAAGAGAATAGAGATAAAGCCGCCGTTCAGCTCCAAGAGGTATAGAAGGGTGCAGGTGTAAAAGTAAACGCTCCAGCATTTTGAATGAAGATTTGAAATGACCGAAGGGTGCCCGTTTAGCCTAGACATTATTCTAAGTTATTTATTCATTAAAAAAAGTGTCCGAAAGCACTGTGAATGCGCGCTTTCAGACACCTCCCTTATAGCCAAGCTTCAAAGAAATTCGCTTAGCTGTGTCGATGACACTGTTTGCTAATGTTTGAATATGTTCATCGGAGACATTGAAGCTTACAAAGTCAATGGTTACAACACCTTCAATTTCATTAAATCCATTATAAACAACAGCGGAAACAGCTGATGTTCCTTTTGTAAATTCTCCATGACTGACAGCAAAGCCCTTTGCCTTTATTTGCATAAGCTGTTTTTTAAGTTGTTCTATCTCTTTCGGTGTGACAAGCTGGCTTAAAATCTCTGTTACTTCTTCATCTGACATTGCAGCGAGTAAAGCTTTATTACCTGAACCAATATGCATTGGAATCCGAATACCTAATGGATCATAGATGCGAATAGGGTTAGTAATATTGTCAATTCGTTCGATGATTATTGTATCTGTGCCTGACATTTTGCTTAAGTATACACTTTCTCCAACTTCCTTTGATAGACGCTGTAGCTCAGGTCGGATGACATTAATAAAATCCTGGGAATCATATATTTGCAAACCGATTTCCATCCAAATTGTCCCGATATGATAGTGTTTTGTTTGTTTATTTTGTTCCACCATACCTTGCTGAATCATTGCTTGTAAAATTCTGTGCAAGGTACTAATTGGCAAATCACATTTTTGAGCTAAATCAGAAATGGATAAACCGTTATGTGTATCAGAGGACATAAGTGCTTTGGCTATTTTTACACATCTTTCTAATAATTGCATAATATTAACAACACCTTTTCGTTTTACTAGATTGCTATTAATTTTACATTAACGAATAGGAAGGCGCCACAAGCTTTGCGGTGAGCTTTCAGTAAAAAAAATATTCGTTTAGCGTATCTAAAAGAATCAGAATATATTGACATTATAATCGTTAACGATTATATTTCATAGTATATTATTTCCGTTTAGCAGAAATGGTTTCCGTCAAGCGGAAAAGGGGTGAAATGATTTAGTAATGTATACATCATTAGAATATGTAATTATAGTTACTGTCTGTAGATGTGGGTAAAAAAGAAATGATGAATGGTAGCAGTGGAAAGGGAGAAAAATGATGAGTCAGTATTTTTGGAATACACCAGAGAAATTACGCGCATTATTATGTGAAGTTGTTGGATGGGATAGTCGAACGTTAACAGAGGGCGAGAACAAATTTGCATATAAGCTGCGTGATAAGTTACAGATGTTGCCCTATTTTCAAGAACATTCTGAATATATCGAGTTACATGATGCCGGTCTCGGTCGCAATGCGGTTACTGCACTCTATAAGCATCCGACAGCGACAGAAACAATCGTACTAATTAGCCATTTCGATACAGTGCATACAGAGGAATACGGTGAATTAGAACCACTTGCCTTTTTCCCTGAGGAGCTGACAGAAAAGCTAAAGGAACCAAAATACTTTAATGATTTGCCAGAAGTGGTTAAAGCGGATTTACAATCAGGTAATTATTTATTCGGTCGCGGCACGATGGATATGAAAATGGGCTTAGCTTTGCATATGCAATTAATTGAAAAAGCAAGCAATGAAAATTGGCCGATTAATCTACTTTTAACGGCTGTACCGGATGAGGAAGTAAACTCTGCTGGGATGCGAGCAGCCGTAGTGGAATTAGTGAGATTACGTAAACAATATGGTTTAACATATAAATTATTTTTGAATAGTGAGCCATCCTTCTCACAAAATCCTACAGATATTAAAGAGTATATGTATTCAGGAACGATTGGGAAAATTATGCCAGCCGCTTTATTCTATGGTAAGGAAACACATGCAGGTGAACCTTTGAAAGGTATGACAGCAAGCTTTATAGCCTCCTATATGACACAGCATATGGAATGGAATCCTATTTTCCGTGAGAGTGATTTAGGGGAACAAACACCTTTACCTGTTTCGCTTCAATTGAAGGATTTAAAGATGGAATATTCAACACAAACACCGTACCGTGCAGCCGCTCTTTATAATGTGTTTTTATTAAAGCGTACAGCGACGGAAATTATGGACTTATTTGAGCAAGTAGCTAATGAGGCAATGGCAGCTTGTAACGCACATTATGAAAACATTTGTAAACGTGAGCAAGTGAACGGGGTAGGCGCTGTGAAAGTACTTCGTTATGAAACATTGTTACAATACGCAATTCAAAAATTAGGTGAAGCTGAAATAGCTTCTATTAAAGCACAAGTTGTTAAAAATGACCAGTTAGATGACCGAGAGAAATCAATTCGCATTGTCGACCAATTAATGATTCGTTGTCAAGAGCTAGCACCGGCAACTGTTATTTTATATGCACCGCCTTATTATCCAGCAATTAATTCATCGGACCATCCACTTGTAAAGGATGCAATTCAGTTAGTGAAGAAAACGGCGAAAACTTTCGACATTGAAATTGAACAAATCCATTATTTTAATGGCATATGTGATTTAAGTTACGTTAATTATTCTGATATATCTGGGGACTGGACAGCGTTTGAAAAGAATACGCCGGTTTGGGGAGAAACATACAGTATTCCGTTTGAAGAGATGGCGACTTTACAAAGCCCTGTATTAAATGTAGGACCATTTGGTAAGGATGCTCATCAAAAAACGGAAAGATTGCATGTTGACAGCGCATTTAAAGAAATGCCTGTAATTATTGAAACATTAGTAAAAAGCCTCATTTAGTTTGTGAAAGTTAGGAATATAAGTAAGCGGTTTCATTTGATTTTGTAATATGGGTATGTAAGTCGGAGGGGAAGCTATGAATGCAGTAATAGATAATCTACCTAAGCTTTTAGAAGGATTAAAGTACACAATTTATTATTCGGTAGTTTCAATTATTTTAGCAGTCATTATCGGATTAGTTGTTGCCGTAATGAAACTATCAAAATCTAAAGTGTTAAAAACAAGTGCCTCAGTTTATGTAGAAATTTTTCGTTCTACACCATTATTAGTACAATTATTTTTTATTGTTTTTGGTTTAGCAGGTATTTTGCCAATGAGCGAGTGGTTTGGACAAAGGTCGTATCCAGTTGTAGCTGCAACGTTAACACTTGCTTTGCATCAAGGAGCTTATATTTCCGAAATTATTCGCGCAGGGATTTTAAGTGTTAATAAGGGGCAAAGGGAAGCATCGGAAAGTATAGGGATGAGCGAATTTCAAATTATGCGTTTTATCATCTTACCACAAGCTTTCAAACGAATGATTCCACCTTTAGTGAATCAATCTGCTCAAGCGATTAAAGATACTTCGTTATTAGCACCAATCGGAATTATCGATTTAGTGTATAGAGGGCAAATTATTATTTCGACAACATTTGAGCCTTTTGCCATTTGGGTAGCGATAGGAATCATTTATTTTGTAGTGATATTTAGTGTATCCCAGTTTGCGGGTTACCTTGAGAGGAGAATGAAACTTGATACGCGTTGAGAATTTATGTAAATCATATGGTGATTTGGAGATTTTAAAAGGTATTGATGCACATATCCAACCTCAAGAAGTAGTCGTAGTAATTGGCCCTTCTGGAAGTGGAAAAAGTACATTTTTAAGATGTCTCAATGGCTTAGAAAAATCGAATAAAGGAAAGATAGAAATTGTTGGAATGGAGTTAACGAACCCGAAAACAAATATTCAGCAGTTAAGACAGCATGTAGGCATGTGTTTTCAACAATTTAATCTATTTGAGCATTTAACGATATTGGAAAATATAACAATAGGTCCGATTCAAGTATTGAAGAAAACGAAAGCAGAAGCAGAGAGCCATGCGCGAGAATTACTAAAAAAAGTAGGCTTACCTGATAAGGAGAAACATTATCCACACCAATTGTCAGGAGGGCAACAACAACGTGTTGCAATTGCCAGATCTTTAGCGATGCAGCCAAAAGTAATGCTATTTGACGAGCCTACATCCGCGCTAGACCCAGAAATGGTTGGTGAAGTATTAAAAGTAATGGGTGACTTAGCGCGTGAAGGAATGACAATGGTTATTGTCACACATGAAATGGGCTTTGCACGTGAAGTAGGGGACCGCGTATTGTTTATGGACGGTGGTTATTTAGTTGAAGAAGGCACACCTAGTGAGATTTTTAATAATCCGAGAGAAAAACGTACACAAGACTTTTTATCAAAAGTTTTGTGACAGATGTAAAGTTTTTTAGTTGAAGAAATCGTTAAATCCAATAACTATATGATTTCTATTATAAAAGGAGGTGTGTACTTAAATAATTTAAAGTAGCAAAGAGTAGCTATCAAAACATAATCATGTATTTACCGTTTTAAAAATTGAAACATTGTTAAGCATTTGTGCAAGTCAAAATTTTATTAATAATAGGGGGATATTTATGAGAAAGATAGCATTATTATTATTATCAGTTTTAATTGTTGGTGTATTAGCAGCATGTGGTGGGGAGAAATCAGAGGGCGGGACAGGTAGCTCTGATAAACTTGTGGTACAAGTAGGGACAAGTCCTACTTATCCACCTTTTGAAAGTGATGTGAATGGCGAGCTAGTTGGTTTTGATATTGGCTTAATCAAAAAAATCGCTGAGGAAGAAGGGTTCGAAGTAGAGTTTTCTACAATGCAATTTGATGGGCTTGTACCAGCATTAATTGCAGGTCAAATCGATGTAGTAGTTGGTGCAATTACAATTACAGATAAACGTTTAGAGAGCGTTGCTTTTTCTAATGCATACTATAAATCGGGATTATCTATTTTAGCAAAACCAAGTTCAGGCATTACAGGCTTTGATGATTTAAAAGGAAAATTAGTAGGTATCCAAAAGGGTACGTCATCTTATAATTATTTAATTGCAAATGGTATTGAAGACAACAATATTAAGCAATATTCAGATATTAGCACGACGTATAGCGCATTAGATACAGGTGGAATTGATGCAGTTTTCTATGACAACCCTTCTAATATTAACTATATTACGACACAAACAACAGATGCGGAAATCGTAGGTGATATTTTAGCAGGTGAATACTACGGTATTGCAATTAATAAGAAGAAAACAGAGCTAATCGAAAAAATCAATGCAGGATTAGCTAAATTACAAGAAAATGGCGAATACGAAAAGCTGTTTGATGAGTACTTAAATGGTGAAAAGAACGGCCTTATTGAAGGCGTAGCAAAGCCTGAGGATGTAGTAATTAAAGTTCAATAAAAATATAAGTGCCAGGCACGCAAACAATTCTGAATTGTTTGCGTGCCTGGCACCTTAATGTTGAGGTTTTTTCCAGAAAATTGTAATGATAACCCCGATGCCTAGAACTAATACCGCAAAATAATATGGATAGTTTAAATCAATATCAAACAAACGGCCGCCAATAATTGGGCCAAAAATATTTGCAAGGCTCGTAAACATAGAATTCATCCCACCTACAAAGCCTTGTTCATTACCCGCAATTTTTGATAAATAGGCAGTGACAGCAGGTCGAATTAAATCAAATCCAACAAATACTAAAAACGTTGTGATTAAAATGGCCATATAAGAGCTGACTGTCGTCATGACGAATACAAGAATTGTCGAGAAAACTAGCGAATAGCGAATAACTGCAATCTCACCTAAACGCTTTGTCAACCGATCGAATAATGCGACTTGTGCAACCGCACCAACGATTGCACCACCTGTAATAACGATAGCAATATCCTTTGGTGTGAAGCTAAACTTATGGTCAACAAAAAGGCTAAATAATGACTCGAAAGCAGCTAAGCCGAATGAAGAAATAAAAATAATTAGAAAGGCGATTAAATACATTGGTACGAAAATGCGGCGTAAACCTGATTTTTGTTCCTCTACTTCCTCTGCCTGCATTTCCTCAGCTCGCGTAGGTTCCTTCAATAATAACATAGAGCAAATCGCTGCAACTACGCCTAAAATACCTGCAGCATAGAAAGGCATCCTTGTACTGATTTCAGCTAAAAATCCACCGATACCCGGTCCAATAATAAATCCCGTGCTAATAGCTGCTGACATATAACCTAAAGCTTTCGCACGTGTAGCCATTGTGGTAATATCCGCAATAAATGCTGTTACAGCCGGCATAATAAAGGCTGCACTAACGCCGCCGAGCATACGAGATATAAAAAGAACTGAGACAGTTGTTCCAATACCGAATAAAAACTCAGAGAATCCGAAAATAAATAAACCGATAACAATCATAATTTTACGACCGTATCGGTCTACCCATTTACCTGCGATAGGTGAGATAACGAGTTGTGTAATAGCGAAGGCAGCAACCATATAGCCGACAACTTTGCCGTTTATATTTAATTCATTCATAATCGTTGGAAGAACGGGAATGACGAGGCCTATACCTAGGAATGCGATAAAAAGATTTGCTAATAAAATACTTAAGGTGACTTTTGAATTTTTCTCAAACATAAAAACTTCTCCTACTATAAAATTGTGCTATATACAGAGTAAACCCTATAGTAACTATAGGGTCAATGATTTTGTTTTATTTTAATAATTGTTTACATTAAAATAGTTTTAGTTACATAATCTCGAAAGGGCGATGGTGATGAAATTGTTGCTTATAAGGCATGGGCAATCTCAAGCAGATCTATTAGAAGTTCACGAAGGAAGGGCAGATTTTCCATTGACAGAGCTAGGCATAGAACAAGCAACGAAGCTAGCTAATCATATCGCAGCGCATTATAAGATAGAGGCGATTATCACAAGCCCGTTGCAAAGGGCGTATCAAACAGCAGATATTATTAGAGAATATTGTCCTTGCGAGTTAATCACAGTAGAGCATTTAATGGAATATAATAATGGCGTATTAGCAGGAATGTCGCGCAAGGAGGCCTTAATAAAATATCCATTGCCAGAGGGTGGACGACCAATGCATATAGCAATTGAAGGTGGAGAATCGCAATTACAATTCCGATATCGTGTGGAGTACGTATGGGAGTCGATTTTACATAATTATGGGCATTTACAGCAAATTGCAATTGTTGCACATGGTGGTACATTACAGCATTTATTGAATGTATTGTTAGGCAAAACGCTCGAGCAGCAATGCTTTTTCGATACGGGTGATACAGGGCTCCATGTGATTGAATTAAGAGATGGCAAGAAGTATGTTAGTTGTTTGAATTCACAGGCACATTTGACGTCTTTCAGTGGGTGTTCAAACACACGTTGAATCATAGGAACTCAGTCCAAGAACATCGCCACCTGCGATAACGACTGAGTGACCGACATCGTGTCCTCCAGTGGATGTCACAGGTTTTGAGCAGAGTCGGGAAAGAGGGCGTCTTTCCCGATATTCCTAAACAACGGTAGATTTCCTTCTATTATACCAACGACCAAATAACAAGATAAGCAAGGCTAATGTGACAACAGCTCCAGCAAAGAGCAAAGGCGCTTTATAACTAGCATAGTGCGCCTCAAATTTGCTTGCTAAAATAGGTCCAATAATTTGTCCAAATGCATAAAACGTCGTAAGCACCGAAACAACTGTGCCACTTTGTGAGGGGAATAGCTGACGTGCATAGCCTGTTGACATGGAAACGAGTCCCACGAAAGTCATCCCAAATAAAAAGGCAGATAGTAGCACACTCCATACTGTTTGCGAAAGAACAGGTAGGATGATGCCGAAAATTTGCAAAATGTAAGCAATTGCCATTGCCTTTACTGGCGAGAGCCTTGACATCAATGAAACCCAAAGCGGTGCAGATGGGACGGCAGCTAATCCTGCAACAACCCAGCTATAGCCTGCATATGCACGCAAGCTATCAATATTGTAAATAATATCGACTAGAAATGTCCCTGTAATAATATAGCCTAAGCCTTCTAAACCGTAAGCAATAATGAGCCAGGGCATAAAACCTCGCCATATATTTGTATCATTTGTTTTAGCCGTCTTTTCATTATTATGTACAGTTAAATTACGCCATAAGACAGTCGTTGTTGTCACAAGTAACGCTGATATAATGCCGAGTCCCATCCATGTACCTTGCCATGCAACAATACTTTCTAAATAGGGCACAACAAGCCCAGAAATAGCAATGCCAAGCCCAATTCCACTAAAGATGAAGCCTGACCAGCGAGTTAAAACATGTGCAGCCAAATAATCCATGACAATACTGGAGGTTAGGACGAAAATAAAGCCGCCTGTTAAACCCGCAATAAAGCGTAAAATTAGCCAGGGGATTAAAGATTGTGTCAGTCCCATAGCAATAATGGAAAGCACATTTAAAACGACATTTGTCATTAAAAAGGCTCTTTTACGTTTATAAATAAAGCCTGCCCCAAGTGAGCCAAGGAAATAGCCTATATAATTGCTCGATGCAAGCCAACCACCAATCTTTAGCGAGAAGCCTTCATCCTCACGCATAAATGGCAAAATAGGTGTAAAAGCAAAGCGACTAATTCCCATTGCAACAACTAAAAGTAAAATCCCACCAAATACAATTCCAATATGCTGCCTCGTCATATAAATCCCCTCACAATGTCTGAATAATAAATAAATTTATTATACCGATAAAATTTATATTAATAAATAGCGATAGGATTTTTAAATTTTACTTAATAAAAAAATCCATGATTCCATCATTTCAGAGGAATCACAGATATTGAAAGGTGTTTTTCAGTCATTGATTATAAATATTTTTTGCTATTACGATGGAAGTCACGTTGAAAAATATACATGCGGTACGCATCGTGATAAGAGCCAGCAGTAAAAAACTCCTCCTTCAGCTCGCCTTCAATTTCAAAGCCCGCCTTTTGGTAAATATGAATGGCCTTTTCGTTTTGTTTGTCGACGATTAAATAGAGCTTATGCAAATTAAGGATGTTGAAAGCATAGCGCATCGCTAATACAGTAACTGAATATGCATAACCCTTGCCTTGGCAATTAGGGTCAATAATAATTTGAAATTCTGCATTGCGGTGAATTAAGTCAATTTCGACCAGTTCAACTAAGCCAAGTATTTCTTCATCCTTTTGGATAATGAAGCGTCTTTCACTTTGCTTATGAATATGCTTCTCGAATAAATCCTGTAACTCTACAAATGACTCATAAGGCTCCTCAAACCAATACGACATAATTCTAGAGTCGTTATTAAGCTTGTGCACATATTTTAAATCCTCTCGTTCTAATGGTCTTAATTTAATACGATTGTCCATCAAATAATACGCCTCCGAAAACAAATAATTATTTAGCATGTATGCAATAATGAAGATTCTTTTCAAGCGTGTTGATTAGCCTTTATTTTACAAAGAAAGCCTAGGGATTCTTTGATTTCAGCTACTGAGGATGCTTTCCTCGGGGGCGGCTTCAGCTAATTTATTTCGGCGAATGCCGAAATAAATAGATTTTCAGCTCGAGGTTAACACGAGGTTGGTCACGGAGGCGTTGCCACAGGATGTGGTGACCTTAGCCTCCCTACCTTTAATCACGATGGAATCGCCCCCTGCGCTCCAATCAACGAATGCATGCTTAATAAATGGCGGTTCCTCTAAATAATACTCGCTAATTAATAGACAATATTTATATAATCAACACGCTTAGATTCTTTTTTAACTAGTTTATCATGATTAAGCAGGAAGTTCCTAGTTTTCAGTAGCGAATATGAATCGGGACAAACCTCAGAGAAATCAGACTTTTGAGAGCTGCTTACTGATAGAACCTAAAATCGCTTTGATTTCATTTTTCACGTCAAAAAAGACCACCCGTTATTGAGTAGTCTTGTGGTAACACATTATTTATTGCAAATTTTTATCCCAATACCTCTTGGAGCAGTTTAAATCGTTATTTTTCAAAACTTCTATGTACTTCAAAATGCTGATGTATCAACGTTTTGAAAGAAAAGCCACATTGCCGTAAATATATAGAAAGTTTTAAACCACACTTCTCAAAGTGGGTGTCCGCATGAGCATTCCTGTTTATCCTTAGGTCAAAGGAGCTAAGGCTCGCCATTCCAGCTCGGATATAAAACTCCCTGTTACTGTATAAAGGTTAAAACTTAATATTAATACGTACAACGTAGCTTGATTCTTATTGTAGTGCAACTATTAAATGAGTGCAAGTAAGTGTGTTTACACAAATTTGTCAAATGATAACGTATGGAAATTAATACAAATGTTCTGAATGATACTTTAACAGCTCAGCAATTTTATTCGTCAAAAAACCATCAAATGGGAATTCTTGATTGCTAATCACTTTTAAGAGCTCCTTAGTAGTGCTTAAAGCTTTTTCTTTTATTTCTACGGAGTAACGATATTTTATTGAATTTTCTTCAAATTCATCTTGATCGACGACCATCCACTCGCTATTTGGTTTTTTCACAATATCAATATCTAAATCAATAAAATGAATTTCATTATTAATAATCATTGGGGTTTCGCCAATATTGCAATAGTATTCAAATTCACCATTTTTATGTATATCTACATGGGCGGTATAGCAACAATCAAAAGGGAAAAAGTCCAAAGAATAAGTATCAAACTCAAAGATTTTATTTCTTGAATGATGAATTAATTTTCTACCGGGAGTTGAAAATAATGCAATATAGTTGTCGTTTGAATCAATGACTGTTGCTTCCCATTCATAATGCAGTTGTTGGTTGTATTTAAAAGTTTTCACTTTCATTTTTTCCATACTTGTATCACTCATTTTCTATATATTAGTATAAAGATGAATTATAGAGTTGAGGTGGGCTGTTCCCAAAATTGAATTTCTCCTCAGCACAGTGAAAAATAAGCTTCTCGCTTATTTTAAATTCAAAAGAAAGCTACTAAACACACTGTTCATTTCAATTTCAAAGAAACCATTTCTATTTTAATTAGTTATTCCTCTGATGAAACAACATTGAAAACGTCCCAAAAGCAGTGCATTGCTTGCTTCTGGAACGTCCCAAAAATTATCCCTTCTGCACCGTAACAAGCGATTTCAATGCACTATTTAAGGCTTGTACACGATTTGTAATATCGCTCATCGTTTGCAGCATTTGATTTTCGTCCTCGACAGCTTGGACAATCGCGCTCGTTGAGATAGCATTTTGGGTAGTCATTTCATTGAGCTTTTCCACCTGCTGCTGAATGGTATTAAATTGTGCGACGGCGCTTGTTAATTCCCCCATACCGCGCGTTAAATCTTCATTGCTTTGTGAGAAGGAGTCTTTTAAACGATTTAAAAACTCGCCAACTTCTTTTAGGGATTGTTCTCCATGTTGTAAAGCCTGTTCTCCTTCCCGTGAGCGCTGCTGTGCCTCAGTTGATTTAGCGAAAAGACTTTCTGTTACTTGTGTAATATTAATCGTAATCGAAGCACTTTCTTCCGCCAGCTTGCGTACTTCATCTGCGACAATGGCAAAGCCTTTTCCATGTTCACCAGCACGTGCAGCCTCGATTGCTGCGTTAAGTGCGAGTAGATTTGTTTGTTCGGCGATATGCTGAATTCCTAATAAGAGCTGATTAACTATTTGTAAGCTACTTTGAAGCTCATTAACCGTATCAGCAGTAGCATGCATGGCACTGCTCATGATGGATATTTGCCCCATTGAATCTTGCATTTTCCCCCAGCCTATAACGACCTCTTGTTGTATATTTGTTGATTGGGCAACAGTATCTTTAGAGATTTCCAGCGTATCCCCTACAAAATGCATAGAATCGTTCATTGCACTACGAATAAATTGTAAGCTTGCGGCCTCCTGTTGCGTGCTTGCTGAAATGGATTCAGAAGCAGAAAGTATGTACTGGCTGCTATGTGCAATTTGCTCCATTGTTTGCTGGAACTGTGTTACATGCTCATCAAGAACTTGTGTGCTTGACTCAATTTCCTGAAATGTACTTTGGAGCTGTTGGAAGGAATGTTGCACTTCCTGTTGTTGCTGCTTCGCATGATTTATTAATGCATTGCCCCATCTAGTAATTAAGTAAAAAGCGATAATGACCCCATTCAAAATTGAAAATAATGTTATAAAAATGATAAATGAATTAAATGACCCTAATAAATTTTCAGGCTTTAAAATATAAATGACGATAATAGCAATGTTAACAATTATACCAAAAGCGACAATTAGACTGCTTTTAAAATAAAGTGCAATAATCGCGACTGTACATATTAAAATATAATGTTTATTTAGTGAAAATTGGTCAACTAAAAATAATGTAAAGACAATTGCAGTAGGGATCATACCGAAAATAAAGCCTTTAACATAGGGCTTTATTGGTAAAAAATAATTAATTGCTGCCAATGCAATAACGATTAGGCCGACTACTAAAAACAAAATCCCTCTTGAAATGATTAGAGGTCCACAAATAAGGATGGCTAAAGCTGTAATAATGGCTAAATTTACACGATGTACTTTTTGTGTATCATATTGAATTTTAAGCTCCATAAAACCCCTCCAAAATGAATGATGATTCATTCGATTATACTAAAAGAATTAGCCTATGTCATTACATCAAATATAGAATATATACAAAATAAAAAGTCTTCCTCATGATTTTAGGAAAACTTTAGTTTAAAGCTTATTTAAAATTTCATGTGTGAGCGTAGCGACATCAATATGCGTATCCTCCTGCATTGCATCCTTTAAAATTTCTGTGCGGAAATATTGCACTGTTGCATTTAATGGAATTAAAAGTAGCTTCGCTAATGCATTTTGATACATATGGACAAACTCGGTATCTGTATTACCACGCTTTAATTCAGCAAAGGCCTCATAAAACTGATCAAGCTTATCTGCAAATTCCAATAAACGACCTTCGATTGTTGCATCCTTTCCTTCCTTCATGCGTTCGAAAAAGACATCTTGGAAATCGGGGGGGATTTCTTCCCGAATAAATTTCTCCATCATCTTTTCTTCAACATGTGCAAGCATTTCTTTTAGTTCGGGAGAGGCGTGTTTAACGGGTGTTTTAATATCACCGATGAATACTTCTGCAAAGTCATGATTAATTGTTTTTTCATATAAAGCTTTCCAATCGATTACATTGCCAGCGCGTTCCTCTAAAGTAGCGAAAAACATTGCATACTGTGATACCTTCCAAGAGTGTGCAGCTACATTGTGTTCCTCGAACTTAAAGCGTCCAGGGCAGCGGATAATGCGCTCCAAATCATTTAAGCTTGTGAAAAAACGATGAATACCTATAACAATCACTCCGTTTCTAGTTAATGTTGAGAAGGCTTGTCATAAGGGAGGAATGAACAAGCATTCTCACTTACAGCATACTTTAATTTATACCCAAAAAGCATGTTTTATAAAACATTTAACATATTATTAACAACATCTTTACAGCGCAACGATGCTATACTGAAAGCAGAAACCAACTTAAAGAGGTGTTGAGGTTTGTTACTTTTTAATATTTTATTATATGTACATATAGCAAGTGCAGTTGTATCAATAGGTCCATTGTTTGCATTATTCTCCATTTTAAAACGTATGGAAACGGCAGAAGAAGCGATGTTAATCGGTTATGTACAGTCATTCCAGGCGGGTATAACAGCAGTTAAGCATGGCGGGCATGTGCTTGTATTGTCGGGAGCTCTCTTAATGTGGCGAGGTGGCTGGCCTTGGCATACATCGTGGCTTATCATGACATTTGTTTTGCTTATCGGCTCTACCTATTTTTTAGCATCTGCGTTCAAGCCGACGATGAAAACATTCGGCACAGTGCAATTCGAGCGCACAAAATTTATTACTAAATTAAGACGCTCTACATGGTTATATGTTGTATTAATGTTGATTATGCTTTGGTTTATGGTAGCAAAGCCTAGTTTGTGGTAAAAAGAGTAAATTTTCTATATTAATAGTTTTTTCTGAAAACGATTGCTTTTCTCCTAGTAGTATTACTATAATAAACACAAGTTTTACTTTTCTGAATTATTTTATTTCGGTTTAGCGATGTTTTTTTGTGACATGCAACCGTAGCGACAGATACAAAAATGCCCATCTTTACAGATGGCAAAATGCATGCTTCAGAGGCATTCGTTTTGCGGGTGTTACAGATTTTGAAGATGATTTTTTCAAGTAAGCTTGAGGAAATCTAGACGAGAGTTAGCCGGAGTGGAGATAAGGATGATAAAGGGACTTATTTAGTTTAGGGGGAGATTGTTTATGAAACAAAGATTTTCAATACTATTAATGGTTGTTGCAGTAATGCTTGTATTAGCAGCCTGTGGAACAAAGAATGACACGAAGTCTGGTAGTGACTCAGGCTCAAGTGATGATAATAAGGTATATGTAGTGGGTACAGAGGCTACATTTGCACCATTCGAATCAATTGATACAAACGGCAACATTGTCGGTATCGATGTAGATGTATTACAGGCAATTGCTGATGAAGTAGGCATTCAAGTAGAATGGAAAAACATCGGCTGGGATGCTGTTTTCTCAACGATTAATAATAAAGAAACAGACATTGGTGCATCAGGTATTACAATTACAGAGGACCGCCAAAAAACTTTTGATTTCACAGAGCCATACTATGAGTCAAAGCTATTAATCGCAGTACGTGAAGATTCAACAATTAGCTCATTAGAAGAGTTAAAAGATAAGAAAATTGCTGTACAAATTAATGCGACAGGACATGTTGCTGCTAAAAAGCTTCAAGGTGAAACAAGCAAAAACATTTTGGCATTTGAAAGCCAACCATTTGCCATTCAAGAAATGCTAAATGGCAATGCGGATGCAGCAATTGGTGATAATGCGGTTGTCTATGAGTATATTAAAGCAAACCCAGATAAAAAGTTAAAAGTTGTTGAAGACGATGCTTTTGAAAAAGAATATTACGGCTTTATGGTTCGTAAAGGAAATACAGAGTTATTAGATAAGCTAAATGAAGGCTTACAAAAAATTAAAGATAATGGAAAACTAAAAGAAATTACAGGTTCAGAATTTTGGAACGAGTAGTGTGAGATGAGGCTATTGGGAAAGGAGCTGTCTGAAAAGCTATTTTAAGACAGCTCCTTTGTCAAGGTAATGAAGCTTTTAGTAACTGTTTCAGGTAGCTTTATATCATGTTAAAAAAGTATAAGGGGTTTCTATAATTTTACTTACAAAAGTTCTTGTATAAAAAAGGGTTACAAGTCATTTTGAGAGTAGAGTTATATAGTTAATACTTTTGTAAATGTAATTTCTATTAGGAAGTAGGTAGGGGTATGGATTTATTAAACTTACAATGGGATGTTATTTGGAATTACCGCGATATGTTTATTCGCGGGGTCGGCATAACTCTTCTTTTAACTTTAGCAGGCTATTGTGGCGGGATTATTTTCGGATTGCTATTAGGACTTGGACAAGTATCGACGAAAAAATGGTTATATTGGCCATGTAAAATTTATGTTGATTTAGTGCGTGGTACGCCAATGCTTGTGCAAATTCTAATTATCCACTTAGCGTTATTTCCGACGCTTTTTGGACAGTCATTAGGATATATGGTATCTGGTATTACAGCACTTGTTTTAAACTGTGCTGCCTACAATGCGGAAATTTTCCGTGCAGGAATCCAAAGTATTGCCAAAGGGCAAATGGAGGCAGCTCGTTCGCTTGGCTTAACACAGGGGCAGGCGATGCGTAAGGTGATTTTACCTCAGGCATTTAGACGCATGATTCCACCATTAGGAAATGAGTTTATCGCGTTGTTAAAAGATTCTTCTTTAGTAACGGTTATTGCTGCGCCAGATATTTTGTATGCGAGCAAAGTAATCGCTGGGGCTACATTTAGACCATGGGAGCCATATCTTTTTGCAGCATTTTTATACTTAGTACTCACATATACTGCAACAAAAGGAATTGCATTTATCGAGAAGCGCTACAGCAATAGCTATATTCCTCGGAAAGCAAAGGGGAGGTTAGCACGATGATTAAAATTGAGAACTTGCATAAATCCTTCGGTGAGCTTGAAGTATTAAAAGGGATTGACTATGAAGTACAAGAGAAACAAGTAGTTTGTGTAATCGGCCCATCAGGCTCAGGTAAAAGTACGTTTTTGCGCTGTATTAATTTACTTGAAGAAATAACAGACGGGGCAGTCTATATTGAAGGCGTCAAAGTCAATGACCCAAAAACGAATATTAATGAAATACGCGCGGAAGTAGGGATGGTATTCCAGCAATTCAATCTATTCCCGCATATGAATATACTCGAAAATGTCATTATGGCACCGATGCAAATCCGCAATCTGAGCCGTGCAGATGCAGAAAAACTAGCTCATGAGCTATTGAAGAAAGTAGGGCTAGACAGCAAAGCCTATAACTATCCAGAGCAGCTTTCTGGCGGTCAGCAGCAGCGTGTGGCGATTGCACGCGCACTTGCAATGAAGCCAAAGGCGATGCTATTTGACGAGCCAACCTCTGCCCTTGACCCAGAAATGGTAAAGGAAGTGTTGGATGTAATGAAAAATCTAGCAGCAGAAGGAATGACAATGGTTGTCGTAACACATGAAATGGGCTTTGCGCGCGAAGTAGGCGACCGTGTTGTCTTTATGGATGGTGGCTTTATCGTTGAAGAAGGCACACCAGACGAGCTTTTTGGTAATCCTAAAAGCGACAGAACGAAGGCGTTTTTGGGAAAAGTATTATAAAATAATTTGCGATTACTTTTAATAGAAGGAAAAGTCGCTTTACAGTGAACTGCACCTCAATTGTTAGACACAACTAACAATCGGAGGTGCAGTTTTTTAGTGTCTTTTTATTCGTTGCGCAAAAAAACGCGACAATAAAAGTACTACTAGCATAATAATAAACGCTTCAAGCGCAGTTACGAAAAGAATAAAAAAGAATTTCATGAAACTCTCCAACCCATCAAAAGAGGAGTGCTGTATTTGAAAAGCCAAAAATAGTTCATAGTAATTTATTATAATAAACAATCCACCAAACAATAACCAATAGACTTTAGGTATATGAACTGCATACTTTGAATTTTGAATATAAGGCCCTCCTTATTTTTTCAATATCCATTTAGAAAATGTCAGTGGATTAATAAATTAATAATATTATGAGAGTAACTATACCAAAAATAAAGTTATTTACAAAAAATAGATATTCTTTGGATGCTTTATTCATTTTAATTGAAAAAAATAAATTTACAATGGAACTAACAATTAAAAAGAAAAATAGCGTTTCTGCAAATACCTCGAAATAGATATATTGAATGATTAAAGCTATCATAAAAAGGAGTGTTAAAATTCGATTGGTTCTAATGACTTTTAAATTCCCTTTATCAATTAATTGGAAATTAATAAATCTTCTTAATAAAAAGAAGTAAATAATTAAGTTGCTTAATACTGAAATTAAAATTATAGTTGGTAATCCCATGATTTCCCCCTTTTAGTAAAGATAATGTATTTGATAATTACAGCATTTTTAGTAAAATGCCAAACTTCGAATAGATTAACTAAAATCCAACTACTCAGAAAGCAATTAGATTTTGGCTAATATAGGCGTTGATTCAGTAAAGAGTGAATATGTCTTTTTGCTGCCTGTTTATGCTCATCTACAACATAGAATTCAAGGTCAGTTTGATGATAAGTAATCAATGCATCGTAGAGTGCTTTTAAAAATTCCTTGCGAGGTAGAATAAAGATTCTGTAGTCTTTGTGTGATATCCCTCTTTCGGGGGATATTTCAAGTATAATTTGATTGGAATCTGTATCATGTGGACGAACTGCAATGACAAGTTCATCCCCTCCCTCAGGCTGTATTGCACTCGCAAAGTTTTGTTTATACATTTGTTTCAAAATTTTCTCATAACAATGCCAAGTAACAAGGATATGCGAAAACATCTCTTGTCCGATTAGTTCCTGTCCATTGTAATGAATTTGCACAAAGCCAAATAGAATTGCCTGTCGTTCAACTAATACATCACAAATAAAATCATAGTTTTTGGGGTCATCAAATCAGCAAGGATGTTGTTCGATTTCATTAAATAGTAAAAAGGGAGAAGGGAGAATTTGAGGTCGCTCAAATTCTCCCTTCTATTGATTCCAAGCTAGTTATGCTCCAGCCTCTTTTTTACACCTGTGCGTCAAATAGTTGACCTTTATACGGATGTTCAGCAACAGGGGCGGGCATTTCTGCTAGCATTTCAACAACGCCGGCACCAGCATTCAAAGTTTTGTCTAAAATAGACATTTGCAATGTTTGCTGTAACTGTGCGAGTTGGCTTGACATAATTGAATTAATTTCCATTATAACCCCTCCTTTGTTTTTATATCGGACTGAACATTATATGTTTTAGTTTGAATAAAGAACCAGCTATTTTGGTAACAATAAAAGCAGGAGGGATAACTATGTATAAAATAATCATACTTAGCACGATTTTGCTATTGTCAGGTTGTTCACTTTTTCAAACAAAGAAAGAGGAGGAAGTACCTGTTCATGCACCGAGCTCTGCTACAGCTATTGCTGAAATGATGAATAGCAAAGGCGAAAGTGTTGGAAAGGTCACATTAAAGGAAGTGGCGGAAGGGGTAGAGCTATTTGCTGAATTGCACGGTTTACCACCGGGCACACATGCTATTCATATTCATGAGGTAGGAAAATGCGATGCGCCAACCTTCGAATCAGCAGGTGCACATTTTAATCCTGAGCATAAGAAACATGGTATCGAGAATCCACAAGGACCACATGCAGGAGATTTACCGAATTTAGAAGTAGAGGAAGATGGTACAGCGCAATTAGAATTTACAACGAAGCTTGTCACATTAATGAAGGGGCATGAAAACTCCTTATTCGATAAAGACGGTAGCTCGATTATTATTCATGAAAATGCAGATGACTATAAAACAGATCCTTCGGGTAATTCTGGAGCACGTATTGCTTGTGGCGTGATTCAATAAAGCGTAGCTGTCTAAAAAGGGGATTTTAGCTTCTTCTCTTTCATTTTGGAGAAACACCGCTAAATCCTGTGTTTCTAGCATTTTCAAAGAAAGCTCTTTCTATTTTAGAGGAGCCAACATTTTGCTGAAACACCATCATTGGCGTCCCAAATGCCGACTATCCACGGCTTTTCGGACGCCCCCTATTTACATATTAACAGACTAGTTTGACAACTCCCATTGCGCTCTGTAAAATGTATAGTGATTAACAAAAGAGGGGGGTTATGTTAATAATGAGGAAAAAGAGTATATTATTAACAATTATAAGCTTTACTTTACTTATGTTAGCTGCGTGTGGCATTGATAAAGAAGGCAACAAAGAAAGTACGGGGACAAATAATGGGGAAAAGCCATCATTTGATGTAGATTTTGTATCTATTTTAACAGGTGGTACGCAAGGTACCTACTATCCACTAGGTGGAACGTTTGCTGATTTGATTACGACTGAAACAGGTGTAAAAACAACAGCAGAGGTTTCTCAAGCGTCTGCTGCGAATATGACAGCACTGCAAAATGGTGAAGGTGAAATCGCTTTCGTACAAACGGATATTGCCTATTATGCAACAGAAGGTACGCTAATGTTCGAAGGTCAAAAGATTGATTCTGTATCTGCTTTAGGGGCTTTATATCCTGAAACGGTGCAGCTTGTAACATTGGCTAACTCTGGTATTAAATCATATGAAGATTTAAAAGGTAAAAAAGTATCAGTAGGGGCACCTGGTTCAGGTACTTATGCAAATGCTGAGCAATTACTTGAAATACATGGTCTAACAATGGCTGATATTAAGCCACAAAATTTAGACTTTGGTGAATCAACAGATGGTATTCAATCAGGGCAAATTGATGCAGCATTTATTACAGCTGGTTATCCAACAGGTGCTGTAGAATCTTTAAATGCAACAAATGGTGTATATATTATTCCTGTAACAGCTGATAAGGCTGATGAATTAATTGCGAAATATCCATATTACGCAAAGGATGCAATCCCAGCCGGCACATATGGCTTAAAAGAAGAAATCCCTGCGGTATCAGTAGGAGCAATGCTTGCAGTTAAAAAAGATTTACCGGAAGATTTAGTGTATGCAATGACAAAAGCAATTTATGATAATACAGATAAAATTAGTCATGCAAAAGGTGCGTTTATCAAAGCTGAAAGTGGATTAGACGGTATTGGAATTGAAGTGCACCCAGGTGCTCAAAAATATTTTGATGAAGTAAACAACTAATCTGAAAGAAGGCTCTGTTGCGTAGTGCTTCAGAGCCTTTTTCTTATTGAAAGGTATCTATTATGAAAAAATGGTACTTATTTGTTATTGGTGGTATACTGCTCATTATTTTTTTTATACCATTCGAAAGTGCTTTAATATTTACCGAAACAAAAGTAGATAAGGTTAAAATGTATTATTTAACATTGTATCAAGAGCGAGAGTTTCAAATTTTATTTACACATTCTATTCATAAAACAGATGTTATTGAATCATATGAAGTATTATCTAATAATGAATTGCGTCTTTTATCAATGCAATATGAGGATGTGGCTATCGGTATGCCTGGATACGCGGAAGAGGGGCAAACATTAACATACGATAATGGTGTTTATATTCTTTCCTATGATAATGCGAAACTACCTAACTTTAATTTATTTGTGGCGAATATAGATGCTTCGTTACAACTAATTTATCAATCTAATTATGTAGATTTGAAGCAACAGTTAGTAAGAGGGAAATCTTATTTATTTGAAGTTAAAAAACTTTCACTATATGAAAAAATGAAAGGAGCACGATTGTATGGAGAAAGAAAATAATAAAGAGCCTGTTGTTCAAAATGAAGGTTTTGAGCAACTCTCGGTAGAGGACCAACAAGCGCTACTAGAGAAATACGATATTGAATCAAACACGCGCAATATTTCCAGTATGTTTAAATATGTTATTTATGCAGGATTATTAATATTTTCTTTATTTCAATTATATACAGCTATATTTGGTTTGTTTCCGGCTCAAATTCAACGTACGATACACTTAGGCTTTGGTCTAACATTTATTTTCTTATTGTTTCCAGCTAGGCGTAAATCACGTAAGGATATAATACCGTATTATGATTATATTTTAGCAATTATTGCGATTTTAGTAGGCTCTTATTGGACGATTAATTACGAGCGTTTAGTACAAAGCTTAGGTCGATTAGAGCAAACGGATTTTATTGTTGGTCTTTTAGCGATTTTGCTAGTTTTAGAGGCTGCTAGACGTGCAGTAGGATTGCCAATCACAATTATTGCCTCACTTTTTTTGTTGTATGCTTATTTTGGACCGTATATGCCGAATTTTATGGCGCACAGAGGGCAAAGCATCGAAAGTATTGTCAATTTAATGTTTTATTCGACTGATGGAATTTTAGGTACACCAATTAGTGTATCGGCAACATTTATTTTCGTTTTCCTATTATTCGGAGCCTTTCTTGTGAAAACAGGAGTAGGTCAATATTTTAACGATTTAGCTGTGTCGCTGGCAGGGAAGCTAACAGGTGGTCCGGCAAAAGTCGCAATTTTCTCATCTGCATTGCAGGGGACAATTTCAGGCTCTTCCGTAGCGAACGTAGTTACATCGGGGTCTTATACAATCCCAATGATGAAAAAACTTGGCTATAAAAAGGAGTTTGCTGGTGCTGTAGAGGCATCTGCTTCAACTGGCGGTCAACTTATGCCACCGATTATGGGAGCCGCAGCGTTTTTAATGGTTGAGTTTATCGGACGAGGTGTAACATATTGGGATATTGCGAAAGCAGCAGCTATCCCTGCATTGCTTTACTTTACAGGTATTTGGATTATGACACATTTTGAGGCAAAGCGATTAGGGCTGAGAGGTCTTACGGACGAGGAATTGCCTAATCGTAAAGAAGTATTCAAGAAAATTTATTTATTATTGCCAATCGTTTTAATTATTGTCCTAATGCTAGTAGGCGTACCAGTTATGCATGCAGCATTGTATGGAGTGCTTGCTTGTATTCTAGTTGGCATGTTTAATAAAGATACACGCTTAGGTCCTCTTGATATTTTAGATGCTTTAGTTGATGGGGCGCGTACAGCGCTTGGTGTTGTTGCAGCGACAGCTTGTGCGGGAATTATTGTAGGCGTTGTTGTAAAAACAGGGTTAGGCTTATCATTAGCAAACAGTTTAGTAAAATTAGCTGGTGGTAGTATTTTACTGACATTAATATTTGTTATGATTGCATCGCTTATTTTAGGAATGGGTGCACCAACAACAGCTAACTATGTTATTACATCAACGATTGCGGCACCAGCAATTATCGCATTATTAGCGCCAAATACACCACAAGAGTTAGTGCCAGTAGTTATATTATTATCAGCGCATTTCTTTGTGTTTTATTTTGGTATTATAGCGGATATTACACCACCTGTAGCCCTTGCTGCCTTTGCAGCATCAGGTATTTCGGGAGGAGACCCTATCAAAACTGGTGTTAACTCTGCGAAGCTAGCGATAGCGGCATTCATTATTCCATATATGATTGTGTTCTCACCAGCGCTATTAATGATTGATGTAACAATTTTACAAATTGTTTGGGTAGTATTTACAGCTATAATGGGTATGATTGCAATCGGTGCAGGTGTTATTGGCTATTGGTATAGAAAATTATATTGGATTGAAAGAATCATTGCTATTGTTGCTGGGCTAGCAATGGTTTACCCAGAATCAATTTCGGATATTTCTGGATTAGTTGTATTTGGTATTATGGTTGCTATTCAAATCATGACAAAAAATAAAGGTGGAGGAGTAGCACAAGTTAAAGCTTAGACTTTAATTGCAACCTCGGCGTAATTGATTAAGCAAACCTAGGTATAAAAGCATAAAACCTATCTCTTTAAGGGATAGGTTTTATGCTTTTTATGCATATAATGAATTAATGACTTGCACATGAAAAAGCAGCATAGTATTATATCAATAATCAGAAAATTCTTTAAAAGGAAGGGTGTTATGGATGGGAAAAATCTTATCCTCTAATCTTGAAACATATTTATTAGACGAAGAGTTAGAGCTAGAACGTAATGAGGAAATGGACGCTTTTAAAGAGGGCGATACTTATGAGCACTATCCAGCGGGTTTCTTTACGGGCTTATAAAAAAAGCGTTGTCCGAAAGGAGGGCACTGAAAAACTAGTAATTCTCAAAAAAAATTGTGAATAACTTTGATTTTTTTGGACTTAATCTACATGAAAGTCAGAATTACATCAGAATTTTTCGAGACAATTCACTTTTTCAGTAACTTCCCAAAAAGTCCATTTTATTTTGACACCACATTGAAATAAATGTTTTCATCGCTTCCCTTTTACTGAAGGAGTACACTGCTAAAGCCAATATTCATCTCATTTCAAAAGAGGTATTTTCTGTTTATATGAATCAACATTTTGTGAAACATCATCGCTACTGTCCAAAATGCCGGCTATGCACGGCTTTTTGGACAGCACCTTTTTGTTTACGCTATAATAAAATGAAACTTCAATCTGTGGAAGCTTTCGCATGATTTCCACTGGTTGTTAGCCGAACGAATCGTGCTTACTAGCTTGTTAATGCAGGATAAAGAAGTTTAGAAAAACAGAACGGTGTGGTGACATAATGCTTTATAAAGGGCAGTTAGGAAAACATGAGTTTTATGTAGAGCGTCTGGCGGCAGAGCAACTAGCTGAAATCGAGATGCTACAGCAGATGGTTTGTGATGCGCTTGAGGATAAGACAATTTTACAGCCTCTTAGTAAGGAAGAGTTATTATATATTTTAAATGGCAATGGCATAATGATTGGGGCATTTGCTGACAGCCAGCTTATTGCAGTTCGTGCTTTATTGGAGCCGGATGTAGAGGAAAAGGAGCACTTGGGGCTGGATGTTGGTGCGAAAAATTTAGCGCGTGTGCTTTATCAGGAAATTTCTTTTATACATCCCAAATTTCGTGGGTATGGTTTGCAGCAAACATTAGCAACTATCGTAATGACACAGGTGGATATGGCGAAGTATGATTGGGTTTGCGCTACGGTGAAGCCTTATAATATTGCAAGCCTAAAGGATAAACTTGTGCAAAATATATATATTCGTGCACTGAAATATAAATATGGTGGAAAACTGCGCTACGTGATGGCGAAGCCTTTACATAAAGAACAGTCATTTACAGGTGGGGAGCTTGTTATTGCAATGGGCGATGTGGAGGCACAGCAGCAAGCTTTACGCGATGGCTATATAGGTATAGCGATTGAAAAGCGTGGGGAGGAATGGTTTGTTCAATTTGGTAGGTTAAAAGACCCAGTTCGCTCACAAAGGAGAGAAATTCGCTCATAAAATAACCAGATTCGCTCATAAGAATTATCCAAAAAGGCTGATTTCAGTGGAAAACGCTAGAAAAGCGTGCATAGCACTGCTTTTCTGGCGCCTTATTTATTTCAATGGACAAAATCCACAAGCCATTAAACCGGGAATGTCCTTTGATTGGCAGCAGCTTTTGCGCACGGGGACATTTAGCAACTGTGAAGGGTGCTTGCCGCCTGTATAATTTAAAAAGAGAGATTTATCTGCAATATAACTCCATACTTTTGTTCCTTCAAGTATTTCTAAGTCCTCATATGCTCGGTCAGCCAGTGCTGGGTTTTCAAGTAATGTGTGATAATGCCATATGAGATAGCCAAAAATATTTTCCCACATCACAAGGGGAGAAATAGAAGTTGTTTTACGCAACTGCTGTATAATTTCAAAAGTTTGTTTGTATAAGATTTTTTGGATAACGGCCTCACGCTCGTTGTCTTCCACATAGCGAAAATCATTTGCTGTAATAAATGTACCAAGTGTATTGATACCGTACTCATGTACAAGTGCAAAGCGAATATCTTCTAGTTTTCCATCCCAAACCTCGTCATAGGTTGCAAGCATATAAAATTGCATAGCTACAAACATGCCATAGCGGCGAGTGAAATGAGAAATAGCGGCTGTTTCAGTTGCCGCCTGTGTTATTCCCATCATTAGATTGCGGAAATCTGTTAAATAAAAATCCTTTTGTAAATTAGCAAGCGTAAATAAGGGGCGTTCAGGATTTTCTGTATAAATACTATAGGAATTTAATTGTCGTATTTGATCATAGGATAATGCGGGCATAGACTCACCTTTTTTCATATATCATAACATTTTCTACAACGAAAATAAAAATCAATAAATAATGTTGACAAGTTAAATGAAAACGATTATCATTATCATTGTAAGCATTACTCATATGCAATACAGTGCTTATGAGCTTGAACTTTAGCTACTTTTCTCCAGAAGTTCGCTAGTTCAAAATACGTTCTACCCCCCTCATTTTAGAACGTAAATTTTTTTACCCTTTATATTTTCTTCAAAGCTTCTCTTGTGAGAGCCAATTTGAGCCGATCCCTAGCCATAGGATCGGCTTTTTTTTGTCTAGGAAAGTATAAAATTCCTTATTCCCCGTGAACTGAAAGTCTACTTTATACCCATATCGTTTCCCATTTTAGTCGAATTGAGTGTATTAACAAAACCTCACTCTACAGATATGCCCGTGCGCTTTGCAACGAGCATTGTATGATAGCTATGTAGCAGCATACCGATAATAATAATAGCTAGCCCCATCAGCGCAATTGGTGTTGGAAGGGGAATACCTAAAAGTAGCATTTCACCAATAATAACAAAGACAACCTCAGTTGATTGTGTTGCCTCTACAGCAGCAAGTTTTCCTTGATTGTCACGCACACGGTCAGTGGCGATAAAGAATAATGTAGTGGCGATAACACCTGAGCTTACTCCAACAAGCAGTGATTGAAAGATTTGATTACCTGACGGCAGACCGACAGTTATAAGCGCGTATATCGCCATTATAATCCAAGCAGGCAAGGATGCAATTGTCATACCTAGTACACGCTGGAATGTATCAATGCGACCACCACATACATCCATCATTTTGCGATTACCAAGTGGATAAGCAAAGGCGGCAATTAATACAGGGAAAATCCCGAGCATAAGGGCGCTTGTAGAGACAGATTTAGCGTGTGGAATTTGTATTAATAATATGCCGATTAGTATAATGCATGAAATAAGCAGTGCTGTCATCGGAATTTTTTGACGTACCTTTTGATTTGCGATAACTGTAACAAAAAGTGGCGCTAGTAATACACCTGCTACAATTGTAAATTGCCAAGTGCCAGAAACAAGCCAGCCCGGTCCGTATGCAGCAGCAAATGTTAAAGGCGCATAAAATAATACGAAGCCTACAAAGCTCCACAGTAACCACTGGCGAGGATGTGCCTTCATTTCATTATGTAGTTGCCGATAATTTCTGCGATAGAGGACGATAGCAATTAAAAATGGCAGCATAAAAAAATAGCGCAAGGAAGCACTCCATAGCCAGCTACCACCATCTAGTTCCATCGAGTGATTCAAAATAAAAGTAAAAGCAAAAAATAGTGCTGCAATAATACCTATTAGTATTTCCTTCATTAATCTAGGCACCTCCCTGTAACTGAATATTCAGAATATAAAATTTAGAAAAAGGGCGTGTCTGAAAAGATATTTTGGGACACGCCTTAGCGGATATTTAACGTTTTTAGCAATATTTTTTGTACCGAAAGCGTAGCGACAGATACAGAAATCTCTTAATTCTATGGATAGCTAGACGTCCGCTGATAAAGAAGAACTCAGTCTAATATTATCGCAACACGTGCACAGGTGACTGATTGACCAATATCATGTTTCTGCGAATGTCTCAGGATGTGACGATTTTAGGTTAATTTTTACCAATTAGCTCGAAAAATCTGGATGAAAGTTAGCTGAGGCTATCAGAAAAGGAATTCCTGTTCTGATAGCTCCTTATGCTCAGATTAGAGGACACCCTAGTAAGCTAACAGTTACAATTAAGCACGCACTTCAAATGCCTGAATAATTTCTAAAATAACTTCTGTTGCTTTTTCCATCGTTTCTGCTGATACATATTCAAATTTACCATGCATGTTTTCGCCACCAGCAAAAATATTCGGTGTTGGTAAGCCCATATAAGATAGTTGTGAACCATCAGTGCCACCGCGTACTGGCTCGATAATTGGCGTAATGCCAAGCTTTATCATAGCGTCTTTAGCGATGTCAACAATTTCCATTACAGGTTCAATTTTTTCCTTCATATTGTAGTACTGATCTTCAATTTCTACTGTAATAGCATCTTCACCAAACTCAGCCTTGATTTTTTTCGCCGACTCGATAAAGTGTGCTTTTTTTGCTTCGAATTTTTCGCGGTCGTGGTCGCGAATAATATATGTTAATGTAGCTTCCTCAATATGCCCGTTAAAGCTCATTAAGTGGATAAAGCCTTCGTAGCCTTCTGTCTTTTCTGGCACTTCGTCTACAGGCATTTCATTTTGGAATTTGATTGCCATCGTCGTAGCATTTACCATTTTATTTTTCGCAGAGCCAGGGTGCACACTTGTGCCACGTGTTGTAACTTTAACGCCTGCCGCATTAAAGCTTTCATATTGAAGCTCGCCAAGTGGACCGCCATCTAAAGTATATGCGTATTGCGCATCAAATGCTTTTACATCGAATTTATGTGGACCGCGCCCGATTTCCTCATCTGGTGTGAAGGCAACGCGAATTTTTCCATGCTTAATTTCAGGATGTTGCACTAAATATTCCATTGCTGTCACGATTTCTGCAATACCTGCTTTATCATCTGCACCGAGAAGTGTTGTGCCATCTGTTGTAATTAATGTTTGCCCGATATAGTTTTTTAAGTTAGGGAAGTAGCTTGTTGACATGACTAGCTGCTCATTTAACTGAATATCGCCACCGTCGTAATTATCAATGCGTTGTGGATTAACATTTGTACCTGAGAAATCAGGTGTTGAGTCAACATGTGCAAGGAAGCCCAATGTTGGCACATTATCCTTATCAGTGTTAGCAGGTAATGTTGCGAATAAATAGCCGTATTCATCTAATGTAATATCCGTTAAGCCGATTTCTGCTAACTCATCTTTTAAAATATTTAATAAATCAAATTGCTTCATTGTAGAAGGTGTTGTAGTACTTGCGAAATCAGATTGTGTGTCGATTTTCGCATAGCGAATTAAGCGTTCGATTAATTGTTCTTTCATGGAAATAATCCCCCTTGTTATCATGCTTCTAGGTTATTGTAACATTTTATTTCGTAATGCGGCATATTGAACGATGCTCAGTGCAATAAATAATTGTGCACCATAATAGGTTGCCATAATTAAAATATGAGCATAAGGAATATCCGTAATAAAGCGATTAATGGCTAAAACGGAATCTGACGCAATAAATAAAAATGCACCGATAATAGCAAAGCTACTAGCTGTTCGGAAAGAAGTCCACCCCATTAATAAAATGACAATTATATATGCGCAAACCGCAACAGTTAGTACAGCATCGCCTGTGCGCAAAATCGTGCTGGCAAGCCATAGCATCATCGACAAGCCGTAAATAATTAGCACAACTTTGGCACTAACGGGTGTTTGACGATTATTCGTTTTACTAAAAGCGGTAATATAAAATAAATGACCAATCAAAAAGCTACATAAGCCAACGATAAACCATTGCAATGTGTAATCCCCAATGGCACAAAAAATAAGACCACCAATAATAATTGATTTGTAGCTTTTTTCTCCATGGGAACGTAGCGCTAAAATAATGAGTAAAATCATTGGAATTAGCTTAAAAACCATCTGCCATGAAACTGGAATGGCATCAAAGAAAAAAACATAATAAAGACCGAAGATTAAGAATAATGTTAAAATAATTTTTCTTTCCATTTAAAAAAACCCCCTTTGTAATTTTATGAAACTTTCATTCAATCCCATACGTAAAAATAAATTAGAGGTGATGATAGTGGGACAATTATTTATAACGGTACTTATTACTGCTGTTGTGGTGACGATTCTAATCGTGCCCTTAACAAAAAAAATACCAAAGGGCGAATTAACAGGCAAGCAGTTTAGTATACTTTTAACTTCTGTTTTTTTAGGTAGTTTAATTTTAACATTTTTAACGGTATATATTTCAAAAGTTGATTTACATTGGACGGTATTTTTATACGTAGCGCCAGTAGCTGCATTAGTTGGCGCACTATTTGCGGCAGGTGCTGAGCAAAAGCTAAAATCTGTGTTGACGTTAATTTCAATTTTAGCCCTTGCTTATTTGTTAGCAGCCCCAATTTTTAATGCCGAGCAAAAATATCAATCTTCCGAAATGGAGGAGCAAGTTGAAATTCAACCGTTTGACGAAACGAAAACACCTGCAAGTGTGCCTCCAAAGTTTGCGAAAAATAAAATGAGAAAAGCCTTCGGTCAAGTACCAAATACGAGCTACTATGAGCTAGGACATCTGCAAATTCAAAAGGTCAATGGTGAATTTGTTTATATTGCACCAGTGGAGTTTTCAGGACTATTTAAGTGGTTTAATGGTAAAACGACACCGGGTTATTTCATAATGAGCGCTACAGATTCAAGTGATAATCCAAAATTTATGGCTCATGAAATGGCATATATTCCATCAGCTTACTTTAATAAAAATTTAGAGCGTCATATTCGTCTACAATACCCAACACTTATTTTCTATGGCGATGTGCAGCTAGAAATTGATGATGAGGGTGTACCATACTATATTCGCACATATGGTGATTTTATTTCTGCGCGTAATGGCTTTGATGTAAAAGGTATTGTTAAGGTCGATGCGAAAACGGGGCAGTCTGAAAAAATTGCCTTAGCAGATGTACCTGAATTTATTGATGGTGCGATTTCCCCAGAGGCTGTTAGCTTACAAAACAGCTATTACGGCAATTATGTGCATGGTTTTTGGAATAGCGTATTCGGTAAAAAAGATGTGAAAATTCCATCGGATGAAGGAACAGAGGCAAATGTGAGTCCAGTCTTCATGGAGGATGGCGAAATGTATTACTTCACTGATTTTTCCAGCCCGAAAGAGGGTGTTGACTCGATGCTTGGTTACTCTTTGACACATGCGCGTACAGGCAAGGCTACTTATTATACAGGTAATTTGGAAGAATCATATATGGATTCTCAAGGTGCGCTTGAAATTATCGAGAAAAAGTTTATTGAAAAAGAGTGGGAAGGCGAGATGCCGATTTTGTATAACTTCTACGGTGAAGCAAGCTGGCTATCCGCAGTTTTAGATTCAAATGGCTTCCTGCAAAATTACTTTATCGTATCTGCTGCTAATCCAGAAATTTCAGCATATGCTTTCACACCAAATGAGGCATTAAAGCTTTATAAAGCGGCGCTTAGTCGTGGTGGTAGTACAGTAGATGGTTCTTCTAGCGCTGAGGAAGCACAGCTTACAGCAAAGGTGCTACGTGTCTATAAAGAGCGCGTTGGTGACTTTACAATCGTTTCATTACTAACAGATACAGGGCAAAATTTCATAGTCAGCTCTGAAGCAGTACCACTTGCTATTTATTTAGAGCAGGGGGACGAAGTGACAATGACATACTACGCTACAGGCGAACAATTCCAGCCAATTAAGCAACTAACAATTAGGGGCGTTCAAAATGCCGTGCAGTAGCCGGCGTTTCGAACGCTGGCGGCTAGTTTTATAGTAAAATGTTTGCCCTGTAGAATAGAGCGAGACATAGCGTTTATAGGCGTTCAAAATACCGTGCAGTAGCCGGCATTTTGAACGCCTTCGTTGGTGCATAGAATAGATAGAGGAGTTGTCCGAAAAGTCTATTTTGTTTGTATTGAAATCAATGTTTTCATCGCTTCCCTTTTAATGAAAGATAACGCTGCTAAAGCCAATGTTCCTCCCATTTTTAAAAGAGGCGTTCTCTGTTTATATATATCAACATTTTGCGAAATATCATCGCTACTGTCCAAAACATTGAATTTAATGGTGTTCCTTCTAAGTGAAAGAGTAGAGCGAAAAGCTTTTAATGTCTTGCGGAAATTAAATGGGCCTATGCAACTTTGCTTACTAAAAGACGTTTTAATTTTTAAGGAGGCGAGCGAGTTTGGAGAAAAAGGAGATTATTAGCTGGATTAAAACAATCGTGTTTGCAGTAGTATTAGCTGCTGGGATTCGTATTTTTTTATTTACACCTGTGAATGTAGAAGGTGCTTCAATGATGCCTACATTTGAAAATGAGGAAAAAGTGATTGTCAATATTATTGGACCAACCTTATCTGATTATAAGCGTTTTGATGTTATCGTTTTTGAAGCACCAACGGGTGAAAATTTTATTAAGCGTATTATTGGTTTACCCGGGGACCGTATAGAATATCGGGATGATGAGCTATTTATTAATGACGAAAAATTCGAAGAGCCTTACTTAAAGAGCAATAGGGAAGCATTAGTAGACAGCGGAAATTTAACAGGGAACTTTACTTTGGTGGACGCTTTAGGAGTGGAAGTTGTACCTGAAGGTCAATATTTTGTGCTTGGAGATAATCGCCGTAGAAGCTTGGATAGTCGAGATATAACGGTTGGCTTTGTCGCACAGGAGAAAATATTAGGTACAGTGCCAGCTGTTGTTTGGCCACTACCAAACGCGCGTATGGTTAAGGAGTAGAAAAGGGCGAGGCGTGCAAAATACCAGCAACTGCACGGTATTTTGCACGCTTTCGTTGGTATTACTTCAAAAAATTCACTTGGGTACAATGCAAGAGAATTTTTTGAAAATAGTAGAAACACTAGGTTCATGGGGTTTTCTTCTGAATGAAAGTGCATAAGCGAAACTCAAACTGAAAGAAGGAGCTGCCTTTTAGGGCAGCCCTAAATATCTAGCGTCACATGACTGTGAAATGCTGACTAAAGAGAGAGGACTTTTGTTTTTAATCGCTGCATTCAATATTTGGTTCAATTAGCCCTGGTGCTCCGCAATATATGCCAGCATTGTTTCGTAACGTGCAGCGAGTTGCTCTGCTCTGAAGAGCTGTAGCTTGTCAAAGGCATGTTGTTGCTGCTGAACGATTTGGCGTTCTTGAGTAAATGCAATGGTAGGCTCATGCTGGAAAATATATCGTAAATGGAAGAGCTGAAGCATTGCGACCTCAGGGTTTTCTAAATTATAAGCAAATTTAATATTCCATACAGATGTATAAGAAATATATTTATTTACATAAGCAGTAGCATATTGATATTTTTCTTCATCAATATTTGATTGTATTTTTTTATGAATATCAGCAAGTATTAAATTGATTTCAGCTATTGCATAATAAAAGCGTCGCATTGATTTTAATTGTTGTCGCTCTAACGATTTCGCAACATGTCTATTCATTTGCATAGGCAAACACCTCTGAATACTTTCATGTATTGTAGGTCCATTTTATCATGATTTAGGACATGTTTCTTGCAACAAGTAACCGCAGGAGCATTTTTTTTATACCGACAGCAAGATGAAGAGTACAAAAAACTTCCACTTCTACAGTAAAATCGCAAAGGACTAAATGCAAGAGCATGGGTCACTGTTATTTCCATGTAAACCCTTGCTGTGCAAGGAATTCTTTGATGTATGGACGCTTTTGCTCGATTAAATAATCTGCCATTTGTTTTGTCCATGTAGCTGTTTTTTGATTTGAAGAACGACTTGCATAATAACCTTCCATCGTTGCATCATATTCTTCTAATAATGCATCATACTTAGCCTCGTCATAGGCATTTTCATGAAGTACTGCAGGGACAGGCAAGCGTGGTTTTGTTTCATTGCGCTTTGTCGGAGTACCAATCGTCAGTGCAAATAACGGAAATACATTTTTAGGTAAGTTGAAAAGTTCGCTAATTTCAGCAGGGTTATTACGTGCTCCGCCAATATAGCAAATGCCGTAGCCCTTCGCCTCTGCCGCAACAACAAAATTTTGTGCAAATAAAGATACATCGACTACACCAACAAGTAAATTTTCTGCAGAATCTGTAACGATATCTACACCGTGTTTTTGACCCGCGGCTTGAAGACGCTTAAAGTCAACACAAAATAAGAATGATGCACCCGCTGTTTGAAATTGAAATTCATTTTTTGATAATTCGCCGAGCTTTTGCTTTTTATTTTCATCCGTAACCCAAATAACGCTATATGCTTGCACAAAATGTGAACTTGCTGCCATTTGTGCTGTTTCGATTAAATCCATTACCGTTTCGCGCGGAATTTGTTCCCCTGTATATTTACGCACGGATGCGTGATTGCGTAAAAGTTCTCTAGTATCCATTTTCATCCTCCTAATGACCTGTATTCGTATATTATTTTATACTACTTATATTAAATAACCAATCAAGTTGACTAAATGCTATTATTTTAGCGATTTGTATGAATTAATTAAAAAACAATTACGCCTTGGCTAACTCTCATTTAGATTTTTTTCGAGCTAACTGATGTGAATTAATCTAAATATTCGCGACCTGCGCTACGTTTGGTAGGCCTTCATTCAAAATTTGTGACATCTATTGAAAAAAATTTAAAAATAATAGTTGACTTCTTGGTTTACAATGCTTTATACTCAATCACAACGATGGAACATGAATCAAATACTCTTATCAAGAGTGGCGGAGGGACTAGGCCCTATGATGCCCGGCAACCGGTAAGCGACGAGCTTACAAAGGTGCTAATTCCTACAGATTCGGATTGGAATCTGAAAGATAAGGGGAGGAAAACTTGCTCATTTGCGAACCCTCTTCTTAGGAAGAGGGTTTTTTGTTTTTCTACCCTCCTCAAAAATCCATTAGCCATCGAATACATTTTAGGAGGAACATCATGTCAACACTACGACCAGAAACATTGTTATTACATGGTGGGCAAAAACCCGATCCAGTAACAGGGGCAATTGCCGTACCAATTTATCGTACAACTGCTTATGCATTTAACGATACTGCTCATGCGCAGCGATTATTTGCATTAGAGGAAGCGGGAAATATTTATTCTCGTATTATGAACCCGACTGTTGGGGCATTTGAAGAGCGTGTTGCTTTATTGGAAAAAGGAACAGCAGCAGTAGCACTTTCTTCAGGAATGGCAGCTATCTCATTTTCTATTTTAAACATTGCTGGTGCAGGAGACCATATCGTATCAGCAGGCTCTTTGTACGGCGGTACTTATAATTTATTTGCTACAACTTTGCCACGTTACGGTATTACGACAACATTTGTAGACGAGAGTGACCCGGAAAACTTCCGAGCGGCAATTAACGAAAATACAAAAGCAATTTTTGCAGAAACAATCGGTAATCCAAGCTTAAATGTGCTAGATATTGAAGCGGTTGCTAAAATCGCACATGAGCATGGTATCCCACTAATCCTTGATAATACATTCCCATCACCATATGGCTCTAATCCAATCGAATTCGGGGCGGATGTTGTCATTCATTCGGCAACAAAATGGATTGGTGGGCATGGCACAACAATCGGTGGTATTGTTGTCGATGCAGGGAAATTTGACTGGACACAGGGGAAATTCCCAGGCTTCACAGAGCCTGATACAACATATCACGGCATCCGCTATGGAGTTGATACGGCAACTGCGGCATTCGCTACAAAATTGCGCGTGCAATTGCTGCGAGATTTCGGGCCAACATTAAGTGCAGATTCAGCATTTAACTTTTTACAAGGGTTAGAAACGCTTCATTTGCGTGTAGTAAGACATAATGAAAATGCCGCAAAAGTAGCGGCTCATTTACGTAACCACCCATTCGTGGAATATGTAAACTATAACGGCTTTGAAGATACTGTATCGCATTCATTGGCGAAAAAGTATTTGAAAAATGGTTTTGGCTCTATCATCACTTTCGGTATTAAAGGTGGTAGAGAGGCTGGGCGAACTGTTATTGATAGTGTTAAACTCTTCTCGCATGTAGCAAATGTGGGCGATGCACGCTCGCTTATTATTCACCCAGCATCTACAACACATCAACAATTATCAGCAGAAGAACTTAAAATCGCTGGTGTATCAGAAGAGCTCATTCGCTTATCAATCGGCTTAGAAGCAGTGGAAGATATAGTGGCAGATTTGGACCAAGCGTTAGCATTAGCAGCAAAAAATGCTTAACCTATAGACAAACGCTTGAATACTCATTTGTATAAAGTATCTATATGGTTTTGTTAGATTGTTGCTAAAAATAGGCTGTAGACTGCATCATTTCGCAGTCGCAGCCCCTCTAGCTAAAATATAAAACTTAATACCTAGTATTTTTATAAGAATTGTTGACTTCTTGATTTTTCTCAATTATAATAAAACCAATCCACTTGCAGGGAATTAAAATTCTTTCAATCTCCAACGGATGTTACAGGATGTGGCGATTTTAAGTAAACTTCCACCAAAAATATTGGATAAATCTAGGTGGCGGTGAACCGAAGCGTAATTGATAAAATAGGATAAATCAAAGGAGTGTTGAATATGGGACGTACATATAGTGCACAAAACATAGCATCTTATATTGTGTATGAATTAAATGAGACATACACCTTCATCAATTCACAAGCAATTCAATTATTATTAGCAAATGTTGAAATGATGTGGATGAAAGTGTTTGGGCATAGTGCGTTTTCAGAATCAACATATGATTTATTAAATGGGTACATTGTAAAGGAAGTATATGATGCGTATATCGAGCATGGAAATGACCACATTAAATTGCCAGCGAAAGAATGGTTTTTACGCTATGGGGAGTTTCAGCTTGTTCACCGCACATATGCAGTGCCAGCATTTACAGCATTAGAGGAAAAGATTATGCAATCCATTTTGGAAAACTATCGCCGTCGACAATTAACAGAAGTTAGTTGAAATCTTCCTTATTATAATAGAAGAAATTCCCCCATTTCTTTTATTGATATATAACCTACGGGGCTGTCTTGAAAGTCATTTCTTTCTTGGCAGCCCCATTTCTATATTATTTGAATGTTTGGTGACCTCTCTGAAAAAACAAATGTCTGTTTAGGGTAGAATTTTCTTGTAATATCATAAGTATTGAGCTAGAATCACTATATATAACGAGAACGATATAACAAATAAGTCGTGGTTTTTTGCAGAAAATATATAAAATACACAATTTGATTTTGTAAAAAGCCTAAGATTCACTTGATTAGTTGTGAAAGGAAATTTGGAGGCGAAGGTATAGTGTCAAAAGTGAAGGCAGCCATTCTCGGTTTTGGAACCGTGGGGCAAGGAATTTATCATATACTAAAGGAAAGGCAGCAGGAGCTCCAACAGAAATTAGGGGTGGAGCTCGAGGTTGTAAAAATATTAGTTACTGATGCGAGTAAAGAACGTGTAGCTAACACAATGCATTTGATGACGGAAAGTATAGAGGACGTATTGGCAGAGCCTGGATTACAAGTTGTTTTCGAAGCGATTGTAAATGAGGAGCCAGCGTTTTCCTATTTAAAGCGCGCAGTCGAGCATAGATGCCACGTTATTACGGCGAATAAGGTGATGTTTGCAAAGCGGGGGCAGGAGCTTGAGCAACTTGCTAAGGAGCATGGTGTATATGTAGGGTATGAAGCCTCTGTAGCTGGTGGCGTACCTGTTATTAAGACATTAAAAAATGTGCTGTTAGTAAATGATGCCGAACGAATTCAAGGTATTTTAAATGGAACAACGAACTATATTTTAACGAAAATGCGTATAGAAAATGTATCCTTTGAGGAAGCTTTAAAGGAGGCACAGCGACTTGGCTATGCAGAAGCCGATCCATACAATGATGTGTCGGGGCAGGATGCCTTCAAAAAGTTAATGATTTTATCTAGCTTGGCATTTGGTGAACAGCCTAATTGGTCGGAGGTAGAAGTAATCGGTGTTGATGCAATTTCCCAAGCAGATGTGCAGGAGGCACAGGCGAAAGGGCTACGTTATCGTCATGTTGCGGAAATAGAACGCTTTGCAGACGGAAAAATCGTTGGTAAAGTAATACCGTTATTAGTGAACAAAGAGCATCCGTTATACGCTATTGATGATGTTAATAACGCTGTGGCTGTTGATACAAATTATATTGGGACAATTACACTTGTTGGACCTGGAGCGGGAATGTATCCAACTGCAAGTGTGATGGTAGAGGATTATGCAGAAATAATGACAAAAAGTGTAAGTCAAGTTATCCCGATTTAAGTAAGGGGCGGTGTTGTCTACAAAGGCAGCACCGCCTTTCTTTTAGTATAGAAATTCTTCACTTTAATTCTGGGGGTTGGGCACCCTTTAGTCTTCATCCTTCACATCAATATCTTCAGGGATGGGGGTATTACGCCAAATATCAATTTCCTCTTTGATACGCTCGATTTGCTCGTGGTATGCCTCGAACTGTCCACTGTTGATTAAAAATTGCTCACCATCATGCACGGCTTTAATGCGCCCATTGTGAATATAATATAAAATTTGTTCTTCTGGCATATTTAAGTCTAAGGCTGTTTGAGCTACAGTTTTATACATAAACGACATTCCCTTTCCATTTCTTCAGAAAATCTTAAGATTTACGTTAAGCAATACTTCATTTTTATCCTTTATTATAACATTATAAGAGTTTGC
The DNA here is from genome assembly GCF_003049645.1 of Metasolibacillus fluoroglycofenilyticus. Lineage (GTDB taxonomy): Bacteria > Bacillota > Bacilli > Bacillales_A > Planococcaceae > Metasolibacillus > Metasolibacillus fluoroglycofenilyticus. Next base: position 187,063 of record NZ_PYWK01000001.1, read on the forward strand.
AGCGAGGTGAATGATATGACGAAGTTAACGATACTAGTCGTGGATGATGACCAAGATATCCGCGATGGTATAGAAATTTATTTAAAAAATGATGGCTATCAAGTTTTGAAGGCTGGCGATGGTGTAGAGGCGTTAGAAATGCTGTCACAGCATGAGGTACATTTGATTGTTTTAGATATAATGATGCCGAATATGGATGGTATTACAGCGACATTTAAAATCCGGGCTGAACGAAATATCCCAATTATTATGCTTAGTGCGAAGGCTGAGGATACGGATAAGATTCATGGTTTGTCTGTTGGGGCGGATGATTATATTACAAAGCCCTTCCATCCTTTAGAGTTAATGGCTCGGGTAAAGTCGCAGCTACGTCGTTATGTCGAGCTAGGAACATTTCAAAATAGCGCAGCGCAAATTGAAGGGCTAGAGTTAGATATAGCAGGTCGCCAAGTTTTAAAGGACGGAGAGCCTATAAAGCTGACGCCCATTGAATATAAAATAACAGAACTATTGTTAAAAAATGCTGGTCGTGTTTTTTCCATTCAAGAAATTTACGAAATGGTTTGGAACGAAGAGGCGTATAATGCTGAAAATATTGTCGCAGTACACATCCGAAAAATCCGCGAAAAAATTGAAACAGATCCGAAAAATCCACATTATTTAAAGGTTGTTTGGGGACTTGGCTACAAAATGGAAAAGTAATATTGCACTGGTATGTACGCTAATTAGTGCAATTGCTAGTCTAATTGGTCTTATTTATATCGGGATGTTTCTATGGGCGACAAGAGCGGATTTAATCAATACATTGCAGTTATTACGAAAGCTTTTTTAGGAGGAAACGAAATGAAGAAGGGAAGAGGCGCCCTAACGCTACTGCTCATTTTTTGGACCATATTTTCGTTATTTTCCTTTTTGGGAAATGCGAATACGATTATCGGTAAATCATTTATTACTTCCCAAGAATTCGAGTGGCAGTTGCAGCAATATTATGAAGATTTATATAACAATGTGTTAATGTCTTTTGATGCGGAGAAGGCAAAAAAGCAAATAAAAGTAACACAAAATGAAATTAATTATTATCGTAATTACTATGGTTCATTAGAGGAACAGGTTGAAAATCTTATTAGGCAATATCAAGACCGCCTAGAAGATAACACAGACTCTGCGTCAGCATCAGTTGAAGTGAAAGAAGTGCTAAAGCAGGAGCGTGATCGTAAAATCGAGGAGGTGAAGAAAAATTTCTCGGACGATGCACATGTTGAGGCGAAAATCCGTGCAATAAAGGAGCAAATTATTGATAATTATGCTGCTAGCAAGGAGCGTCAAAAACGAGAGTTCCTATCATCCAATAGTTATAAAATGTTTAGCTACGATTTAGTAGATGTGAATACAAAGCAACGTTTTACAAATAATAATATTGCCGCAACGGCGATATTCGAGGAGCATTTTTTAGAGGAAAACTCCGAGTATTTTGTACCACCTTTAAATAGAAGCATAGGCGAAGTAATTTTGGAAAGCACTTCTGAAGGAATCTGGGAAGGTGTTTCTGAAGTAACATCGGATACGGTTGCTGAAAATGTTCGAAGTGAAGTAGTGATGGAAGTTTACACAGGTGAGTATATTGAAGAGGATTTTGCGTTATTATCGCACACGATTCCGATAACTATTGAGCTACCAAAGTTTACAGGCACGATTACATTGCCAAAGACGGCTTTAAAGGATTCGGAGCTAAAAAGAAATTATGAGGGTTTTGAAGCTTTTAAAATTCTTTCTTATATCATATGGGGAACCGGTCTTTTAACATTATTCGTACTATTCTTTTTTATGCGACCTAAAAGAGCAGAAATCGAGGCATTATTACTAAAAGTGAAGCCGTTATTTAACAAGCTACCAATTGATGCGGCAATTGCTTTGACATTATTAGGTGGGATGCTATTCATTGACATCGTTGATGGGCTAGTGAGGTCCATTTACAATATTGCCTATTACAGTGCTGAAATGTATCAGTTAGTAAATATAATAGAGCTTATTTTCTTATTTGGGCTTGCCGTTGCTTTATTCATGGCATTAGTAATCAGTATATTATGGTTAATTGATGATAGTCGTGATATTGAACGCTGGAAAGAATCGATTTCTCTTCGCATTTGGCAAGCGGGTCAGGACGTCTTTTTAAATCGTTCGGTTGGTATGCAAACATTTGCAATGCTTATTGTATTTTTCCTTGCAGGGGTAGGATTCACAGGCGCTTTGATTGATAACGGGCTGTTCCTTATTTATATACCACTCTTCTTATTCGTATTCGTGCCTACACTATATATATATCTTCGCCGCATGGGCTACCTAAATCGTGTGATGAAACAAGCTGAAGATATGGCAGAGGGGCGTTTAACGACTGATGTGAAGGTGAAGGGGAAATCACCGATTGCAGCGCATGCTCAAAACTTAAATAAATTAAGAGATGGTGTTCGAACATCAATGACAGAGCAGGCAAAAAGTGAACGTTTAAAAACGGAGCTGATTACAAATGTTAGCCACGATTTACGTACGCCGTTAACATCTATTATTACGTACACGGATTTATTGAAAAAGCCTAACTTATCTGAAGAAGAGCGTAGTAAATATATCGACATACTTGATAAAAAATCGGCACGTTTGAAAACATTGATTGAGGATTTATTTGATGTATCGAAAATGGCAAGTGGGAATGTCGAGCTTTTGAAGCAACGAGTTGATTTAGCACAGCTATTACAGCAGGCAATTGGTGAGCATGAAGAAGCTTTTACTACGGCAAAATTAGATTTACGAGTCAATATTGAAAGCCAGCCTATTTTTGCCTATGTAGACGGACAAAAATGGTGGCGTGTTATTGATAATTTAATTGTCAACGCCCAAAAGTATTCATTAGAGGGTACACGCGTTTATGTTACACTTAAACAGCAAGGAGCAGAGGCGGAGCTTGTAGTGAAAAATATTGCGAAGTATGAGCTTGTTGAAAATGTAGAGGAACTGACGGAGCGCTTTAAACGTGGCGATACATCTCGTCATACAGAAGGCTCTGGCTTAGGGCTTGCTATCGCAGGGTCGATTGTTGACTTGCATGGTGCACGAATGAAAATTGAAGTAGATGGCGATTTATTTAAGGTAACGGTTGCTGTACAAGTAGCATTTTAAATAGGGCGTCCCAAACACCGGCAACTGCACGGTGTTTGGGACGCTTTTGATGGTGTCTTTTCAAAGTATTTCTTCGAGGGAAATAGCGAGGGGATTTCTTTAAAAATGAGAGAATCATTGACTTTAGCGGAGTTACTTCTAAATAATGGAGAAGGGATGAAAATCTTTCTTTCAATGCGTTTCTACTATAAAATGGAGCTGCATTTTGATAGTTTTGAATTGTGTTAGGTAGGGCATTTTTGATTTTCTGAGACTTATATTTTTCTACATAGAGAAAGTAATGTTATACTTTTGCATGATAAAGTGAAACTTCATTCAGTGGACGCTCTTCCCACTGAATGTTAGTTGAACCAATCGGGCTTTTACGGGCAGTTGGTCTCCCACTTCTCCTTAAGCCAATTTCACATAAATCTTGAAATGGGCGTCTTACTGCCCGTTAATGCGGGATAAAGTGAAACTTCATTCAGTGGACGCTCTTCCCACTGAATGTTAGTTGAACCAATCGGGCTTTTACGGGCAGTTGGTCTCCCACTTCTCCTTAAGCCAATTTCACATAAATCTTGAAATGTGGGCGTCTTACTGCCCGTTAATGCGGGATAAAATACAGGAGGATACTATCATTGCAATATTTAATAGGTATAGTAATCGTTGTTATTTATAGCGGTATGACATTTTACATAGGTTGGAATTTCAATTTGTGGCTAGCATCTATAAATATACATATATCGAATCTTATTTTTTGGCCTCTTCTTTATGTAGTAGCATTTGGCTTTGTGTTGGGTAGAATTCATGAATTATTACGTCCTTTATCAGTTTTAGGTAATTATTGGATGTTCATTTTTGAATACGGATTGATTTTATGTATTATTGCGAATATCGTTGTTTTTATTACGCCATTAACAGCGCGCACGACAGGCAGTGTGGCTGTCATTATTTTTATTGTGCTTTTTATTTATGGTACATACAATGCTTATTCGCCTGTTGTGAGAGAAACAACAGTGAAGCTAGATGTCGATGAGCCAATGACGTTTGTTGTTGCGTCAGATTTTCATTTAGGCGTGCTGTCCAATAAGGCACATTTGCAGAGATTTGTGACATTATCCAATGAGCAAAATCCTGATGTTGTGCTTTTAGTCGGAGATTTAGTGGATGACAAGCCAGATTTATTTATTAAGAAGGGTATGGGCGAGGTGATGGCACAGCTAAAATCCACATATGGTGTATATGGGGTGCTAGGCAATCATGAGTATTACGGGAATGCGCTGCAATTAATTGTAGATGAACTGGAAAAAGCGAATGTCAAAATGTTGTTAGATGAAACTATTTTAGTAGGAGAGCGTTTTTATTTAACAGGGCAGGAAGATAAAACGAATAAAGCAAGAAAGCAAATTGCAGATTTAGCCCCAATTGAACGAGATAAGCCTTGGGTTGTAATGAATCATACGCCAGATGATTTGAATGCACCTGCAAATGCGGGCGTTGATTTGCATTTATCGGGGCATACCCATTTAGGACAGCTATGGCCAAACGAATATATTACACGTAAAATATTTGAATTAGACTATGGCTATAAAAATAAAGAGGGAATGCATGCGCTCGTTTCAAGTGGCTTCGGCTTTTGGGGACCGCCAATGCGTATCGGTAGTCGCTCAGAGCTATGGGTTATTCATGTGGAAAGTAAGTAAATCGGAGGAATTATGGAATGGATTTGATTGAACTATTAAAAGCCCTTTTGTTAGGCTTTGTAGAAGGAATGACAGAATTTGCCCCTGTTTCATCGACAGGACATATGATTATCGTCGATGATATGTGGTTGAAAACGCAAGAATTTTTAGGTTCAAGCTCTGCCAACACATTTAAAATTGTTATTCAACTTGGCTCTATTTTAGCTGTAGTTGTTGTCATGTGGAAGCGCATTTTAAGCTTAGTAGGCTTATATAAAATAGAAGGACAAACTTCGACACAGCGTTTCCATTTAGGGCATGTGATTGCGGGTATTATTCCAGCTGGGATTTTTGGCGTCTTGTTTGAAGATATGATTGATGAGCATTTATTTCGAATGGAGACAGTGATTATCGGTTTAATTATTGGAGCAATTTTGATGATTATTGCAGATAAGTTTGGACCGAAAAAGCCTGCAATTACATCATTAGACCAAATTTCATACGGCAAAGCATTGAAAATTGGTCTTGTGCAATGTTTATCATTATGGCCGGGCTTCTCACGCTCAGGCGCAACGATTTCGGGTGGGGTACTTTTAGGCTTAGACCATAAAACAGCAGCAGATTTTACATTTATTATGGCTGTACCAATTATGGCAGGAGCAAGTGGATTATCTTTAATTAAGCATTGGGAAGATATTAACCCAGATCATTTTATGTTCTATGCAGTTGGCTTTATTAGCGCCTTTGTTTTCGCATTATTATCTATTAAGTTCTTCTTAAAATTAATTTCACGTGTTAAGTTAACACCGTTTGCTATTTATCGTATCGCACTTGCGGCATTATTGCTTGTTGTGTTGTATTTATAAGGAGGAGCGTCCAAAAAGCAGTGCATAAGACTGCTTTTTGGACGCTCTCATTATTTCTGTTTCAACAGTTCGATAATCGTGTCTAGTTTCGTAATTATTTCTTTCTGTTGTGTTTTTGTACTGCTTACTCGTTTGAAGAAAATTATAACCGCAGTAATCGTAGCACATATAAAAAGTACAAAGAGTATTGTTGCAATAATATCACCAGCGTGGTATGCGCCCTCCATGAAAATACCTCCCCATTCAAATAGAAAAATAGTTATGTATAGTATCATTAAAACATAGATTAATTATTTAACTTTGCTAAAATATGCTTCGTAAAAGGAAATAAATGCACCTGAAATAAACATTAAACAAAATAAAATGAAAGCCCACAATGTTTGAGAACCAAGTAAAAATCCATAAATTCCAGTAATTCCATTATAATCCCAAGGGTTATTTACTGAAAGTACTATAATTGAAATCAATCCTATTGTCCCACATAAAAGAATAGTTGACCCAAAAAACATTTTTTTCATAGTATTTCAATCTCCTTTTGAGGTTCTATTTTGACCATTTCACTTAAAGGCAAAAAAATATCTGAAAAGCAATGGGAACACATAGCTTTTCAGATAACTCCTATAGCCTATTTATTAAATAGGTCGAATAATCCACCGATACCGCCTTCATCGCTTGACTTACCGCCACCGCCTTTGCTAGCTGGAGCTGCTGCGAATACACGGCTTGCTAGTCGGCTAAATGGTAGCGATTGTACCCAGACTGTACCCGGACCTCTCAGTGTTGCTAAAAATAGACCCTCTCCACCGAATAAGGCAGTTTTTACGCCGCTGACCATTTCGATATTGTAGTCAACATCCCTTGTCATAGCGACTAAACAGCCTGTATCGATACGCAATGTTTCACCTGGTCGCAAATCATGTCGGTGAATGGTGCCCCCTGCGTGAATAAATGCCATCCCATCGCCTTCAAGCTTCTGCATGATGAAGCCCTCTCCACCGAAGAAGCCTGTTGCTAATTTACGCTGGAATTCAATGCCAACAGATACCCCTTTAGCAGCTGCTAAAAAAGCATCCTTTTGACAAATGATTTTTCCGTTCCAAAGGCTTAAATCAATCGGGATAATTTTTCCGGGATAAGGTGCTGCAAAATAAACATGGCGTTTGCCAGAGCCCGTATTTGTAAATGTTGTCATAAATAAACTTTCACCTGTTAACAAGCGTTTACCTGCTCCCATAAGCTTATCCATTAAACCACCGCCGCCCTGTGCAGAGCCATCACCGAATACCGTTTCCATACGAATGTCATCTTCCATCATCATTAAGCTACCAGCCTCAGCTACAACTGTTTCAGATGGGTCAAGCTCGACCTCTACAAATTGCATATCATCTCCGTAAAGCTTGTAATCGATTTCGTGATTGTTCATTATTTGCTCCTCCTGTCATTAAGCCTAGATGAAATGGCGTCCACATATATTCATCGAAGGCTTTATTTTGATTTAATTCTTGTCCAATCAAAAAAATATAATTTACTATATGTACGCAGTGTAAATAAAAGAAGTTTCGAAAATACTAAAAATATTTTTAAAATTAGAAAAAAAGGGTTTGAAGCAGAGAATGTCGAATAATTTGTAATGTAACACAAGAATAGAAGTTTTTGCGTACGGAAAGGAGAGATTAAATGGAGCTGAAAAACTTTATAGCTGGTGAATGGGTGGAAAGCGGATTGCAGGCAATGCCTATTATTAATCCAGCAACAGGTGAGCAACTAGGTACAGTGCCACTCTCAACAAAAACAGAAATTGATGTAGCTGTTCAAGCTGCAAAAGAAGCACAGAAGAGTTGGGCGTTGTTGCCCGCACCGAAACGTGCAGATTATTTATATGAAATTGGTTTTAAAATGAAGGAGAAAAAAGAACATTTAGCTCAGGTTTTGACAAAGGAAATGGGAAAAGTCATTGAAGAGGCACGTGGAGAGGTGCAGGAAGGCATCGATATGGCACTTTACATGGCTGGTGAAGGACGTAGATTATTTGGTGAAACAACACCATCAGAGTTAGCCAATAAATTTGCGATGAGTGTACGTTCACCAATTGGCGTAGTTGGATTAATTACACCATGGAATTTCCCGATTGCTATCGCAACATGGAAGGCGTTTCCCGCTATCGTAGCAGGCAACACATTTGTTTGGAAGCCTTCTAATGAAACGCCGATGATGGCCTATGAGCTAGCAAAGATTTTCGAAGAGGTCGGTTTGCCTAAAGGGGTAGCGAATGTTGTATTTGGTACAGGTCCAACAATTGGCACAGCAATGATTGAGCATCCTGATGTACGGGTGATTTCCTTTACGGGCTCAACAGCTACTGGTAGTAAGGTGGCGGAACTTGGGGGGAAACATTTAAAGAAAATCTCGCTTGAAATGGGCGGTAAAAACGCGGTTATCGTTATGGATGATGCAGATATTGATTTAGCTGTACAAGGAATTGTTTGGAGTGCTTTTGGAACAGCAGGGCAGCGCTGTACGGCATGCAGTCGTATTATTGTGCATCGCGATGTGAAGGAAGAGCTAGAAGAAAAGCTACTAAGAGAAATGCAAGCGATTACAATTGGTGATGGGCTTGATCCGAAGGTTAAAGTAGGTCCTGTTATAAATCGTCAAGCGCTCGAGAAAATTAATCATTATGTTCAGCTTGGGAAGCAAGAAGGGGCAACATTATTAACAGGTGGCCGCATCTTAACGGACACACCATACGATAAAGGTTTTTATTTTGAGCCAACCGTTTTCACGAATGTGCAACCGGATATGATTATTGCACAGGAGGAGATTTTTGGACCTGTTGTTAGCATTATTGCAATTGATAGTCTAGAGCAGGCAATCGAAGTAAATAATGGTGTGCGCTTTGGTTTATCAAGTTCTATTTTCTCACGTAATGTGAATACGATATTTAAAGCACAGCAGCTTTTAGATACAGGTATCGTTTATGTGAATGCGGGAACGACAGGAGCTGAAATCCATTTACCATTTGGTGGTACAAAGGGGACGGGTAATGGTCACAGAGATTCAGGTCAGGCTGCTCTTGACGTTTACACAGAATGGAAAAGCATTTATGTAGACTATAGCGGTACTTTACAAAGAGCGCAAATTGATACGTAACGCTTAAATTCAACTATTCTATCATTTTTAATACGAATAAATTCTTCTAAGTGCAGTGCTTTAATAATTTTCATTTACTTCAAGAAAAGTGCGTACAGCTGTTGGGAAATCTAGCATTTATCTGCTTTTCCGACAGTCCCACATGACATACTAAATAAAAGGGGTTGGATTACATGAAAGTAGTAGTTCTAGGTGCAGGTTTAATGGGGAAAGAAGTAGCACGAGATTTAGTAGCAAGTGAATCGGTTGAAAAAGTATACTTAGCAGACTTAGTAGTAGGCGCGGCAGAGGAATTTGTCGCTACATTAAATACAAATAAAGTAGAGGTTATTGCATTAGATGCAACATCAGACGAATCATTGCGCAATGTTATGTCAAAGGGTCATGTTGCAATCAACGCATTATTTTATGAATTCAATGAAGCGGTAGCAAGGGCAGCGATTGCTACAGGGGTTCACTCTGTTGACCTAGGTGGACATATTGGCGGTGTGACAGAGCATGTACTTGCAATGGCAGATGAAGCAAAGGCGGCAGGCGTTACGATTATACCGGATTTAGGGGTTGCGCCGGGGATGGTTAATATTTTAGCAGGATACGGAGCGTCGAAATTAGATAAGGTGGAATCAATTAAACTTTATGTAGGCGGTATTCCGACAGAGCCGAAGCCACCGCTGCACTACACACATGTATTCTCGTTAGAAGGGGTTTTTGACCATTATACAGAGCCATCAAAAATGATTCAAGATAGCAAATTAACCGAGGTAGAATCTTTGACGGGTGTAGAGCCAATTTACTTTGATGAATTTGGGGTGTTGGAGGCATTTTATACATCTGGAGGTATCTCGACATTGCACCAAACATTCCCGCATGTAAAAACACTGGAATATAAAACAATTCGCTATAAAGGGCATGTTGAAAAATTCAAGCTTTTAGCAGACTTAGATTTCTTAAGCAAAGATAATATGGTAGAGGTAGGCAACCATGAAATAAGCGTGCGTGAAGTTGTACGTGAAGCTTTAAAGAAAAAGTTAGAGCTAGGCAAGAAAGTAGATGCAGTATTATTACGTGCTATTATAGCGGGTGAAAAATCAGAAGAGCAAGTCACATATGAGTACGAAATGGTTGTGAAAAAAGATTTAGAGACAGGCGTAACTGCAATGGCTCGTGCTACAGCAAATACAGCATCGGTTGTGGCGCAAATGCTCGGCAATGGCGTTATTTCAGAGCGAGGTGTTTTCGCACCAGAGTCCATTGTGCCAGGTGGAACATATATTGAGGAAATGGCAAAGCGCGGTGTAGATATTAAAGAAACCTCACATCGCTCCGCAATGATTGTAAAATGGTAAAATGGGGTATGGCTGTAGGGAAAGTGATTTCTCCTGCAGCCATATTTATTTTGAGGGAAGCGCCTTTCTCAAGATTTCAATTTTCCCTAAGTGCAGTTGGAAATTAGCTCTATGCTTATTTTAACAAGTGAATTCTTTGAAGAAAGCAATACCTACAGCATCCAAAATGTCGATTATGCATTCCCCTATTTAGTTGATTCGAGAAAAACATGGACTAGCATTAGTCGAGGTGTAATTGATTTTCAGATTTATCCCGCTAACGGGCAGTAAAACTCCCACTTCAAGTCTAAAGTGAAGTCGGATTAAGGATAAGTGGTAGATTAACTGCCCGTAAAAGCCCGAATGGTTCAACTAACATTCAGTGGGGAAGGGCGTCCACTGAAAGAAGTTTCACTTTATCTAAAAAAACTGTAACGAAATTGGTGATGTACCGTCTTATTTAATGACATGGAAAGAAAACCATAAAAAGGAGTGGAGAAAAGCATGAAAAAAATACGAGCAATAGGCACTTTATTTGCTATAGCTATTTTACTAATAACTGCGATTGCTTTGTTCGGAAATGAAAAAACGGCAGCTGCGGGTACAGCTACAGCGGTGTTAGAAGGGCAGCCATTTTATGCTGAATTTTCAGAAACTATCGAAGCTGCCAGCTTAACAAATGGCAAGGTATATGTTACAGATGCTACAGGAAAAAAGGTAGATGCGCGTTTGACATTAAACGAAACGGCTGATGCTATTATTGTTTGGGATTTAAGCCCTGGGCAATATACGCTATATGTTGAAAAAGGGGCGTCTAAAAAATTGACATTTAACAACAAGAAAAAGTCTGTTAAGTTTAATGTTGTGAAAGCGGTCGAGCAAATAAAGTCGACAAAGGATTTAGTAACTTATTTTGAAACGGTATTAAACAATCAAAATTTTGGTTATGGTCGTGTTCAAAATGAAATGATGGAAACATCCGAATCTGTCGCTGATAGCGCGGCAAGTGGCAAATCTTCAGACCATTCGACAACGAATAATCAAGTAGAGGGCATTGAAGAAGGGGATATTGTTGTTACAGATGGACGCTATATTTATGCAATTGTTGAAAATGAGCTAGTCATTACAGATGCGAAAAACCCTAAAAATATAAAGGTTGTTGCCAAAAAGGCATTTAAGGATAATCAATATTTAACAAAGCTCATTTTACACAATTCATTATTAATTGTTGCGTATGATAGCTATGAGGAACGTCCTCTAGAAGGAAAAGATTATATGCAGTCGATATCGTTATCCAAGTTTGCCTTCTTTGATGTGGAAAATGCCGATAGCCCAAAATTGCTGCGTGAAATTGGGCAAGAAGGTCATATTGCAGGCATTCGTAAACAAGGTGATGTGTTATATATGGTAACGAATTCATCACCTAATTATTGGTTACTGCGTGAGGGAGTTGACGTAGAATTACGTCCATACACATATGACAGCAATAGCCAAAATACATCGGAGCCAATGCCAATCGAAAAAATTTCAATTTTCCCTGGTAATACAGAGCCAAATTATACAACATTATCAGCAATTGATTTAAAGGACTTGGCAAAAAATGAAGTGAAAACAGAAAGTTATTTAGGTAGTGGCTCTCAATTATACATGTCACAGAAGGCAATTTATGTGACAGCACCTAAATATGATTATGCGGCTCCAGCAGCATCCAATCGTGCTATGACAGATATGATGATTATGCCAGCGGCTTCAAATACGCAAATTTATAAATTTGCTATTGACCAAACGGCAATCAAATTAGTAGGGCAAGCAGAAGTAAAAGGAACGACATTAAATCAATTCTCAATGGATGAATACGAAGGGTACTTCCGCATTGCTACAACAGAGGGCTTTGCATGGGGGCGTAATGCCGATTCCAAAAACCATCTATTTATATTAGATAGTAACTTAAAGCAAGTTGGGGCATTAACAGATTTAGCAAGAGGTGAGCGTATCTTCTCAGCGCGCTTTATGGGTGATAAAGCGTATATCGTAACATTTAAAGAAGTGGACCCGCTATTTGTAATAGATGTGGCAAATCCAGCAAAGCCGAAAGTGTTAGGTGAGCTAAAAATTCCTGGCTTTAGTAACTATTTACACCCGCTTGATGATAAACATTTAATCGGTATTGGCTATGACACAGAAATTCGTATGAATGAATATTCTAAAGAGCCATTTGTCATAACAAAAGGCATGAAGCTAGCGCTATTTGATGTAAGTGATTTAGCGAATCCGAAAGAAAAGTCGGCAGTTATCATTGGAGGGCGTGGCACATATTCTGATGTGCAGTACGACCATAAAGCATTGCTTCGTCATGTTGAGAAAGGCTATTATGGCTTCCCTGTAACTTTATACGAAGAGAAAAATGCCAATGAAATGATTTACAAAGGCACAGGCTCACAAGTATATGAAGTGACAACGAAAGGAATTAAGCTGAAAGCTGACTTAATTGAGCCAGCACAAGCGACCCAAATGTACGAGGAATGGGATAAGACGGTTCGCCGTATGATTTATATTGATAATTCACTATATACAATTTCACAAAGCGGTATTGTTAGCTATGACTTAAATACTTTTGAGAAATTAAGCAAAGTGAATTTCTCAAAATAAAAAAGGGAAGCTGTCCGAATAGGCAGCTTCTTTTTTGTGCAATTAAGAAAATCCAATTTGCACTTTATCTCTTTCCTTCGGTAGGAAATCCGCTAAACCTAGTGTTCTTGTCGTTTTCAAAGAATCCTCCTCTTGCTCTTTTAACGAGCAAGCATTTTATCCCGCATCAAAGCACAAACGAAAGCGTCCAACATACCAGCCGCCGCACGGCATGTTAGACGCTCCCCCATTAATGGTATTTTAAAACTTCGCTTACTGTTACGAATGTATAGCCTTCCTCAATTAAATATTGAAGCACGGCCTCAAGACCATCCGCAGTTGAAGCATGGATATCATGCATTAAAATAATCGCATTATTGTGCATATGATTTTTTATAATCGGCAACAGTTGTTTGGCATCGCGATGCTTCCAATCTAATGTATCAATCGTCCAATTGACAGAAGGGATTGGGATAAGTCCATTAACCCGCTGGTTTGTAGCACCATATGGGGGACGGAATACAGTGGCCGATTGTCCGATTGCTTGCTTAATGGCTTGTTCCGTCGAGTTATACTCTGCTAAAACTTGCTTAGAAGTAAGCTTTGTTAAAACGGGGTGGCTCCAAGAATGGTTTCCTACTTCATGCCCTGCATTATATACTTCTTGTGCAATTTCGGGATAATATTGTACGCGGCTACCAAGCATAAAGAACGTAGCCTTAGCATTATATTGCTCTAAAAGCTGTAAAACCTGTCTTGTTACTTTAGGGTCTGGTCCATCATCGAACGTTAGGGCAACGCGCTTAATATGATCCTGCTCAACTGAATCTGTAGACGTATCTGGATTTGAGATAATCGTATCAGTGCTTACCATTTGTTCTTGGAATTGCTCAGCAAGAATAGGATTAATATATGAAAGAGAGGTAGTTACAGTAGAGATACCCATTTCAGGGCTAGCAATTTCACCCGAATCAAAATATAAAACTAATGCTTCATTTTGAATGGAGAAGCGCTCGAATAATCTCCATTTTGGTTCAGTTTTCGCCAGCATTTCTTCTTCTAATAAATGACCTTCAAATTCTATACTATCTGTAATTTGTGAGCGTATATGTGTTGAAAACACTTCTAGGTTTTTCAAGTTCTCTCCTAAAATAGCACGAATATCTAGGAGTTCACCAGTTTCATTATTATAAAAATAAGTTGTAACCGTCATTTCGTCACTGTTATTTGTTCGTAATTTTTTCTTTAGCACAAACGAATAGTAATGCTCTTTATATGGGTATGTTTCGAAGATAATATTTAATTCGCCAGGCTCGACTTCATTATTATCAACATTTTTTTCTAAACGCATTTCCGCTATGTAATTTTTTTTCGAGGCTGCAATAAATTCAGTTACCGCCTCGTTAAAGGAATCTGAATTTGATTGAGGATATTGAATAGCATATGGCATTATTTTATCGTTTGAAATATCTGTCACAATGCGAATACCGGGGAAGCTAGATTGGCTTTCTGATACTTCTCCTTGTAAAGCATCTGTTTCAGTTTGTTCGGGCTCGTTCACTTGTTGGAACTTTGACTCTGGGTTAATAATTGTAAAGAATACAATGGCTGCTGCTAAAACGACGATTGCCCCAATAAGAATTAGGTCAATCCATGGTCCACGTCTTTTTCTACGTTCAGTTTTCATGTTGCGTTAAGGGCTCCTTTCTGTTATAAAATATAGACGAATAAGCGCTGAAAAAAGACGACAGATTTTGAAAAAATGTTGATTATTTTATCCTGCATTAACGGGCAGTAAGATGCCCACTTCAAGATTTAAGTGAAAATACGCTAAAGGATAAGTGAGAGATGAGGGGAACCCCCACTGATTGAAGTTTCACTTTATTTAGGCGGATAATCAAATACACGCTAATATGTATATAATCGAATCGGCTTAATGACTTTAGTTTTTGAAGAGGGGTTTTCAAGCATGCTCGAAAAAACCTAGTTGAAGCCGCACTCCGAGAAAAGCGTCCCCGGTAATGGAAATCAACGAATTGTTAGGCGTTGTTTATAAAATAAAGGTTAATCAATACGCCTGATTTAATCTATTACGACTTGAATATAAAGATAGTAGTCACTACTATTAAGAGAAATAGATAAAGTTTGCTTTTAGTTCAGTTAAAATACCAAGGGAGGTTTGAAAGATGATAGAGAAGCCCCAACAAAACGAACTAGCCATTGATTGCTTCTTATTGGCTGGTCGCATTATGATGGAAAGTGGAGCAGAAACATATCGAGTGGAGGATACGATGCTTCGAATGGCGCGTTCACAAAATATGAATGATGCCCAAAGCTATGTAACTCCAACTGGTATTATATTTTCTCTCGGTAAAACACAGCCGACACGTATTTCAGCTATTTCAACAAGAGTGACAGATTTACACCGTATTGCACTTGTTAATAATGTGTCGCGAAAGCTTACATCTCACATCATAACATTAGAACAAGCATATGACGAGTTAAATAAGATACAAAAAACAAATTATTTTCTACCAATTATTATACAGGTTTTAGCAGCCTCCTTTGCTAGTATTAGCTTTTTAATATTATTTGGTGGAATATGGGGAGATATGCCGGCAGCCTTCATAGCAGGCGGCGCGGGGCTATATGTTGCAACAATGATGCAGAAGCTAACTCGGGTAAAATTTTTCTCTGAGTTTGTTGCTACACTTGTAGTTGGAATGATTGCCTCACTGGCGCTTTATTTCGGTTATGGCACACAAATAGATAAAATTATAATTGGTTCTGTTATGCCGCTTGTACCCGGTCTTCTTATTACAAATGCGGTACGTGATTTAATGGCAGGGCATTTTACCGCTGGGATGGCAAAGGGCGCTGAAGCCTTTTTAACAGCATTTGCAATCGGTGCAGGCATTGCACTTGTGATGGCATGGTAACGGAGGGGAATAGATGGAGTATATCATTCAAATAATTTTTAGCTTTATAGCAACAGCCTGTTTTGGTGTAATATTTAATGCACCAATTAAAGCTATTCCATATTGTGGAGCCGTTGGAGCAATCGGCTGGCTCATTTACTATGAGCTTGGGTCGCATGGGGTGGACGAGGTGAAAGCCTCATTTGCTGGCGCATTTGTTGTAGCTATTTTAGCTCAAGCATTAGCAAGAAGATTCCGTATGCCAATGATTATTTATAGTGTATCAGGCATTATCCCGCTTGTTCCGGGAGGGGTTGCCTACAATACGATGCGCAGCATTGTAGAGCTAGATTATGCATTAGGAATGCAAAATGGAATGCGCGTCTTTATGATTTCAGGGGCCATCGCGATGGGGCTCGTATTTGCTGAAGTTATAATGCAAATTTTGTTTAGCATGCTACGAAAAGGAAAAACCTCTATCCAATCATTTGTGAAAGTGAAAAGATAGGCTTCGAATGTAAAAACGTAGAATAAACTTTGGAGCGGGGAGTTGTCCGAAAAGTCTATTTTGTTTTGACACCGCATTGAAATCAATGTTCCCTTTTACTGAAGGATAACACTGCTAAAGCCAATGTTCATCCCATTTTTAAAAGAGGCGTTTTCTGTTTATACGAATCAACATTTTGTGAAACATCATCGCTACTGTCCAAAATGCCGGCTATGCTCGACTTTTTGGACAGTCCCCCGCTCGTCTTAATGTTTTCCTTCTATATTTTATTGTAATATAGTGCCTTCACATCATCAGCAGTTGTTGGCTTACATACATAGAAGCCTTGTACTAAATCACAGCCCGAGCTTTTTAATATTTTAAATTGTTCTGCGGTTTCAACACCCTCTGCTAAAATCGTAAGTTGCATCGATTTAGCTAGCTGTATAATACCGCGTACAAGATGCTCTGTTTTTTCAGATTGTGTCATTGCTCGAATAAATGTTGCATCAATCTTTATTGTTTTAAGAGGCAATAATTGCATGTAGCGGAAAGAAGCATAGCCTGTGCCGAAATCATCGAGCACAAAAGCGATACCCTCCTGCTCTAGTTTACGCATTTGCTTCATGATTGCTGTTTCGCTTTCTGCCTCTAATGCAAATTTCTCAGTAATTTCGATTTGAATTAAGTGGGCAGGGCATTTTGTACGTTCCAATGTTTCTAAAATGGAGCGAGCCATATTTTTGTCTCGGAATTCACGAATCGAAACATTGATACTTACTTTTAATGGAATCCCCTGCTTTTGCCATGCTAAAGCTTGCTCACATGCTTGCTCTAAAACAAAAGAACCAATGGAGTGGATAAGCCCTGTTTCTTCAGCTATTGGTATTAATTCATCTGGTGTGACAACCCCAATTTCCTCATCCATCCAGCGGACAAGTGCCTCAGCCGCAACAATTGCTCCTGTTTGCATATCTAGCTGTGGCTGATATAGGACATTTAAGTTTTTTTGGTCAAGAGCCAGTAAAAGGCGCTTTTCAATAAGTGCTTGTCGACTTAAAGCTTTATGCGCTTCTTTAGAAAGCGACATAATGCTATTACCTCCTGCTTTGCGTACATTTGTTATTGTTCTAGTAGAGGCCTTCATCATCTGAGCGAAAGATAATTGGTCCTCTGGAAAACGTGTGATACTACCACTAATTGAAAGTGGCACGGCGATATTATCGTTGTAAATAGGATTTTGTTGTAAATATGCTAAAAACCCTTGAATAAACCATTCTGGTAAAGGTGTGATAACAACAAAATCACTTGCATTAATGCGCGCCGCTGTACTGTCCTGAAAATACATTTTAATGCGCTTTGCAAAATCTGCGGCTAGCGTTTGCGTAGCATTAAACTCTGACAAGCCCTTCAGCGTGTAAAACTTATCGATGCTAATATAAACAAAAGAGAATCGGCGATCTTCCTGTATCATTTCATCTATTAATTGCTCCAGACGATGTACATTCATAAAGCCTGTTTCTGTGTCAATATAAGCGATTTTTTCAAGCTGTAGCTGTATCGTTTTATCGCGTGTAATATCTTTTTCAATCAATAAAAATGAGCGATTGCCTGCTATCGGGATGGCTAATAAATCAGTCCAATAAAGCATACCATCCTTTGTGATTTTTTCTACCTCGCCCTTCCACATATTGCCCTTCTGCAGTGTTTCCCAAATTTCCTCAGCAGCTTGCATGCCTGTAGAGGATTTTGGGAATAGCTGCCAAAAAGACTTTCCAATAACGCGCTTCGGTGTCCAGTGACTTGTTTTTAAAAATAAATCATTGCATTGTGTAATAAGACCTTCATAATCAACTGTCACAACCATGAAATAAGACATAATGCTGTTTTTCAAATGAACAAGCATATCACCATCATGGTGGAATGTGCGGATATTTTTCATTGGAATGCAGGTAATCAATATTCCTTGTTGCTCTTCAAATTGGCAAGGTGATGCCATAAGTGCAGCTTCAATTAATTGCTCCGTTTTCGTTAATAGCTGTAAAGGTTCAAGCTTTATCGCTTCCTTACTCTTTAAAATTGTTTCATAAATATGCGGGGGGGCCATGGAAAATAATTGTTCAGTAAATATAGCTGACCCAGAAGAAAAATCTTGTGTCGCATATCCTAATAAGTTTTCACAGGCTGCTGTCCATTGTAATAAGTACCCGCGCTTATCAATAATAAAGGAAGGGAACTGCGTTTGGTCCAATAGTTCTTTATTAATGTTAGATAGTTGTAATCCTTTCATACCGAATGGTCCTCCTCTATTTTTAGATTAAAAAGGGATGTGCATAAAGTGTTTTAGGTATAAAGTATGAATATAATTTTTCCAATTGAGTATATTATATATCTTTTGAAACGGTATGTGGGTGTATTTTGAAAAAATTTTCTAAAGGACGTTACAATTGTTTATTTTGTAAAAGAAAAGAGAGAATAATTTCTCATTAAAAATAGAAAGCTATTTATTTCATATTTACTATATGTCGATTCAATCAATCATATCTTCACTGATTTACCTCTAATTTTAGAGGATACTAATTCAAAACAAAGCAAAGTTTAATTTTTAAGAATATTGTGGCATAATTATATTTCGAGTTACAAAATAAAATAGTATGACAACTTGAGGGAATACGATCATCCCGTATTAACAGGCTGTAAAATGAAATATTCAATTGGGGGATAAGTAGTCTGTTAAAACCCGAATGGTGGAACTACTAATTCAGTGGAAGACGAAATAAACCTTCACTGATTGAGGGGTTACTTTATTCCAGCTAGTTGTTTGCTTTCACAGAGGTAGCGGTTCTTTCTATCTCAGTGCAAAAGTGGTAAGGGGTGTTAAGATGAAAACGGTATTTTCTTATGTAAAGCCGTATAAATGGCCTGCGCTCATAGCTCTCGCTCTCATGTTGATTGAGTTAGTTGTTGAGCTTGCGCAGCCGTTAATTATGGCGAGAATAGTTGATGATGGGATTTTGGCGCAGGATGGACAAGCGATATGGTATTGGGGGCTAGTCATGCTTGCTCTATCACTATTAGCCTTAGTGGTAGGGATTATTAATTCATATTTTGCCTCACATGCTGCTCTAAGCTTTGGCTATGATTTGCGCAATGCTTTATTTAGTAAGATTCAGTCATTTACAATGGCTACCTATTTAAAGTTTCCAACTTCTAGTTTAATTACACGTTTAACAAGTGATATTACGCAAGTACAAAACGTCTTTTTCATGAGCTTGCGTATTATGTTACGTGCGCCGCTTTCAGTTATTGGCAGCATGGTGATGGCTTTTATCGTAAATGCTAAAATTGCCTTATTTTTAATGATTGGTGCACCGATTTTAGTTATTTTTTTAGCGATTATGGTAAAGCGTGGAGTGGCTTATTTTAGTGAGGTACAAGGACGTCTTGACCGAGTAAACCGCGTGCTGCAGGAGAGCTTACAGGCGATGCGTTTAGTAAAGGCTTATATGCGCGGGCATTATGAGGCGGCCCGCTTTAATAAAGTGGCAGAAGGCTTAAAGATTGATACGGTGAAAGCTTTGCGTACGATGGAGTTAATTATGCCCGTTTTACTGCTTGTCATGAATTTAAGCTTGCTTGCAGTTCTATGGTTCGGTGCAGCAGAAGTGAATAGTAACAATGCACAAGTAGGGGATTTAATAGCCATCGTCAACTATGCGATGCGTATGACAGGTGCATTTTCTATGTTTGCCTTTATTATTATCGCTTTTGCTCGTGCGAAGGCTTCGGCAGAACGTATGGAGGAAATTTTAATTATCGAGGACGGGCTTGAAATTCGTGCCGGTCAAGAAGAGGAATTTAATGAAGCGCAATTAGGAACGGTGCGTTTTGATAATGTATCATTTTCATATAATGGTGAGCTAAATGTATTACATAATGTTTCCTTTGATGTAAAACAAGGTGAAAAGCTAGCGATTATGGGGGCGACAGGAGCAGGTAAGTCGACACTGCTAAATTTAATTCCACGCTTTTATGAAGCAACAGGTGGGCAAGTATTTGTCAATGGACGTGATGTTAAGGCATGGGATTTGGATGATTTGCGTGCCATGATAGGATTTGTGCCACAGCAATCGCTTCTTTTTACAGGCTCTATTTTGGAAAATGTCAGTTGGGGCAAGGTCGATGCTAGCTTAGCAGAGGTAGAGGCAGCAACGAGACAGGCGCAAATACATGAATCTGTAGAAAGCTTCCCGAATGCTTATGAGACACGTGTTGGGCAAAAAGGTGTTAACTTATCTGGTGGACAAAAGCAACGCTTGTCGATTGCGCGTGCGCTTATTCGAAAATCACAAATATTATTATTGGATGATAGCACCTCTGCATTAGACGTTAAAACCGAGGCCGCTTTATGGGCTGCTTTAGAGAAGGAACGAGCAACAATGCTTGTCGTAACCCAAAAGATTCGTACAGCGCGCGGGGCAGACCGCATATTGCTATTAGATGCAGGACGCGTTGTAGGCTTTGGCAGTCATGATGAACTGTTACAAACAAGCAATTTATATAAAAAAATTGCACAATCACAGCAGGAACAGGGGGAGGAGCTATGAAATTCCTAGACAAACCTTTTGGCTACGAGCGTGTATTGACGAAGGCAGATTTGCGGCAAACAACAGAGAAGAAAAAAGGACCTCGTGCGAATGATTGGAAGTCAACGCTAGCCCGCATTTGGAAAATTGTTGATGAGCAGCGTTTTCTATTAGTAATGGTGCTTGTAATGGTTGTTGTGAGCTCAGCTTTAGCATTAATTGGTCCGTTTTTAATTGGAAAAATAATTGACAATTATATTGTGCCAGGTGATTTTGACGGTATGCTCTTTATGATTGGCTTGCTTATAGCGATTTATGTTGTACTTGCATTATCGCTCTATTTGCAAAACTATTGGATGATTGGTGTTGCACAGCAGACAATTTATCGCATGAGAGTCGGTGTGTTTAATAAATTATTACGCCTGCCAATTAGCTTTTTTGATAAAAGGCAGCATGGAGAATTAATGAGCCGTGCAACAAATGATATTGAGACGGTAAGTGCAACACTAAATAGTGCGTTTATTCAAGTGTTCTCCAGTGTTTTAACATTGACGGGGACAGTAGTTGTTATGCTTTATTTAAGCCCGCTTTTAACATTGTTGACAATGATTATTATTCCTGCAATGTTTGTAGCAATGCGTTGGATTACACGTAGAACAGGGAAGCTATTTAAGGAACAACAGGCAGCCGTAGGTGCACTTAATGGAATGATTGAGGAAACGATATCAGGACAGCGCATTGTCAAAGCATTTTCGCAGGAAGAACGCGTGAAAGAGGAGTTTCAAGAGAGGAATGGTCGTCTAAGACTAGTAGGCTTTTGGGCATTAGCTTACTCGGGCTATATTCCGAAGGTAATGAATGGACTGAATAACGCAAGTTTTGCAATTGTAGCAGGCGTTGGGGGCTTACTCGCTTTAAATGGTCATGCTTCAATTGGGATGATTGTTATTTTTACTGAATACGCTCGCCAATTTACGCGTCCATTGAATGATTTGGCTAACCAATTCAATACGGTGCTGTCCGCAATCGCAGGAGCAGAGCGCGTGTTTTCTATAATGGATGAGCAGGACGAGATAGAAACAGGATATATCGAAAAGGGGCATCAGCTAAAGGGGGCAGTTGCTTTCCAAAATGTTTCCTTTAAATATGAGCAAACAGAGGAAGGGCATACATTAAAAAATGTAAGCTTTGCTGTAGAGCGAGGACAGACAGCCGCTTTAGTAGGGGCAACAGGTGCTGGAAAGACGACAATTATGCAGCTAATTTCTCGCTTTTATGATACAAATGAAGGTGCGGTACTGTTTGATGGTATGAATGTGCGTGATTTTACACGTGAGGCTTTACGTAGTCAAATGGCATTCGTATTGCAAGAGCCTTTTCTATTTGAGGCAACAGTTTATGAAAATATTCGCTACGGTCGCTTAAATGCAACAAATGAAGAAATAGAAAAAGCAGCTAAAAAAGCCAATGCGCATGATTTTATTATGCAATTGCCAGAAGGCTATAATACATTATTAACAGCCGATGGAAGCGAAATATCACAAGGGCAAAAGCAATTGCTATCTATTGCACGTGCCTTTGTAGCTGATCCTGTTATTTTACTATTAGATGAAGCAACAAGCAGTATCGATACAGTAACTGAAATGAAAATTCAAGAGGCGCTTGAAGTATTAATGGAGGGGCGAACAAGCTTTGTTATTGCGCATCGTTTAAATACGATTCGAAACGCGGATATTGTTTTTGTGATGCAACAAGGTGAGCTTGTAGAGGCTGGCACACAGGAGGAGTTAATTGCGAAAAATGGTATTTACGCTTCGATGGTAGGTTAAACGAAAGAGAGGAATATGGGTATTATGAATTTTTCAGCAGTAACGGTGTCGTTTCCTATCGATATGGAAACATTTGAAGAAATACTTAAGCTATGTGAGGAAGCTGCACTGGCTGACGCTGTACGATATGAGCTTATTATGAACATACAAGCAGTCAAAAATTATGAAATGTCAGGCTTTTGCGTGCTCGTCTATGATGATGAGTATAATAAGCTTGTCGGCTTGGCAAGTGCGGTTGATATGATGGGGTTAAAAACATATGAATGGTCCATTGTTGTGGCGCCAACATATCGTCAACTTGGTATTGGACAGTCGTTATTGCAGGAAGTATATAAAGGGCTGTCTATGCGCGAGGCTGAAGGTGAGCTTGCTTTAACATTAGAGCAGGCCCCATTCGGCGCAAGGTTTTTAGCGAACAATGGCTATCAATATAGCTTTTCTGAGGTGACGATGCAAGGAGAGGCAAAGGCTAGCGAGCAGCAAGAAAATATTGTTATCCGTCGCTATGAGCAAGCGGACCAGCAAATATTAATCGAAACATTTATGGCGGCATTTGGAGATACGGTAGAAGAGGCACAAGATTTAATTGCATATAATACAGCAGCCGAAAATTTAATTTTATGGGTAGCAGTGATGGAGGGCAGTGTTGTTGGAACTGTGACAACTCGCGAGGAAAATACAGTCCAATGGTTGACTGCATTAGCTGTACACCCTCAGTATGCGGGGCGTGGCATTGGTTCAACGCTATTAAAATGGGTGCAGCAGCTAGCATTTGATGAAGGACAGCAGCATGTGCTACTAGATGTTGAAATTGATAATGCACGTGCCCTCTCCATCTATGAAAAGGGTGGATTCATTAAATCAACGCAAATCGATTATTATGTCTATGTAAATAAAGCATAATCTCACTTTTTCTCTCATATAAATATAGTAAAAGAAGGCTGTTGGAAAAAATTATCCGACAGCCTTCATCGTTGAAAAGGAGATTTTATCCTGTACTAACAGGCTGTATGCCTCGGTGGATGTCACAGGATATGGCGCTTTTAGATTAACTTCTACCAAATAGCTTAAAAAATCTGGACGAGAGTTAGCAAAACAAAATATTTAGGTGGGAGAACAGACAGCCTGCAAAAACTGATTGGTGACACTACCAATCAGCGGGAATAAGAAGCTCCTCACCGATTGGAGGTTCACTTTATAATGCGTATGCCTGCACTACCTAAAAATCGAAATGAAATAGAAAAAAGAACTATTTTTCAGAGATTGCGTAAAAAGCTCTTTCAAAAATGGTTTGTGAAAAAGCCGTTTTTTAAAGTGCCACCCCGTGAGTAGCTGTTATAATAGAAATGTTTCTTTAGCTGGTCCAATTAAGTATAGTTCATGCATTGCACGAGTTAATGCTACGTAAAGTAGCTTACGATCGATTGCATGATTGTAAAACGGAATATCGAAAGCAGCGATTATTACCGCATCAAACTCTAGCCCCTTTGCTAAATGGGATGGTATAACGAGCAATGTTGCTTGATCAATGCTAGAGTTTTCATCTAGCTCTGCTGCGTGAATTGAGTGAGCTTGGAGCAATGCAACAAACTTACCTGCCTCCTTCGAGGTTTTACAAATAAGCGCAACTGAGCGATGACCAGCGGCTTGAATTGATGCGTAAGTTTTTGCAATTGTGGCAACATCAAATTTTTTCGCTTGAATAAAAGTAGGTGTTTTTCCATGGCGTACAACAGGTTCAACCAATGGTAAATCTTCCTGCATTTTCGCCAAAACTTTATTAGCTACTTCCATAATTTCGATTGTTGTGCGGTAGCTTTTTTGTAATGTGGCATATGTCGCTCTTGGAAATAGCTCTAGCACAGATGCCCATTCTGTTACAGAACGATAGCTATGAATGCCTTGCGCTAAGTCTCCTACCATTGTAAACATATCTGTTTCAAGTCCCATCTTTAAAGCTGCGAGCTGAAATATGCTATAGTCTTGTACCTCGTCAATAAAGACAACTCGCATTTTCCAACGCTCATCAATCCCTTTGAGGCGCGCCTGTAAATAGTAAAGAGCTGCTAAATCCTCTAATGCCCAGCGTTCTTTTATATGTGCCTGTAAAAATTGCTCCTGTTCCTGTAATGTCCATTCAAGTGCTAAATCTTGTAATAATAAACGATTTGTCACGATATCGCGATAAGCTACTTTAATTTTCAGTTTAGTAAAGCGTTTCATATAAGAGGATGTAACTGTTTTGGCTAATGCTTTGATTTTGGGGATACGTGCATCTCGTTCATCAATATATTTTGTGACGATGCGACGGCGATTTTCTGCATCGCGTATACCGTTTAAAGCTCGTCCAATTGCCTCCTCATAACGACTATTTAAAGTATTTAATACAGCGGTCGTTTTGCGTTTTACCTCTGTTTGAATAACGAGTTTAATACGCTCCAGCCTTTTTTCGATTGGCATATAGGCAAATTCATGTAAAAAAAGTTTTTGTAAATGAGCACCTCGAATAATTCGATACTTTTCTAAAAAAATATCTTCAAATAAAGAGGCGAGCTGCCCCTCATGTCGTTTTACATAGCGCTCCATTATATCGCGGTAGATGAGCGAGCCTTTCATTTGTGGGATTGAAAATGTAGGGAGTACAGCATTGCTGTTTTCGATAATATCCTCTAATTGTTCATTTGGATTTTGCAGCTTTAGCTTAAGACCAATTGCATTTTGCACATATTCTGCATAGGTCGTTTGACAAATTTTATCGACCCCTAGCTCTGGTAGCACGTCGCCAATATATTCGATAAATAATTTGCTTGGTGCTAAAATCATAAGCTGCTCAGGCTTAAAATGCTCGCCCATTGTGTAAAGGAAGTAAGAGATACGATGTAGAGCAATTGTTGTCTTCCCACTACCAGCAGCGCCTTGTACTAATATGGGCTGGCGCAAATGGGCACGAATAATTTCATTTTGCTCCTTTTGAATAGTTGAAACAATTTCCGTTAGGCGGACATCAGCTTTCCCAGCGAGTGCCTCCTGTAGCAATTCGTCATTTGTCGTTAAATCCACATCCTGAAAATCGAGTAATTGTCCTTGCTCAATTTTATATTGTCGCTTAGCGAATAAATGACCAGTATGCTCCTCCTCGCGAACTCGATACGTCATGTCGCCGAGTCGCCCATCGTAATAAACATTTGCTACAGGTGAGCGCCAATCAACGATAATTGGTTCATTCGTTTCGCTATCAAAGAGCGAAGTTTTCCCGATATATAAAAATTCCTCTTGCTCACCAGTACGTTGGAAATGGATACGTGCAAAATAAGGCTTTTGCATAACAGCCTCTAGTCCTTCTTTTTGTGTACGAGCCATCTCAAAAAAACGAGCATTTGTTAAAATATTCAAAAAACTATCGCTGGAATCAATGTATTCAAGATTTGCCATGGCAGAACGAATATTTTGCTGCGCCGCCTGTAAGTCGCGCTCAGATGCATATAAAATGTCATGCATATATGCCTTTGTCTGTTCTAATCGTTGTACCTCGTCTTGGTAATCAGGATGTTGCATTTGGTCCATTCCTCCAATCGTATATGTAAGTCAGAAACTCATCTTACCAAATTGTAGAAGTAGTAGGCAAGTAGTAGAAGATGTTTAAAAGTAATTATTACTGGGTATACATAAAAACATAGAAAGGGGAAGATACAATGAGTACAGCTTTATCTACTAATAAACGCACAAAGGGGCAGCATTCAACACTTACACAGTTGCGCCAGCAAGGGGCAATCCCGGGAGTAGTGTATGGCTATCAAGTTGAGTCTACACCAATTTCAATTGATGCAAAACAATTTGCAAAAGCATTATCAGAAAACGGAAGCAATGGCATATTTCAGCTTGAACTAGAGAGCAAAAAAGTGAATGCCGTTTTATCGGAAATACAGCGCGATGCTTTAAAAGGCTTTGTTAAACATGTAGACTTCCAAGTAATCAACATGTCAGAGGATTTGGAAGTAAGTATACCAGTAGCTATTACAGGTAACGCTGTTGGTGTTTCAGAAGGCGGGCTACTGCTACAGCCGATTCGTGATATTACAATTAAAGTTAAGCCAAATGCCATACCTGAAACGATTGAAGTAGATGTGACGGATTTGGCTATAGGTTCCTCGTTGACTGTTGGCGATATTCGTACACAGCATGAGTATGATATTTTGAATCAAGATGAAGAAGTATTAGTTACTGTTTCACCACCAACTGTTGAGGAAGAAGCAACTGAAACAGAAGAAGAAGCAGTAGAGCCGGAAGAGGCTTAATAGAGGGTTTTAGAAGAGAAGGGGCGTCTGAAAAATTATTTTGAGACAAGGATAGTGACAATTTATTGTGACTACCGAAGGAGTAAATATTTTTAGCGAATATTTAATAAAGAAGTAGGGGGCTGTCTGAAAAGATATAAACTTTTCGGACAGCCCCTCTCTATATATACTGAAAGCGAAGCAGTAGGTATGTGCGAATTTCACAGATTCCAGACACAATTACGCCGAGATGTAATTGATATTATGAATAACTATTTTTTAATGCCCTTTGAAGAGCTGTAATTGAACGAAAGGCTATAGGGCAATGGCTTCCATTTTCCATGACAATACGACGCTCTTTAAAATTAACTTCCTTTATCTTTTTTAGATGTACTAAAAAGCTTTTGTGACAGCGGAAAAAATCCTCTCCCAAATAATCTAGCTCCTTTAAAGTGCCATAAAATGAATAACAGCCGTTGCGTTCGTGAAGTTCGACTTTGTGTGGCTGTGAGGCTGTTTCGAAATAATAAATATCAGTTAGTGCTATATTTTTTATTTTTTCTCCAATTTTAATTTGAAACCATTTATCTTGATTTGTTGTACCGAACTGCCTGTATTTAGTAAATGCTGCTTGCAATGCATCGGTAATATCAGTCTGTATTTGGGATGATGTATCTTTCACAATAAAATCAAGTGCAGCTAATTTATATTTAAAAGTCAAAGTTAAGTAATTTGCATAAGTTGTAATAAAAATAATATGGGCAAGTGGGTCCTGCTCGCGTATTGCTTGAGCAATATCTAAACCATTTGTCGTACTATTGAGCTCAATATCTAGTATGTAACAATCGATTTGCTTTTCTTTCATCTCTCTCAATAAGATAGATGGCTCATTTGTGCAACATGCGATTGAAATACTAGGCGCTTGAAATAACGAATAATTTCTTATTGAATCTACAATTAGTTTTTGATAGTAGGAATCATCTTCACATATGGCTACTCGCATAAAGTTCCTTCCTCTCTATTAGCATTTCTTGCACAAACCAATCTTCCTCTACATATGTATTGAGTGTGACGTTCGGGTAGTGATTTAATAATTGCTTAATATTATATAAACCTATGCCTCGATTTTTTCGTTTAGTTGAATAGTTTTCTTCAAATAGTTTTTTTATGTCAATATAGTTTTGAGTCGTTGTGTTTCGAAGAATAATTATTTGTTGGTCTGAAGCAATAGGTAAAATAGCGAATTGTATTTGTGGCATAGGATGCTGTGTACATGCCTCAATAGCGTTATCAAATAAAATACCAATTGCTCTTACTAAATCGATTGATTCGATAAATAAGTTTTTAATGCTGTTAGGTATTTCTACATTGATATTAATTGAGAGGCTATGAGCTTTGACAATTTTGGAACTAAGAAGACCTTTTAATTCAATTAATTTGATATTTTCAAGTTGTTGTAGACTACGAATAGATGGAGATTGAGTAATTGAAGTGACCTTTTCAAAATAAGATTTTAGCCCCTCTATATTTTCATTTTCTATATAGCCTCGTATTGCTAATAGTATATTAGAATAATCATGCTGTACTTGCTGAATTTCCCGATTCATTTGCTCCAACTGAGTCATATATTCGTAGAAAGAATGCTGTGCTAATTCCTTTTGTTTTATAATCGCTTCTTTTTTAACAGCTTGAATCATTACTTGGGTTGTTAAAAAAAGAAAGAGAAAATAACAAAGCAGCAGACTAAAATTAAATAATGAGAATGATATATTTCCCTCACTCGAAGGAATAAAGACTGTTACATAAAATATAATGATTGTTGTTATTGCCATGAAAATTAAGAATAACTCTATTTTTAATGGCAGTGGTATTTGCCGTAATGTCTTATTAATAAATGATTTATAACAATAAAGCACTAGCATAAATAATATAATGAGCAGTGCTGCATGGATGGTTGTCGAGAACTGAAGCGACTCTATTAACAGCAGGCTAGCATATTCCACAAGAATAGATAACAATAAAACAATTACACTATGCAAAAAGACGATGCTTTGTTTCGTTATATAAAAAAAGTAAGTGCTACTCAAACAAATGCTTAAAATTAACGCAACCCAAGGGTAGTCAGCAAAATAGATGGCATGTAGTGCAATGCACACATTGAACAATAAAGTAATAGCAATAGCCTGAGCAGTGGGGCGAATATCTAATAAATAAAATAAAGAGCCAAATACAATGAAGTAATTTAATATACTAAAAACCCAAAAAAGTGAGTCCATTAAATACATCCTTCCAAATCATAAGACGTTCAAGAGGAATTTTCTAACGCTTGAGATAAAGTTCAGCTTTTTCTAGCGTAAGTTTCTACAATGAACAGTATAGCATTTACGTAACAGAAAGAGGGAAATGGATGAATTACTTATTATTAAGCAGCAATACATTATTGTTTTCTTTTCTTTTATTGCTAATTGCCATTATTCCATTTGGCTTCGCGACAAAAACAAAACACGCTATAAGCTGGAGAAGTGCATTAGCATTAACATGGCTTGCTTTTATTTTACAAATAATATATTTCACATGTAGATGGAAGGCAATAGGATATGCTCCTGTAAGTAATATGTATGAATTTATGACGTTTTTCGGCATTATGTTAATAGGAGCCGTATTGCTAATGAGCTATCTTTATAAGCAATGGTCAATTGGTTTCTTTGCAATCCCGATTGCGCTCATAATTTTAGGCTATGGCAGTGTATTTTCAAATAAAGCTGCACCATTAATACCTAGCTTGCAAAGTCATTGGCTAGCAGTACATGTTATTACAGTAGCTGCTTCAAGTGCCATTTTATCTGTAGCCTTTATAACAAGTGTAATGTACTTGTTAAAAACAATAAATACGGAAGCAAAAACACGTGGTGCAAAATGGTTAGAGCTTGTATTATTTAATCTTGTTGTAGTAGTGGGATTTATTTTAATATCCACATTTTGCCGTTTGTTTTTCAGCTCTCAAGTGATTGAGTTTGCGAATAAAAAAGGACAAATTATTAGTGCTACATATACATTGCCTATAATTATCTCAAATAAAGCAGAGGTAGGCTTGTTTGCGTTATCTGCAAGTGTTGATGCACAAAAATTAAATACAATTATATGGTCTTATTTAGTAGGGGGCTTGCTCTATTTAATTATTCGACTAACGATGCGCAAAGCACTTTGTGAGATACTGAAGCCATTTATATCACGTATTGATTTGAGATTACTTGATGAAATTTCTCATCGTTCAATTTTAATTGGTTTTCCTTTATTCTCATTAGGCGGTTTGTTTTTTGCCATGATTTGGGCACAAATTGCTTGGGGCAGATATTGGGGCTGGGACCCGAAAGAGGTATGGGCATTGATTACATGGTTATTTTATGCAGCCTTACTGCATCTTCGCTTAACAAAAGAATGGGAAGGGGAGCGGACAGCATGGCTGGCGATTATCGGCTTTGGGCTTATCGTATTTAATCAGGTGTTCGTTAATTTAGTAATAGCAGGGTTACATTCTTATGCCTAAAAGAGCGGGCGTCCTAAAAGCTTGCAAGGCTTTTTGGACGCCATTATTTACCATTTTGCCACATGTTCCTCAATGCAGCCTAACATTTGTTGAATTGTTAATATTTTTCCATCAGGCAATGCAATTGTTCCGTGATAATAGCCTACGAGCTGATGTACCTCAGACGTAACTAATTTTACGTCTGTTTTTGCTATTCGCTCAAAAAAAGGTGTAAATGTTAAATTTACTTGATTGCTTGACTTAGAATGGATTGCCCACGGCTGCATAAAATTAGCGCGATTATATGTAAAGGCTACATCCTCACCGATTTTTGTCATTTTACCATCAATGAAAATTGCGTTTTCTGTCATTCCTGTTCCATCTGTCCATTGACCGCCGAAATTCAGCCCAATACGTCTTCCTCGAATGCGTTGTGAAGCCATTCCCCAATTCCATGTTGCTTTCCGCGGCCACACACCGCGTCCGTAATCAAGCACTGCAAAGCATTCCTCTGTATTGAAAGAATAGCCCCGTTGACCGATTTGAACTGTACCAGAAGTAGGTAATGTATGATGTTTGGCAGTAAATTGGAAAATTTGTCTGCTCCAGGGGATGACAACATTCAATGATTCATCATGCTGAGGATGTTGAATCGTTAAGTCTGCCTGCAAATGTTCATTATCAAAGTCAGGTATAGAAACTGAGAGCTGTGTTGTGCCATTGTTATAAGTAAAGCGAATATTTAGCTCGTCATGTACAAATTGCACAGATTCCAGTACTTGTGTTGGCATTTTTACACTAGTACCAAGCGGAACTGTTATTGTTTTTTCAAAATAGCGCTGTGTTTCATATTCTAAAAAATAGACAAAACAAACAGCCGCATAATCTAAATGGCTTATTGTAGCTGAAAATAATATATCTTCACCGTAAACACACCAGTAATTCCATTTTTTCTTCCGTAAATAATGACCTGTAACATTACAATCAATCAATGGTCTTCTTGCAAAACCAATTGCAGCAGGATTCAAATTTCCCTTTTTATCACACAATGGTGTTGGAACCGTCACTTCACGCTCTGCAATTAGCCTCATAAAAATCATCCCCCTCGCATAATGCTATTACAGAATAGTGTAACAAAACATGAGCGAATATGGGAGCTTTAGACACGATGAATGAAAAAATATGTAAATAGGGGGAGAAACGATGCGCTATAATCGTGAGCAAGCGGTCGCTTATGCAAGGATGTGGTGGAATGGGCGTAACCCCGCCTTTCCTTCATTTCAAGATGATTGTACAAATTTTGTATCACAATGTTTATATGCTGGGGGTGCACCGATGAGAGGCGCACCTAATCAATCAACAGGCTGGTGGATGCTACCTGAGCAAGGAATATGGAGTTTTAGTTGGTCTGTAGCTCATTCATTGCGTTGGTATTTAGAAACATCAAAAGAGGGGCTTACTGCAACACGTGTCTATTCACCTACAGAGCTTGAAATTGGAGATGTCATAGCCTACGACTTTTCCGGAGATAGCCGCATTGATCATACGACGATTGTCACGAGCATCCAAGGTGGTATTCCATATGTTCACGCGCACACATCAAATAGTGCAGATAGACCATATCATTACCGAGATTCAACAGCAGCTACTCCTAATATGCGTTACTATTACTTTCATATAGCAGATGTATTTTCGTGATGAAAGCTTTATAATTGAGAAGGAGCATCAATTGTAGAAGGGGAGATAGCATAATGACAAAAGCATTAACAGTACGAGAAGCCATTACAACTCGTCGTTCAATAAAAAAATTTAACGGGCAGCCTGTGAAGCGCGAAGATTTACTAAGCATCATTGGTGATGCGGCTTGGGCGCCAAACCATGGTACACGAGAACCTTGGCGTTTAGTAGTTGCATGCGAGGAACAATTACCAAAACTACATGAGCTTTTGCGCGACTTAGCGATACCAAAATGGCAAGAGCTGTCTGAAGAAACGTTAGCTGCACAAATGCAAAAATTCACTTTACCAGGTGGCTACGCATTTATGATTGTGCCTGAAGATGCGCGTCAAAAAGAGCGCTTAGAGGATTATGCTGCAGCCGCAAGCTTTTTGCAAAATATGCAGCTACTTGCATGGGATAAAGGCATCGGCTCATGCTGGAAAACGCCAGGCTTTTTAGATATGCCTAAATTCCGCGAAGCATTAAATGTAAAAGCGGGTGAACGCGTTATCGCTATGCTGCAATTAGGCTATTTTGATGAGCTGCCAAAGGCGAAGGAACGTAAGCCGGCTACTGATATTGTCACTATTTTTGGGGAATAAAAGAAAAAGACTGTCCAGAAAGTGCATTATTTTCTGGGCAGTTATTTTTTTAATTTTACTTATCCACTTCAATCCGATTTAAAAAGTTTTCAAAGTGTACAAAATGTATTCCGATTCCCCTTAAATTACTAAATACAACACAATAGGTAAGGAAATAACACTAATTGCTGTTGTCACAAGTGTTGTAAACGATACGAGGTCAGGTTCTGTATCGTATTTAAGCGCAAGCATCGTTGTATTAGCTGCCGAGGACATTGCCGCTTGTATAATAAATACGGTTTTTGCCAAATCACTTAAAGGTAAAAATGATAAGATGAATGCGGCTATGATAGGTGAGGCAATCATACGTATAATACTTGCCCCTACAACGAAGCGATATGTTACCTTTTTACGTGAAATAACTGCGAGCTGCATTCCTAGTACAAGCATAATAATAGGAATTGTCGCTTCTGCTACAAGGTTAAGTGCATCTTGAAAAGGAGCGGATAGCTCTAAGCCAATATAATGGCAGAGCATGCCTAGTATTGCAGCATACAGCACAGGCATACGAACGACACTCTGTAATGCTTGCTTATGTCCCCCACCCCCATGTCCTCCAAGTGCTGCAAAGAAAATCCCAAGCGTATTCATTAACAGAGAATGCAACACCATAATAATAACCGCGTAATCAAAGCCTGCTGGGCCAAGTGCAAATAGTACAACAGGTGCCCCGTAATTTCCGCTATTCATAAAAACGCTACTTAAGATGAGTGCGGAGCTTTCAGATTGGTTCGCCCGCGATAGTTTTGCAACGATGTATGTAATTACTAATAATGAAAAGCTTAATGCAAGTGCAGCTAGCATCATATACACATAGTCCAATGTTATATCGTTTGTGAAAAATGTCCTAAATGCTAGGCAGGGGGACAGTATGTATAGCGACATCGCAGAAATCGACTTAATATCAAATCCGATAAACTTTTGAGCGATAAAGCCAATCGAAAAAATGACGAGTGCAGGCAAAATAATAAGAAATAAAGTCATTGCTCCTTCTCCTTCGATTTTTGAAAATCACATCCAGATTTTATCTCGCATAAATGGGCAGTAAGCCTCTCACTTCGAGACTTGAGTAAAAATCGGCTTAAGGATAAGTGTGAGATGAACTGCCCGTATAAGCCTGATTGAAGTTTCACTTTATTCTAATTCGCAAGAGAGACCTTTTTGAACGAGATAATGCTTTCATTATTGCACTTTCTCAAAAGAAGTAAAAATAAAAAATTGACAAATATTTTTTTGTCCTTTATGGTTATATACATAAGTGTATAACCATATTACTGTAGAGGGTGGTGAAATATTTGAATCATCTATTTGATAAAGATAAACCGATTTACCAACAAATTCGTGAAAAAATTGAGGACCAAATTGTCAATGGTCAGCTACTAGAAGAAGAACAAGCACCTTCCACAAATCAGCTTGTTAGCTTTTACAAAATTAATCATGCGACCGTTTCAAAGGGAATTAATCAATTGGTGGAGGAAGGCATTCTTTATAAAAAGCGCGGAATCGGCATGTTTGTTGCAGCAGAAGCGAGGGAGAAGCTAATGAAAAAAAGAAAAGAAGCATTTGTTGACCAGTACGTGGTGGCTCTTATCCAAGAGGCAAATAAGCTTGAAATAAGTGAGCAGGAAATTATTGAGTTAATCAAACAAGTGAAGGAGCGTGAAAGCGAATGATGAAGATGAAAGCGGAAAATATCGGCTTAAATTACGGACAGCATACAGCATTACAAAATATTTCGTTTCAGCTAGAGGGCAATAAAATATATGGTCTATTAGGTAGGAATGGCGCTGGAAAAACGTCGTTGTTGAGTATTATTGCATCTTTTCAGGAGCAAACAACAGGCACATTAACCGTTTTAGAGCAAGCTCCATTTGAAAACGCTGAAATAATGCAGCAAGTTGTTTTTGCTTACAATAAAGACTACAAAGAAGAATCTGACCAAGTAAAAAATTTACTAGCGGGTATTGCAAAATATCGTCCTAATTTTGATATGGAATATGCACAGCATTTACTAGCACGTTTTAAAATACCGCAGGATAAAAAAATGAAACAATTATCAAAAGGAATGCAAGCAGCAGTTGATGCCGTAATAGGCTTAGCAAGCAATGCACCAGTGACGATTTTTGATGAGATTTATGCAGGGATGGATGCACCAACTCGAACAATTTTTTATGAGGAGCTATTAAAATCTCAGGAGCGATTCCCAAGAATGATACTAATGTCTACGCATCTTGTTTCAGAAATGGAATATCTATTTGATGAAGTACTGATTTTACACAAAGGTACAATGATTTTGCATGAAGCATATGAGGAGCTTATTTCTAAAGGTGTAACAGTGACAGGGCGAGTGGAAGACGTAGAGGTATTCGTTCAACCAATGCGTCAACTCAACACACAGCAGCTAGGTGGTACGAAGGCTGTTATGGTCTATGGTGATTTATCAGAGCAGCAATATAAAGAAGCGGCAAGGCGAGGGCTAGAAATCGGCCCGATTGCCTTACAAGACTTGTTTATTTATTTGACAGAGGAAGGAAATGATTAATATGCAAAAATCCAGCTCCGCGAAGGTTGCACTAGATATGTTTTTGACACAGATGACTTGGGCATCGGGCTATTTATTTGTTATGTTGCTCATTTTTTCAGTAAGAGCCTTGGCATCTTTTATAGGTAATATGGAGGCAAATAATTTTATTACAAAAATGATTAAAACGCTAGC
Organism: Metasolibacillus fluoroglycofenilyticus; assembly: GCF_003049645.1. Taxonomy (GTDB): domain Bacteria; phylum Bacillota; class Bacilli; order Bacillales_A; family Planococcaceae; genus Metasolibacillus; species Metasolibacillus fluoroglycofenilyticus. The sequence goes on from NZ_PYWK01000001.1 coordinate 222,563, forward strand.
GAATGAAGGGGGAATGGATAGTTTTTCAACCTTAATCTTTTATTCCTCTAATATTTTTATGTTCGTTATCGGAATTATCGCAGCATATGGCTTCCTTCAATATTTCGTCAGCAATGGTGTAACGCGCAAAAATTATTTTATCGGAGCAGCCATTGGTTCATTTGGGGTAGCTGTAGTAATTCCGATTATTATAAAAATAATTTTAATGATTGAAGTCGTTGTAACGAAAATGCTACCACTACAATTTGCAGATAGTACAAAAATAATGGAGGCTGATGATGAAATCATTGGTCAGGTAATACAAAATATTTTGTTTTCCCCGTTTATTGATATGACGAATGGTGGCATTAGTGCGATGGTAATTTTTGCTTTAAATATATTTTGTTATTATGTAGCAGGGTGGTTTATCAGTGTTAGCTTTTACCGTTTGGGCACGACACTAGGGCTTCTTTCAATTCCACTAGTAATTGTTCTATTTTTGCTATATGACGAATTGATGAGTATTGCATTGGGATTACCTGTAGCTAACTTGCTGCCATCAATAGATACAATTCCAAGTGTGATTGCATTTGCGCTAGCTATTGCAATTGTAGTCGCTATGTTAGTAATGATTCGTCTGTTTACTAAAAAAGTAGCGGTTAAACTATGAAGATGTTAGACTATTTAATAAATTCGCATCAAATGGGTGTGTTAGAAAAGTAGTCCATCTTGCTATCTTTCAAACAATGCTTGCTGCTTATTGGAATGTAATTTATTTAGAGAAATGAATGCAGGTGTTATAAGATTGAAAACACTTGATTCACGTCTTTGTTTTCACAAGAAAGCGAAGAAGCAAAACTGTATCAGAGAGAATGCTGACTTTCTAGGCAGCCCAGATGAGAAAATTTACTTTACTAAGTTTAGGGGATAGTTTTTATGACAAAAACAACATTTGCATTAATTGGTACAGGTATTGTAGGAGAGCGCATTATTAATCAAATTTTAGCGCATCCAAATTGCGAAATTGCGGCAATTTTCGACGAAAATCAAGAACGTTTGCAGGAAATTGCTGAGAAATATAGTATTCCTGCTGTTACAACATTAGGGGATTTATTAGCGACACGCCCAGATTGGGTATATATTGGGACGCCACCGGTTAGCCATGCGCCACTTGCGAAGGAAATTGCAGCACAGGGATTAAATATTCTTTCTGAAAAACCGCTGGCACATGATGCACAGGGTGGTCTAGAAATGGTGCAAGTAGCAAGTGAAGCAGATGTGCATACAGCGATGCATTTCCCATTAATGTATAGCCCAGCAGTACATCAATTAAAGCAAACTTTAGCTAATAAGGAGCTAGGAGAAGTTGTGCGTGTCGAGCTTCACACATATTTCCCAGAGTGGCCAAGGAAATGGCAGCAAAATCCTTGGATTGCATCGCGTGAGCAAGGTGGCTTTATTCGTGAGGTATTCCCACACTACTTACAATTAATGCATCATTTATTTGGAGATATTGAGATTTTATCACATGAAACAACATACCCTGCCGACGTGACTTTATGCGAAACAGGTGTATCCGCTTTAGCAAAAACGAAAAGCGGCTTACCTGTTGTGCTAAATGGTTTATCTGGCATCGGACAAGAGGAGCGCATAGAATTTAAAGTATTCGGTACGGAAAAGGTAATGTCATTGCGCAACTGGTCTGAGCTGTGGCTAAGTGCAGCATATGAAGAAGCACAAAAAATAGCACCAAGTGTGCAACCAGCAGCATTGTTGGATGCTTGCCGAGCACAACTCCAAGGCGAGGATGCATTAATTGTATCGTTTGAAGAAGGCTTAAAAGTACAACGTTGGATTGATGAGCTGCTGAAATAGGATAGAACTGTCCCAAAAGCCGTGCGGTTGCCGGCTTTTGGGCAGTAGTGATGAAAATCTTTTCAAGCTGTAGTTCGATTTAAAGGGGATGCGTTTGAAAAAATGGAGAGAGCTTGCTTGAAAATCAAAAAGAAGGCGAATGGATAATTGCTTTACAACGTGAAAAAGCACTAAAGGAGTTGGTGCTACAAGCCGCAGTTCGGCGGGGTTTTCATAAATTTAAAGATGAGTTGATACGGCTACAGCAAGGTTTATCCGGCGAGCGTTATGTAGACCGTTGTTGGCAGGATATGCAATTAGAAGAACAGCATTATTTACTGCATGACTTTCAAACAAATGCCCATCAAATAGATAGCATCTTCCTTTGTGATAAGTTTATTTTGCTAGTGGAAATTAAAAATATTGCAGGGCGCGTTGATTTTGACGAGGCGCGTTACCAATTCACTCGAAAGCTTGAGGATGGCACAGTCCATGGTTTCCGCAATCCACTGGACCAAGTGCGGCGCCATCAAAGAATGCTACGAGCGGTTGTTCGCAATTTACCTGTATTATATGCGATTGTTTTTTCCCATCCGAAAACCATCATTGGCCATATCCCAAAAGGAGAGCCGATCTTCCATTGTAGCGGGCTAGAATTCCACATTAGAAAGCTCCTCGCACAACATAACACCGCACAATTAACCTCAACAGAGCTCCTAACTACGAAATTAATGCAAATGCATACAATTAAAAAACCCCAGTTACAAATTGAGCAAACAAAAATCCGTACTGGTGTGCTTTGCGTACAGTGTCAGGCTTATGTGCAAATGCATTATCATTACGGAGTTGTCCGAAAAGTTCATTTTGTTTTGTCACCGCATTGAAATCAATGTTTTCATCGCTTCACTTTTACTCAAAGATAACACTGCTAAAGCCAATGTTCATCCCATTTTTAAAAGAGGCGTTTTCTGTTTATATGTATCAACATTTTATGAAATATCATCGCTACTGTCCAAAATGCCGGCTATGCATGGCTTTTTGGATAGCCCCCAAGTATCACTACAAAGATAATGGCATCTTAGTAGGTGAATGGATTCCAAATGAGGAGTTTCGGGCGTTTGTAGGTGTAGATTCCGCGAATAGTGCGAAGCGTTTATTACAAAAACTTGACTGACAGTTAGGGAAAGTCACTGATATATTTGCCAAAGCCGCTGATAAAACAAAAAAGTCGCCGATATATATTCGACATATGTGAAAAATACCTTTTTATGTATCGAATTATGACGGTTCTCCGAAAAAACAGCTAGTACCATAGCGCATAGTGCCTACTATAAGGTATACTAATAAATAGTGACTATAAAGAGGGGTAGCAGAGGGTAAATTATTATGCAAAAGCAATCTACTATAAATTTATGGGCACAGGCTGTTAAGACGGGCATCATTAAGTCGAATTTGATTCCGATGTTTGCTGGACTTATGCTTGCGCTTTATACGTACGAACTAAATTTTGTCGAAAACATCCCAAATATTATTTTGGCGATAGTGGGTTCAGCATTTGTTATTGCGGCAGCAGGCATTTTCAATAATTTATATGATCGTGATATAGATGAGATTATGCCTCGTACAAAAACAAGGCCTACTGTAACTGGAGAACTTAGCACGCGGACAGTGTTAATTGTTGGAATTATTTTTTTTGTTTTAGGGTTAATAGCGTTGGCTTTCACAACGGCACTTGCTATGTTTTTAGGTTTTCTAGGCGTGTTCTTTTATGTTGTGCCTTATACAATGTGGACGAAGCGCCGTACAATTTGGAATACTGAGGTTGGCAGTATTTCAGGAGCAATGCCGCCATTAATTGGCTGGGCGGCTGTAGGACCAGATATTTGGCATCCTGCTTGTTGGGCATTGTTTATTATTATGGTTATTTGGCAAATGCCGCATTTTTATGCAATTGCTATTCGTAAGCGTGATGATTATGCTGCTGCCAATATTCCAATGTTGCCTGTGGCAAAAGGGCAGCGTAGAACATATATCCAAACGAATATTTATTTAGTTGTACTTATTTTCACAAGCTTTTTATTCCTTCCATTAAGCTTAGGGTTAACGCTTGTATCCCTAGTTCTTGGCGGCATTTGGTTATGGCTAAGCTTTGTTGGCTATCGCAAAATGGAGGGGAGAACGTGGGCAAATAAAATGTTTGCCTACTCATTAATTCATATGACAGTATTATTTGCTACAGTAATTATTTATTCATCTGTCGGATTGATTTTACAAGCATTATAAAAAGGTCTGCCTAATCAGGCAGACCTTTTCTTATAGCTTTAACCCTGCAACCTCGTGTAAATAATCGCCTAATACGCGGAGACCATTATCGAAGTTTTCTAAATGGAAATGTTCGTTTGGTGCATGGAAGTTTTCGTTCGAAAGACCGAAGCCCATTAATACGACAGGTAAACCTAAAATTTCATCGAAGGCTGCTACGATTGGAATTGAACCGCCCCCACGTGTATAAGCAGTCGGCACTTTATAAACCTTTTCATAAGAGCGACCTGCTGCTTGGATAACTGGATGGTCGAATGGTGTTAAGTATGGTTTTCCTTTATCGAATTCAGAAATAGCTACTTCGACACCAGCAGGCTTATGCTTTTCAATATGTGTCTTTAATAGTGCAACGATTTCTTCAGGGTCTTGGTTTGGTACTAGACGACATGTGATTTTTGCGCCCGCTTCAGCAGGTAGCACTGTTTTAATTCCTTCGCCAGAGAATCCACCGAATACGCCATTAATTTCTAATGTTGGGCGTGACCAAGTTTGCTCTAAATAAGAATAGCCCGCTTCACCGAATAGCTCCTTCACCTGTAGCTCTTCTTTTAGCTCGTCCTCATTAAAGTTTAAGTCACGATAAGCTTGGCGCTCTTCCTCAGACAATGGAAGGACTTTGTCGTAGAAGCCTTCAACTTGAATTGTTCCGTGCTCATCACGGAACGATGCTAAAATCGCCGTTAGTGCATGGATAGCATTTTGCACACCGCCACCATAAAGACCAGAGTGTAAATCACCCTTTGCTCCGCGCACATCAATTTGTACTCCTGTTAAGCCACGCAAACCGTAGCAAACAGCAGGCTTACCTTTTGCGTAAAGGCCTGTATCAGAAATTAAAATTAAATCAGCAGCTAATTTTTCTTTATTATCCTCTGTATATTTCGGAAGAGAGGGGCTACCAATTTCCTCCTCACCCTCATAAATAAATTTCACGTTTACTGGAAGTGTACCTTCAGTGGCAAATAATGCCTCAATCATTTTCAAGTGCATAAATACTTGGCCTTTATCATCAGATGAGCCACGTGCAAATAATTTATTATCACGAATTGCTGGCTCGAAAGGCGGCGTTTCCCATAAATGCAATGGGTCTACAGGCTGCACATCATAGTGACCGTAGAACAAAATCGTTGGTTTATCCTCTGCATGCAACCACTCACCGTACACAACAGGGTGTCCCGCAGTTTCTTCCACTGCTACATTCTCAATATTTAACGATTTCAAATGGTCTGCTAGCCAATTTGCTGCATTTTTCATATCCACTTTATGATCTGATAATGCTGAAATACTTGGGATACGTAAAAATTCATCCAACTCTGCTAAATGGCGCTCACGATGCTCTGCAAAATAAGCATCTAATTTCTCTAAATGACTCATAAAAAGAAAGCCTCCTTTTATTTCGAATATGGAAATAGTATAGCATAAGGAGGCTAGAAAGTATTAATATATCAGCGTAATGAAGGGATATATCTTTTTCTTATCTTCCGTAAAGCTAAACCAATTGCTAAGTACAATAATGTCGTCACAATCCCTGCTGTTGGTGAGACGAAAAATTCCTTGTTCTGTGCAATTGAAATGTAACCGTCTAGCATCAATGGATTAATTAGGGCATCCTCTGTGGCATGCATAAGAACAAGTGGCCAAATACTTCGTGTTATTAAATAAATTTCTGTATACATAATTGTCCAGACAATCATTGTTACAATACCGATAATGGCAAAGACCAACCGATTAACGGGGAGTACACTCGCAATATCACTATCTGACAAAAATACAAGGAAGTAAGGGATATGCCATGCCCCCCAAACGACTCCAACTGTAACATAAAGCCAGAAATCATTTAGTTTAAATTGAAGCAGTTTACTCGTTAAATAACCTCTCCAAACAGATTCCTCAAAAATATTTTTTATAAATTGTATGAAAAATACACTAACGAAAGCAGAACTAATAGCTTGAAAATTGAAATTGGAAAAATCCATCCATCCAGTTAGATAGCCAAATGATAATAAAAGAAATGTTGTAATGGGGTAAATTAGAAATGCTACAAGATACCATTTCGCATTACCTTTTAAATTTAGTGCAAGCCCCATATCTCTCCAGCCATCACCTGCAAATGCACGTAAAAAAATCGTAGTAAGCAAAGGTAAAACTAGCCAAATACCCATTCCAAGTGTGTTGCCATTAGGTTGCTCAGGTATAAAATGGTCAATTATCACACCGAGCCAGCCACATAGTAAAGCAATTACAATAAAAATAATGATATTTCTTTTCGTTTGCATTTTTTTTACCTCCTAATAATATCGATAATCCACTCTGCATCAGGACAAGGGGCGTTGGGATGTAAGGCGATATGCTGTGCTATGCCTTGTAAGGAATTCCAAAAGGCGATAGCTAGCGCTTGTGGGTTACCATCCTTTATTTCATTTAAACGTTGACCTTCCTCAATAAGTGAAATACTTTTGGTCATTAATTTATCTGCTTCAGCCAGCATTTCTTTGAAGTCTGATGGCAAAGAATCTAAATGCTGCGCGTTTTCCATTAAGACAAACATTTTAGCTGCAAAAGGGTTAGCGCTAATTGTTTGGAAAATGTCCTCAGCAACATATTGAAAAGTTCTTAATGGAGATACCGCTGCGGCATGTAGCTCCATTTTCAATTTTTCACTTCCAATCCGAATTAAAGCTTCATATAATTTTTCTTTTGATTCGAAATAATAGAAGAGCAATCCCATACTCATATTGGCGGCTTTGGCAATATCAGCGATTTTTGTTTCTCCATAGCCTTTACGAATAAATAAATCTAAGGCTGTTTGTAAAATAAGCTGCCGTCTTTGTTCTTTTTGTTGTTGTCTAGTGTTCATATTGATAACCTCTTTATTAAATTTATTTTCATTGAATATATATTCAATGAAATGGACGCAAATTCCTCCTTTGAAGGAATAAAATTTTTAAAAAAGGGTATAAGGATTTTTGAATAGAGGTATAACTTGACGAAGAAGGCATACATAATTTGTAGGTGACATGGAAGCTTACATGATTGTAAGGAAATTGAAAGTAAATCCGATAGAGCGTAAGGAACATTTTTGCGAAAATGAGGTTAATGAAGCAGAATGAACGGAGGCAATAACTAATGAATGAAATGTTAACGAAAGTTTATGACGAATATAATCGCTATATATACCATCTTTGCTTAAAGCTTACACGCAACACAATAGAGGCGGAAGATTTAATGCAAGAAGTATGGGTAAAGGTAGTACGCTATGAAGCAACGATTGAACAAGTTGACCATGTCAAAGCATGGCTAACAACAATTACAATGAATACATTCCGCGACCGCTATCGCAAAAATGTAAGACGTAGTAAGTATATGATGAACCAACCTGAACAATTAGACGTTCCGATTTTAGATTTGGTTCCCAATAATGAGGTTTCAACAGAGGAGCAAGTCGAGAAAGTGGAAATCACAAAGATTGTGCAAGAGAAAATGCACGAGCTTGATGCTATTTATCAAAAAACATTATGGTATTTCTATGTAGACCAATATTCATTAGCTGAAATCTCGGCATTAATGAAGGTATCCATTGGTACTGTTAAATCGCGCCTATTCCGCGCGAAAGCACGCTTAAAAGAAATGCTATTAGCAGATCATAAACTAGTAGATGTCGTCCTACCTGCTTAAAGGGTAGGGCGATTTTTTAACTTGGGTTTTGAGACGAACATGGAATAAATTCGAAAAAACATGGAATAAACTCTGGAAAACATGGAATAAATCCTGAAAAACGTGGAATAAATGAGGCGATTCAATCAAATAGAGCACGTTGCTGTGAGATAGCAGCACACAAAAGCGTCCAAAAAGCCGGCAATGGCGCGGCATTTTGGACGCTTTGTTATTTAAAATTTGCGCATTTGATAAAGATACGGCGTAAGCTTTCGATTTCTTCCTCTGATAGCATGCCGAAAAGCTGATGGATTAAGGTGTTTACTTGTTCGCGCGATTGATTTAATACATCTCTGCCAGATGCTGTAATCGTAATTTGCGAGGCGCGGCGATCGTTTTCGTTTTGTGCTTTTTCGATAAAGCCAGATTTTAAAAGCTTTGTTGTTAATACGGTAACGCCACCTGTTGTTACTTTTAAATGCTCGGCAATAGCAGAGGGGCGCTTTGGCCCTTCATTTGCTAAAAAATCTAAAATTAAAATATGTGATTTGGAAAAGCCAAGTTCATTTAAGCTATTCCATTCATTTGCAATTCTACGTTCTAAGGCAGCTACTGCTTCGAAAAGTGGTGTTAAATGCTCATGTTTATAATCACCCATGTTTGTCATCTCCAAATTTTCTTTCATACAAAAAAAGGCGACTTATTCAACCGCCAATTTTTGCAAAGCATTCAGCTCAAACGCACGTACTTTACGTGGGATGAAGCGACGAATATCCATTTCATTATAACCAACTTGAATGCGTTTTTCATCGAGTAAAATAGGACTACGCAGCATACGTGGGTATTTTTGAATTAATGCATAGAGCTCCTGAATTGAAAGTTGCTCGATATCAATATCAAGATTTTTGAAATCGTTCGAGTTTGTTGCAATAATTTCATCTGTGCCATCTTCAGTCATACTTAAAATATTTTTAAACTCAGCTAATGTTAGCGGCTGAGAAGTGATGCGTTTCTCATTATATGAAATATTGTTTTCGTTTAACCATTTAAGTGCTTTTCGTGATGAGGAACAGCTTGATTGCGTGTAAATTGTTACTGACATAATGAATTCCTCTCTTCCTTTACATTGGTAACTTACTTGTAAGGTAATTACTTATATTTATATCTTACAACTAAGTTAATTGTAATGCAATAATTTTTTTTATTTTTTTAAATTACGTCACAGCTAACTTTTATTCAAATTCTCTCCGAGTAAGCAAGGAAAAATTTTGAGAAAAGCGGCTGTTTATTTGTATATTCCGCAATGGTAGAATATATGCCTTTGATTTAGTTGATTACCTAATTAATGTATACCCGCTTTGTTACTAATATATACGTCAAAAAGATAAAAAAGTTTCATAGAATATGAAAAAATAAGAGAGGATATGGGAAAAGGGGGTGTGTAGAGGCGTTTATCAATATAGTTCAATATAAATTCAAAAGCATGGTGCTAGATTCACTGTTTACAGCTTTTTAATAAAAAATGAAACGTCCGAAAGGCATTGCTTTTCGGACGCCTTAGCTTGTCTTATTCTTCTTCTAATTCAATTGTACGGCCTGTTGTAAACCAGTCCTGTACATTCCAAACTTTTGTGGCAAGACCTTCATAAAAATCTGGCTCATGTGATACGAGAACGATTGTGCCTTTGAATTCCTTCATTGCACGCTTTAATTCCTCTTTAGCATCTACATCTAAATGATTCGTTGGCTCGTCAAAGATTAACCAGTTGGCTTCGTTCATCATCAGCTTGCAAAGGCGAACCTTTGCTTGCTCGCCCCCTGATAATGAGTTAAGTGGGCGTGTAATATGCTCTGTTTTTAAGCCTGCGCGGGCAAGAGCTGCACGTACTTGTGCTTGCTCCATTGATGGAAAGGCATTCCACACATCGTCAATGGGTGTTATTTTTTCAGCCTTTACCTCCTGCTCAAAGTAGGAAGGGTATAAATAGTCACCACGAATAACTTTACCGCCAAGTGGATTAATTTTACCTAGCATCGTTTTTAATAGAGTAGATTTTCCGACACCGTTCATTCCAACAAGCGCAATTTTTTCCCCGCGCTCAATCTGGAATGTGAGTGGCGGTAGTAACGGCTTGTCATAGCCGATTAGTAAGCTTTCTGCTTCTACTACATAACGGCTAGAGGAACGTGCCTCCTTAAAGCCGAATTCCGGCTTCACTGCCGTTTCAGGACGGTCGATGCGCTCAAGGCGATCAAGCTGCTTGGCACGCGATTTTGCACGACCAGTTGTTGAGTAGCGTGCCTTGTTTTTAGCGATAAAATCCTCTTGTTTTTTAATGAATTCTTGCTGCTTTTCATACGCTTCAATATGCTGCCGCTTATTAATTTCAGCAAGCTCTAAAAACTTCTCATAGGTTGCTGTATAGCGATTCATTTTTGAAAATTCTAAATGGAAAATAACATCGACAACCTCGTTCATAAACTCTGTATCATGTGAAATTAATAAAAAGGCATATGGATAGCTCTTTAAATAGTTTTTCAGCCAAGAAACATGTTCTTCATCCAAATAGTTTGTCGGCTCGTCTAGCAATAATACTTTTGGTTTTTCTAAAAGTAGCTTTGCTAGTAACACCTTTGTGCGTTGACCACCAGAAAGTGCAGCAACATCACGCTCTAAGCCGATTGCATCTAGACCAAGTCCGCGAGCTACCTCTTCCACTTTCATATCTAATGTATAAAAATCACCTGCATCAAGCGCATCTTGGACCTCTGCCATGTCTTCTAATAATTTTTCTAGCTCCTCAGGCGTAGCCTCGCCCATTTTAGCTGCGATTTCGTTGAGTTCTTCTTCTTTTTTATAAAGTGGTAAAAAAGCATCCTGCAGTACATCGCGCATTGTGCGTCCAGCCGTTAATACGGCATGCTGGTCTAAGTAGCCATAGTGTGTGCCAGGCAACCATTCTACTTTTCCTGTATCATGAATTTGCTGACCTGTAATGATGCCCATTAATGTAGATTTACCTACACCATTTGCACCGACAAGACCAATGTGGTCGCCCTCTACGATGCGGAATGATACATCTTTAAAAAGTGTGCGGTCACCAAATGAATGACCTAAGTTTTCAACTGTTAGTATTGCCATATCGTTTCCCCCGATAGTTAATGTGAGTTTTAATAATATGAATGAAGAAAAAAACTCGCGGGTTTTATAACGCCGCGAGCTGCTTATTCAATTCTGCAAGTCGTGCTTCCATATTTTCTAGACGTGTTAATGCTTGTTTAACGGAATCCTCATGACCTAATGATTCAAGCTTCTCCATATCACCTTGTAAATTAACATAATCCATTTTTAGTTCGGCAATTTGTTGCTGTATTTGAGCTTTTGTTAGCATGGATATTAACCTACCTTCAATATTTGCTATCGTAAATTATAGCATAGAAAAAGCACTATGCTCAAATGTGGATAATTTCATGACGTGCGTATGCTAAATCGAGTAGAAGCTGCTTTAATGCTTCATTACTTGTGCGTAAATCGAGTGTGCGCTGCTTATAAATTGCACGTTCACATCGTGCCTCATGTAAGACAAATTCCATCACTGCGTTTTGGATTGTTGATTGCTTCATTTTGCGTCCAAGACCTAAATGAACGAAGCCATTATGCTCGCGATTTAAGTTATTCGATAGCTCGCGTTCATTTTGTGCCGCTGTAATGCATGGAATGCCAATTGTGGCAACTTTATAAGGTGTGTAATTAGCGTTGCAAACAACAATATCCGCAGTAGGAAGTAGCGATAAAAGTGCGTTTGGATGTTGGTGAATGGAAGTGTGGCGACGGCTCAGTACCATCATTTGTAAATCTTCTACGGAATGACGGTAGTTTTCATCGATAGCGACAGAAATTTTTAGTGGAATGTGTAGCTGTGTTAAATGGCGTAGTGTGCGATAAGTCAAATTGTTCTCATCGCCATCCTCAAATGCAATGACGATATGTGGTAAGTCATTTTTTAGCTTGTCCTCAAAGGAGATTTGTAATAGCTCACTCGGTGTCGCAAAGGCAAAGTTGCCAACTAGCATATTGGCTGGAATCATCTCCTGTGTTTCCTCGCGCAACGCAACGATATGGCAGTCAGCAAGCTCTGCTCCTTCGCCACGATCATCAAAATGCACAAGCGTATGGCAATGGGCTTTAAGCAACTGCACCTGCTCTACAGTAGAATCATTGCCATCATAAATAATTAAATCAAAATGCTGCTGTGCTAGTTTATTTGCAAGCTCATTATAATTTTTAAAAATGGTAGGGGAGCTATTTAACAGCTCTAAAAGATGACTTTCATTGCCCTTTAGAAAAATCGAAATATGCTCTGCTGCTAGCAAGTCATGCATAATAGCTACTCGTTCAAATGGGTAATAGCCTTTCCACTCACTATATTCTAAAATGAAGGCGATGTTTTTTTGTTGTTCATTTTGCATAGCTTATCCATCCTTTCTCGTTTCTACATAAAATATGGTGAAATTTCCTGAAGTATGTGTGAAAATTAAAAGAATAGGAGAAAAAGAGGGGGAGAATTTATGGGGATGCGCTCAGCTATCGTTGTAGGTGCGACAGGACTAGTCGGCTCAGAGCTTGTAAAACAATTATGTGAAAGTGATGAATATGTAGCGGTGACAGTTATTGCGCGTAGAGCGTTAGACTACTCGCACCCCAAATTAGTTGTGAAAGTACGCGCATTTGAAGAGCTTGCGGAAAGTGATATGGAATTTGCGCATGAAATCTTTTGCTGCTTAGGCACAACGATAAAAAAAGCTGGCTCGCGTGAAGTATTTGAGAAGATTGATGTTGAATACCCTGTACAAATTGCAGCACTTGCAAAAAATCGTGGCATCCAACATATGCTTGTCATATCAGCAATGGGCGCGAATGAAAAATCCTTTGCATACTATAATCGAGTGAAGGGCAAAATGGAAAAAGAGCTAATAGAGATTGAGTTACCTCAACTTTCAATTATCCGTCCATCACTGTTAGTAGGCAATCGCTCGGAGTTTCGCCTAGGTGAAAAAATAGGGGAAGCTGCATTAGCAGTGCTAAATCCAATATTAATAGGTCCTCTAAAGAAGTATCGCTCTATTGCGGCAAAGCAGGTAGCACTTGCCATGATGGTTATTGCACTACAGGGCAAAAAATCGAAAGTAGCAATCTGCCCATCAAATGAGCTTGCACAAATGGTGATGCCTGAACCAGAGAAGGAACTAGAAATAAAGCGTGAGGATGTGTTCAATTGGGACAAGCTTAAATCGAATGAGCTAGAACCATTAAATGAGGAGCTTACATTCGACAAATCTAAAATGGAAAAATACAAGGTGAAGCAGGATACGCCAAAAGACTGAAATTATGTTTTTCCAAATCAGTACCCTGTTCGACAACGTTTGCATCTGCTACAATAGGTGACGTAGTAAATACCGATTTGTTAACAAGGAATAGCGGAGGTTGGAAAATGAAAATTTTACTCGTTGACGGTACAGTCTTTGGTCGCAAAACAGGCGCCGTTCTGCAACAAGTTGAAAAATATATTCAGGAATATAACAAAGACTTAAAGCTAGAGCTGTTGTATTTCTCAGACTTAAAGCACCAAATTTTAGATGGTAGCCCTCTAAATGAGGATATGCAAATGATGATTAAGAAATTTGAGGAAGCAGATGGCTATGTTATCGCATCTCCAATTTTCCAAGCATCTATCCCTGGCGTATTGAAAAATGCTTTTGATATGATTAGTCCAAAAGCAATGCGCTACAAGCCAGTCGCAATGATTGCTAACGGTGGCACATATCAGCATCATTTAGTAATCGAAAATCAGCTCAAGCCAATTTTAGATTATTTCCGATGTCTAGTGACACCGAACTATGTTTATACACACGCAGACCATTTTGATGCAGACAATAATATTATTGATAACGATGTGCACAATCGCCTTCGCGAGCTTGCACGCGTTTTCGTTCAATATTGTGAAATGAGCAAAGGCTTATGCAAGGAGCCGGTAGATACACCCTAATTAAGCAATAAAGGAGGCTGTCCAAAAAGCCGTGCATAGCCGGCATTTTGGACAGTAGCGATGATGTTTCATAAAATATTGATTCATATAAACAGAAAATTCCTCTTTTAAAATTGTGATGAACATTGGCTTTAGCAGTGTACTCCTTCAGTAAAAGTGAAGCGATGAATACATTGATTTCAATGCGATGTCAAAACAAAATGGACTTTTCGGACAACTCCTTCGTTTACAGACTAAATATTCACTAAAACCAATTTGTACAATACGCGATTACAAAAAAGCGTCCCAAAATAGCTTTCGGACGCCTTTTTTGTGTTGAAAATTAGCATATAAAAAGCTGTATTTTAGGATTTTACAACCGATTAAGAAAGGGGCGGATGGAATGATTGTGTTGAACGATGCTATAGTTACTACTTTTGAAGCTATCTCAAAAGCCAAGCTTTCCTCATCAGTGAAAAATACACTTTACGCTTATTTTAAATTCAAAAAAAGCTGCAAATTCAGTGTTTTTGCTGTTCTTCAAGAACCCTCTTACTATTTTAACGTCCCCTTCAAATTCTGTTTTCACATAGCAACTACGCTAAAGTGATGAAAAGGGGGGGAATAATGAGTAAAATTGAAGCAATTGTATTAAATGAAGAGGATGCAAAAATTACTGAGGCCTATGGGGCGAATCGATTAGAGTTAGTTTCCGCTATTAATGCGGGGGATTAACGCCAAGCTATGGGACAATCAAGCAGGTTGTGAAGAGTGTTCAAATTCCTATTTTTTAGAAAAATATTAAAGTGCAAAGGAATTTACCCGATATAGATGATGAAGTAGAGGAGGTTGGAAAATGAATAAAAAACTATTTTTTACTTTGGGGGCAGTGCCTATCGTGATGATAGCACCTACTATTGCATATGGTGAAGAAATACAAACTGTATCGCTTACAGGAGATAAAATTGTTAATGCAACATTGAAGGCGACAATTGAAAACCTACCTGCCAAATCGATTGTTAAGGGCTACCAATGGTATTATGCAGAAAGTGTGGTTGGTGAAAATTCAAGCGGCTCTACATATAAGCCGATAATCGGTGCCACAACAGCGGCACTAAAAGTACCAGTAGAGGCGGCTGGACGCTCTATTTTTGTAGAGGCGACGACAACAGAGGGGATTAAATATAAAAGCGAACCTGTCAAAATTAATGAGCTGCAGCTAGAGATTACAGCACCGAGGCTAAATGATTACGCTGTACCGGGCGAAACGATAAAAGCTTCAGGGGCAAGTGTAACAGATGCTATGGGAGCAAAGCTTGAAAGTGGGCAAATTACATACAGCTATCAATGGTTTTACAAGGTCGGAGAATCATTTACGATTATTGATGGCGCAACAAACAGCACCTATACAATTGCAAAAGATGCACTTGATAAAGATGTACAGCATCTTATCGTTAGGGTAAAGGCGAAGGTAGGAAGCGCTGTTATCGAGTCTGATATTTCAAACACACTAACGATTTCCAATGAATCCGTAGATTCAATGATTGCTGAAATCCAAGAGATTTTTGTTAATGATTATAAATATAATTTTACATCGCTCTCATCATTCAAAGCGGATGTAACTTCTTTAGAGAGTAAATATCAAGCGTTATCAGCAGCCGCAAAAGAGAATATAACAAACTATTCGGCGCTAAAACGCGCATTAGCAGATGTAGAGACGATTGAGAAGCTATATGAAAAAGTAAATAAAGTAGATGAAATTGAAGAAAAAGACAAGGCGAAATATATACAAGATATTGAGGAAGCTTACAATAAGTTAGATTTATTACAGCGAAGCCTTGATCCACAAGAAGCTCTATATACAGATATTAAAAACTTACTCGATAACCGTACGAACGAGGAATTTAAAGAAGTAAGAAAAATTAATGAAGCAATCCAAGCCTTATTAGTATACGAAGCATCTTACGTAAAGTACAATGCGGCAGATGTTACGAGCTTGCAAGCGATGATTGATACCCTTGATAAAGATATTGCTGCATTATCACAAAACGCACAGGCTGCTGTGCGTAACCAAGCCATTTTACAAGACGCAAAGCAGGATATTAAAAAAGTGCAGCAATTTATAAAGTCATTCGATAAATTATCATTAAAGGATACGCCAAATAAGCAAGTAACGACTGCAAAATCAATTCGCACAGCCTATGAGAAGCTAACATATAGGCAAGCACAGTTAGTAACAGACGAATGGATGGCTTTGTTATGGCATGCAGAAAGCGCAGAGGAGCAGCAAATTGCACAATTAAATAGTGAAATTGCAGACTATGTAGGAAACCTTGGTAGCCGTTATCTAATAAATCCTTCAAGCACTTCGTGGCAAAGCCATGTTAACAATGTTGACCGCCTTGTTGCTGAATATAAAGGATTAACGAAAAATTCAGCTACACAAATTATCGGATACAGTCAGCTAGTAACGCTGCAAAAGGATTTGAAAACAGCACTGAAAGTGATTCAAAGCATTGATGCCTACCAAAAGCTTTCAGAAACAAAAGGTGTGGCGAGTAATAAGCTCCAATCGACTTATACGAGTGCATTAAAGGCATATAATAAATTAACAAGCTTACAGCAATCACTTGTATATAATGCCGATGAATTTTTGAAAAATGCTCCAACAGCATCTGTTGACCCAGGTAAACAAGAGCCTACCGATAAGGCTGCAGCTGACAAGCTCGTTTCTGATATTGATAAGCTTGCAAATATTAAAAATTACACATTTGCAACATTTGAAGATGCGGTGAATTCAGCATCAACGATTTATAAAAACTTATCCTCAAGTGCGCGTAAGTATGTGACAAACTATTCTATTTTAACGGCTGCTAGCAAGGACCTTTCGGGTGCCAAATCATTCCACAAAAAGGTGCAGGCTGCAAGAGAAGAAACTGACGTGAAAAAGCAGTCTAAAAAAATCGAGACAGTTCAAAAAGCATATGACAAGCTCCCTGCTAACCAACAATATTTAGCAAAACAGCAATATGAGGACCTATTAGCAAATCGCTTAGTTGATAAAAATGCACCAAACTTGGCGCAATTAAATAATGACATTGCCGCAATAATAGTAAACGATATGTATGTCATATCAGTTGAAAAAATCAATGAATTATCGACACAATACAATAAATTAAGCGCTGCTGATAAAAAAACAGTAACCAACTATCCGATTTTAAAAACAGCTGTATCGGATGCTAAAAAAGCAACAACATTTATAGCACAATACGAAAAATCATTTGCTTCGAATCCGAGCACTGTCATTAAAGCTTTTTCAAAGCTCACAACGAAGCAAGCAAGTCTAGTGAGTCCAGCAATTCGACAAGCAATCATTACCAAGGAAAAAGAGCTCCAATCCTCCGAGGTCGCAGTTACATTAATCGAATCAATTGATGGGCTACTTATCAAAGGCGAATACATCGCCAATCTAGAGACTAAAGTAAAAGAGCTACGCACAATTTACGATAGCTTAAACGCCAGCGACAAAAAAACAATCAAAAACTACAAAAAGCTAACAGAAGCAGAAAGTGACTTGAAAAAGGTTGCAGATGTACACGCACTATATGTACCAGCAAATGGCGATGAACAGAAACGAAAAGCCTGGAAAACTGCCTACAGCAAGCTATCCAAACGACTAGAATTGCTATATAAACGAACACATCCAAGTGATGTATAAATTAAAATAAAGCACCAGAAATCCAAGTGGAAACTTGTGTTTCAGGTGCTTTTATTTATGCGGTGTGTGAAGAGCAGGATTTGATGTGTTAATTGTTGCTTTTATGCTTTAGTTTGGTGTTACATTGCATTCTTTAAGAAATGAAAGTTAGTTTAACTCGTTCATTCTTCTACTAAATAATGATAGATATCGTATTGAACGGGTTGCTCTAACAAAAAATTCATTGTTACTACAGATTTACCATCAGGCATCGTTCCATTTTGTGCACTACCATCAATAACTTTAAGCTGACCTAAATAGTAAAAGTCACTTCCTTCACCATCATCCTTTTTTACAAATAAGTAAATTGATGAGTTTATTTTGTCGGAAGATAAAATTGTTTGAACTTCACTTGAATTTAAGTTTAAGCGGCTTCGGCTATACCATTTAAAGACGTCAGGTGATAAAAATTCATCACCATATGCTTGGCTGGAAATGACATCATCTTTTTTATGATAGGTGACAAAAAGTGGTGTTGTATTATGTTTTGTGCGATAACCATAAATAGTTGACGATGAATCCGTACTCCAATTTAAAAGACGGCATACGTCACGACGTGAGTATTTTGCATATAACGTAAAGGGTTTTTCGATATTATATTTTTGATTATTATACAAAGCACATTTTAAAATATCTCCAATAAATATTTTGAAAAGTTCATTTTGCATATAGTTTTGGATTTCCTCATTGAAGCTATATGTTGCGTCTTGAATTATAATTAACGGATTTGAACCAAACTTTTTTTTGTCATTTTTCGTATGGAATTGTAATGTTAGCATATTTTCAACAGACGTAATTGTTTCGCTATTTATATATGTGCCATGATGCTTTAATGTTTCTATATATTCTTTTTTTGTAACAACACTTTTTTGCAACAATAATTCTAGTAGTAGTAATTCATGAACTCTTTTTCCATTAAGAAATTCAGACGAAATCATTGTTAAAACAGCATTAGCATACTCAGAGAGTGGTTGTACCTCTTCCTTTATTTTTAATAAAAAATTGTAGTAACTACCAGCATAATGAATTATTACTTCAGGGTCTATAGAATTATGTTCAATAAAATCGTAAAGCATCGGTACACGATTAATGCGGTTTTTTAATTCATTATATGCATCACGAAGAATTTTTAAAGTTGATAAATTTGTGTTATTAATGGCTTCATAAATACGTTTTTTAGCAACTTCTTCAAAATTAACGGTTGATACACCTTGAATATAATCTGTATTAACTGTTTTGCGACGAATATTATCCTTGTTCATTGAATTGTCACCTGACAATTCAATTGGAATGAGATAATTATTTTTATAGTTACCGATAAAGTCTATAACTGTTAAATACTTTTTATCATCATGCTTGCGTAAGCCTCTACCTAACTGTTGAATAAAAATAATGCTTGATTGTGTTTGACGTAGCATAACAATTTGATTAATAAATGGAATGTCAATTCCTTCATTAAAAATGTCAATGGTTAATATATATTCAAGTTTTCCTTTCTCTAAAAGCTTAACCGCTGCTTCTCTTTCTGACTGTGAATTGTCCCCTGTTAGATGGAGTGTTTTTAATCCCTCTCGATTTAAAAGATAGGAAAGCTCTCTAGCTTCCTCTTTGGAGCTACAGAAAATAAGACCGCGCAGCTTTTCACCTGAATATCCATAGTAATTTATTTTCTCGATAATATGCTGTACTCTTTCTGGAGCGATGAGACGACTTAATGATGTCGTATCATCGATAATTTCTCCATCATATTCATAATCTGTTACGCCGAAATAATGGAATGGACAAAGCATATCTTCTTCAAGTGCGGCCTGTAGTCGGATTTCATATGCAATATTATAATCAAATAAAGAATAGATATTAAAGTTATCTGTTCGCTCAGGCGTGGCGGTCATACCTAGTAAAAATCTTGGATTAAAATATTCTATTATTTTCAAATATGAATCTGCACCAGCTCTATGTACCTCATCAATTAGAATATAATCAAAATGCTCAGGAGAAAATGTGTTTAAATAAGTGTTTTTAGAAAGAGTAAAGACTGTGGCAAACAAATAACGAGCGTTTATATCTTTTGAATTTCCAGATAAAATACCATAATCTTCATCGTTTCCACCAAGTATTTTTTTATAATCTTCCATTGCTTTATTTAAAATTTGTTCACGATGAACAACAAACAACATTCGCTTAGGTGCAAAATTTCGCACATCTAAAGCTGATAAATATGTTTTTCCTGTACCAGTAGCTGAAATTATTAATCCTTTTTGTGCCCCTGTTGCTCGTAAACTTTTTAATTGCTCAAGAGCGACAGATTGCATTTTGTTTGGTTGAATTAATAGAGCCTTTTGTAATGAATTAGTAGAATATGTAGATTCTAATTCGATTATATTTGAAGATTTTATGTTTGAATTTTCATATTCATTTTTATAGATTTCTTCATATTGAATAATCCATTCCTTTGATAGTGAAACGGATGCTTCCCATGCGTCCTCAAACTGATTTTTAAAATGGTGAATAACCTCGCCATTTTCGAGAGAAGTTAAGAAAATATTCCACTCAAAATTTGTTTTTAAAGCACTATCAGTTAAATTGGAGCTTCCGACTATTAAGGAGTAATAATTAGTATGTTCAAATATATAGCCTTTTGAGTGAAATCCTTTAATATCGGATAATCGAACTTCCACATTTTCAAGTTTTAATAGTTCTTTAAACATCTTAGGTTGATTAAAGTTTAAAAAAGTAGATGTCAAAATTCGTCCTTTAATCCCTTTTTTCTGAATATCTTGTAGGATAGATTTCAATGTTGCTAAACCACCCTCTGTAATAAAGGCGACTGAAAAAATAAAAGAATTACAGGATTTTAACTCTTGTGAGATAGTTGCAAGGACGTTTTCATGACGTTTATTTATTAATAACTTTGGTTTGAATTGATTAGATACAGGAATATTTTTATCAATAAATCCATTGTGCAAGGAGTTTTGCATCTTCTTTATAAGTAGCTCCATCATTAACATCACCCTTTAACAGTTAGTTTGGGATACCAATTTCTCTACTGCTGGTATATCTGCCGGGGCAAATTCAAGTAAATATAAATCTTCACGCTTAACCCATTTAACGTCAGCGTGCTCAGTAATTTGAGGATGACCTTTAACAATTTGCGCCATATATGTTTCGAGGCGGACAATAAATGTTTCATATTCATAAGTAGTATCTTCTACTTTTTCTTTTACAATAATTTCGCAGTTAAATTCCTCTAATATTTCCCTATGGAGTGCTGCTTCAGGTGTTTCATTTTTTTCTATTTTTCCACCCGGAAATTCCCAAAGGTTAGGCAATGACATTTGTTTGCCGCGTAAAGCACAAAAAATCTCCTTCTGCTCATTTTCAATAATAGCTCCTACTACATGAATTGTTTTCTTCATTTACAACACCCTAACTTTCAATATATGTATAAATTGACGATAGTTTGTACCTATTTTAGTAGAATTACTTCTAATAAGCAAATACCCTTCTAAATCAGGCTATTAAGTTATTTCTTAAAATATCAAATAGTATCCTCAACCCTTTACCCCCCCTTTACACTTTTTACATAACCTTTTTAGTTCGTCCATACTTGCTTAATGTTTGTTTCGTACTATATCAATTGTAAGCAAATAAAAATAAAGGGAAACAAATGGAGGGTCCAATTCGATGACGATTCAAAAATGGTGGAAAAAAGGCTTGGTTGGGGCTTTAGCAATTGCGATGTTAGCAGCTTGTTCTGATGGTTCATCTTCTGCAAATAAAGAAGTGGATAGTAATTTATCGCTAGAGGAAGTTGTTAACAAGGCGAAAGAGGAAGGCGAGGTTCATTCTGTAGGGATGCCAGATACTTGGGCAAACTGGGTGGAAACATGGGAAGAGCTAGGTACTGAGTACGGTATTAAGCATACAGATACAGATATGTCGAGCGCAGAGGAGTTAGCGAAGTTTGAGGCTGAGAAGGATGATGCTACAGCTGATATAGGAGATGTAGGTATTGCTTTCGGACCGATTGCAAAAGAGAAGGGCTTAACATTACCATACAAAACATCTTACTGGGATGAGATTCCGGGGTGGGCAAAAGATGATGAGGGGCACTGGGTTGTAGGGTATACGGGAACAATTTCATTCATTACAGATAAAAACAATGTTAAAAACCCACCTAAATCATGGGAAGATTTAAAGAATAGCGATTATAAAGTAAGTATTGGCGATGCATTAACGGCGAACCAAGCGCATTTTGCTATTTTAGCGGCAGCGATGGCTTTTGGTGGTGATGAATCAAATATTCAGCCAGGTATTGATTTCTTTGCTGAGCTAGCGAAGGAGGATCGTTTGCAAGGTGGCGATCCAAACGTGGCAACTTTAGAAAAGGGAGAAATCGAAGTGGCGATTGTTTGGGATTTCAATGCACTAGGCTATCGTAGCCAAATCGATGAAAGCCGCTTTGATATAGTAATTCCGGCTGAGTCTTCTGTAACATCTGGTTATGCAACGGTTATTAATAAATATGCGAAAAATCCACATGCTGCGATGCTTGCGCGTGAATATATTTTATCGGATGCTGGACAAGAAAATTTAGCAAAGGGCTATGCACGTCCGATTCGTGAAAATGTAAAACTATCAGATGAAGTAAAAGCATTATTATTACCAGCTGAAATGTATAAAAATACTAAAACAATAAAGAATCAAAAGCAATGGGAAGAGACAACGAAGCAAATTCCCCAATTATATCAAGAACAGGTGTTAATTCATGCAAAATAACAAAGTCGTTTTGATTGTTGTTGACGCACTGCGCTTTGATACGGCTTGTTCACATATGGGTTTTATGCATCATTTAGTTGAACAAAAGATGGCTGCGCGCTATAAAGTTTGTTCGGAAGTGCCCGCATTATCAAGACCTTTGTACGAAACGATTTTAACCGCTACACCACCGCTTGTGCACGGGGTAGTGAGCAATATGATTGTGCGTTTATCAACACAGACAAGCTTATTCCATGTAGCGCAAGCAAATGGCTTAACAACAGCTGCTGCTGCGTATTATTGGGTGAGTGAGCTGTATAATCGAGCGCCGTTTGTTCATATGGAGGACCGTATCCAGCTAGATAAAGAGCTCCCGATTAATAACGGTCTGTTTTATTTTGAGGATCATTACCCAGATAGCCATTTATTTGCGGATGCGGCATGGCTGCTTGATCATAAACAGCCTGACTTCTTATATATTCATCCAATGAATGTGGATGATGATGGGCATAAATATACAGCAGAATCAAGTCAGTATCGTAATCGTGTGCTAGCAACTGATAATTTATTATCATTGTTTATTCCTAAATGTTTAGCGCAAGGCTACGAGGTGGTTGTTACTGCGGATCACGGTATGACGAGTGATGGTAATCATGGTGGGACAGCGGATGAAGACCGACATGTACCGATGTTTGTTATTTCAAATGCGGTCAAGCCAGGTATTCGGGATAGTATCGTGTCACAATTGCAAGTAGCACCGCTTTGCTGTCACTTGCTTGGTATTGAGCCAGCGGAAAGCATGCCGCCATTATTGGTGGATGGTTTGAGGGCTTAAAATTGGAGAACGTAGAATAAATCATAAATCTAAGCTAGTTTTGGTAAACTTGCGCCTTGGGTCGGCGAAAAGGGTGCCTTAACTTTAATAAAAGGAAAGCCGCTAGATTTATTGTTTTAATTTTCAATTCAAGCGAATGCAGCGTTACTCTCCTTTAAAGATGGTTTACAAAGGAATTCATTTTCATAAAACGTTCTGAAAGCAGGCAAAGTACTGCTTTCGGGACGTCCCATCCTATACATACAAAAGAAAGAGGGAATGGTTTTGATTTCGAAACGCCAAGCCTTTCTATGGCTGTCTCCTTTTTTAGTGCTAGTATTTTTGTTTTTCTTAATACCGCTGCTTTATATGCTTATTACGAGCTTTCAAAATAATGGTTCGTTTACATTGCAGCAGTATGAAACGATTTTATCGAATAGCTATATTTTACAGGGCTTTAAAAATAGTATTACGCTATCTGTTGTGTCGGCTGTAATCGCATTAGTTGTGACGCTGTTTGCTGTGTATGCCATTATGAATTTTTCGGAGCGTATGCGTGAGCGGATTTTGATTTTAACGAATTTAACTTCAAATTTTTCAGGTATTCCGCTCGCCTTTGCCTTTATCGTGTTACTTGGGAATAGTGGATTGTTTACGCTGTTGTTTGATAAATGGGGAATTGGCATTTTATCATCTTTTTCGCTATATAGCTGGGCTGGATTATTGCTTATTTATATTTATTTCCAAATGCCATTAGCGTTAATGCTGCTATATCCGATTTATGATGGGATACAGCAGCAATGGAAAGAAGCTGCGGCCCTGCTTGGTGCTTCGCCTTTTCAATTTTGGCTGAAAATTGGGCTTCCAGTTATATTACCGGGAGTTGTTGGGACATTTAGTGTGCTTTTTGCGAATGCGATGGGGGCGTACGCTTCTGCCTATGCATTGACGAATAGTAGCTATAACCTAGTAGCCATTCGCATTGGTGCATTAATTAAAGGGGATATTTTCGCTCAGCCGGAATTAGCAAGTGCTATTGCAGTGTTGCTTGCAGTGGCAATGGTATTGGCGATGCTGTTAAGTGAGTGGAGTATTGCGAAAACGAGGAGGAAACTATAATGAAAAAACGTAGCTTTGCGGATTTATTTTTCCTTCTGTTCGCTTTATATATTGTTTTACCAGTTGCGGCGACGATGCTTTATGCGTTTGCGGATAAATGGAATAAAACAGTGTTACCAGAAGGGCTGACGTTGAAGTGGATTAAGACCTTATTCCAAGACCCAGCCTTTATTCAGGCATTTGGACGCTCTGTGCTACTTTCAGGCGGTGCTGTTATTATTGCACTGTTAGTAATTGTACCAGCTATTTTTGTCATTGTGCTCTATTTTCCAAAATACGAAAAATGGATTCAAGCCGCTGTTGTAATGGTGTATTCATTTCCGGGTATCATTTTAGCAGTCGGGTTGATTCGCGTTTACAGTAAGTTTGGCATATCGATGATTTTAGTTGTGCTAGGGGCTTATGTGATTAGTATATTGCCATATATTTACCAAGGTACGCGCAATAGCTTACGTAATATTGATGCACGCCAATTGTTGGATGCCGCGCAGTTACTCGGCGCTTCTAAAATACAGGCATTTACAAAAATTTTGCTACCTGCTGTTTATCCGGGCTTATTTGCAGGTGCTTTATTATCGTTTTCCGTATTGTTTGGCGAATTTGTATTAATTAATCTTGTTGTCGGCTCTCGCTTTGAAACAGTACAAATTTACTTAATGAAAAAGCTTAGCACAAGCGGACATATTGCAAGTGCGGTTGTATTTGTTTATATCGTGCTAATGGGCGTATTAACGTTCATCATTGCGAAAGTAACGAAAAAGACGAAAGGTGCTGCAAATGTATGAGTTATATAACGATTGAAAAACTGCATAAGAAATTTGGAGAAATAACTGTTTTAACAGAAATTGATATGCAAATTAACAAGGGTGAGTTTATTACATTATTAGGGCCCAGTGGCTGTGGAAAAAGTACAATTTTGCGCATATTGGCAGGTTTAACAGATGCCTCAGCAGGTGCTATTGAAATTGATGGAAAAAATATGATGGGTGTGGAGCCTAAGAAAAGACAGGTCGGTATGGTGTTCCAATCCTATGCGCTATTTCCAAATATGACAGTCTATGAAAATGTGGCATTTGGTTTACGTATGCAAAAGATTGCTCCAGCGGAAATTGATAATCGTGTACAGGAGATGTTAGCAATTGTTCGATTAACGGAAAAAGCCAGTTCTTATCCGAAAGAATTGTCTGGGGGACAACAGCAGCGCGTCGCCTTGGCACGTGCGCTAATTGTCCGTCCCAAAGTGCTGCTGCTAGATGAGCCATTAAGTGCACTTGATGCACAAATTCGCAAAAAGCTTCAGGTGGACTTGCGCCATATTCAACAGCAGCTTGAGATGACGATGATTTTAGTTACGCATGACCAAGAAGAGGCGATGGCGATTTCAGACCGTATTTTTGTGATGAATAATGGGCGGATTGCACAGAACGGTACACCAACGGAGATTTATACAAGGCCAAAAAGTGAATTCGTAGCGAATTTCATCGGACATTATAATGTTTTTACGCGCCAAGCATTAGAAAAAATGGTCGGTACAGCATTGCCTGTGACAGGTGAGAAGTTTGCGATTCGTCCAGAGGCCATTCACCTTGAACAGAAAAACGGAGAGATAGGGATTACAGGTATAGCGCAGCACTCATTAATGAGTGGGAATGTGATTCGTACAACATTTGAAGGTGAAGGCGCGTTTTTAATGGAGCAGCTACATCAGCGTGAGCATAAAATAACGATTGGACAAAAATATACTTGCTATGTTGCAAAGGAAGACGTGGTTGCATTATCATGACGTACGCAAAAATTGAACGCCTTGAATATATTGTGAAACAGCTAGAGGTAGAAGGGAAAATTATCGTTGCTAATATTGCAGAGGCGTTGCAAGTAGCTCCTGAAACCATCCGCAGAGATTTTGATGAATTAGAGCAGCAAAAATTATTAACGAGAGTGCATGGAGGCGCTGTTAAATATACGAATGTCAGGAACGAGCCTGCTTTTTTACGCAAGCTGCAAATGCAAATGGAGGCAAAGCGCCTAATTGCACGTACGGCAGCTAGTCGTATTCAGAATGGCGATACGATTGTTGTCGATACAGGCACAACGACTGTTCATATTGCAGATTTCTTGCTTGCAGTTGATGATTTAACGGTTGTGACAAATTCTATAGCAGCGGCTGTCCAATTTAATTTAGCAATTGAAGAACGTCGTATGACAGGGAAGGTGATTGTGCTTGGTGGGATGACAAATCCGGCGCAATCATCATTAGTAGGTGCGATGACTATTGAGATGCTAAGCAAGATGAATTTTGATAAAGCCTTTTTATCTTGTGGAGGAATTAGTGATGGAATCGTTTATGACTATGATTTAGATGAGTCGTTAGTTTCTAAAAAGATGCTAGAGCAAAGTAAAAAAAGCTATATATTAGCAGATGCTACGAAGCTAAATAGCAAATCCTTTTATCAAATTTGTCAGTTGGACGCGTGTGCAGAGGTGATATGTGATCAAGCTTGTCCAACAATGTGGCAAGCATATGAGGAAATTTGGACGTTATGTCATGGAGGGAAATTCGGATGATTGATTATCATGTACATTTGGAGGAGGGGCCCTACTCGTTTCGCTGGTTAGAGCGTACTGCACAAGCACTACAGACTTGTGGGGAGGGTAGAGGATATCGTCAAACGATAGAGCGCCAAGTGCAAGTATTATCCGAGCGATTACAAAAGGGGTGCTATAGTGAGGAATGGCTCGATTTATATTTACAGCAAGCAAAGCAATTAGGCTTGCGTGAGGTTGGCATTGTAGACCATTTATATCGCTTTAAAGAAACCCGTGCTTATTTTGAGCGCCATATGGTATTAGATGAGCAGCATGAATATGGTGGATTGCAGCGTTATTGGTTAGAGCGAGTTATGACGGAAAATATAGAGCCATTTGTAGTAGCAATTCAGCATGCCAAAACAAAATGGCGTGAACAAGGTGTAGAGCTAAAGCTAGGCATCGAGGCTGATTATTTTATTGGCGGCGAAGAGGAGTTGGCTGGGCTGTTACAAGGATATCCATGGGATTTTGTCATTGGTTCGGTCCATTTTGTGGATGGTTGGGGCTTCGATAATCCACAGACAGCGTATGTTTTTGAGGGCATGGATGATGTGACATTACAGTGTTATTATGAGCGTTTTTTTACGACGGTTGAAAGTATGATTAAGTCCAAGCTATTCGATTTCGTTGCACATTTAGATAATTTTAAAGTGTTTAATTATAAGGTGCAGGACGAGGCATTTTTAGGTGCGGCATATGAGCGGATTGCTAAGGCACTTGTGACGACAAAAACGGCGACAGAAATTAATGCAGGCTTGTATTATCGCTATCCCGTAAAAGAAATGTGCCCAGGTCCACAGTTTTTACAAGTGTTATTAGCGCACGGTGTTGAGTTTACTGTTTCATCCGATTCGCATTTTCCAGATGATTTAGGGAAGTACACATTTGACAATGCACAGCAATTGAAAAGCGCGGGTGTTTCTTCATTAGTCACTTTCGATAAGCGTGAAAAGCGCTATTTAGAGATTTTGGGACAAACAAAATAAATGGTGGCTATTCAAGCTACTCAAAATGCAAAGGAGCTGTCCAAAAAGCCGTGCATAGCCGGCATTTTGGACAAGAGCGATGATGTTTCGCAAAATGTTGATTCATATAAAGTGAACCTTCAATCAGTGGGGGGTCTTATCCCCACTGATTGGTAGTTTCACCATTCGGGTTTTTACAGACTGTTTGCCCTCCTCTTAAACATTTTGATTTCACCTGCTGTTTTGAGATGGGGGTCTTACAGCATGTTAATACGGGATAAAGTGAACCTTCAATCAGTGGGGGGTCTTATCCCCACTGATTGGTAGTTTCACCATTCGGGTTTTTACAGACTGTTTGACCCCCTCTTAAACATTTTGATTTCACCTGCTGTTTTGAGATGGGGGTCTTACAGCCTGTTAATACGGGATAAAGTGAACCTTCAATCAGTGGGGGGCTTTGCACACCCCCACTGATTGGTGATAGAGGAACACAAGCTAGGATCTTCGCATCCTGCGAAAACGCTTGTGTGACCAACATCGTGTTGGCCTCATTCTTAGTTTTTACAGGCTGTTTGATCCCCCACTTAAACATCTTGTTTTTATCTGCTGTTTTGAAGTGGGGGTATTACAGCCTGCTCCTGCGGTTACTCGTCGCAAACAAATTTGTTAATACGGGATAAACAGATAACGCCTCTTTTAAAAATGGGATGAACATCGGCTTTAGCAGTGTTATCCTTCAATAAAAGGGAAGCGATGAAAACATTGATTTCAATGCAGTGTCAAAACAAAATGGACTTTTCTTACAACTCCTTTTGAAATGTACTAAAAATGCTCTACGCTTCAATAGATTTTGAAAAATACTCAATAAGAAAAGTGCAAAATTCCTGAGCTGCTGCTGTTCTATAGCGTCCTTTTAATTCAACCAATTCATAAGTTCTGCGGCAAACTGGGTCGGTTATTTTTAGTTTCACAAGATCATCATCCATTTTGCAGGAACCAACAAAGGCGATGCCAAGCCCTGCACGCACAAGACTTGCAATCGATTCAGCATCATCGGCTTCGCAGACAACATGGGGTGTGAATCCAGCTTTTTGACAAAGTATTTTATTCATTTGTTCAAGTGGATGTCCTTTTCTGTAGTTAATAAAGTTTTCCTCTGTTACCTCTTTTAAAGAAATGCTGTCTCGGTCGGCAAATCTGTGACCACGCGGGACACCTAAATAAATTACCTCACTTAATATAGGAATTGCTGTAACATCTATCCTTTGTATTTTGGCTGGTGTAAAAAGGAAGTCTACATCAGGGTCATCAATAAGCTGTAACATTGAATCCATAGAAGCTTGTGATATGCGAAAATTTATATCAGGATATAGGGAAAGAAAACGATTCATTGGCTTCGTTAATCGGTCGATTTGTGAAGCGACAATGTATATACTTCCTCGTCCCACTCCAGCACGGTCTGCCACCTCTCTTTTTCCTTCCTCTAAAATTTTAAGAGCGGCATCAACCCTTTGTAGAAACTGTTTCCCAATAGAGTTAAGCTGTATTTTTCGACCTTTTCGATCAAATAATTGTACACCTAATTCACTTTCAAGTCGTGCAATCATTTGGCTAAGAGCAGGTTGAGCAATATGAAGCTCTTCTGCTGCCTTGGTCATATGCTCTAGTTGCGCGACTTTTCGAAAATAATATAGCTGTAATAATTCCATTTATTCAGCCCCCCTTAATAACTTTAATGTTATAAGTTCATCTGTAAAATTGTATTTTTTATTATTTATAAAAGATTGTAGAATAAATCAAAAATACTAGCAACTTTAGGGGTGGGGGATGAAAATGGAGAATACACATTTAAAAAGACATAGGGATAAGCTGCTCATTACATTAATGTTTACACTTATTATCTCCGTAATGAATGCGACTGCCTTTAATATTGTTATTCCGCAAGTAAGCGAAGCGTTTCGTATGACTACAGCACAGGGAAGTTGGATTACCTCAATTTATATTCTTGTTTTTGCTATTGGAACAGTAATATATGGCAAACTGGCTGATATCTATAAATTAAAAAATCTAGTGACAGTTGGTTTTATATTATGTGCTGTTGGTTCTATTATTGGCGCAAGCGCACAGGTGTTTCCACTTGTCTTGACTGGTCGTTTCATCCAAGCAGCAGGCGCCTCTGTTAGCCCGGCAATAGCAATGATTATTCCGGTTCGTTATTTTAGTCAGGAAGAACGTGGTAGAGCTTTAGGCATTGCCTCGATAGGTACTGCACTTGGCTCTGTAGTGGGGCCGATTGTTTCCGCACTAACGGTAAGTGTTTTTGGTTGGAGATGGTTATTTTATATATCAATTTTATTTTTGTTCACAATCCCTTTTTTTCGTAAATATTTAGAAGATGACCAAAAGAAAAGAACTAGATTCGACTGGCAAGGAGGTGGTATTTTCGCTGCTGCCATAGCACTTGTTATGCTGAGTATAACAAAGGAAGTTTGGCAGTTTGCTCTTATAGGTATAGTAGTGCTTAGTTTGTTTATCATCAGAATACATTTGGCGGCAGACCCCTTCATTCAACCGACACTTTTGAAAAATAAGCGTTATACTTTAGGGCTTGCAATCGCTTTTTTGACGAATGGTACGGGCTATTCTATTTTCTTTCTCAGCCCCTTGTTATTATTTAATGTGAATCATTTAGACCCGGGTTTAATTGGTTTGACAATGGTACCTGCTGCACTTGTAACGGCTTTATTCAGCTTTAAGAGTGGTAAATTGGCGGATACAAAAGGAAATGCCTATGTTTTTAATATAGGTACAGCCCTGTTAGTGACTTTTTTTCTTCTCGTAATTTTGTTTGTTGGAGCGTCGCATATATTTATTTCGTTATTTCTTATTTTTGGAAACTTAGGTCACACCTTTATTACAATTGCCTTATTCAATGCAATATCTAGAACTCTTTCGGCACAAGAAGCTGGACTTGGGATGGGTCTTTTAGCTATGTTGAACTTTATCTCTAACGCCATAGCGGCCGCTATTTTTAGTAAAATGGTCGATATGCAATTTTTACAAATATGGAATCCCTTGAATCATTCTCAAAACAGTATTAGGTACAGTAACATTTTTTTATGTCTCTTGCTATTGCAAATAGGCATCTTTCTTTACTACTCAAGGTGGTCTAAACATGAAAAGGAAAAATAGCGCACAAAACTTCAGTATGCTCATTGAATTCTATATTGTTAAGGCTTATCCTTAGAAAATTGCTATACGAAGCACTGTGACAAATAACGCAGTAGGGTCATCCTGTGAAAGAAATGTTTCTTCTAGTGCTGTACCCTTAAAGATTGTGGTCTGAGCGTAATCTCGATATTTCACATATTCTGTTAGAATAATGTAAAAGTAAGCAGTGGGGGATGATTAGGTAGTGAAAAATTTTTCTTGGATAAAAGGTCTCATTTTTGGTGTTGTGCTTTCATTTGTAACTGCATTGTTATTTATGCTAATAGGACAAGCTTGGGCTGGCGGGATAACCTCTTTTTGGGGAGAAAGTTGGTTGTACTTCTCTGTAATAATTCCTTTTGCGATTGCTTTTTCAATATTAGGCGGATATTTCCAAAATAAAAAAGGTTTATCAAATAAAAGGCTATGGCTTATAAGTCTTCTATGTGCATTTTTAGTCACCTTATACAGCGGAACAATTGGAGCTATTTTTGGTGAGACTATCGTTAGAGGTGGGATGGAAACGATAAACATTGAGGGTACATTAGTCTGGGGTACAATCTATGCTATTATATTGCTTCCTCTTACTACGCCATTTGCAAGACTACTGATAGGGGTTTTTTACAAAATTATTGGGAGATAATCAAATAATGCTGAAAAGCTCGGGCATATCTTCTTTAGTAATATGAAAAGCAATAATTGAAGACTTAGCAGGCTGTTGGGAGACGGATTAATATCTAGTATCCCAACAGCCTATTTGCGTTATTTCCCTTGCTTAGAATTTGTTGAGCTTAATATATTAAAATACTGTCTGTCTATCTTTTGAAAGTAAAAGTAGTAGTTGCATATATTTTTGCGAATTTAGATAAATGAAAGGTGAGGGAATTTGTGCAAAATAAAAAGAATTATTTAATGCTGCAGCTAGCCATTTTGACAACTGGAATCAATTTGCTTGTTTTTATACTAGCAAAGTTTTTTCATTTATTTGAAGGACATAATTCACACGGAACGATTGCTGAAGTAACAACAGCTATTATCGTTGGCAGATATATATTTTTTATTATCCCCTTATTATTTTTAGCATGGAGTATTGTACTTTATGTAAAAAATTCAGCGCATCATTTATTGCCGTTGATTAATACATTAGTTCAAACATTTGGCAGTATGGCGATTATAAGCAGTGCTGGGGGTGGCGTGGAGTTCCACTTTTCGATTTTTATGGTGTTGGCAATTATCGCCTACTATGAGCAAGTGCGATTAATGATGTTAATGACTGTTCTATTTGCTATACAGCATATTGCAGGCTATTTGTTCATTCCGCAGCTTGTGTTTGGAACAGATGAGTATCCTTTTTTAATGCTCGCTATACATGCGATATTTTTATTAGTAACGAGCTATGCGACGATTAAGCAAATTTTGTCGAAAAATGCGATTACAAAGCAATTGGAGGAGGAGAAAAATATAAAAGAAGAGCGCTTACTTCTTTTAGTGCAGCAGGTTGAACAGTTGTCCGAGCGCATTCAATCCGCCTCGAAGAATGTATCAAATAAATCCGAACAAAATTTGAAATTTAATATAGCGATGGAGCAGTCATTTGACGAGGTGACAGGAGGAATGTCCATGCAAATTGATTCAATCCAACATATGAATGATAATCTTGGACGCATTCATCATTCAATTGAAAAAACATTCGATTCTTTCGAAGAAATTCAGACAGAGGCAAGGACAACAGAAAAAGCAGTAACTGAAAGCTATAAAATGATTGAGAAAATTCAAGGGCAAAACCAAAATGTCTTACAAGCAACTTCCATTATCGTTTCATCTATGCAATCATTACAGCAAGCCACAGTCGAGGCACAAAGCATGACAAGCCTTATTCAAGCAATTGCTGACCAAACCAATTTGCTTTCATTAAATGCATCGATTGAAGCGGCGAGAGCAGGGGAGCATGGCAAAGGATTTGCAGTTGTGGCGGATGAGATTCGCAAATTATCTGATCAAAGTCGAAGTGCAGCAGAGGAAATCCAAGCTATTATTACAACGATTGGTCAAGAAAGCGAAGCCAATGTTACCCACGTAAACACCGGACAAGAAGCTATTCAGCAATCAGCGACTAATATTGAATCATTCGCTACAGATTTTGGAAAGATGCATCACATGATTCAACAAATGCTTAACTATATTTTCGAAATGAATAATAGAATGACAAACATTCATCAAGATACGAGTGATGTAACGGAAAATATGCAGCAAGTTTTAGCTGTAACTGAAAAAGGATTCGGTGCAGTAGAGAAATTGAGAGCTATCGGTGAAAATCAAACTGAATCAGCGAAACAAATCGATAAGGAAATTGAAGAGCTTGGGGAACTAAGCTCTTCATTGCAGCAGCAATTTTCATAGGGCAGAAATTTAAGAGGGGCATCCAAAAAGTCGTGCATCGCCGGCATTTTGGACGCCTTTTCTAAATTGTGTGTAAATTGTGTGGGTGCCTGGCACCTATGCTTTTGCTGTGACGATGGCGTAGCGCTCCCATTTACGGCTTTTCCAACGCAGTAGTACAAGTATTGCGCGTAGCCATTCGTCTGCGGAGATTGCTAGCCAGACGCCGACAAGTCCCATATCCAATACGAAGACGAATAAATAGCCAAGTGGTAGGCTCATGCAAATCATCGAAATAAAGCCAATTTTTACGGGGAAGCGTGCGTCGCCTGAAGCACGCAATGCGTTAATAATTGTAATATTAATCGTCCGCCCTGTTTCTAGCAAAATGCTTAAAAGTAATACAGATGAACCAATTGCTATAATCTCTGGGTTTTTAGTAAATAGTCCAACAAGTTGCTCACGGAAAATTGTGACGGCCGCAACCATTACAAGCGTAAATATTAAAGCTGTTTTCACGCTAAACCAGCCGCGCTTATAGGCGATGTTTTGCTCTCCAGCCCCAACATGACGACCTATTAAAATGGCAGTTCCCATTCCGATAGCCATGGCAAATAAATAGGTAAACATCGAAATATTGACGACGTATTGACGTGCAGCAAGAGAGGCTGCTCCTATATACGTAACATAATATAAAAAGACGATTTGCGCTGTTTGATATAATACTTGCTCCAAAGCTGAAGGAATACCGATTTGTAAAATCTTCTTAATATAGTCTTTAGAGAAAGTATAGTAATATTGTAATTTCACACGGACCTCAAGCGCTTGATAGAGCAGCCAGAAAAATACGATGACAGCAAGTGCGCGGCTAATCACTGAGGAAATAGCGGCCCCTTCTACACCCATTGCAGGTGCACCGAATTTCCCGAAAATCAAAATATAGTTCAAAATTAAGTGTATAACATTCATCCCGAGCGAGACGTACATCGTTTGCTTTGTCCAGCCATTAACACGAATAATAGCTGAGAGCGAATTAATTAAAGCCTGTAAGAAAATAAAGCCCCCAACAATAGCTAGATAACTTTGTGCAAATATCAGTACGTTACCTTGTAAATTCATCATCGTCATAATATTATTTGAGAATAAAATGAAGAGAATACTCATTACAATGCCGACACAAAGATTAAGTGAAACAGACAATGCTGAAATTTTAGACGCTTCCTTCAAGCGCTTCGAGCCTAAATATTGTGAAACGACAATTGATGCGCCTGAACCAACGACACCTAATATTAAAATGGCAATTTGGATATATTGATTGGCCGCTCCTACCCCAGCAACAGCCTCATCGGAAACTGCACTAAGCATCAACGTATCTGCAAGCCCCATTAGCATAAATAAAAATAGCTCTAAAAAGAGTGGCCAAGTTAATTGAAATAGACCAAGCTCCTTGCTTTTTTTAGCCATAAAAAGCCTCTTTTCTTTGTAATATCAATTCAAAACAACATGTATCGTACCACATTCTTTCTAGAAAGTCGCTAACTATATTTCGAGAGACGAAAAGAAATCGTTTTCAGGCTGTGCGTAAAATCTATTTTGTTTGGACAAAGCATTGAAAGAAAGGTTTTCGTCGCTTCATTTCTAGCTGAAGGTAAAGAGCGCTAAAGCCACTGTCCAGCACACTTTCAAAAGAGACTCACGCTATTTATATGAGCAAATGTTTTTGTTAAATATAATGGCTTCTATCCAAAATACCGACCACGCACGGCTTTTGGGACAGTTTTTTTAAATTGTGTGAGTGCCTGGCACCCAATTAACATGTTATAGTAGCTGTACATAAATAAAAGGAGCGTAATCAAATGGCAAAAAGTGTAGTGTTAGCAGAAAAACCTTCAGTCGCACGCGATATTGCGAATGTGCTGAAGTGTCATAAAAAGGGTAATGGATTTATAGAAGGAGATAAATATATTGTGACATGGGCTTTAGGGCATTTAGTAACATTAGCAGACCCAGAAAGCTACGATGTGAAATATAAAACATGGAATTTAGAGGATTTACCAATGCTACCAGAGCGTTTGAAGTTAACGGTTATTAAGCAGTCTGGTAAGCAATTTAATGCAGTGAAGGCACAGTTAAGCCGCAGTGATGTGAATGAAGTTATTATTGCGACGGATGCTGGACGTGAAGGGGAGCTCGTCGCACGCTGGATATTAGCGAAAGCAAAAATTAATAAGCCAGTAAAGCGCTTATGGATTTCCTCTGTGACAGATAAAGCAATTAAAGAGGGCTTTGCCAATTTAAAGCCAGGCAAGCAGTATGAGCATTTATATCACGCGGCAATTGCGCGCTCAGAGGCAGACTGGTATCTAGGTTTAAATGCAACACGAGCGTTAACAGCAAAGCATAATGCCCAGCTTAACTGTGGGCGTGTACAAACACCTACTTTGGCAATGATTGCTGCGCGTGAAGATGAAATAAAAAATTTTAAAGCACAAACTTATTATGGCATTGAGGCGCAAACGGATTCAATCAAATTGACATGGCAGGATGCTAATGGCAATAGCCGTAGCTTTAATAAGGAAAAAGTCGATACGATTATTAAGCAGCTTGGTCGCCAAGATGCAAAAATTATGAATGTTGAGCGTAGAGCGAAGAAATCCTTCGCACCAGCTTTATATGATTTAACAGAGCTGCAGCGTGATGCCAACAAGTTTTATGGCTACTCTGCGAAGGAAACATTAAATATTATGCAAAAACTCTATGAATCACATAAAGTGCTCACATATCCACGTACAGATTCACGCTATTTATCATCGGATATTGTGGCTACATTGCCGGAGCGCTTAAAGGCGTGTGCAGTGGGAGATTATCGCATGATAGCGAACAGACTTGCAACAAAACCAATTAAAGCGACGAAGGCCTTTGTCGATGATAGCAAAGTAAGCGACCACCATGCGATTATTCCAACAGAGGCATATGTAAATTTATCGGCGTTTTCTGATAAGGAGCGTAAAATTTATGATTTAGTTGTAAAGCGCTTCTTAGCAGTGCTACTGCCAGCCCATGAATACGAGCAATTAACGGTACAGGCTGAAATTGCCGGAGAGAAGTTTATTGCGAAGGGTAAAACAGTGCTTAGTTCAGGCTGGAAGGAAGTATATGAGAATCGATTTGAAGATGAGGACGCTCATGAGGATGTTAAGGAGCAGCTTTTACCTCGACTTGATAAAGGGGATATTTTAAAAACACGCTTAATTGCTGGGACATCTGGTCAAACAAAGCCACCAGCTCGCTTTACAGAGGCAACGCTTTTATCAGCGATGGAAAACCCAGCAAAATATTTAGAAAAAGAAGACAAGCGCTTAGCGGATACATTAAAATCAACAGGTGGGCTTGGTACTGTAGCAACGCGTGCGGATATTATCGAAAAGCTTTTTAACTCATTTATGATTGAAAAGCGCGGTGGCAAGGATATTTTTATTACTTCAAAAGGTCGTCAGTTACTCGATTTAGCACCGGAGGAGCTGCGTTCACCCGCGACAACTGCCGAGTGGGAACAGAAGCTTGAATTAATTGCTAAAGGCAAGCTACAAAAGGATGTCTTTATTAATGAAATGAAGGAGCATACGAAGGAAATTGTAGCAGATATTAAAAATAGCGATAAAAAATATAAGCATGATAATATTTCAACAAAAACATGCCCAGACTGCGGAAAGCCAATGCTTGAGGTTAATGGTAAAAAGGGTAAAATGCTTGTCTGTCAAGACCGTGAGTGTGGCCATCGTAAAAATGTTTCACGCACGACAAATGCACGTTGCCCACAATGCAAGAAGAAACTTGAGTTACGTGGTGAGGGAGAGGGTCAAATTTTCGTATGTAAATGTGGTTATCGTGAAAAGCTATCTGCATTTGAAGCGCGCCGCAAAAAAGAAGGCACAGGCAAAGTCGATAAGCGTGCTGTTCAAAAATATATGAAGCAGCAGGATAAAGAAGCAGAGCCATTAAATAACGCATTTGCAGCATTATTGAAGGATTTTGATGTGAAAAAGTGATTTCAAGCTGGCAGAGTTCGTGAATGTAGATTCCGCATTAAAACATAAGCCATCTTTTAATGTCTTTTAGTAGAAGTCGGGGCTGTCCAAAAAGCCGTGCATAGCCGGCATTTTGGACAGGAGCGATGATGTTTCACAAAATGTTGATTCCTATAAAGTGAACCTTCAATCAGTGGGGGCTTTGCCCCCCACTGATTGGTGATAGAGGAACACAAGCTAGAATCTTCGCATCCTGCGAAAACGCTTGTGTGACCAACATCGTGTTGGCCTCATTCTTAGTTTTTACAGGCTGTTTGATCCCCCACTTAAACATCTTGTTTTTATCTGCTGTTTTGAAGTGGGGGTATTACAGCCTGCTAATACGCGATAAACAGAGAACGCCTCTTTTAAAATGGGATGAACATTGACTTTAGCAGTGTACTCCTTCAGTAAAAGGGAAGCGATGAAAACATTGATTTCAATGCGGTGGCAAAACAAAATGGACTTTTCAGACAACTACAGCTTGCGTGGTGCTGGTCAGTCAACTGTTGACACGTGTCATGACAATTTTAGATTGCTTACTCGAGGCGTAATTGATACGAAAATAAGCTAGGACTATCTAAAGTATGCGTGTTGCTACTTGGATAGTCCTAATTTTGTTTCAAATTTATCCCGCATTAACGGGCAGTAAGATTCCCACTTCAAGACTTAAGTGAAGAGCGGCTTGAGGATAAGTGGGAGTCTTACTGCCCGTAAAAAACCCAATTGAAGTTGCACTTTATAATGAAAATCTAGGTTTCAAAAAGCTATTTTCAAGAATGAACTTTGAAATTTATTAAAGCAATATTACTTACGAACCAATTATCGTTTTATTTAATGAAAGAAAGCGCTGTTATCTGATATAATCGTCTTAATAAAGTGAGGCTAGCGGTATGTGAAGGGCTTTATTTCCCTCAAACTGTTAGATTCATCAATCGGAGCTTTAACGTCTTTCGGCAATTTTTACTGGGACGAGTAACTGTAGGAGCACATGTTTTTTGTGCGCAAGGCGTAGCGACAAATTATATTTATACCGATAGCAAGTCGACAGGTACAGAAGTCATTCACCTCTACGGATGGCGAGATGAATGCGAGCAGTAGACCGATTTTCAGTAGCGGTCACAGGCTGTGACGATTTTAGGTTAACTTCCACTAAACAGCTTAGAAAAAATTGGACACAATTACGCCGATGCGTAATTGATAAAGAGGGAAGAGGTGAAATTTATGAAAATAGCAAGCTTGATGCAAAATAGGCTACTAGATTTTGAGGATCGTAAAAAAGCGTTGCAGCGTAGGGAAATGGGCGAGGCTTATAAAAGAACAGCGCAGTTCGCAAAGGCTAGTCAAAATCCGATGCTAGTGGCGCTAGAAAATTTATTGTCTGGTAAAACGGAGAAGGATTTACTAGCCGCAGATGCAAAAACAAGCAATCTCCAACAGGACAAAATACAAGAAAAGATAGAAACACCTGAAACAAAAGCCCATTTGCGCCAGCTACAAATGACAGAGGACGAAGTGAAGGCGCATGAACAAGCACATAAGGCAGCAGGAGCAAGTGTGACTGGACCAGTTTCGTATACGTATATGAAAGGACCAGACGACCAGCTTTACGTGAGTGGTGGAGAAGTATCGATTCAAGTACCTACAAGTGGCACAGATGATGAAACAATTAAAATATTAGAGCAAGTACGGAAGGCGGCGTTAGCACCAGCTCAGCCATCTCCACAAGATTTGCGAGTGGCAGCGAGCGCAACAGCACAAATTCAGCAGGTGCAGACAGGGACGACTGTTGAGGAGGAGCTACAAGAGGAGCCCCCATTTGCCGATGAAGATTTAACTGTTCGTGTGCCTGCGCATTTTATGAATGAAGTTGAACGAGACGTGACAGCACCAACTATTTTCGGTAAGGAATTAGAAAATTTAATTGTACAAAGAGCGTATAAGAAAGCGAAAATACAATATCAAAGTCATATCGAGATGGTGAAAAATGGCTATCGTGCAGGTGCGGAGTCGGTATTTTCAAGAATTGCGTAAATCGAAAAGTTGTTCTAGTATGTATGCTAGAACAGCTTTTTTTGTATGCGAAAATAGGAGGATTTTCAAATGGCAAAGAAAACAGCCAAAACAAATGCGATTCGCATGATTGAGCAACAGAAAATTCCACATGAAGTGCTAGAATATACAATTGATGATAGCGCAGTAGATGGGATATCAGTGGCACAAAAAATAAATCAGAAAATAGAAATGGTATTTAAGACGCTTATTGCAACGAGCGGAAAAGGACAGTTTTATGTATTTGTCATTCCGGTGGCAAAGGAGCTAGATTTAAAGGCAGCTGCAAAAATAGCGGGTGAGAAAAAAGTGGAGCTTATTGCGG
The DNA here is from genome assembly GCF_003049645.1 of Metasolibacillus fluoroglycofenilyticus. Classification (GTDB taxonomy): domain Bacteria; phylum Bacillota; class Bacilli; order Bacillales_A; family Planococcaceae; genus Metasolibacillus; species Metasolibacillus fluoroglycofenilyticus. The sequence goes on from NZ_PYWK01000001.1 coordinate 262,433, forward strand.
TGAAGGAGCTATTAGGCTTAACAGGCTATGTTCGAGGGGGTTGCTCACCAGTGGGGATGAAAAAGCTTTTTCCAACTTTTATTGATCAGTCAGCGGAGCAGCTAGATTTTATGATTGTTAGCGCAGGAAAAATCGGTATGCAAATGAAATTATCACCAGCACATTTGCTTAAAGTAGTGAATGCAAAATATGGAGAGCTAACGGTTTAACGTCTTTCAGCAATGTTTACTGCGACGAGTAACCATAGGAGCACATGTTTTTGTGCCGATAGCCTAGCGACAGGTACAGAAGTCTACCACCTCTATAGGTAACGAGGTGCATGCAAGCAGTAGACCGATTGTCCAATCACTCGCTGAATCATAGGAACTCACATTCTAAGCTAACAACTGAGTGACCAACATCGTGTTGCCCTAAAACCTCTGGCAGATGTCACAGGACGTGAGGGTTTTAAGTTAACTCCAGCAAATAGCCTGGAAAAATCCAGAAACAATTACGCTGAGGTGTAATAGATTAAAACACAAACGAAGCATCCGAAAAGCAGTGTTTTATATGATTTTCGGATGCCTTTATTAACGAAAGAAGGCAATTATATGCAAAAAAAATTTGCGTGGCAGTGGACATTCTTTTTTATCGGTCTCGCTGTTATGTCATTAGGTATTTCTTTAACAATTAAGGGGAATGCTCTTGGAACGGGTCCCTGGGATGTATTACATATTGGTTTGTTTAAGCAGTTTGGTTTGACAATTGGAACTTGGTCTATTTTAACTGGACTAATTATTGTTGTGAGTACATCTATCTTTTTACGCCGATTACCGAAAGTTGCAACATGGTTGAATATGCTGTTAATTGGCTCCTTTATTGACTTATTTAATTGGTTGTTGCCATCAACATCCGCTTTTGTAGGTGAGCTTTCTTATTTTATCTCAGGGTTTTTTGTAATGAGTGTTGGCTGTGCTTTATATATTTCAGCGAATGTTGGGGCGGGTCCACGCGATACGATTATGATGATTATTGTGGAGCAGTTTGGAGGTTCAGTGCGTTTGGCGAGGACGATTATGGAGGTTTTTGCGGCGACAGCTGGCTGGTTGCTTGGTGGACCGGTTGGCGTAGGAACAGTGATACTCGCGCTAGGCACGGGGCAAATTATTCAATGGGCATTGCCGTTCTTTAGAAATAAGCTAGAGCAGCTAGTTGGCGAGTCAGTACAGTAAATAATGTAATTATGTTAAAATCAAAATAAAGCCTCTAGTTAACTTCAAAGGCTGGGGCGTATTTTATCTTACACGAAGGGATGAAGTGCTTTGTCAAAAATATTAGATGCATTTTTAGAAGAAAACTTACAAGCGTTGCATGAGCAAGGGTTATATAATGAAATCGATCCAGTAGAAGGGGCAAATGGACCGATTATTAAAGTGCGCGGTCAAAATTTAATTAATTTATCTTCTAATAATTATTTGGGCTTAGCTACAAATGATGAGCTGAAAGAAGTGGCGAAAAAGACGCTCGATAAATACGGCGTTGGCGCGGGGGCTGTACGTACAATTAATGGAACGCTTGATTTGCACGTGAAATTAGAGGAAAAGCTAGCTGAATTCAAAGGTACAGAGGCAGCTATTTCATACCAATCAGGCTTTAACTGTAATATGGCAGCCATTTCGGCTGTGATGGATAAAAATGATGCCATTTTATCAGACCAATTAAATCATGCTTCAATTATTGATGGTTGCCGCTTATCAAAAGCGAAAATTATTGCTTATAATCACTCAGATATGGATGATTTACGCACAAAAGCAAAAGCAGCTAAGGAGTCGGGTCTATATAATAAAATAATGGTGATTACAGATGGCGTGTTCTCGATGGATGGCGATATTGCAAAGCTTCCAGAAATCGTTGAAATCGCAAAGGAATATGACCTTATTACTTACGTAGACGATGCACATGGTTCAGGTGTGACAGGTAAAGGGAAAGGAACAGTAAAGCATTTTGGCTTAGAAAATGAGATTGACTTCCAAATCGGTACATTATCAAAAGCAATTGGCGTTGTTGGCGGCTATGTAGCAGGGAAGAAGCAGTTAATTGATTGGTTAAAAGTACGCTCACGTCCGTTTTTATTCTCAACGGCATTACCGCCAGCGGATGTTGCAGCAATTACAAGCGCAGTGCAAATGATTATTGACTCTACAGAGCTACATGATAAGCTGTGGGAAAATGGCGATTATTTGAAAAAAGGCTTAGCTGAATTAGGCTTCAATATCGGCGAGTCCGAAACACCAATTACACCATGTATTATTGGAGATGAAAAGCTAACACAGGAGTTTTCAAAGCGCTTATTTGAAGAGGGTGTTTATGCGAAATCTATCGTCTTCCCAACGGTACCAAAAGGAACAGGGCGCGTGCGCAACATGCCTACAGCAGCACACACGAAAGAAATGTTAGATGACGCATTAGCGATTTATGCAAAAGTAGGTCGCGAGCTTGGCGTAATTAAATAGAGAAACTAAAAAGGTTGTCTGGAAAGCATGCGAACGCGCGCTTTTCAGGCAATTTTTTTTGCTATTGTGTGGAATTAGGAAAAGTGATGTCTAAAACACCGATTTTAAAATAACTAAAATTAAGATGTCTATTGTATTAAAGATAATTTAGTTTGCCCCTCAGCTTTTTGAAAAAAGTATATTTTAATATTTTTTAGCATATATCAAGTTAGTCCTTATTGATGAGCAGACAGCGAAAATGATTGGAAAACAGATTGCTTTACACAGGGTAATAATGACCCTAGTAGCCACTAGGGAAATTATCATTAGAACAAAAATGATTGGGAGATTGCCAGAGCAACTACAACAACAAGGCAATTTCTTTAAAAAGCTCTTTACATGGATTGAACAACATTCCGAGGAAAGCGTGGATTGATTGTGGTGAAAAAGGAAATTTTGATGGTAAGAAAACAAGATAGGCGTATTTTATCGAATATTCCAGACCCGGAAAATACACGTAGCTTAGTTGACCGTCGAGGAGCTAGCTATCAGCAAGCAGAAATAGATATAGCAGATGTGAATGAATTATTTTGGCTTCAGTCATTAAGCTTACGTTATAGTACGGCATTTCCTGTGAAAATTTTAAAGTCAGATGTTTCAGCTAAGTTTATTTGTGAGGATATTTCTGTAACTGGCATTCTCATTTCTTGTGACATATCAAATGCGTTCCAAATAGATGAGGTGATGCGAATGCGCTTCACAATACCTGATGGTGCAATGCCTGAAGGCTACGAGGCTAATGTCAAGCTAAAGGGAAGGGTTATTCGCACGTTTACAAAAGAGGTAGAGGGGCAAATTCGCTATTACTATGCATACGAATTTTTACAGCCGTTGCATAAATATTTGAGCAAGAAACGCTGGGGACTGTCTGTCTTTACTGCTAGTCTCATACTGCTGGCGGCTGCATTGACGATTATGCTGATGCGGGCTGAAAGTGTCATTTATTTCAAATTTAATAAATCTTTATATTTATATAGTATGATTGCTGCTGCATTTTTGCTAAGTCGCTATTTATTTGGCATGTTTTATCGTAACTTAGTGATAAATCCTCATTATGAGCCCGGTGTATCAATTATTATTCCCGTTTTTAATGAAGAAAAATGGATTCAAAGTACAATATTAAGCTGCATAAATCAATACTATCCAATTGACAAGCTTGAAGTAATTATCGTTGATGATTGCTCTACTGACCAAACAAAGCAAAGGGCTGAAGAAATAGCTGCTCTTATTCATCAAGAAGGTGAACGCTTTAAAACGAAAGGGCGTTTAATTGTGCATCAATTGCCACAAAACGGTGGAAAGCGTGAGGCATTAATGACAGGAGTACGTATGGCAAAGCATGATTTAGTTATTTTTGTTGATTCTGATAGTTTCTTAGAGCCTCATGCTGTACGCAATTTAGTGCAGCCATTTCAGGACCCCAAAATGGGTGGTGTAGCAGGACGCACGGAAGTAGCAAATAAATTTACCAATGCTTTAACGAAATTACAAACAGTTCGCTATTATGTTGCATTTCGTATTATGAAGGCGGCAGAATCATGGTTTGATGCAGTGACCTGTTTATCTGGCCCGCTCTCCTGCTATCGCAAGGAGCTTGTTTTGCAAAATGGAGAAGCATGGCTTAATCAAAAGTTTCTTGGGCAGCCTGCTACGTTTGGCGATGACCGTAGTATGACAAATTATATTTTAAAAACACATCGGACAGCATATCAAGATAGCGCTGTTTGCTCAACAATCGTTCCATCGAGCACAATGGCCTTTTTATCACAGCAAATGCGCTGGAAACGTTCGTGGCTTAGGGAATCATTACGGGCTTGTACATTTATTTGGAGAAAAGAGCCATTCATGTTTTTGTTTTTTATTATCGGTTTAATTGTGCCAATCGCAGCACCCATTGTCGTTGTTTATAATTTACTTTGGGTTCCTTTTACTCAAGGGATTTTCCCTAGAACGTTTCTTGTTGGTCTATTATTAATGGCAATGCTAATGAGCTTAGCGCATCTTTATTTTAAAAGAAGTAAGCTCTGGTCATTCGGTTTTATTTTTGTTTTATTTTATGAGTTTGTATTGCTTTGGCAAATGCCTGTTGCTTGGGTAACGTTTTGGAAATCAACATGGGGTACACGGGAAACGCCGCAGGATGTATTAGCGAAACAAAGGAAGCTAGAAAGAAAAGCGCGGCGCAAAGAAAAACGTCTATTAAAAGATGCGGGTGATAAAGATGAATAACAAGAAAGTAGCATTAAATGCTCAATTAAAAAATCGTAAAAAAATCATTCGCTCTATTATTCAAGCAGTTATCATTGTTTTTCTTGCAACAATTTTAATACGTACAATCTTTTTGTTAAATCAGTTTGAAGATAGCGCAATAGCAATGGAAAATACGGAAGGCTTTATTGCATTATCGTATTTTGGGGTGAGTCGTGGTGAGTCACCAAAGTACGTGACAAAAGGCAATTTAGATAAGCAATTATCGCTACTAGCAAAGCAAGGCTATGAAACAATTTCCCAGCAGGATATTATTGATTTTTATGAGCTAGGGAAGCCGCTGCCTGAAAAAGCTTTATATTTATCATTTGAGGATGGGCGCACAGATTCAAGTATTTTCGCTCAAAAAATATTAGAAAAATTGAATTATAAAGCAACGATGTATACGTATGCCAATAAAATGGATACAAAAGATACAAAATTTTTAAAGCCTAAGCATTTGAGGTTAATGGAAGATAGCGGATTTTGGGAGCTCGGCTCGAATGGCTATCGCTTAACATATATTAATATATTTAATGATGAGGGACAGTCGTTAGGTGTTATTGATGAAAATGATGTACCTGATAAAATGATGATTGAGTATTACAATCATTATTTAATGGATTTTATTCGAGATGAATATATGATTCCTACAGAAACAAGAGCGGAGATGGAGGCACGCATTGCAGGTGACTATGAATTGATGCAGGAAATTTATATGAATACGCTTGAGGAAGTGCCAAAGGCTTATGCGATTATGCACGCCAATTCACTTTATAATAATATGGATACGCTCGTGGAAAACGTCAATGACCGACATATTAAAAAATTATATAAAATGCATTTTAATTTAGAGCTAGATGCTTATAATGACGCAGATGCAAATATTTATAATCTAAGCAGACTTCAAGTTTCACCATATTGGTCTACAAATCATTTGATGATGAAAATTCAGCAGGCGAGCAAACAGCGTGTTGAGTTTGTAATTGGTGATAAAAAGCTTGCGGAACAGTGGGAAATTTCTAATGGGGCGGCAGAGTTTTTAAATAATGAGATTATTTTAACTTCCTTGCCTTCAGAGGAAGCGACAATGATTTTACAGCAAAGGATGCCGACAGCCTATCATCTAGAATTTGATTTTCACGGAAATGTTGTCGGAGAGCAGTCGGTTTACATTTATCATAAGAATATGAGCTATATGCGTATCATGCTAAAGGATAATGAGGTAATTATTTTTGAAAAGCAACTAAATAAAACGGAGACTGAAATCGAGCGTCATTCTTTGCAGGAAATCGTGTGGAGCGGTGAAGATTATGCTTTCAATAAGGCAACGATTTATTCCTATCATGATACACAGCAAGGCTCACGTATTGATGAAGAAGAGTATCCACGCAATTTAAAAAATCGACGTCATTTTTCATTACAAGTAGGGCAAGGTGAAATCAAGCTCGCTGTTGGTGAGGAGCTAGTAACAACGCTTGCAATTAGCGATGCAATCGAAGGTACACAAATTGGCTTCGGCGCAGCATACTCAAAAAAGGATACAACGCATGAGCAATATGCAGATGATATATACGATACAGTAATTGAAAATATAAAAATAACAGACGAGGCTCAGCAGGTTCTTTTCACAAATCAATATACAAAGGCAGCGAAAATAAAATATAACTTAGGGGCATGGTTCAATAGTTTAGTAGATTTTTTTATTAAAACTTTTTAATGTTTTATCATTTATATTGTGGAAGGAAACAATACAAGCTAAAACTTTTGCAATGTTGGAGAAAAACAAGCGCTTCTACGGGCATATTTTGGTGTGACCGTAGAAGTGCATATGTTTTTTAAAAAAGAATAAGAAAGCAAAGGTTTTTAGCATTTGAACAGTGTTTAGGCTAAAACGCCAGCCTCTCGGTTATTTCAAGTATTCATGTAAAAGTGGTGAGCGTTTATTTTTGCATCTGTACTTTCCAATGTCTATCGGCGCTAGACGAACGCTTTTCTAATGTATGATTTTATTCGGAAATTTCCTCGTTAAAAAATATTCAGTGCGGCAATTCGCTGCATTGCCTCGCGTAGCCGCTCCTCATTTACAAGTAAGCCAACACGTACATAGCCTTCACCGAATTGTCCAAAGCCATTTCCACTAGCGACAGCAACATTCGCTTTGCTTAGTAACAGGTTAGTAAATTGCTCGCTCGTGTAACCTTCTGGCACAGGTAGCCAAGCGAAGAAGGAGCCAGCGGGAGCTTCTACCTGCCAGCCAATTTTATGGGCCTCATCAATTAATGCATTGCGTCTGCTTTCATACGTGGCGCGTAGTTGCTCGACAGCACTTTGCTCAACTGTAAGGGCATGTGCGGCTGCATGCTGAATAGCTGGGAATAGACTGCAAAATAGATGGTCTTGTAATAGCTGGATAGCTTCAATCATTTGGGCATTTCCGACCGCAAAGCCAACGCGCCAGCCAGCCATATTAAATGTTTTTGATAATGTATAAAACTCGATTCCAACATCCTTTGCACCATCCACTTGTAAAAAGCTAATCGGCTTTTGCCCATTAAAGCCAATCGCACCATAGGCAAAGTCATGTGCAACTGCGATGTTATGCTGTTTGGCGAATGCGACTGTTTCTTCAAAAAACCCATAGGTTGCAATTGCACCAGTTGGATTGTTAGGATAGTTAATATAGAGTAGCTTTGCGCGCTCTTTTATTTCGTCATTTAAGGCGTTGTAATCAGGTAAAAATTGATTTTCTGGTAGCAAGGGCATCGTATCAAATTTCACATCTGCCAATGCAACACCTGATAAATAATCCGGATACCCTGGGTCTGGCAATAGCATATAATCACCTGGATTCATTAATGCAAGTGGCAGCTCAACAAGCCCAATTTTCGTGCCACCTACGATAGCGACTTCTGTTTTAGGGTCGATTGTCACGCCGTATTCACGTAAATAAAATGCTGCCGCTGCCTCGCGTAGCTCCTCAATTCCGCGGAATGGGGGATATTTATGGCTAAGTGGGTTTTCGGCCGTTTGCTGTAAAGCTTCAATTATATGTGCTGGTGTTGGTTGGTCAGGATTGCCTTGACCTAAATTAATAACATCTCGTCCTTCAGCGATTGCTGCATTGACGTTTTGAACGAGTGAAGCGAAAAATTGCGGTGGTAGCTGCTGTAGTTTTTTTGAAAATTCCATGCAAATCCCTCGTTTTCTGAATATAATGAAATATGGTAACCTTTTTTTTCTAAAATGTCTATATAGGAAGTGAAGCAATGAAAATAGGATGTATTCAATTAAATGTTCGCTTTGGTAAAGTCGACGAAAATTTTGAGAGAGCAGAGCAATTTATTCGTCAAGCTGCACAAGGTGGCGCTGAAATAATCGTGCTACCAGAAATGTGGAATACAGGCTATGCACTTGAAAAATTGCCCGAGCTAGCAGATGAAAATGGCGAGCGCACAAAGCAATTTTTAAGCTTTCTTGCCAAGGAACTGTCCGTTCATATTGTTGGTGGTTCTGTTGCCATTCGTGTTGGTGATGAATTTTTTAATACGATGTACACGTTTAATAAAGAAGGAGAGCTTGTTGGCGAGTATAGTAAAGCGCATTTATTCCGTTTAATGGACGAGCATTTATATTTACAGGCTGGAGATAAGCTAAATCGCTTTGCACTTGGCGATATAGAAGCAGGCGGTGTTATTTGCTACGATATTCGTTTCCCAGAATGGTTACGCTCACATGCATTACAAGGCGCTAAAGTGCTTTTTGTACCAGCGCAATGGCCTACGCCGCGTATCGACCATTGGAAAACATTATTACAGGCACGTGCCATTGAAAATCAATGCTTCGTCATAGCAGTTAATCGCATTGCAAATAAGGTAGAAAACTTCAACGGTCAATCGATGATTATTCAGCCTTGGGGCGAGGTGCTTTGGACAGGTGCGGAGGACGAAGAGTTAGCGATTATTGAAGTTGATTTTTCAATTGTTGACGAAGTGCGGACACGCATCCCAGTATACGATGACCGCAGACCAAATTTATATGAGGGAGTTGTGAAGGCAGCGTCTGAAAAGCCATTTTAAGACGACCTTTTTGTGCTGAAAGCGAAGCGACAGGTACAGAAGTTTCCCACCTTTATAGGAGACGAGATGAATGCAAGTATAAGACCGATTCCAGTTGGTGTCAAACACTCACTGATAAAGATGAACCCAGTCTAAGAACATCGCATATTAAGATAACAACTGAGTGACCAACATCTCGTGTTGGCCTAAAGCCTTCGGTGGATGTCAGGAATTTTGAATTGTGCTTGCACAATTCAAAATCCCGACATGATTAAGCGGAGGCGTAATTGAATATAGAAGCAAGGGCTATTCGAAAAGTGTACATCTTTTCGGATAGCCTCTTTTTTGTGGGGAATAGCTAAATGAAATTGCTATCCTCAAAAGCTTTCGATTTGATAGCATTTTTACATGAAAAGAAAATTAATGATTGTCTTTTTCAAAAGAACATTTTATAATTAATTTCAATAAAAGTACAAATGAACCGCGTCATTGCAATGTTTAAATGTATTTTTAGGGTGTACAAATGTATAACGCCACAGGAGGGTACGGGAATGAAAAAAATTATTGTGACAGGTGCACTTGGTCAAATTGGTTCAGAGTTAGTAGGGAAATTACGTACAATTTATGGAACTGATGCTGTTTTAGCGACAGATATTCGCGCAGCACAGCAAGATGGTCCATTTGAAATATTAGATGTAACAGACGGTAAGCGAATGCATGAGCTTGCAAAGGATTTTGGTGCAGATACGATGATTCATATGGCTGCACTGTTATCAGCAACCGCTGAAAAAAATCCTGTTTTTGCATGGAATTTGAATATGGGTGGCTTAATGAACGCATTGGAAGTATCACGTGAGCTGAATTTGCAGTTTTTCACACCAAGCTCGATTGGTGCATTCGGTCCATCTACGCCAAAGGATAATACGCCACAGGATACGTTACAGCGTCCTACAACAATGTATGGTGTCAATAAAGTAGCAGGAGAATTGCTATGTGATTATTACTTCACAAGATTTGGTGTGGATACACGAGGTGTTCGTTTCCCAGGCTTAATCTCTTACGCTACGCCACCAGGTGGGGGAACGACGGATTATGCAGTCGATATTTATTATAAAGCGATTGAAGAAGGGAAATACACATCTTATATCGCCGAAGGCACGTATATGGATATGATGTATATGCCTGATGCATTGCAGGCGATTGTTGATTTAATGGAGGCGGATGGTTCGAAGTTAGCGCATCGTAATGCTTTCAATATTTCAGCGATGAGCTTTGAGCCTTCACAAATTGCGGCAGAAATTAAGAAGCATATCCCAGGCTTTGAAATTGCCTACGATGTTGACCCGGTGCGTCAAGCAATCGCTGATAGCTGGCCAAACTCGATTGATTCATCTGCGGCAAAAGCTGAATGGGGCTTTAACGCACAATACGATTTAGCTTCAATGACTGTTGATATGCTAGGGAAATTGAAATAAGTAGGGCGTCCAAAATGCCGTGCGTTTGCTGGCGTTTTGGACGCTGTTGTTTGGTGTTATGGTGCTAGGAAGCTATGTTTGAAAATGGGAGAAACACGGACTTTAGCGGTGTTTATTCTTAGTAAAAATCAAGAGGCAACAATTTTTTTCATTGCGTTGCTAATACAAAACTGCATTCAATGGCTTTCTTTTTTTTCCTTAGAGGCGTTAACTAATGCTTCTACCGTCTGCCAATCTCCATTTGCTAATGCGTCGACAATTTTACTGCCAACGATGACACCGTCGCTAAAGCGAGCGAATTTTTTTACTTGCTCAGGTGTGGAAATACCGAAGCCCGCTAGGACAGGTAAGGAGCTGACTGCTTTCAATTTGGCGAAATGCTCTTCTAGCTCGTTTGCAAAATCACTACGTGCACCCGTAATGCCGTTAACTGTAACCGCATAAATAAAGCCTTCACTTGCTGTAGCGAGTTGTGCGATACGCTTAGTAGGGCTTGTTAAGGAGACAAGCTGCACGAGTGCGATTTGTTCCTTTTGTAATGCGCTATAAATAATTGCGCGTTCCTCTAAAGGCATATCAGGAATGATGACACCGTGAATGCCAGCTTGCTTTGCATCATATGCGAATTTTTCTGCCCCATAGGCTAAAACAGGGTTCAAATAGGTCATTGCAACGAGAGGTACAGTGATTTCATTTGCAAAGCTTGCCAATGTCGCTAAGACAGATTTTAATGTTGTACCATTTTGTAATGCGCGTTGTCCTGCTAGCTCAATGGTTGGTCCATCTGCGACAGGGTCTGTAAAGGGAATGCCGACTTCAATCGCTGTTACGCCTATTCGCTGTAAGCGTAAAATAGTTGATTTTAATGTCGCTAAGCCACCGTCGCCTGCCATAATATAAGGAACGAAGGCGCGGTCACCACGTGCTAAAACCTGTTCAATTGCTTGTTGAATCATGCCTCTTTACCTCCAATCGCATCAATTAATGTATGGACATCTTTATCGCCACGACCTGATAAACAAACGACAATGATTTCATCAGCCGATTTCGACCTAGCAAGCTGAGCCGCATAATAAATGGCATGGGCACTTTCTAATGCAGGTAAAATTCCCTCTGTTTCAGCGAGCAATTTAACACCCTCCAAAGCTTCTACATCTGTCACACTTTCGTAAAGAGCACGTCCGATATCGTTTAAATAGCAATGCTCAGGTCCAACTCCTGGGTAATCAAGCCCTGCTGAAATCGAATGTGCCTCCTGTATAAAGCCGTTGTCATCCTGCAATAAATACATATAAGCACCGTGTAGTATACCTTTTTGCGCACCGTAAATCGCTGCCGCATGCTTGTCTGTAGTAAGTCCAGCACCCGCCGCCTCAACACCAATTAACTGTACATTTTGGTCTTCAACAAATGGATAAAACATACCAATGGCATTACTACCACCACCGATACAAGCGATGACCGTGTCTGGCAGCCGACCTTCCTGCTCGATGATTTGTGTGCGTGTTTCATCACCAATAACGCGCTGGAAATCACGTACAATCGTTGGAAAAGGATGTGGACCAAGCGCAGAGCCTAAAATATAATGTGTATCCTCCACATTCGTTACCCAGTGACGTAAAGCCTCATTCACTGCGTCCTTTAAAGTAGCCGAGCCTTTATCGACAGCAACGACCTTTGCACCAAGCAGCTCCATACGGAAAACATTCAATGCTTGACGTTTTACATCCTCTGCCCCCATATAAACGATGCATTCTAAATCAAGCAAAGCACATGCAGTAGCTGTTGCCACACCGTGCTGACCTGCACCTGTTTCAGCAACAACTTTCTTTTTGCCCATACGCTTTGCAAGGAGTGCCTGTCCAATCGCATTATTTATTTTATGTGCGCCTGTATGGTTTAAATCTTCGCGCTTTAAATAAATTTTTGCACCGCCACATTTAGCCGTTAAGCGCTCCGCAAAATAGAGAGGCGTTTCGCGCCCTACATATTGCTGCAAATAATAATGAAATAGTGCTAAAAATTCAGGGTCATTTTTGGTCTTTTCATAAGCCCGTTCTAGCTCAAGAAGAGGCGTCATTAATGTTTCGGGGACGAATTGCCCACCGTATTCACCGAAACGTCCTTTTACAGTTGTCATTGTATTGCTCCTTTCGCATTGCGAATAAATGTCTGGATTAAGGTAGCATCTTTTATACCGTTCTTTTCAACACCGCTTGACACATCCACCGCCGCTGGATGAATTAATTGAATCGCATCGGCAACATTGCTGGGCGTTAAGCCACCAGCGACGATTACTTTTTCCTGTGCTATATTGGCTTTCTTTAATAAAGACCAATCGAATGTATGTCCGCTACCCCCACGAAAATCTGTGCCGGGTGCATCGAATAAATAGTATTCAACAGCAAAGGTGGCAGCCTTTTTAATATCATCAGCATTGCGCACGGAAAAAGCTTTCAATGCAGGCAAGCCGACCTGCTGAATAAAATCATTCGTTTCATCGCCGTGATACTGGATATAATCAAGTGAAACAGCTTTTGCAATGGTTTGAATAACGTCTGCCTCCTCATTAACGAAGACACCAACCTTTTTGATATGTGCAGGTATATGTTTAGCGAGCAGTGCTGCTTCCTCTATCGAAACACGGCGTTTGCTAGGTGCGAAGACGAAGCCGACAAAATCCGCCCCAGCCTTCACTGCTGCTTCGACATGCTCAGCCGTCCTTAAGCCACAAATTTTGACCATTGTCATTCTATTTCACCAGCCTTTGCTAATGGAATTTGCAATGCCTGTAAATCAGTAGCTACGTTATTGCTACGCATGAGCGATTCGCCAACAAGCACACCACAAGCCCCAGCCGCCGCTACAAATTCTACATCCTCTGGTCCCCAAATACCGCTTTCGCTAATAAAGGCGATATCGTCATTTGTTAAATGCTGTGCTACCTCTGCGGTTTGTGCCAAATCAACCTCAAATGTTTTTAAATTACGGTTATTCACACCGATTATTTTTGGATTTATTTGCAATGCGCGTTGTAGCTCATCTATGTCATGCACCTCTACTAAAACATCGAGCTGTAAAGCTGTTGCATAGGCATGTAGAGAGGCAAGCTCCTCATCTGTTAAAGCAGCGACAATGAGCAAAATTACTGATGCACCAGCAGCCTTTGCATAATCGATTTGCACTGGATCAATAATAAAATCCTTGCATAGTACAGGAATATGAACAGCCTGTGCCACCGCATGTAAGTCAGCAAAAGAGCCTTTGAAAAATTTCCCTTCAGTTAAAACTGAAATACAAATAGCGCCTGCCTGTTCATAAATTTTTGCTTGCTCTACTGGTTCAACATTTGTTGCAATATCGCCCTTTGAGGGGGAGGCGCGCTTCATCTCTGCAATAATCTGAACAGTTGTAGCTTGACGCAGCCGCTCGTAAAGAGAGGGGCGTTTTACCGTTTCAGTAAAATTAGGTTTTACAGTGCGTAAATTAGCTAGTTCGGTTTTTTTATGCTCAATAATTTGAGTTAAAATCGTCATTGGATTTCCTCCTTTTGCTGCGAATAGGCAATAACCGCCTGTAATTTTTCGAGAGCACGCCCTGAAAAAATGCTATCCTTGGCGATTTCGATTCCCTCTTTAATTGTTTGTGCGGAGCCGTATGCAAAGAAACCAATTCCTGCATTGAGCAGCACTGTATCTAAATAAGCGCCCTGCTGTCCATTTAATAAATCAAGCATAATTTTTGCATTTTCCTGTGCATTCCCCCCGCGAACTGCTGACAATGGTGCAGCGCGTAAGCCGACATCCTCAGCACGTAGCTTGAACGGGATAATGTCGCCAAGGTCAAGTAATGCAAGTGTGTTTTCTCCCTCTAACGATGCCTCATCCATGCCTCTCGTGCCAGATACGACAATTGCCCGTTTGCGACCAAGCATATCTAATACTTGCGCATAATCTGTCGTAAAATGCGGGCGATTAATTCCGACAAATTGTGTTTTTAATGGGACAGGATTCGTCAAAGGTCCAACTAAATTGAAAATAGTCGGTTTGCCGATAGCCTGACGTATTGCGCCGATACGCTTTAATTTAGGATGCATATTAGGTGCGTGTAAAAAAGCGATACCATGCTGTGCAAGCAACTCAGTTGTTTCCTCTACGGAAGGAAGCAGCCGAATTTGCAGCGCCTCCAATACGTCAGAGCTACCAGCAGCACTTGATATTTTACGATTGCCATGCTTTGCCACAAGCAGACCGCCACCAGCGAGAACGAATGCTGTTGTTGTACTAATATTAAAGCTTTGCAAGCCATCGCCACCTGTACCGCAATTATCGATATAAATGCCCTCAGGCACATTAATTTTTACCGCATTATCGCGCATAATCATTGCTAGACCTGCAACCTCTTGTGCTGTTTCTCCTTTGACACTAAGGTTTATTAAAAAATCAGCAATATCCTCTGCTGCTGTTGCCTCGGAAAAAATGAACGTTGCTGCGTCCTTCATTTCATCAATCGTTAAATTTTCATTTTTTTTAACTTTCGCTATATATTGTTGTAATACCATTTGATTCACCCCTCCGTTGTAAAATCAATTTGCCCATTAAAGCCGATATAGCCTAACATAGATGGAATGTTTTTGGCTGCTTCAGCTAATGCATCAATCGAGTGAGCAGAAGGAGGGAGTTGCCCATCTTCAGCCCATCCAATCACTTCAGGAATCTTCGTTGTGACAGTACTATTTTTCACGTTAATGACGCTATTTGTCGATGAACCAATCAAGATGTCATTGGAAAACTCTACATAATATAAATAAGCTGCTCTTTGCTCTACGCGAAATGTACGGTAGTCAGCAAAAGCTTCATTTATACTGTGCATGTTGTTGCCATTCGTTAATTGCTCAATTAGTAGGTCTAAATTTGGGGCTTGCTGCTCGATTTCGATATTTGTATGAACAATCGCCAGCTCGTCTGTCATATGGTCAAAAATAATGACGGTATCATACACTTGAAACAGTACCTCATTGTCGTGAATATAACCGATAGCACCTCCCATGAAAGGGTATTCTGTATGCTGAGAAATGCGCGGCATCATTTGCTTGAGTGATTGAATTAAGTCGCCATAATACGTATAGGTTTGATTTGTTAAATGATTGATTTCCTGTAAAATGTCACCGCTACCGCTATATGTTTTGCGTGGGTTTGCACCAATAAAGGAATAGCGTCCAGCCGTTTCGTGCTTCATGGCACTTTCTAATAAAAACTTTTGTGTACCTTGCAACCGATTAAAAATAATAATAGGGGTTAGACAATCGCCATTTATTTTTCGAATCGTTGTCCGTGAAAATTTTTGCATATTTTTTCCTCCTTCTAAAATAAAAAAAGTCCTCTACAAAAAGGAATTTCCTTTTTGTAGAGGACGATAAATACCGCGTTGCCACCTCAGCTTGAAGCATATTTGCTTCCACTCAATCCCCTTATAACGTAGGGGAATTCCGTCCGTCGACAAGCTAATGCCAACAGCTCTCCTAAGGCCCATTCACAATTGTTTATGGTACATTTTCACCAGCCATGCACTCTCTCAAACATAAAACAATTGCTACTATTCTTAGTCATCAATTTTTCTCAGCTCAAACTAAACTCTACTCATCTCGTCTTATGGTGGTCGCGCTCCCGCAACCTGCTACCATGCCCGAACAAAGATGTAGTGCCATTGTAAAAGGTATGTGTAAAAAAGTCAATCAATTCTGATAAATTAGGCGGAAAAATTGCAGTTGAAAAGCATTTTCAAAGAAGGCAGTAATGGCTGCTGCAGAGGTAAAGACTTTTTTATATAAAAGCGAAGGCTGTCCGAAAAGATAAAATCTTTTCGGACAGCCTTTCCTGACACAGCCTTAGAGCGCCACGCACGCGCAACAGCTTTATATTAGTTTCTTAAAATCAAGTCGCTTGTTCAATAAATACATAATTGGGGCGCTAATCGCTAACACAGTGAATTCACCAACTGCAACGACAAGCCAAGTTTCCCAAAATGGTAGCTCTAATACTAAATTTAATTGGAACGCAATAATAAACATCGTAAACGTAAATAGAAACGTATTGATGATTAAGCGAGCCCAAATATTTTTGACATATTTACAAATAAAAATAAAGATGCCCAGCGTTACAACAGTATGTCCTACGCCAAAAATTAAATCAATTGGTCCAACTGAAGAAAATAAAAAGTTGGAAATAAGTACGCCAAGTACGACACCAACCATGTAACGAGGGTTAAATGCCACTAAATGGTTAAACATTTCAGCAATGCGGAACTGCACTTGCCCAAAGCTAATAGGAGCAACGAGCATTGTCACTGCGATATACAGTGCTGCAATAATGGCACTCGCTGCTAAAAACTTTACCTTCATATCGAATTCCTCCTAGTTTTTTTGCGTGGGATGGTTGCGAACCACGGTGTATAAACACAAATAGATATTATAACTAAAATTTTGTACTAGAGCAATAGAGAACATAAAATAATTAGTCATCTTAATTCAGTGAATGTTTTCTAGAAGGAGTGAAACTTTACTTTACGAAAAGCGGGAGTTGAGTGGCATAAAGACTTAATAACATCACGAATTTTTAAAAGACTACTAACTCGTTGTAAGCTATAAAAATAGGGTTAGAGTTAGCTGGTGCACAATTAATTAAAAAAGACACAAAAAGTTCACAATTTATAAAATGCTTTAGTTTAGTGGTTTAAAGCGCCAAATTGTAAGAATATTTATGTATTTCGTCATCGGAACATTTTTAATATTATTGACTACGTAAAAGGTCACGTGTAATATTACGATAATTATCACTTTATTCAAATGAAGTGAGGCAAGAATTATGGGGGGATTCATTTACTATGAGAAACAAACTAGCATTTTTACTTGTAGCAGTACTTTTGCTTCTAGCAGCATGTGGTACTGGCTCAGATAATCAGTCATCTACTAATACAGAGACAAACAATAATAATGCTTCAGATGAGGCAAAAACTTATAAAATTGGGGTGACACAAATTGTTGAGCACCCTTCATTAGATGCAGCATATAAAGGCTTCCAGGCGGCATTTGCGGATGCGGGTATTGAAGCAGAATTTATTTACAACACGGCAAATGGTGATAATAATGCGAATATGTCGATTGCACAAAAGCTAGTAGGAGATCAAGTAGATTTAATTTTTGCAAACTCTACACCATCTGCTCAAGCGGCAAAAAGTGCAACATCTGATATTCCGATTGTTTTCACATCTGTAACCGATGCAATGGATGCACAATTAATAGATTCAATGGAAGCACCGGGTGGCAATGTAACAGGAACGATTGACTTACATCCAGATACTATCGCCAACACGATAGCCTTTATGAAAAACGAGCTGGGTGCAACAAAAGTCGGCACAGTTTATAATTCAGGTGAGCAAAACTCGGTTGCACAAATTGCGCAAGTGAAGCAAGCATTAACAGATGCGGGTTTAGAATTAGTTGAAGCATCAGTAGCAACATCTGCTGAGGTAAAGCAAGCAACAGAGTCATTAGTAGGAAAAGTAGACGCACTCTATATCGTAACAGATAATACAGTCGTTTCCGCATTAGAATCGGTAATCGATGTAGCAAAAGCAAACAATCTCCCAACGATGGTAGGGGAGCTAGATTCAGTTGCACGCGGTGGCTTAGGTGCATATGGCTTTGAATATTACGATATCGGCTATGAAGCAGGACAGATGGCAATCAAAATTTTACAAGAGGGTAAATCGCCAAGCGAAGTACCTGCAGCATATCCTGCGAATTTAAAACTAGTAATCAATAAAGATACAGCAGATTCATTAGGCATTGAAGTGAAAGATGCGTGGAATGCTGAAGTAAAATAATTTTTTTGGGAGATGATTCAATATGTTTACAGCATTATTTGGCTCAGTGGAGCAAGGAATCATCTATGCAATTATGGCACTCGGAGTGTATTTAACATTCCGAGTGTTAGACTTTCCAGATTTAACGGTTGATGGAAGCTTTGTGACAGGAGCAGCGACAGCAGCGATGATGATTGTGCTCGGCTATCATCCAATTATCGCTACATTAGTGGCAATTGTGGCTGGATTTATTGCAGGATGTATGACGGGCTTACTACACACAAAAGGAAAAATAAATCCACTGCTTTCTGGGATTTTAATGATGATCGCATTATGGTCAATTAATTTGCGAATAATGGGGTTAACTGCTGAAAACTCAATCGGACGTTCGAATATCCCTTTATTAAATGAGGGTACAATTTTTACACAGTTTTATGATTTTTGGCGTAATTTGGGTATTGATGATGCACTCAATAATATTTTGAAGAGCATGGGCATTACTCCAGTACCTTCAACATGGGGTACGTTGCTTGTCGTGATTATTATTACGGTTATTATTAAATTTATTGTGGATTGGTTCTTAAAAACAGAGGTAGGACTTGCGATTCGTGCGACAGGTGACAACAAGCGAATGATTCGTAGTTTTTCGGCTAATACAGATAAATTAATTATTTTAGGGCTAGGCATTTCGAATGCACTTGTCGCATTTTCTGGTGCTTTAATTGCGCAATATGCAAAATATGCTGATATTGGGCTTGGCATAGGGATGATTGTTATTGGCCTTGCATCGGTTATTATTGGCGAAGCGATTTTCGGCACAAAAACAATTTTCCGCACGACTTTAGCAGTTGTTGTTGGGGCAATTATTTATCGTATTATTTATGCGATTGCATTGCGTATCGATTGGCTCGATACAGGCGATATGAAGCTTATTACAGCAGTAATTGTTATTTTAGCGCTTGTTATTCCGCAAATAGTAAATAAGCGTAAACAGCAAAAAAATAAGACAAAGCGTTTAGCAGAGCGACAATTAGCCAAGCAGGGAGGTAAACCACTTGCTTAAATTAGAACAGATTAATAAAATTTTTAATGAAGGCACACCAGATGAAAAGGTAGCATTAAATGATATTAATTTATCCCTAGCTCCTGGTGATTTTGTCACAATAATTGGCAGTAATGGTGCTGGAAAATCCACAATGATGAATATGATTTCTGGTGCGTTAACACCTGATTATGGCACTGTCTCAATTGAGGATACAGATGTTACACGCTTACCAGAATATAAGCGTTCACAATATCTTGGACGTGTGTTCCAAGACCCGATGGCAGGAACTGCACCCTCTATGACGATTGAAGAGAACTTAGCCATTGCCTATTCACGCCATGCGAAACGTACTTTACGTCGTGGTGTTGACCGCGAGCGTCGAGACTTTTTCCGCACATCGCTTGAGAGGCTACACTTAAATTTAGAAAATCGCCTTAACGCAAAAGTCGGCTTATTGTCGGGCGGAGAGCGTCAAGCCTTATCGTTATTAATGGCAACATTCACAAAGCCCGCAATCCTTTTATTAGACGAGCATACCGCAGCGTTAGACCCTTCACGCGCGGAGCTTATTACCCGTTTAACAAAGGAGCTAGTAGAGGTGGATAATTTAACAACATTAATGGTCACACATAATATGCAACAAGCTTTAGATTTAGGAAATCGCTTAATTATGATGGACAAAGGGCAAATCATTTTACAAGTAGATGAGCAATCAAAACAAGGCTTAACAATTCCAGACCTAATGGCAGAATTCGAGCGCATCCGCGGTGAAAAAATGAATTCCGACCGTGCGCTGTTAGGCTAATGATGGAAAAGCGCAGGAAAATAATGATTCCCTGCGCTTTTTAACCTCCAATATTTTTAAAATAAAAAGAAATTTCCTGGGGAATATTATATAATATTGTCTAAAAAGGAGGGATGCTAGTGATTGTAATGGCAAGGAATATGCCAGATTATCTGCTTTATTTAGAAACCTTGCTTCAAAGAAATAGTCAGGATACAAGCTTGTATGAATTGTACCAAAGAACGAAGGTCGGCTACTTGGGGGAAAGTAGAGTAGACCGAGAATGGGCGGATATTTTTTTAGAGCAGAAGCATTATCTTTTTCATGATTATCAAATAACGAACCTAGCAAATTTCACACATCAGATTGACACCATTTTTATTTGCCAATCCTTTGTGCTGCTTCTTGAAGTAAAGCATATCATGGGGCGGTTGGATTTTGAATCACGAACACATCAATTTATCCGCACTAAAAGTGATGGCACCCAGGACGTTTATCGCAATCCAATCGACCAAATTGAACGCCATCGACTTTTCATCGAAATACTTCTTCGTAAATGGGGGATTGGACTACCTGTAATACCCGCAATTATCATGACAAGCGCCTCATCTCATATCGGTATGACACCACCGCAATATTTAATTTTCCACGTGACAGGCTTACGCACAAAACTTCAGCAACTTTTCAAAAAGTATTCCCCAACGATAACGAGTGAACAACTAACGAGTTTAAAAGAATTATTGCTTGCAAGCTATGAAAGAAAACCATTTAGCAGGCCAGCTATTCCGCCTGAAACAGTACTAGGTGCAATATGTCCGCATTGCCAACCTACTGTCCGTTTACAGCATTGGCGCGGCAAAAGCTTTCAATGCCCTTACTGTACTAAACGTTTTGATGATGCGATTTTAACAGGGTTGCATGATTATAAAATATTATTTGGCGAAAGGCTGACAAATCGCACATTTCGGGAGTTTTTTGGTATTGCTGATGTGAAGGTGGCTGGCAATTTATTAGCTCAGCTTAATTTAGAGGGAATTGGAGAAAGAAAAAAGAGGGAATATATTATACCTGAAAGTGTAACATGGAATAAAGTCTAAAAAACATGGAATAAACCTCGAAAAACATGGAATAAACTCCAGAAAACATGGAATAAATCTCGAAAAACATGGAATAAATCAAAAAATCCCCCGTACAGCAAGGGGATTTTCTTGTTCCTACACTAACAACGCAAACAATGTGCTATCTTTATTTACTTCTTTATATTCGAAGCCGTTTTCCCGCATTCGTTCTAGCAAGCCTTGATAATCGTCACGCTGTGTGACCTCGATGCCTACGAGCGCGGGGCCGCTTTCTTTGTTGTTTTTCTTGGTGTACTCAAATGTTGTAATATCGTCATTTGGACCGAGTACGGATGTTAAGAATTGGCGCAGTGCACCTGAGCGCTGAGGGAAGCTGACGATAAAGTAGTAAAGTAAGCCCTCGTAAATAAGTGAACGCTCTTTAATTTCCTGCATGCGTCCGATATCGTTATTGCCGCCGCTAATAATGATGACAACCGATTTTCCTTTGATGTCCTCCGCGTAAAAATCTAGTGCTGCAACAGAAAGGGCGCCAGCCGGCTCAGCAACAATAGCGTGTTTATTATATAAATCTAAAATGGTTGTACATACTTTACCTTCTGGCACAAGAACGATATCGTCTAAATATTTGCGGCATGTATTATATGTTTCTGTGCCTACGCATTGGACGGCAGCACCATCGACGAATTTGTCGATTGTCTCGAGCGCAGTAGGGGCATCATTAGCAAACGCCGCCTTCATACTGCTAGCACCAGCTGGCTCAGCGCCGATAATTTTGCTAGAAGGAGAAAGGTTTTTCACATATGTTGAAACACCAGCCATCAGACCACCACCGCCAATGCTACCAAAAATATAATCGATTGGCTCTTCAATATCATTCATAATCTCGACAGCGACTGTACCTTGTCCAGCAATTACATCGAAATCATCAAAAGGATGGATGAAGATTTTCTCGTGCTCCTCGCAATAGGCTAAAGCACTTTTTGCTGAGTCGTCAAATGTATCACCAGCAAGCACAATTTCTGCATAGTTACGACCAAACATACGAACTTGGTCAATTTTTTGCTTTGGTGTTGTTTTTGGCATGAAAATAGTTGCTTGTATTTGTAAATGAGCGCACGCATAGGCAACACCTTGTGCATGATTGCCTGCACTTGCGCAAACAACCCCAACCTCACGCGCCTGAGCTTCAATTTGCTTTATTTTATAGTATGCTCCTCGTAATTTGAACGAACGAACATGCTGTAAATCTTCACGCTTTAAATAAATATTTGCCCCATATTTCTCCGATAAATAGTCATTTTTTTGAAGCGGGGTATGTGCAACGACATCCTTTAAAAAATGATGGGCAATTAAAATATTTTCAACAGCGACCGCTTTTGATTGTGCAACTTCTTCCATATATAGTAACCTCCATAATTGTTTACACCTCAGCTTATTGTTTATCTGAGGCTTTATCTAAATCCAGATAAAATATTCATTAATTCTAACATAAAATAATGACGAAATGTTGAAAATATTTAGTAAATTAAAGTGTTTACAAAATGTTCACAATGAAAGCGCATACGTTTCAAAAAAATAGAAAAAGACCGTCTGAAAAGTTATTTTGAGACGGTCCTTTGAGATGAGGGGAGTACGAAATGAAGCTGGATACCCCTTTTTTAATTTAGAAAATCCAGTGTGCAATTACCGCAACAATTGGAATTGAAATGATTGTACGAATTAAGAAAATAATAAATAAATCCCAAAGCTTTAATGGTAATCTTGTTCCTAAAATTAACCCACCTACCTCAGATAAGTAAATTAATTGAGTGACAGAAACGGTTGCAATGAAGAAACGAGTCATATCAGATTCGATGCCTGAGCCTAGCACAGCTGGTAATAGCATATCAGCAAAGCCAACAATCATTGTTTGTGCTGCTTCGCCAGCTTCAGGAATTTGTAAAAGTGCCAAAATCGGTTCGAATGGCATACCTAAAATACGGAAAAAGCTTGTAAACTCAGCTAATACTAAAGCGATTGTAGCGAATGCCATAATAATTGGTGTAATAGCCAACCACATCTCTAAGACGTTTTTAGAGCCAGATGCGAAAATTTTACCAAGATTTTTATTTTCCTCAGCTTTTTCTAATGCATTTTTCAAACCGTATGAAAAGACGTTAAAGCCTTCCTCCACTTTTTCACGTTCTCCTACAGGTGTTTTACCATTATAAAACTTGTCAGGCTTTTTACTTAATGGATAAATGCGTGGCATAATAACCGCTAAAACAATTGTAGCGAAAATGACTGTGCCGTAAAATTGCAGGAAGTATTGTTCAATGCGAATTGTTTCCACAACTACTAAACAGAAGGTAATAGATACAACTGAAAATGTTGTAGCAATGGTTGCTGCTTCACGTGCAGTATAATTGTTTTCCTCATATTGACGATTCGTTAGTAAAACGCCAATTGTGCCATCACCAACGAAGGAAGCAAGGCAGTCAATAGCAGCACGTCCTGGAATTTTAAATAATGGGCGCATCACTTTGACCATCATCGAGCCAAAGAAATCAAGTAAGCCGAAATCTGTTAATAGCGGTAGTAATAAACCTGCAAAGAAAAATAGGACAAACATGTATGTCACAAGACCACCAGCAGGGTCAAGTAAAATACCTGCTGTATCGTCGCTATTAACTTGTTCAGGTCCAAAATCGAATAAATACATTGCTGCAAACACAACGGCTAGTACACGTACAATTGTCCAAAACCAATTAACACGGAATAGTGAATCAAGTAGTGTATGTGGGCCATTTTTTTTAGGAAAGGCTTTAATAATGAGTGCCCCTGCTGCTGCAATAATAAAGACTGCAAGTGCGAACCAATGAATAAACGGCTCTACAATGCTAGCAAGATAGTTAGCAAGTACAGCTATAGGCACTTTAATACCGCTCTCTGTACCTACAGGAACGATAAATAAAAAAACACCTAAGCTAGATAATGCAATGAACAGAAACCAAATATAAAACGAATGCTTTTTCATAAACTTAATTAAACTCCTTTTTTAATACCTGTATAATTATAAGTACATTAAACGAAAAAATCTACTCCTATTTTAACTTTATACTAAAATAATTTATAAAAATACATTTAAGAGGTCTTAAAATTAAAATAGCTGCTAGGAACAATTTTCCTAACAGCTATAAATTCAAAATGACTTTTCTAATATAACTCTTAATAAGCTACTCGTTGAATTGGTGTATTAAGCTCATCTGATTGTTGAACGACATAAAATTTCTCTATATTTAACCAGCTTTCACTCATTGGCTGCCCTTCATCTATACGTTTCGCTGTTTCTGCCATCATCCAAGCAGTTTGTGATGCATGTGCTTGCAATGCCTTCACTTTATAGTCTTTAACATTCTCGATATTCACTGTAATATGTGGCTCACCAAGCTCTTCTAAAGTATTGTTCGCAAAGGCGCAGCCAAGTAGACGGGGACGTGTCGCCTTATCGATGCGACGTACAGCCTCTTTTACAGCTCGTGCTGTGGCTTCGTGATCAGGATGTACAGCATAGCGAGGATAGAATGAATAAATAACAGATGGGTTTAATTCTTCAATTAGTGATGTGACAAGCTGTACCATCTTTTCATCATCTTCAAATTCAAGTGTTTTATCGCGTAAGCCCATCATGCGTAAATCGGGAATAGCCATTGCCTCACATGCAGCAATTAGCTCTTGACGGCGAATATCAGGTAAAGATTCTCGCGTTGCAAATGGTGGATTGCCTAAATTACGTCCCATTTCGCCAAGCGTTAGGCAGGCATACGTAACAGGTACACCCATTTGATGATAGAGTCTCGCGACACCTGCGACAGAAAAGGCCTCATCGTCAGGATGAGGGAAAATAATTAATACATGGCGCTCTGAAGGTAATGTCATTTCTTTCACTCCTTAATAAGAAAATGGTGTTTCACTAATTTGCAAGGCAATGGCTAATTTACCTGTATAATCTAAACCAGCCATTAGTAAGCGTCCATGCTCATCTAGCTCATAGTGTGTAATTCCTTGTGCATATACCCAGCCATGCTCCATTTTTAAGCCAACACGATGCGGTGTGTCGCTGACAATTTTGCCAAGCTCGTAACGAATTTTCGCATTGCGAATAAAAGCACCAGCATTAAAAACATTAGCGTCAAAATGGCTTGCATAAGCCCCATTTGTCGTTTCTAAATGAATATAAACATCTTTATTAGCAAAAGAGTTAAGCAATTCCTGAAGTGTTTCGATATGTACCTCTTTCATTTATCGGAACTCCTTTCTAAACTATCTAAATGATAGTATAGTAGAATTTTTTTCAGAATGAAAAGAAGATGTCTCACAAATAGCGATTATTTAAAATAAAAATGAATTGGGAGGCAAGTTATAACCATTGGGAAAGACAATAATCAACGCAAAAATAGTCTAAAGAAGTGATTCATCCAATTCAATCTTCTTGGCAAAAAAGGAACTAGTTGTCGCAAACAACTAGCTCCTCTTACTTTAAATCGTCGTAACAGTAACTTCCGGTGCACCGAAGCGTGATTTTGCGCCGTGCATTACAGGACCAACATATTCATTTAATGCCCAGCCATGTGCGATAGCAGCTGAAACAAATTCTTTTGCTTCGATAACAGCCTCCTCTACAGAAAGTCCATTCGCTAAGTTTGCACAGACGCTTGCAGCGAATGTACAGCCTGCCCCGTGATTATAAGTAGATGCTACTTTTTCAGAGGCTAGCAGCTTGTATAAAGTGCCGTCATAGAATAAATCAACAGCTTTATCTGAAGCTAATGCTTTACCCCCTTTAATAACAACATTTTTAGCGCCAAGTGCATGAATTTTTGCTGCGGCTGTTTTCATTTCCTCGATTGTTTTTGGTGTGCCTGTACCAGCAAGCTGCCCCGCTTCAAAAAGATTTGGCGTTATAACGGTTGCGTATGGAAGTAAGTAGTCAATCATGGCTGTTGTGTTGCCAGGGTTTAATACCTCATCTTCGCCTTTGCATACCATAACAGGGTCGATGACAACGATGTCTGTGCCAGCCTTTTGAATGGCTTTGCTTGCTATTTTAATAATTTCCTCAGTTGAAAGCATTCCTGTTTTAATGGCATCTACTTTTGTTGATAACGCTGTATCGATTTGTTGTTGTAATAGCTCTGTTGGCAATGGCGTCACTTGATGATGCCAACCATTTGGATCCATCGTTACGATAACCGTTAAAGCGACCATCCCATATGTGCCGTGCTCCTGAAATGCTTTTAAATCCGCCTGCATACCAGCACCGGCAGAAGTATCAGAGCCAGCAATTGTTAATGTCTTTTTTAATGTCATAATTAAGTACTCCTTCTAAAATTATTTACATACAACTATACATTTATTCTGACTTTATAAAAATAGTCAGAAATAGTTTTTTCTTTGGTGTCAGTTGCTAAAGAATATTGTAGTATACTATTAAATAGAGGTGAGTTTGATGGCAAAGCAAGCATTTAACAACGATTGGCAGCAAGTAATCGGTGATGAATTAGATAAGCCATATTTTAATGAGCTGCGTTCATTTATTGCAAAAGAATATAGTACAGGGATAGTTTATCCTAAGCAGGAGGATGTGATGAATGCCTTCCATGCAACGAGCTATCAAGATGTGAAGGTAGTCATTTTAGGGCAAGATCCATATCATGGACCTAATCAAGCGCATGGCATGAGCTTCTCGGTTCAGCCGGGTATTCCACAGCCACCAAGCCTTCGCAATATGTTACAAGAGCTACAGGACGATTTAGGTTATCAAATGCCGAATCATGGGTACTTAATGAAGTGGGCACAGCAAGGTGTACTATTGCTAAACACAGTGTTAACTGTGCGTGCTGGACAAGCCCATTCGCATAAAGATAAAGGCTGGGAGCAGTTTACAGATGCAGTTATTCAAAAGCTAGCAGAGCGTGGAGAGCCAATTATTTTTATTTTATGGGGAAGACCTGCACAAGCAAAAACATCTATTATTAAGCGTAGTAAAACACCGCATATTATATTACAGGCCCCGCATCCAAGCCCATTGAGTGCATATCGAGGTTTTTTTGGCAGCAAGCCCTATTCTAAAGTGAATGCACAGCTTATTGCATGGGGTAAAGAGCCAATTGATTGGAGCTTATAAGCATAAAGGAGGGAAATCATGACAGTGAACTGTTTTAAATGTCGCTATTTTCGTGTCACATGGGAGCCTGCAAATCCCAGAGCTTGTACGGCATATGGCTTTAAAACAAAACAAATTCCTTCAGCTGTTGTGAGGCGATCTTCTGGAATGGACTGTTTAAAATATACACCGAAGCAGGAGGACAAGCGATGATATCATATGATGTGTTATTGAAGCAATTAGAGCAACATGTCATGCAAGCAAAAAATGCAGCAACTGAACAGGAAATGCGCGAGCAATTAACAGCGGTACGCGCGCTATGTGAAGTCGTATTGACTTCAGATGGCAAGCCACAAATGCCAGCACAAATAGCAATGGGGACAGCACAATTGCCTACGCAGTCAACTCCATTGCGTGAAAACGATGCAAATGGTCATTCTATTTTTGATTTTTAGTAATTTACGAGAGGATGTTATTTGAATGAAAGGTTCTATTATTTCAGGTGCAATTCATGGCTTTTTAGCTGTTGCACTCGGTGCGTTTGGAGCGCATGCCTTAGAAGATATACTAGACGATTATAGCACTGGCATTTGGGATACAGCAGTGCAATACCAAATGTTCCACGCTGGAGCATTGATTCTCATTGGCATTTTAATGAGCGCTAAAATATTCGGTGAAATAAAGCAATTAAAAATTGCAATGATTTGCTTGAATTTAGGCATTGTCTTCTTCTCAGGCAGTTTATTCATTTTAGCATTAACAGGCATCGGTGTTTTAGGTGCGGTTACACCAATTGGTGGCGTCTTATTTTTAACGTCATGGGTGCTAATTATTGTCGCAACATTAAAAAAAGCGTAATGTAAAAAGCTGTTCAAAAAGATTTCATTTTTGAACGGCTTTTTCGATTTACAATCTATTAAAATTTTCGGAAAAAGATGTTATATTCAAAAAAGAGGAATTGCAAATATATTTTTTCTTTAAAAGTAGTGAAAATAAATACTACTTTATTTTTTTAAGTAAGTAATGTAATTTAAAGGAAAATAAATTGATTTTAAGATTTTTTTGCAATGAAAAAGATTTTCTAAAACGTGCAGTTAAAATTTAATGGAGGAATTAATTATGAGCATAGGAAAAAAGTTAAATTTAGTATTTCTACTTATTATCGTATTGTTAATAGCTTCTACTGGTCTTGGTTATTTGAATTTAGTAAATATTGAAAAGAAGGTAGACGAAGCGTTAGATGTACGGGTTGCAACGGTGCGTTCAATTGACCAAATTAAGCTTGCTGGTGCATCTCAGGGCTTGTTTGCACGAGCACTTGTAATTGAGTATACACAAGCAAATGATGATAATTTTGTGCGTTTTAATACATTGCTGAATGAAGAAATGGAGCGTTTAGAGGGACTGATTATTAGCGAGCAAATGCGCGACTATTATACAGATTTAGTAGCATCCGTAGATTCGTTTAATGGCGTAGCAGAGCAGTATTTAGCGGCTATTCGTAAGGGAGATAAAAACCTTGCAATCGGTTTAGTTATTAACGATTTGCAGCAAACTAATAAAGACATTACTGCATTTTCTGATAGCATATTGACTTATCAGGAAGAGGAGCTAAAAAAAGCTGTTGATGCATCGGATGTAGCAATGAATATGTCAAAAATAATATCGATTATTGTGTTAGTCGTTATTATTATTGTGAGCATTATTGCAATTCTTTACATTCGTCGAGCGATTACATTACCTTTAGTTCGTATTACGAAATCAACGAATGTTGTCGCATCGGGTGATTTGACAGAGCCTGATTTACAGATGCAGACAAAGGATGAAATTGGTCAGCTAGCTAACGCATTTAATACGATGAAAAATAGTTTGAAAAGCTTACTTGGCAATGTTCAATCAAATACAGACCAATTAAGTGCAGCGGCAGAGGAGTTATCAGCAAGCACCGAGCAAATAACAGCTACTTCGGCTGATGTAACACGTCGTGTATCGAGTACATCAGAGAGTGCGCAAGGCGCTGCAAATGCAGCAAATGAAAGTGCGCGTGCAATGGATGAAACAGCGGTTGGTGTACAACGAATTGCTGAATTTGCGCAAGACTTGCATTCAAGCTCAGAAAATGCTCGCATAACAGCTACTAACGGCGGCTCTATTATTCAGCATGCGAAGGAGCAAATTGAAACGATTAATCATTCGACAATTCAAGTAAATGAGCTAGTCCAAAAATTAGCACAGCAAACAGAAGAAATTAGCGATATGACAAAGGTGATTACGGATATTACAGAGCAAACGAATTTATTGGCACTCAATGCGGCAATTGAAGCTGCGCGTGCGGGTGAACATGGAAAGGGCTTTGCTGTTGTTGCTGATGAAGTACGTAAGCTTGCTGAGCAATCGAAAAATTCGGCGAATAAAATTGTCGTATTAACAGCAGAAATTCAAACGGATACAGCAAGTGTAGAAGGGGCTGTTAACGAATCCTTACTATCCGTAAAGGATGGTGTGCGCATTGTCGGGGAAGCGGGGGAGGCATTCCAAGCAATCGGCTCAGCAATTATGGAAATGACAACACAAATCGAGGAAATTTCAGCAACATCTCAGCAACTCTCAGCAAGCGCGGAGCAAGTATCGGCATCCGTTAACAGTATCGCAAATGGTGCAACAGAATCTGCTACTGACATTGAAATGGTTGCGGCGGCAATGCAGCAACAATCTGCGACAATGGAGCAAGTAAGCGATGTTGCTATTAGCTTGAGTGAAAATGCTCAGGAGCTGCAACTAGAAATACAAAAGTTCCGTTTATAACGAAGCACTTGCAATCAATTACGCTTCGCCGTAGTTGCGTCGGGATTTTGAATTGCGCTTGCACAATTCAAAGTCCTTGACATCTGCCGCAGGCTTTAGGACAATACGATGTTCTTAGACTGAATTCCTCTTTAACAGCGGGTATTACAGGATGTGACCGTTTTAGGTCAACTTTCACCAATTAGCTCGAAAAAATCTGGACTACAGCTCGCAGAGGCATAATTAATTCTTAGCTGAAGGCTGCTAAAAGCAGTGTTTATTACATGTCCAAAGAAAGTTTTCATGGAACATGAATAAAACGTCTGAAATGCAGTGTTAATCGCTGCATTTCAGATGCTTTTCCTACGGTGTTTGCGAAAAATAAGCTAGTTCCTCATCGAATTCTGCATAATCAAAATAAATCATCGGAAAGAGGAAGCGGTGGTCCGTTTTCAAATCCCGTATAATGGCATGATCGCGTCCGGCTGCCTCCACAACCCCACGAACTGCTTTTGTATTTTGTCCATTTACAGCGTTATCGAATGAAAAATAGAACACACCTGGCTTCCCTCGATTCAATCTTAAAATGTTTTCAATATAAGATTCCTCTCGTCTAGGTGATGATGGCATTTGTTGCATTGGCGGTGTCCAGTAATAAGTCAAAAGAACATCCTTTCATTTTAAATAGTTTGACATTCACTTTCGGTTGGTGAGAAAAAGCAATGTGATTTAAAGCGACCTGAATTCCACTGACCATACCATTGGGCAGGGCAATCGCCACTTGGCATGAAAAACCATAGTGAACGCGTAGCAGGGTGGAATCTTTCCCCTCGAATCACACGTTCAGCGAGGCGAATATCCTGTTGTCTTGCTCGTTGATAAAAGTAACCTTTCGTCGTTGCCTCAAAGCCTCCGGGACTTTGAAAAACCATATCCTCTATCGTTCGGATATCAGGAAAATCTAGGCAATCAGCTCTCACACGATTAACACCGACATTGCCAACCATCAACATCCCTAATTCTCCGTCTCCCTCAGCCTCAGCCCGCATTAGACGAGCAAGTAAGGCTGTTTGTGCCGTAGTTGTTGGAACGACAGCGATACAATAAACCCCCTTTTGACACTAATGTATGCATCAACTAGTAAAAAATATGTAGAATCGCCTGTATTGCTAAGTAGAAAAGTGCATATGCTGAGGGGCGTCCGAAAAGCAATGCTTTTCAAACGTTTAATTTGATTCAGCAATTTCTTTTTGTATATACACTAAATTTAAAATGAATAAGTAAAAGGGATATTTTCATTGCTTCAAAGATCTCGACTTAGTCAATATAAAAAATTTCACCTTTAGCAATGAAGGGTAAACGTCTCCCTTTAGGTAACACAAAAGCGTGAGGATTGCTAATTCTTAGTCGGTCTGTATCCCCATCAGTAATAATAAGTATGGGCCCATCTTTAGGGAAGTCCTCAGCTTTCTGAATTAAATCAATCGTAGGCTGAAGAATTGTTCCGCCACGTCCTTTAATTTTTACCGAACTCGCTATATCCTCCACACGCATATAGCCTACGTCATAGGCTGCTGCATCACAAAATATCACGCGAACTGCTACTACTTCACGTGCAGTGCTGTAACTAGCGATTGTACCTAACGCCTTTGCTAGTAGCTTTTTGTCCATTGAGCCCGACGTGTCGAGTACGACTGCAAAAGTACGCCCCTCTAGCTCATCTTCAGGAATTGAATAGCTTGGTCGAGGAATATGAGGCGTGCTTGCTTGTCTACGTGACAGTCTAGAAAAAGTACGTCTTTTTTCGATTGGCTGAAAATATTGATCAAACCATTTTGCTAGTTCTACATCCCAACGAATAGGTGGCATGCTGAGTGCTTGTATTTCCTCAATTAAACCTGCTGGAAGAAAGCCACGACCTTGTCCAATATGATATTCTAATCCTTGCGCTAAACAGTTTTTATAAAAATCCTCCAACGTTAATCCGTCTCGCATTTTCCAAAAATCTACTGTACCATCATCAATTAAATCTTTGCCTTCGCGGCCTCGAAATGTATAAAGCTTACGATAAACCCGTAAATTCGCCACAATCGTATCATAAATTGTTTCAGCGCTTAGCCCTTTTAACTCAGGGTCATATAGTGCACCAATCTCAGGCATTTCGCCGATATTCATGTCAACAAGCCAGCCATTGATTACATAATCACAGGCTACATTCCAATAATATGAATCTCGTCCTTGGCGACGCTCATGGTGACATAATCCAGCATGAAGTAGTTCATGAGCCATCACAAATCGTAGCTCCTGCATGGATAAATTTGCAGCAGGATTAATAAAAATCTCCTGATTTTTTACATCAATTGCGGCAATTGATATATCGAGGCTTTGACAAATACGTAGGTCATAAACAATGGTGAAGGTGGAGGCTAATGAACCGAGTAGGGGGAAGCTGCTAATAAACCAAGATTTCGCTTGCTCAGCAGCAGATTTTTCAGTATTTTTTCCACTAAAGCTTGTCGCCACACCACTCGCCACATCAACAGCACGACTAACAGCGTCCGCTATTCCTTCTGCCAGTAAGAATCCCCAATTTTTATAACCGAAATAGCCTTCATCCTCTAGAAATAAATCTTGCTCATTTTGTCCAGATGTTCCCCATCCTATATATTGCGGCTCCACATTCCCATGCGCTACGAAATGCTTATAAAGAGCATGTTCATCCTTCGAAAAATGGTCTGTTGGGGGTGTCATGCCATTCGGTGCGCGACCAATTTTCATATCGTATAAAAATCTTGCAATACTAACATCACAGGCGATATTCCAAAAAGCAGGATGCTCCATTTTTTTAAAATGCTCTAGACCTAAGTGCAACATACAATGAGCAAGTACATAAATCCATTCCTCCTTCGATAAGTTTTTCGTAGGATGGCAATAGATGTGACCGTTCTGCGTGACAAAGGCATAGCTCTGATTGGAAACATTATAGCCATGTTCACGATGAATATATGTACTATAGAACATTCTCGAAAACATTGGGTGCTCATCTAAATAAATCAGCGCCTCAGAAAAACTTTTATCACTAGCTGTTTGCTGCAATTTCTTCTTCGCCATATTATTTATCCTTTCGCTCTACAAGTCGCGGTAAGTCTCGAATAATTTCCGTCATAAACCATTTCGGCAAATTGGTCTCGTCCTCTTGTGTCATAACCACAAGCTGTGCCATTTCATGGCTAATCGTGGCTAAATCTTTAATAAGTGATTTTGCTTGATGTGCAAAATTCCGTTGTGCTGCAGTAATTTTATCGTTTGCAGCAGGGAGCTCTTTCACAATTTGCGCACGGAAGCTTTGGACGAGGAAATATAAAATATCACGGTCCTCGGGCTCACTTGGGAATTTCATTTCACCAGCTAAAATTCGATTTAAGTAGTACTTCGTATCAGTTTGCTTATAAAAGGCTTTAAATTGAATGGCGTGTTGTGGTGTAATACAACCCTCTGCTAGAATACCAATGATTTCGGGTGTTAGATTTTCATCGCCGTATTCATATAAAGCGTCACTAAGCATATGCCAGCTACGCGGTGTTGAAAATGGCTCCTCATGCTTAGGTGGCTGCTTCCATAAATGATCTGGTCGAACTTGTAAATATTCAATGACAATTGGGTGAATGCCAGCGTCCATAGCCCATTCAAGCCATTCTTTTTGAGAAACCTGTAGCTGTGTATGAAACATGCGATTAATAAGGGCGGAGCTCATTGTTTTAACAATGGCGCTATCTTGCGCACGGTTCCCTGCACCGATGACGATGGAACCTTCAGGCAGGGTATAGTTCCCGACACGTCTGTCATGAATTAAACTATAAAAAGATTTTTGAACTTCCTGTGAGCATGCATTCAGCTCATCTAAAAACAAGCAGTACGGCTCGTCTTTGGCAATCATTGTAGGCGGGCAGAACTCTGTTTTCCCGTTAATAATTTGTGGCACACCCATAATATCTTCTGGTGCAAGTTGACTTCCTAATAGTGAAACGCATGGCAACCCGACTTGCTTCGCAAACTCCTCAACAAGTGCTGACTTTCCAATACCGGGTGCACCCCAAATAAATACGGGGCGTATGACAGCCACGTTTAATAAAATATCCATTAATTGCTTTTGTGTAACTTTTGCTCCTAAATTCATTTATGAACTCCTTTTATATGAATTGTGATTTTTTATATATTGATAGTTGAGTGTAACGAAAGAAGTTTTTTCGCATAAGCCATTAAATTTATACCAATTCAGTAATCGGCAGCTTATGTACGCTGTGGGTACGAAAAGTGTTAAATAATATAGTTTCTGTTTTTATATTGTAGCCTGTGTAAATTAGAAAAAGCTAATAGAGGAAAATCTTTATATATGAAAATATTACCACTATTAAATTATAGCATTTTTTTAACTTCTTTCAGTACATGTTTCCTGTACCGATAGCGAGGCGACAGATATAGAAGTCCCTACCTTCTATAGGTGGTAAGCATTAGAACTATTTCACCAAGTGGCGGGACACCCGGTGAAAAAGAGAAGCCAAGTCTAAGAACATCACATACTAAGATAATGGCGGAGTGACCAATATCGTGTTTGCCAAGACCCCGGCGAATGTCATAGATTTCTAAGGTAGACCTGCATAATGCACCACGTGACGGTCTTAGATTGACTTCCACCAAACAGCTTGAAAAATCTGAACTAGTGCTAACACCTTTCTTTTCACATTATTAAAAATAGTACAATGGCCTGTATTGCTTATGCAAAAAATGCATATGCTATGTGGGACAAGAGAAGAAGAGGTGATGAACATAAGTAGCCTATTTAGCATACTGTTCAGTGCCGTCTTAGCCTTTTTAATCGCGGCCTACTACGAACAACCACTCCATTGGTATTTATTCATTCTCATTGTTTGCATCGGCTTCTTTATTCAACTAGTTATCATTATTTTACGAGCACCAGATGAGCTATAACAACAAAATATAAGAACGGGGCTGTCCAAAGCCGTGCATAGCCGGCATTTTGGACAGTAGCGATGATGTTTCACAAAACGTTTCTTTTAAAAATGGGAGGAACATTGGCTTTAGCAGTGTACTCCTTCAATAAAAGGGAAGCGATGAAAACCTTGATTTCAATGCTTTTTCAAAATAAAATGGACTTTTCGGACAACTCCGTCTTGCGTAGACAGTAAAAACTTAATTTCCGCTTATTTACTTTTATTCAGAAAAAAACCCCATAGGCCCAGTGTTTCCTCTGTTTTTAAAGAATCCTCTTGTAATTCTACCCAAGTGAACTTTTTGAAGTAACACCAACGAAAGCGTCCAAAATGCCGGCAACTGCACAGCTTTTTGGACGCTCATCTCTTTACATTAATTATACAGTTAAAAGCTTTGCAAGCTTTTCTTTATCTAAAATGTTACCGACAAAGAAGGAGCCGAATTCACCGTAGCGTGCAGATACTTCGTCAAAGCGCATTTCGTACACAAGCTTTTTGAATTGTAAAACATCGTCAGAGAATAACGTCACGCCCCACTCATGATCATCAAAACCGACAGAGCCTGTAATAATTTGTTTCACCTTACCAGCATAGCCACGACCAATCATGCCGTGTGAGCGCATTAATGCTTTACGCTCATCCATTGATAGCATATACCAGTTATCGTCGTTTTGGCGACGCTTATCCATTGGATAGAAACATACATATTGAGAACGTGGTAGCTCAGGATACAGGCGTGCACGAACATGTGGGTTTTGATAAGGGTCCTCATTTGATTCGCCTGCTAAATAGTTCGATAATTCTACAACGGATACGTAGGAATAGCTCGGAATTGTAAAGTCAGCAATTGCCAATTTATTGAATTCCGCCTCTAATTCCTGTAACTCATCCATCGTTTCACGCAATGTCATTAGCATGAAATCCGCTTTTTGCCCAACAATTGCATAAAAAGCATGTGCACCTGTTTTGGCAATATCCGCCTCATTTAATTTCTCTAAATAGGCGATAAACTCCTCAACTGCTGCAGTACGTTCCTCTACTGAAACAAGCTTCCAAGAGGCCCAATCAATTGAGCGGAAATCATGTAATGCATACCAGCCATCTAACGTAATCGCTGCTTCGTTCATTTATCAAACACTCCTTTTAATTGAAAATCATTCTCTATTAGTTTAGCACAACTTCCTCTATATAAGACATTCCTAAGTGCTAACTGTCACGATTTCGTCATGACTTTTCAGTGACAACTTGTTCGTGTATGCTAGAGGATAGTTGAATTTGTGAGATTAAGGAGAACAATTATGGAACAATTTTTTCAAACTTGTGAGTGGAGACTAGTAGATGAATCAAATTTACAATCGCGCTCTCCGTTAGCGTCATTTGCCATGGACGATACACTTTGTCATTTAGTCGGACATCAATTGACTACACCAACAATTCGTACATGGGTACATAAGGAATCTGTTGTGTTAGGCATCCAAGACCATCGCCTACCATTTATCGAGCAGGGCATGCACTTGCTAAATGCGCAAGGTTACACGCCGATTGTACGTAATTCAGGCGGTTTGGCAGTTGTGCTCGATCCAGGTGTACTTAATATATCTCTTGTTATTAGCGAAAAAGAACAGCCATTATCAATTAATTCAGCATTCGATATGATGGTACAATTTATTAAAATGTTACTTCCAGAAATTGCTGAGTATATTGAGGCATATGAAATCGTAGGCTCCTATTGTCCTGGCTCCTATGATTTAAGTATTGGTGGAAAGAAATTCGCAGGAATTTCACAAAGGCGTATGCAGGGTGGCATCGCAGTGCAAATTTATTTATGTATAGAGGGGAGTGGGAGTGAGCGAGCAGAGCTTATTAAACAATTTTATGAAAGAAGCCTACAACAGGAAGAAACAAAATTTCAATATCCTCGCATTGAACCAAGTGTTATGGCATCATTACAGGAACTGACAGGTACCAATATGACGGTCGTTGATCTAAATTTGCGCATCCAACAAATGTTACAACAAAGAGGCATTAACTGGGTGCTTACACCTTTGAAGTCAACTGAAAATGAGTTATATATGTACTATTTACAGCGCGTCTTGCAGCGCAATCAAAGCATGTTGGCGAAATAAAAGCTGCGAGCAAGTCGTATCAACTAAAAAAGCAAATCGCCAATAGAATCAAGAAAATCGCTGATAAATTGTACTAAGTCGCTGATAAAATTGAAAACACCGCGAACAAAATAGGGCAAGCCACCAATGAACGGCGTATAGCACAAAAAATAGCGAAACGCCAATAGAACAAGCAAAAGCGCTAATAGAATCGAAGTAATCGCCAATAGGATGGGCAAAATCGCCAATAGCATAGGCATATCACAAATAAAATGGGACCCGCAAATATATTCGGAACCATGCAAATAAACAATGGCGAATCTCAGACCACTGAAACCCGCGTGTTTGCTTTTTCGTTGTCGATTTTCTAAAAAACAGATTGTCCGAAAAGTCCATTTTATTTTGAAAAAGTATTGCAATCAAGCTTTTCCTCGCTTACTTTTTATTTAATGGTAACAGCGCTAAAGCCAGTGTTTCTCACACTTTTCATTAGCAAAAACACAAGCTGTCCAAAACACCAGCTATGCATGGCTTTTTGGACAGCCTCCACTCACATTTGTATTTCATCATTTTCGATGGAAGAAATTAAATTGCCGTTACGCTCCATTTTAAAAATCGGTGCAATACGCTCTTCCTCTTCATCTAGTGCCACAAATCTGCGCGCACGATTCATAATTTGGACAAACTGCTCATAGTCCTCACGAATTGCGATGTTTTCCTTGCGAAGCATTTCGAGCTCCTGCTCTAGCTCGCGATTTTTTTCAGTTGCTGTGTTTGCTAAGTAACGCCACTTCGAGCTTTCGGCGTCACCTGCACTATGCTGTAAACGCATTAAATAAGCAATAACAATATCTAAAGATAGCGTCGATAAAGGGATAGATTTCGCATCACCATTATCTGCTGTAACGAGTATATGTTGTGCACGGCGACGAGATGGGTTGCCCAATGCTCGCAATCTCTCTTTACGCTCTCTTTTGGCTTCTGTTAATTGCTCCTCATACATTTTTCGAACAACTGCATTCCAACGAAAACCGCAGGCAGCCGCTGTTCGATTTAGTGCATCACCAACTTCATCAAAGGCATTTAACTGTGTGCTTCCTTCTTTTACATGACGTAACACCGCCTCTGCTAATAGCTCATCGTTTTCTTTTAACCAAGCATCCTGTCTTACTTTCATTATTAATCTTACCTCCTATAATGTTCATAGTTTGATTGTTCATTACTAAGCATGACCAAATCCCAAATGATTTATGCAAAGGCTACATAAATTTTCAAATCTTTAACGAAGAAATTAGGATTTCGCTTGAATGCAAGCCCCGCCATAAGCTAAAATAGCTAGTAGATTAAAAGCGAAAATAGAAAGGTGTTGACTCTAGTGGCAAACGAATTTCGAGTTTGCGATGAATGTCAGGCCGTTAATTTAAAAACGTTAATTCCGAAATTAAAAGAAATTGATCCCGAAGCAACGATTGAAATTGGCTGTCATTCATATTGCGGTCCTGGCCGTAAAAAAACATTTACCTTCGTGAATAGTAGACCAGTTGCTGCATTAACTGAAGACGAGTTAATGGAAAAAGTTCTGGCAAAGTTGAAAAAGTAAAAAGAGCTGGTGCGCCAGCTCTTTTTTGTATAAAGGTGATGCTACAACTTTTTCGTTCCTATTAGAAAATGATAAAATATGACTAATTAGAATAAAGGAGGGACGCAAAATGAGCTATGCAACGGCGAAATTAGTTGAGGAAAAAGTGTTTAAAGACCCTGTACATCGTTATGTTCATGTGCGTGACCAAGTCATTTGGGATTTAGTCGGCACAAGAGAGTTTCAACGTTTGCGCCGCATTCGTCAGCTTGGTACGACTTATTTAGTGTTTCATGGTGCAGAGCATAGTCGCTTCAACCATTCGCTAGGAGTTTATGAAATTGTGCGCCGTATTGTTGATGATATTTTTGCAGGTAGGCCTGAATGGGATGCATCAGAGCGTTTATTAGTGCTATGTTCGGCACTGCTTCATGATTTAGGACATGGTCCATTTTCCCACGCATTTGAAAATGTTTTTGCAACAGACCATGAGGAATTTACACGTGCGATTTTGCTAGGTGACACAGAGGTAAATGCTGTACTACTTAAAGTAGCTCCCGACTTCCCTGAAAAGGTTGCACAAGTTATTGAAAAAACATATCCAAATAAACTTGTAATCAGCTTAATTTCAAGCCAAATTGATGCCGACCGCATGGATTACTTACAGCGGGATGCTTACTATACGGGTGTGAGCTATGGGCATTTTGATATGGAGCGCATTTTGCGAGTAATGCGACCTCGCATGAATCAAGTAGTTATTAAGGAAAGCGGTATGCATGCGGTAGAAGATTATATTATGTCACGCTATCAAATGTATTTACAAATTTATTTTCACCCTGTATCACGCAGCGCGGAAGTCATTTTGAATCATATATTAAAGCGTGTGAAAGTATTGAGTGAGGGAAATTATCAATTTAAGCATGCACCTGTTCACTTTCAACCATTTTTTAATAATACGATTACTGTAGAAGATTATATTGCGTTAGACGAAAGCATTATGCTGACGTATATTCAATTTTGGATGCAGGAGGACGATGCCATATTACGTGATTTAAGTACCCGTTTCATTAATCGCAAGTTATTTGGCTATATTAATATGAATCCAAAGAAAGAACCACAGCGCTTTGCTCGCTTGCAACAATTATTTCAACAAATAGGAATTGACACAGCCTACTACCTCGTACACGATTCAACCTCTGATTTACCATACGATTTATATCAACCAGGTGTAGCGATAGGAAAGCTACCAATTATGCTACAAATGGCAAACGGCGAAGTACGTGAGCTATCACAGGAAAGCTTACTTGTTGACGCTATAGCAGGACGCTTAAAAACAGATCATAAAGTATACTACCCTGAAGAAATATTGACAGATGAAACAATAGATGAAATTTTCAAAGAAGAATTACGGAGATTGTTATAAAATCATCATTAAAAAGTATGAAGACGTCCCAAAAGCAGTGCATTGCCTGCTTTTGGGACGCTTTTTATGATGTTTCATCAGAGAATTAACTAGGTAGAATAGAAAAGAGTTTCTTTGGAAATAGGATAAACACTGAGTTTTGCGGCTTTTTTTGAATTTAAAATAAAATTAAGTAGAAAGCTAATTTTCCACTGCACTGAGAAGGAGTTCGAAATTGAAGAAATTATAAATGCATAGAGAAAAGAACTAGTTAGAAAAATATTTGAAATTAAAATTAAGTATTTAAGACTACTTAATTTTATATTTATCCAGCCGATGATTATGGATGTAGGTCATTAAGTATATATTTTAGAATACATGATTAATCGAGATACTACCAACTTGAAATATAAGGAATAAACGGGGGAATAGGAAATTATGAAGAAAAAAATCAATACAGTAACATTTGTTTTACTAACAGCAATTATCATCGCTTGTAGCCCAATTAAAGCATCGGCAACAATGGTGGTGGTAGAAGCACCAGTAACAGGAGTAAGCTCGGTAGCAAAATTTGATGGGGCAGAAAGTAAACATAAAGAAGTAAAGCCTGTACTGTTAAAAAACATAAAAAAATTAGTGAGCAAAGTAAAAAAATAAAAACATGAGTTAAAACCTTAACTATTTATGGACTTTCATATTTAGTTAAGGTTTTTTTGTCGGTTTTTATAATGGAAAAATTAGTTATATTACGACTTTGTAGACATATAGATTGATGAAGGTATGAAAGCCTTCTAGTACCAAAGGCTGTACAGAATTTGTTTAGGTGTCTTCCGTAAAATAGGAGTAGACAAATTAACTAAAATCTAATTCCAATTAAGCCCTTAAATATGCCGATGCTTTGAAGGAGGTGAGACAAATTTTTATCGGCTCGTTACAAAAAATGAATACACATATTTTAGGAAACAGGCAACAAAGTGACCTTGTCTCCGCTTTTCTTCAAAGATTGAATGTGTGTTCGACAATGACGACTAACTAAACTAGGAAAGAGAGACTAGCCAACTGTTTGCAGTAGCCATTCCTAACATTAGGTTACACGTCGTCAGCAAACAACAAGGGCAATCTCTCACACCTAAGAAGAGGAGAGGGACATGAGGAAAAAGATTAATATTGCAATGCTGACAATGCTATTAGTGTTCCAGACGTTGATTGGACCGTTGTCGGTATTTGCGGATGAAGTAACTATTCCTGAGCAAACACCGCCAGTAACTGAAGGAACGGATGATACTGGAGAAACGGGGAATGAGACAGAAGATGAAGTTAGAACAACACCTGATTCAGCCAACGTAATCATGCCACTAAATAACCCATTAGGAGTTTATCCAGATGTTGATAGAGATGATGAGGATTTTGATGAAGTAATTACTCTAACATTTAATGGGAATTCAGTTAGTGGAACAACTGCAGAAGGTCGAGTTGGTGATACAGTAGTGTTTAGAGTAGATTTAGGGCTAGAACCGGGGCATGGTTATGGTCCAGGATCTAAACTTATTTATGATTTACCAGAGCAATTTGCAACTCTAACTGTACAAGGTGCTGCAACGATATATGATAATGGCAAACACATTGGTACAGTAAGTATTGCAGGTCAACAAGTGATACTCACATTTGATGATATTCTTGATGATACAGGTCTAACAGGTGGAATAGTTTCTGGGGTATTCTTTGAAATCCGAGGAACATTGCAGTCTGAAGGAAATGATTGGACACAAATAATCCAAGTGCCTGGGTTTAACAATATCACACTGAATTTCCAACCTAGAGGTACTACAGGTGATACAATTACTAAAACAGGTACACCAGATAATGCTGGTCGTAACAGTGAGTATATTGACTGGACTGTAAGAGTAAATACAGATTTAGCTGTCAATACAAATAGTGGGATAACGCCATTTACAGACACACTAACAGGTAATCACACATTTGATTCAATTGTTTCAATTAAAGAGTTAGATATTTCTCCAAATGGTACGGTAACATTGACAAATAGGGATGCCCTAACACCGCTACCTGCTATTAGTGGAAAATCAATGACTCTTCACTTACCAAATCAAGAGCATATAGGTTACGAAATTGTTTATCGAACGAAAGTGGGTGAACTAGGAAATATCCCACCTGCTATATTTGATAATGCTGCTAGTTATAATTCATCACCAGCAGTTAATAAAACAGTGGAAGTTCAATTTGACACACCTTTGAGAAAATCAGTTGTTACTCAACCGAGATTGGAAAGCCCTGGTGTAATAACTACTGAGTGGCAAATTGAATACAATCAAAATAAACGTAATATTCCAGCTGGTGTTGCGAAGTTAACTGATGTATGGACAGAAGGACACGAATTGTATGGAGATGTAGAAGTTTATAAAAATGGTTCATCAACTGCTGAACCTACTGCTAATTATAGTTTTACACTTGCAGCAGATGGTCTAGGTTTTGACTTAGAATTCCCAACTGGTACAGAGGATGCTTATGTAATTAAATATAAAACGCAACTCGAAGTAGGCGAGGTATATCCAACATCAAATCTTAATATCGAAAATACTGTAACACGTGAGGACTTTACGAGTCATACAGGTTTACAGAATCGTAGATCTGCTACTTATAATAAAACATCTTGGGTGTTAAATAAAACTGCTGAAGGTGTAAACTATACAGATGTTAAAGAAATGTACTGGAAAATCGTTGCGAACCAAGCACGATATAACTTAGAAGTCGGTACAAAGTTCACAGACACATATGAAGGCTCCTATCTAAATCTGCAAGAAGATAGCCTAGTGGTGACAACGGTTGCAGGAGGAACATTAGAAAGAGATGAAGATTACAGTTTAACCCTTACTAACGGAACAGTTGACGGAGAAAATAGGGAAACTGGTTTTATCATTCAATTACTAAAACCTATTAATGGCCAACAAATTGAAATTGAGTATACAACAACGTATGAAATTAAAGATGTCGGTCAAAATAATCGTGTCTATAACAATCAAGTAGTATTAAGTGATACTGGTATACCTAAGTTTGGTACGTCTACAGATACGGCGTCCCAAACTATTAGAGGCGAGCAATCACGAAATGGTAATAAAACGGGTTCTTACAATTATGGAACAAAAACATTCCATTGGGAAGTAGAGTTAAATTTCAATTACAACTCAATTACAAATGCGATATTTAAAGATGTATTACCTTCAAGCCAAGAGGTAACAGCTCTTAAAGTAGAAAAAGGCACATTAGATCCAGCAGGTAATTTTGTGGCGAATGCAGACCCAAATGATACAAAAATTTATAGTGCAGCAGAGATTGAGAACGTAGTAACAGAAAATGGAACTGCTATTGAAATTGAAATTGCATTAGGTACAATCACAACACCGTATAAAGTAACATATGAGACAAAAGATGCAGATGCTGTGTATCCTCATGGTTCAGCTATTACTATTAGCAATACAGCAAAATTATACGCTCAAGGTAATGAAGATCAACCAAGAGGAGAATGGAACGAGGATGTACCAGTTGCACATACAGAGCAGATTTTAGATAAAACAGGTATATCAACATCTGCAACACCAGAAGTGACTTGGAACTTTAAATTTAACTATGCACAATCACAATTAAATAATATTGTGATTACTGATGAAGTTGGTAAAATTAATGGTGATCCGGGTCAACTGATTTTGCAAAACTCATTTAATGTATGGGAAATGAATTTTACCGATACTAACTCCACACCAACAAAAGGTAGTCAAGTAATTACGAATGGTCAAGTTAACTCTACAGCTACAGATGTTGCATTAGATGTTGATATTGCAGCAGGAACATTTGTATTAAATTTACCAGATGGCGATAAAGCTTACTATGTTGAGTATGCAACAGTTTATATGGGGCCAAGTGGTAGTAATGTAGATAATGAGGTAAGAGTTGACTATACAAGTGCTGATGGAAATAGTGGCTCAGATGCAGTTAATAGCCTTAGATTTGAATACAATGCTGGAGGTACAGTTGGTACAGTTCCATTTGTCATCTTGAAAACAGATGCAGCGACAGGTCTACCTATGGAGAACGTTAAGTTTGAATTGTATGGACCTTATACAGGAAGTACAATGTTAGCCTCAGGTTCAACAAATGAAGACGGTTATTTAAATTATGGTTTAAAACTAGCGCAAAGCAGAAACAACTCAACGCCTTACAAGGTAGTGGAAGAAAAGCAAGATGGTTATGAAGACTTGGGCGATTATGAGTTTATATTAGATCCAGATAAAATTGAAACTTCAGGTAAGTATCAAGGTTTCCAAGTTATCGAGATTACAAATGAACCAGAAGGCGGTTTAGGTTGTCCTCAGTTTGAATTAACAGTATTTGATATTGATGGTAGAGCACTTAGCAATGAAACAGTATCATTAGTGAGTACAGCAACAGGTTTATCAACGAACCAAGCGCTGGATTCAAATGGGAAAGCCACATTTACTTCTACTGAAGTTAAAGCGGGTGAGTATACGGTTGTCTTCAATGGAGAAGAACTAGATACGATTGTAATACAGTATAACAACACGCCTTGTGAGGCAATTGCTCAACCAGCACCAGCATGTGATGAATTCACAGTTGTTGTTAAAGATGCAAACGGACAAATTCGTACAGACATTACACAGTTAACATTAAAGCAAGGTTCTATTGAAGTGAAGCAAACACCTGACGCAAATGGCAAATTCGTATTTGATTCAAATGGTAAGGACCCTGTTGATGGCGTCAAGCCAGGTATTTATCAAGTTTACGAAGGTAACCAATATCTAGGTGAAGTAG
The DNA here is from genome assembly GCF_003049645.1 of Metasolibacillus fluoroglycofenilyticus. GTDB lineage: Bacteria > Bacillota > Bacilli > Bacillales_A > Planococcaceae > Metasolibacillus > Metasolibacillus fluoroglycofenilyticus. The sequence continues at coordinate 307,390 of NZ_PYWK01000001.1, forward strand.
AATTAACGTATACTGCGAGCTGTGGTTACGAATTTGAAGTTACATTAGCACCAACGTGCCCAACATTTATACTAATAGTAAAAGATGTTGACGGTAAATTAGTAGCTGATGGTACACTAGTAACTGTGAAAAAATCAGACGGCACAGAAGTAGTTAAAGATGAGCCAACTGTAAATGGCAAAATTACATTAGGTGATGGAACTATTACTGGTGGCTTAGAGCCGGATACGTACACTGTTGAAATTGATAGTGAAGTTATTGATACTTTCACAACAAATACAAACTGTGAAGCTGAAGTTCAACCAAAACCAGCATGTCCAGCATTCGAGTTGACTATTGAAAATGAAGATGGTCCTTTAAAAGCTGGTACTAAGGTAGTAATTGAAAACAACGATACAAATGTACAATTTGAAGCAACTGTAGTTACAGATGGTAAAATTACATTTGCAACAAATCAAAATGGTACACTTTATACAATTGAGCCGGGTGACTATACAGTCGTATCTTATGAAATCGAGCCTGGGCAATCGGTGCCATTTGGAGAGGACTTTAGAGTTACTTATACTACAGCAGATTGTAAAGATGAAGTGAAAAAACCTCGTGCATGTACGGAGTTTGAAATTACAGTAATTAGTCCAGATGGTACAACACCAAAGGCAAATACAAAAGTAATTGTAGAAGATGAAAATGGTGTTGAGACAGAGTATACAACGGATACAGATGGTAAAATTACCTTGCCACCAACACAGAGCCCAGGAAAAGTAGTTGTTTATGAAGTAAATCCTGATGGTTCAAAAGGCGAGGAAATTGACAAAGTTGTTGTGACTTATACAGATGATTGTAAAGGCAAAGCAATTAAAAATTCTTGTCCAGATTTCACATTAACAATAAATAATAAAGATAACCAACCTGTTGGTGCTAATGTGAAAATTATCATTAAAGACAAAGCAGGGGTAACTGTAGTAACAGGTACAACAGATGCAAATGGTCAGATTAAAGTTGCTGATAAGGCAAAATTAGAGCAAGGCAAAGAATATGATGTTTACAACGAAGCTAGCGTACTATTAGGTAGTATTGAAGTAAGCTACACAGATGAAGTATGTGGAGCGGAAGTTCAAGTTCCAGCAAATGCATGTCCGCTATTCACATTAACAATTCAAGACGTTAATGGTAACGCACGTGAAAATGTAGCATTTACTGTAAAAGATAAATTAGGTAATACAATTGTAACGGGTACGACAGACGTAGATGGTAAAGCGACAGTTCCTTATACAGTTGAACCGGGTGAGTATCAAGTGATTGTAGGTACAGAATCACCACTTACGATTACAGTTGTAGAATGTCAGGCATTGGCTAAGCCAACTCCACCAACACCTGGTGGTGGAGGCGGTGGAGGCGGCGGTGGAACACCACCAACAACGCCAGAGGAGCCAACAATTCCACCAACAACACCGGAGGAGCCAACAACTCCACCAACAACGCCAGAGGAGCCAACAACTCCACCGACAACACCGGAGGAGCCAACAACTCCACCAACAGCACCAGAAGAGCCAACGACACCACCAGGAGTAGAGGAAGTAATTAAGAAAATTCCTCAAATCCCAGGTATCGTGCCGGTACCACCAACACCAGGTTCAGAGGAGCCGGTACGCTATGAAGTACCGAATATTCCTCAAATTGTTGAAGAACTAGCGAAAGATCCAGCGAAGCTTCAGCAAACAATTCAAGACCTAGAAGCATTCATTAAGCAATATGAATCATTATCTCCAGAGGAGCAAGCATACGTTGATGAGCTTGTAAACATGGGGGTAGTGAGAAGCCTTCTAAATGAATTGAAAGAAGCGGCTAACGTGCTTGCGGCAGCGAATAATAACCAAAACAAACTGCCACAAACAAATGATGCAAATTCAACAACTGCAATGGTTGTCGGCTTTGGATTATTAGCACTAGGCTTCGTGTTATTACGTCGTCGCTTTATGACAACAGAAAAATAATCAAAAAGAAACCCCTCAAGCGATGGATAATCCATTTGTTTGAGGGGTTTTCTCTGTTTAATTAGCAATTTTAGTGAGCGCTTCTGGTGGTGCATCCAAGTCATATTGCTTTGAAAAGCTTGCCTGTACGAAGAGACGTCTTACACCTTCATCAGCGCATGTAATGAGTGTTAATAGCGTTTCGTTTGCTACATCGTCAATGACGTGTACGGCCGTTGCTTCAACTACTTCAATTTTTGTAATATGATATTCGAAAATAGCATTAGCATTTGTTAAATATATCGTATCACCGATTTCGCTATGATACAGTGGGCCAAATAAAATATCACGGTCCTCAAAATAGTGGGCAGCTAAAGCGTAGTTTCCTTGACCCATTATTTGTTCGGGCTTCATCGTACCAGCGCCAACCGCCAATGCATTTTTGCCGACCCCTTTCAAAATTGGGAGCTGCATGTCGACACTTGGAATTCCAATACTACCAATTACAGGTAAATCCTTGCGGTTTGCCTGTGCCTGTAATACTTCCCAAATCGACAAAGATTGTACCTCTTCAAAATCGAAATCTGCCTCTATTTCATCGTTAAATTCAAGCATTTCAGAAGATGTTGAAACAGTGACAAGCTCCTCGCTTAATCGTTGTACAAGTAATGCTTGAATCGGCTTGATAAAAATGAGTGTCAGCCCAACCGCAAAAAGTGCGATTATTGCCAAAATATTCAAAATAGAGCGTAATTTTTTCATAAGCACCTGCCTTATAGAAAGAAGCCGTCTGAAAAGTCATTTTGAGAAGGCCGCTTGCACTGAGGATAGTGACAATGTATTGTTACTATCGCAGAGTGAATATTTAATATAGAAGCTAAGTTGTTCGAAAAAGGTACACCCTTTTTGGATAACCATAGCTCTGTGTAATTATTTGTCGATATGAAGCACGCCTGCATTCGCGTAATGATTTTTTGACATTTCTTCAATAATAATCGAAATATTTTCTTTTGGTGCGTTCACTGTTTTAGATACAGCCTCTGTGACTTCTTGCACTAAAGCACGCTTTTGCTCATCCGTGCGTCCTTCGAGCATTTTAATCGTAATGATTGGCATAATATTGCCCCCCTCTATGTATTTTAGTGTATATTATTAATAATAGCACAATTGGAGGTTATACGAGATGTTTAATGAAGAAAAACCAAAGCAAAAAATGGGCTTTACGATTATAAAAAATGACCCAACAGATGGGCATAAAGGATTTGGAATTGGTTCTTTATCATTGGAAAATGTATCGCCTGTTATTATAGATGTGGAAGAAAAAACAGCTATTGTGGATATCGGCGCAATGCATGCGAAAAGTGATGTAGAACGTGGCATTAAATTTACCGTGAATCGAGAGGATTCTGCAGGTGGTAAAAATTATTGGCTCGTATGGGTAACGATTGATTACAAAGAGGAAGGACCTTACTACGCAGGTGTGACAGCATGTGAAATGGTTGTCAACCGCGAAAAACGCCGAGGCTATAAAATTTTAGCTGACCATGTAAATAAAATGGATAAATCCATGAAACGCCAAATTATTGTTGACCATATGGATGATGTCTCCAAAAAAATACTCACTGAATTTTTACAGCAGCATAACAGTGAGCTATGGAATCGAAGCGACGCTAAGCTCCGCAATGATTTAGCCTAAAAAGTCATGGGCGGTCCACCATGTTTGACCGCCCATGCACAAATACAAACAAATCTTATGAAATTGTACATAAATCCCCCAAAAAATATAGATAACTTAGATACTATGAAAAACACAGATAACTACGCGAAACCGCAGATAACTTCATGAAAAACTACAGATACCCCTACAAAACCGTACATAATTCTTTCGCAAAAACTAAACTCCACACTAAAATACATTCACTTTATTACTGATTTAGCTATCGTCAATCCTTTTTGCTACATTACTGAAAAATAGATGAACAAAATGTGACAATTGCCTTCAGTGGGCATAAGGTGGTTGAAAGTGCACATGAAAAAAAGTAAACTTGTATGTAAGGCTTACAGCTAGTGAGCTAGGACACTTTGGTAAATGGACAAGCTATGAGAGCTATGCGGCATTTGAACCAACCCAAGCCGAATGCCCCATGATTCTCATGCTTACGTTTACCATAAAAGAAGGCTCTTTCTTCCCACGGAAACCGTTATTCCGGGGAAGAAAGAGCTTTTTTGATTAGGTTCTGTTCATTATGACGCATTAGTTGCGCCAAAAGTTGCGGAACACTTCAAAGTCGAGCCAGCTCCCCCATGTATCTGGTTCGAAGATTTCAAAGGAGCGGCATTTTTCGGTTGGTACATCTGTTTCTTTCATATAAATAAGGCGCTGCTTTGGACATGCATCCATCCCTAGCTTGCCCGTTTCGATATCGATAACGACACCTTGAATTCCATCTGGCACCAGGAAGTTTTCGTTTGCTTTGCCATTATGAACGGTTTCCATAAAGTCAATCCATACTTGCTTGGTTGCGGCCATGTCTTCTTGAACGGATAATGTTTTGCCTTGGTCGTAGCCATTCCAAACACCAGCTGTAATGCTTGGCGTATAGCCAATTAACCATTGGTCACTAATCGTTGTACCTGATTTAGCAGCGTACGTATGAGTCATACGCCCACGAATAGACACACCTGTCGCAGGTGAATAATCACTATAAACAGGGTCGAATATGCCTGTCATCATATCTGTTAGTAAATAAGCATCTTGTTCAGTTAAAACATGCTTTGTTTCAGGCTCCGTATATTTATAAACGACATCTCCCTTGGCATTTGTAATTGACAAAATAGTTGTTGCGTTGCGTTTTTCTCCCCCTGCGGCAATTGTATTATAGGCATTTGTTAAATCATACAGTGATGTTTCAATTGTGCCGAGTGCAATGGAAGGGTTGTCCTTCTCGGTATAATTTAACCCAAAGCGTTGTAACATTTCCCTAAAGGCTTTATAGCCAACCTGCTCTAACGTTTTCACAGCGTAAATATTGTCTGAAATAGCCATTGCTTGTGCAAGGGACATATCCTGTGCTGCAAATTGTCCATTTACATTTTGTGGCTTATAAGTAGCACGCCCATCATCATAAGTGAATATTGTTTCACTTACATTTAAAAAGGTCAGTGGTGTAAAGCCATTTTCTAATGCTGCAGCGTACAAAATTGGTTTTATTGACGAGCCGGGCTGCCTTTCCGCAAGGGTGACACGATTAAATGAGCTCTTGCTGTAATCACGCCCACCAACAAGCGCTGTGACGTAGCCCGTATCAACATCTAAGCTTACGAGACCGACCTGCAAGTCAGTGTTTGGCATGTTTTTTTGAACAGCCTGCTCAGCGGCATTTTGATGTGCTTGGTTTAATGTAGTTTTAATTGTCCAGCCGCCTTCGCTAATATTCATATTTTTAGACTCTAATATTTCGCTGGCTTCTGTCCATACTACATCTAAAAAATAAGGAGCAATTGATTTACTAGCGACCCATTCGCTGTTTTTATAAACAAGCTCTTCTTTTTCAGCATGAACTTTCTCTTCAGTAGTAATCTTTTCCTGCTGCTCCATTAAGCTTAAAATAAGCTTTTGACGATTCGTTGCTTTTTCAAGATTAGCAATTGGTGAATAGTAGGTCGGACCTTTTGGGATGCCTGCAAGCATCGCCGCTTCCGCTAAAGTGAGGTCGCTCGCTGATTTACCAAAATAATAGCGACTTGCTGCTTCAGCACCATACATACCGTGCCCATAATATACCGTATTTAAGTAGCCTTCTAAAATTTCGTCCTTTGAATAGAAAATTTCTAAACGATATGCATAGAGTGCTTCATTTATTTTGCGTGTCCATGTTTTTTCATGTGATAAATATAAATTACGGGCGTATTGCTGAGTTAATGTACTTGCGCCTTGCACTTTACGTCCTGCTTTAATGTCTGCAAGTACGGCACCAGCGATTCTCGAATAATCAAATCCACCATGCTGATAAAAATCTTTATCCTCGATAGCAATAGTAGCTTCGGCTAAATACGGTGACATCTTATCTAGCTCTAACCAATAACGACGCTCTGATTGAAAGTAGTCGCCAATTTGATGGTCGTGCTGATCTAAAAAAACAGTCGCCTTCGGTACAGTCAATGTCGGCGCTCCTGCAATTTGTGCATAAATGCGAAGTGATAATAACGCCACAGCGGCAGCGCAGAGCATGGCGACTGTTAATAAAGCAAGCCTTTTACCAAAGCGCTTACGTTTTTTTCGGCGAATATAATGTTGTCGTTTCATTAACAATCACCCCGTTGTTTTGAGTGCCAGGCACACACACAATTTACACACAATTCGTGCTACGTATAGTATGTGTCTGAACTCTTATTTTTCATACAAGTATCTAAAAAATCTTTGAGCTTGTGTCTATGTATACGAAAAATGTCGAATAAAGGTTTCGCATGAGGCTACTTGCGTACAATGGCAAGAATAAAATACAATAAACATGGCATTAACGAGCTAGGCAGAATAGCCCGTCGTTGAAGACCGAATAATAATAAGCAGGTGAACGACCTATGAGATTCGATGAAACATATTCAGGTAATGTATTTATTAAAAGTCATCAAAATTATGAGCAAGCAAAGGCTGTTTTATATGGTATGCCGATGGATTGGACAGTCAGCTATCGTCCAGGCTCTCGCTTCGGTCCAACACGTATTCGAGAAGTATCGATTGGCTTAGAGGAATACAGCCCATATTTAGATCGTGAGTTGGAGGAAGTAAAGTTTTTCGATGCGGGAGATATTCCACTACCATTCGGAAATCCGAAGCAGTCATTAGAGGAAATTAAAGGATTTGTGCGCAAGGTGTTAGCTGACGGTAAGGTGCCAATTGGTATGGGCGGTGAACATTTAGTATCCCTTCCGGTAATGGAGGCCGTGTACGAAAAATATAATGATTTAGCAGTAATTCATTTTGATGCACATACAGATTTACGAACAGATTATGAAGGCGAGCCGTATTCACACGCAACACCTATTCGTAAAATTGCAGAGCATATTGGACCGCATAATGTATATTCATTTGGCATTCGCTCTGGACTAAAGGAAGAATTTATTTGGGCAAAGGAAAATGGCATGCATATTTCAAAATTCGAAGTGCTAGAGCCATTAAAGCAAGTATTACCAACACTTGCTGGTCGCAATGTTTATGTAACAATCGACATCGATGTTCTAGACCCAGGACACGCACCAGGTACAGGTACAGTAGATTGCGGTGGTATTACACCGAAGGAGCTACTTGCATCTATCCACGCCATCGCAGGCAGTGGTGTCAACGTAGTTGGTTTCGATTTAGTTGAAGTAGCTCCAATATATGATGTGTCTGAAATGACAGCTAACACAGCCGCAAAGCTTATTCGTGAAATGATTCTCGGCTGGGTGAAATAACAGAAGCTTTATAGATGATGATATGAAGTGGTTGGAGTGGGGTTTAGCTATGAGCTAACCCCACTTTTAGCCCTGTTTCTTTTTAAACTTTCACTAAACACTGCTACAGTTTGAGCTTCCATCTCTTGTAGTACATGTCCACAAACCGAATGAATCATTTCGGGAGTGTTTCCTAAATGTTCCGCAATGGCTTTATCAGGAATACTGTTATTCATAAGGATGGTAGCATGTGTATGCCGCAAACCATGTATTGTTGTAGTTGGTAGCTTAACTGCCTTTATAAGGCGATTAAAGATTGCATTTAAGCCTGTAGAAACAAGTATGTGGTAATAGAAAAATAAACGAATCATCTTTCGCTAGATCATTATGCAGCTTACGGTTATATGAAAAAACAACGCTTTAACAGCCGTTCGATAGCTTTTGTAGCTGCTGTATGACCATGCTATCTTACACTCGCTATTCTTTGTTTACACCGTTATTCCCTCTTGTTCGCTCAATTGTGATTGTTTGATTAGCAAAGTCGATATTTCGCCCTTTATAAGCAATTGTTAAAAATAAGCTATAGTAAGCAATATCTTCATGCTGCTTAGTATGGTTCAGCAATACACTAAGTGGGCTAGGAGTAAGGTACTTTCAAGCTTGGCAGCATGTAAGTGGGAGTAAGTCAAATTTGAAAGGAGCATTAACATGAGTCAATTAGTATTTATTCAAGATAGCCAAGTTATTACAGACAGTTTAACAATTGCCGAAATGTTTGGAAAAGACTACGATAAAGTTGTTCGTGATAGTGAAACTCAAAATTCAACGAAGCGAATGAAGGGGAATGGGGTACCACTTTAAAGGAAACGTTGAAGTATGTAATTTTGAAATTCTTTAATTTAAAGGTATTAAAAAGCGCTAGTTCTTAATGAAAAGATATTACTGTGTGACCACCTAAAGCTTAGGGACCGCATTCAAGGCAATCTTGACGAGTAACATCAGCATGCTACAATAAATACGCAGCATCTAGCTGACTTCCTTTTTTCTTGAAAGGAGGTGCACTACATGCCTAAGTTCTCACGACAAAAAAGAACAAAGCTAAGAGAAAGAATACGGCGTAAAGAAAGACTAGCCATCTTTCGATACGTAACGGATGTATTCCGTGTGATAGACACTATCTATCGTTTCTTTCGTATGATGCTGTAAACAAGGAGCACCATTCAGTATTTTACTGGGTGGTGTTTTCTTTTAGATAAAATAAAAAACGCCCAAGAGCCACTTGGACGTTGTACTACATGCGATTCTCACGACAAGAACCTTTCTGCCTATTATTTTACCCCTTGTAGGGTAAATCGTCAAGGCTTTCATAGTGTATGTAGTATTCGATATTGTTATTCACGCACAAAAGGCATTCGCTTTGAATGAATAAATGCCTTATTGTAGTGATTAAATATAGAGGCTAGTTTTGTCCCAGCCCATTTTTAAATTTTTTAACTAAATTTTAACCTTGGCACTTTATAATAAATGGATTCGGAAATTTAAGGGAGTGAAGGAAATGCTAGCAGCTACAGTACGGCATAAATTTACAGGTGAGCAAATTACATTTATTGAGACGACAGCATATACGAATGGTCGCTATTTATTGATAGAGGTGATGTTGCCGCCAAATGGAGAGGGACCACCATTGCATTATCATGATGAATTTGTCGAGGAGTTTACGATTTTAGAGGGCATCTTAACAGTTACAGTGGGAGAGCAGGACCATGTTTTAACTACGGGGCAGTCGATTACTGCCGAGATTGGCACAGCACATACATTTAATAATTGCCATGAGGAAAATGTGCGATTTCGGGTCAAATTAACTCCGCCGTCACAGTTTGAGGAATCTGTTAGAATTCATTACGGCTTGATGGATGATGGATTAACGAACGAGCAAGGTGTACCCAAAAATATTTTCCATCTCATTTTAATTTTGAAATTGCAAAACACATTAATAGCGGGCAAGTCTCTAAGCATACAAAGAGTTTTATTTAATTTGCTTGTGCACCTCGGCAAGTTTTTTAAAATGTATCAATCATTAGAAAAGTATACGGGCAAAAAAATCAACGTTTGATACAAATTTATTCCGATAGTGTTTAGTTGATACCTCTTGCCTAAACAGCGAAAACCATCCTATAATAATAAGGTTATAGTCATTGACAAAAAAGGAGTGTGCCGCGCATGCAGGATGTAGGAACAAAGGTGAAAATTAAGCTTGTTTCATCCATTATCCCGACAGACGGTGAGCTTGAAACGTATGAAATGTGGCTGCAAGGCTCCTATGTGGAAAAAGCAGGCAGTTGCTATTTGCGTTATGAGGAAATGCAGAAAGAGGCTCATATTCGCACGACGGTGAAGCTAGCAAACGGACAAGCCTTTATTTTGCGTGGAGGCGATGTCAACATGCGCCTACCTTTAAATATTGAACAGAAGGAAAATGGTCATTATGAAAGCGTCTATGGCACATTGCCGCTCGTAACCAAAACATACGCTTTAGCATTTGAGCCAAATAGAGGTAGTATCCAAGGCCAATTTATTGCACATTATGATTTAATTGTAGGTGGTGCAGTGGCAGGCAATTATAAATTAGAAATTCATTATACGGAGGTAAAATAATGAACGCTGTTGAGCAATTACAACAATCGATTAAAATGGCTTTAGCAAATGCAGTTGCTAAGGCGCAATTGGTTGAAGAAAGTACGGAATATACAATTCATTTAGAAACACCGAAGGATAAGGCAAATGGGGATTTTGCAACAAATATTGCGATGCAGCTAACGAAGCTTGCGAAAAAGCCACCACGCGCAATTGCAGAGGCGATTGTTGAAAATATTGATTTAGCAGGGGCGAATATTGAAAAAATTGATATTGCAGGACCGGGCTTTATTAATATTACGGTGCGCAAAGATCTTTTAACAGGCGTTGTCCAAGCGGTGCTTGAGCAAGGTGAAGCATATGGTCGTTCGACAGCAGGCGCAGGCGAAAAAGTACAAGTAGAGTTTGTATCAGCAAATCCAACAGGCGATTTACACTTAGGGCATGCACGTGGAGCGTCTGTAGGGGATTCATTGTGTAATGTACTAGATTTCGCTGGCTATGCAGTATCACGTGAATATTATATTAATGATGCTGGAAATCAAATTAATAATTTAGCTTATTCACTAGAAGCACGCTATAAGCAAGCGCTCGGTATGGAGGCGGAAATGCCAGAGGATGGCTACCATGGGCAAGATATTATCGACATTGCGGGTAAATTGGCCGAAGCACATGGCGCAAGCATTTTAGAGCGAACGGATGAAGAACGTTTTAAATTTTTCCGTGAGCATGGTTTGAAGTTAGAGCTAGAAAAATTACAAAATGATTTAAAAAACTTCCGCGTTGAATTTGATGTGTGGTATTCAGAAACATCATTATATGAAAACGGGAAAATTGAAATAGCGTTAGATAAATTGCGTGCGAATGGACATGTTTTTGAAGAGGAAGGGGCAACTTGGTTCCGTTCGACAACATTTGGTGATGATAAAGACCGCGTGTTAATTAAAAATGATGGCTCGTTCACTTACTTAACACCAGATATCGCTTACCATGAGGATAAAATTGTGCGCGGCTTCGATAAGCTAATTAACATTTGGGGAGCTGACCACCATGGCTATATTCCACGTATGAAAGCAGCAATCGAGGCACTTGGCTACGAGCGCGATACGTTAGAGGTAGAAGTTATTCAAATGGTACAGCTTTATAAAAACGGTGAGAAGTTCAAAATGTCAAAGCGTACTGGTAACGCAGTGACGATGCGTGAGCTTGTAGAAGAGGTAGGCTTGGATGCAGTACGGTACTTTTTCGTTAAAACAGCAGGCGATTCGCATATGGACTTTGACCTTGATTTAGCTGTGTCACAGTCAAACGAAAACCCTGTTTACTATGCGCAATATGCACATGCTCGTATTTGCTCGATTTTACGTCAAGCGGATGAGCAAGGCTTACAAGCAAGCTTAGATAATTTACAGCTACTAACGGCTGAAAAAGAAATTGATGTATTGAAAAAGATAGGTGCATTCCCGCAAGTTGTTGCAGATGCAGCGAAACACCGTACGCCGCACCGTATTGCTAATTACATCCAAGAGTTAGCGGCCGCATTCCACAGCTTCTACAATGCTGAAAAAGTAATAAACGCGGAAAATGAGCAATTATCGTCTGCCCGCCTTGCATTAATTACAGCGGTACGCACGACACTAGCAAACGCTTTAAAATTAATCGGCGTAAGCGCACCCGAAAAAATGTAATATGGAAATGAAAAGCTGAGGCTGTCGAAAAAATCGACCCTCAGCTTTTTTAGTTGGAAAAGTAAAACACAGATAAGTCATGGAAATGAGCAGATAATTCTACAGGTTGCAAATAAATCAAGGCAAGCCGCAAATATACCCGAGAGATTGCAAATAAAATAGGGCAATTTGCAAATATCCAGATGACAGCTGCTAATATAATGCAAAAAACGCTGATATCTCAATGTAGGCCGCGGCTATGATTTATAAACTGCCAATATCTAAAAGCCCCTAATCATATTCAAAGCCACCGATAAATCCCAAATACTCAAAAAATCATTTCTCTACGCCATGCGATTATTTTGTGCATTGGCTTTTCAACCGTATTTTAATGTCTAACTGATTGATTTGAGGCTTCTTTGACATGACTAAAATAGGCACGTTATTCAGAGAGGGGGATTTTCAAAAAAGTTTTGTCTGAAAGTTGCGTTTGCGTGTTTTCAAACTTTCTTTATTTTAAGATACCAGCATTTAATTTTTATTTTAAAAGCTATGGCATATATGCTTTTTTTGAATAATATATAAAACCTATAAAAAAACTTGGTATAAACTATTGACTTCCATTTTTGCTAGTCGTACAATCAATTTCAACATCATTCAAAATTGATTGAAAATTAGGGAGGCTATTATTGTGAGTAAACAGCTTTTCATTAAAACAACAGAACAGCGACAATGGTTAGAGAAAATTGCTACGTTGGAGGAGACGTTTAAAAGTCGCTCGCAGCAAATTGATGAGCTTGGGAGCTTCCCGCATGAAAATATTCGTGCATTAAGGGAGATTGGTTATACGAAAATTACATTGCCAAAGCAGCTTGGCGGCGAGGGCTTCACTATTTATGATGCAGTTTTATTGCATGAAACGTTGGCTAGCTATGATGCAAGTACAGCGCTCACTATAGGCTGGACGCTGCTAACTGTAGGTGATTTATTTGAACATGAGGAATGGGAGCCTGCGATGCTACAAAAATTTGCGCAGGAAGTAGCGAACGGCGCAATTATTAATCGTGCGGTTAGCGAGTTTGCTATGGGTAGTCCGACACGTGGTGGCAGACCGACAACGACTGCAAAGAAAACGGCGGAAGGGTGGTTAATTAATGGGCGTAAAAACTATACAACAGGTGCACCAGAGCTGGATTATTTTTTAACATCTGCTTGGATAGAGGAGCAAGAGAAAATTGGATTTTTCCTTATTCCACACAAAGCCAAAGGTGTCACAATCGATGAAACATGGGATGTAATTGCGATGCGTGGTACAGGTAGCCATGATTTAGTATTGCAAAATGTAGAGCTAAAGCCATCTGATTTGGTTGAAATTTCGAGTTATTCTACAGGTTTTAAGGTGAATGGTTGGGCATTATTAGTTCCTGCTACTTATTTAGGTATCGCACAAGCTGCACGTGATTATGCTGTTCATTTTGCGACAACACATAAACCAAATAGCTTAAATGGTCCGATAAGCGACTTCCCAAATGTGCAAGCACTCATTGGAGAAATGGAGTTAGCACTGGCAACAGCACGCTTCACATTGTACGGGGCGGCAGAGGCTTATATAAATCCGACTCGCAAACAGTTCGTGCAGCAAGAGCTCAATATTGCCAAGCATGTTGTGACAAATAATGCATTGCAAATTGTGGATAAGGCGATGCGCTTAGTTGGTGCAAAAAGCTTGCAACGCAATAATCCACTGCAGCGTTATTATCGTGATGTGAGGGCAGGCTTACACAATCCACCAATGGATGATATGACAATAAAAAAGTTGGCTGAAGCAGCTATTCAACAAGCAAAAGGAGAGACTTTACATGTTAATTAAAAAAATATTACAGTTTACAGCAATTAGCTTTGCGGCGGTTTCTATACTAGTGGCGTGCAGTGACGGCGAGGCTGCTACAACGTCAAATGGAGAAGCGGTGAAAAAAGTAAAGGTAGCTTATGACCAGTCAGGCAAGCCAATGACTTATATTGATGAAAACGGTAATCCAACAGGCTATGACGTTGAAGTAATGAAATTAGTCGATGAAATTTTAGAAGATTACGAGTTTGAATTTGTTGGAACGTCCAACGATGATTTATTAATCGGTGTTGAGCAAGGGAAGTATCAGGTAGGTGTGAAAAATGCCTTCTGGACAGAGGAGCGAACAGCAAAATTTATTTTCCCACAGGAGTTTTTAGGATTAAGTAGTGCAGGGCTTGTTGTAAAAAAAGAAAATGCCCATATTAAAAATTTGAGTGACTTTGCTTCAGCGGGGTTTACGCTAGCGCCAATCGCGGCAAATAACGCCCAGTATACAGTCATTGCTGAATACAATGAAGCGAACCCGGATAACCAAGTCAAGCTAAAGGCAGGAGAGGAGTTTTCGGTTGATGTTGTGCAATGGGTGAATGAAGGGCGTGTAGATGGCGGTGTACAAATCGAAGGTAGCTTTAACGGTCAAGTATTAACGGAGGGCGGCCCGTATCATCATTTAAAGGATGAGATTGTGTATAACGAGTTTGCAGTAATTAAAACATGGCCGCTATTTAATAAAAAGGAGCAGGAATTCGCAGATGCCTATGATAAAGCAATTCAGCAGTTAAAGGAAACGGATGCGCTAAATAAGCTAAGCGAACAATTTTACGGTAAGGATTTATTCAAAGTGCTAGATTCTGTAAAACGTTAGATTAATTGAATAGCTAAGGTAGAGCATATGCAACCTGCTTTCCCAAGAGCTGCATACATAATGAATCGGTGGTGAGATGAATGGAAAAATACTTTGATATCACTTATTTATGGTCAGCGCTTCCACAGCTATTGCCATTTTTATTTGTGACATTATATGTTGCTGCTCTTGCGGTCGTTTTTGGTAGTGTTGCTGGATTGGTACTAGCGATGGCGAAATTGAGCAATCATGCATTGCTGCGTTGGCTTGCGAATGGCTATACAACAATTATTCGTTGTACACCTTCTATCGTATTGTTATTTCTTGTGTACTACGGGGTTCCGGCATTCGCTGAAAATTTATTAAATATCAATTTGCATAATGTGCATACAGGTGTTTTTGTAGTGATAACATTTAGCTTACAGTTTGCGGCGATGATGTCCGAGGTAATTCGTTCTTCTTATTTAGCAATTGATAGAGGACAGCATGAGGCAGCTGTTAGCGTCGGTCTCACACCACTGCAAGCCTATCGACGCATTGTTTTTCCACAAGCATTTGTTGTTGCCATACCGAATTTTGGCAATGGCTTAATTGCGGTATTACAGGAAGGGGCACTTGCCTATACGATAGGCTTTATTGATATTGTAGGAAAGGCAAATTTAATTATTGCGAATAACTATGGTACGCATACGTTAGAAATTTTTATGGCTTTAGCTATTATTTATTGGATTTTGTCGATTACGTTAGAAAAGCTATTTGCAAAATTGGAGCGAGCATTTAGCAAAGGGAAGAGCTCAATCAAGGCGACATAAGGAGTGATGTGCATGGATTTTATTAATATAGCATTTTTAATAGATACCTTTTGGGTTGCGCTTAGCGGTGTGCCAATTGCGTTATTGGTAACGATTGTATCGCTTATATTAGCAATACCTTTAGCTTTTCTACTTGCCATGTCGCGTATTTATGAAGTGCCGATTATTAACCGCTTAACAAAAATTTATGTGTCTTTTGTGCGTGGCACGCCAGTAATTATTCAAATTTTTGTGCTCTACAGCAGCATCCCACTCATTTTAGCAGGTCTATTTGAAAAATATAATATCAATTACTCCATTTATGATGTGAATCCATTATGGTATGCCCTTATTATATTTACGTTTAATACAGCCGCAGTTTTAACTGAGGTGTTCCGCTCTGCATTGCAAACTGTTCCTAAAGGGCAGCTAGAGGCGGCGCATTCTGTTGGCTTGACAACGGCACAGGCTTACTGGCGTATTGTCATCCCACAATCATTAGTAGCGGCGCTACCTAATTTATGTACTGCAACGATTAATTTGATTAAGGCGACATCGCTCGGCTATGCCATCTCATTACAGGAAATTACGTTGAAGGCGAAGGTTGCTGCGAATGTTGGCTACAATTATTTAGAGGCATATATTGATATTTTCATCGTTTATTTAATTTTATGTATGACGGTAGAATATTTATTTAAACGCTATGAACGCTATTTAAGCCGCTATAAAATGAATCTTCAAAGCTAGGGGGAGAGCCAGTGCTACAAATTACAAATATTCATAAATCATTCGGGCATAATGAGATTTTAAAGGGTGTTGATTTAACCGTTTCGAAAGGGGATGTTGTTGTTATTTTAGGTCCCAGTGGTTCAGGTAAAACAACATTGCTGCGCTGTATTAATTTTTTGGAGCGTGCGGATAAAGGAACGGCGAGCTTTGGTGAAATAACAGTTGATTTAAAAAATGCCTCTAAAAAGGAAGTGCTTGCTGTACGTAAAAAAACCGCCTTTGTATTTCAAAATTATAATTTATTTCATAATAAAACGGCACTGGAAAATGTCGCAGAAGGCTTAATTATAGGTAGGAAAATGAATAAGGAGAAAGCGTATGGACTTGCGAAAGAGGCACTCGATCAAGTAGGTTTGACGCATAAATATGATGCCTACCCAAGTCAATTATCTGGTGGTCAGCAGCAGCGGGTTGGTATAGCCCGAGCTATTGTATTATCGCCTGATGTAATTTTATTTGATGAGCCGACATCAGCGCTTGACCCCGAGCTTGTAGGGGAAGTTTTAGAGGTCATGAAAACAATCGCGAAGTCTGGCACAACGATGATTGTCGTCACACATGAAATGTCATTTGCGCGAGATGTAGCAAGCCATGTCATTTTTATGGATGGAGGTCAAATTGTTGAGGAAGGCTCCGCGCATGAGATTTTTGTACAACCAAAAGAGGAGCGCACAAAGCAGTTTTTACGTCGCGTACTACCTGAAGAGTATAACTACCATATTTAGCACCTACACAATCTCAATTTTTTCGCTATAATTAAAGTGGAGACATTGAGATTTTATTCATTGTCAAAGATAAAAAAGTTCATAGTGAAGCACAAAAGGTTCCTTGTAGATGATAAGGAGTAAAAGGGAAATCAGTGAAAATCTGATGCGGTCCCGCCACTGTAAATGCTAGTTTCTAGCGGTATGCCACTGAATTTTCGGGAAGGCGCTAGAGATGTATGATGCATAAGCCAGGAGACCTGCCTTTCGTGTAAAGCCAATGACAACCTACGAGGATAGGGTGGCGCCGCTATTTTAATAGTGCCCTATTATAATCTCTCGTATTTGTCGAGGGATTTTTTTGTTATTTTGTTTAATTAGGAGGAATTAGAAGTGAAAAAGTTTTGGTCAATTATAATGACGATGTTGTTAGCAACAGGCTTGCTTGCAGCGTGTGGACAGGATGACAATAACGAGCCACAAACGCAAGGTGAGCAGCAAACAGAAGTACAGCAAGAAACGGACGAGCTCGCCGCAGCCTTTCCTGCGACAGTAACAGATGCTTTAGGCAGAGAGGTTACGCTTGAGCGTGCACCAGAAAAAATCATCTCTTTAACACCATCAAATACAGAAATTTTATTTGCTTTAAATTTAGAAAATGAGGTTGTTGGCGTCAACGATATTGATGATTATCCACCAGCAGTAGCTGAAAAAGAAAGAGTCGGTAGCATGGAATACAATGTTGAAAAAATCGTCTCCTTACAGCCCGATATTGTTTTTGCACATGAATCAAGCATGTTCGCAGTTGAGCCAGCATTAGAGCAATTAGAAGCAGCGGGCGTAACGGTGTTCGTCGTTAAAAATGCGGCAACATTTGAAGAAACATATATGACAATGGAACAAATCGGTACTTTAACAGGTAAAGTAGAAGAAGCAGAGAAAATGGTGGAATCTATTAAAACGAAGCTAGCTGATATACAGGCAAAAGTGGAAGGACAAGAAGAAAAATCAGCTTTCGTTGTTGTTGGTATGACACCAGATATTTATGCAGTTGGTCAAAACACATTTATGGATGAGATGCTAAAAGCAATCAATATTAAAAACGTTGTTGAAGCGGATGAATGGCCAATGTATAGTCCAGAGGATTTTGTTGCAAGCAATCCAAGCACAATTATCGTGACATACGCAGAAGATGTGGACGCAGTTTTAAATAACCCAGCATTTGCTGAAATGGATGCGGTGAAAAACGGCGCAGTTTACACTGTAGATGGCAGTATGACAAGCCGTCAAGGTCCTCGCATTGCGGATGGGGTAGAATCAATTGCAAAGGCAATGTATCCAGAAATTTTTAAATAAAGTGAAACTTCAATCAGTGGGATTCCTCATCCTCACTGATTGTTAGTTGACCTACTCGGGCATTTACGGGCAGTTAATCTCGCACTTATCTTTTAGCGTATTGTCACTTAAGTCTTGAAGTGGGCGATTTACTGCTCGTTAATGCGGGATAAATCTGGATGAGGGCTGCCTAAAAGAATTATAAGAAATTGAACATTTGTTGATTATTCCAAATAAAGGGGACATCTAAAAAAAACGTCTATAATCGGCGTTTTGGACGATGACTTTTTGGTAAAAGGTTTATTCCTAAGCGATAGAGAAGAAACGAAAATCTCCCTTTTAATATGATACCAATACAAAATTCCCTTTTTGGATAGTCCTACTCCAGAATAAGCGTTTATTTAAAGGCAGGCGATTCTATTTGAGTCAAAATAAAAAGGCAGTAATTGCATATGTCATATCAATTGCATTACTACTCATAAGTATATGGTTAGGAGTTGCGGTAGGTTCAGTGAACATACCGCTATCTACTTTATGGGATAGAGAGGCTGACCCAACCGCCTACAGTATTTTATGGAATATTCGAATGCCTAGAGTAATGCTTGCTGCGCTCGTTGGTGCGTCGCTGGCGATAGCGGGGGCAGCATTTCAAGGTTTATTAAAAAACCCACTCGCTGATCCATATACGCTCGGTATCTCGTCAGGGGCCTCTGTCGGTGCAGTGGCAACTATTTATTTTTCAGTATCGCTTCCGATGCTTGGCGTTTTCACATTGCCGATTTTTAGTATGCTTGGCGCAGCGATAACAATGATAATTGTGATGACTTTTGCGCGCCTTGTTGACCGAACGATGAAAATGGAGACATTAATATTAACTGGGGTTATTTTTAGCTCTTTTTTAGGTTCCTGTATTTCTTTAATGATTGCGTTGACAGGGGAGCAGCTACGAATGATTATGGGCTGGCTACTTGGTAGCGTTTCGATGCGCGGCTGGCCATATGTGCAAATGATTATCCCGTTCGTTATTATCGGTGTACTTTTAATTTGGTTAAACCGTCGTGAGTTGAATGCGATGGTTTACGGAGAAGAGCGTGCAAAGCATTTAGGCGTTGATGTGAAGCGCAGTAAATATATTATTTTAGCTGGTGGTTCTATACTGACAGGTGCTGCGGTTGCCGTCTCTGGTACGATTGGTTTCGTTGGGCTTGTCGTGCCACATATGGTGCGCATGCTTGTCGGCGCAGACCACCGTTTGCTGCTAATTTTATCGCTCATTAATGGCGCAAGCCTTCTCGTGATTTGCGATTTAGTGTCACGTACAATCATTGCGCCAACAGAGCTGCCTATTGGGGTCATTACAGCATTTATCGGTGCGCCCATTTTTGCTTATATTTTTTACAAGCAACGTAGAAAAGGGGGAGCATAATGCTACAAGTAGAGCAAATTTCTGGTGGCTACGGTGCGACACCGATTATTAAAAATGTTTCATTCACAGTATCTAAAGGGAAAATACTGGGGATTCTCGGACCGAATGGTAGTGGCAAATCTACATTGTTAAAGGTGATTAGCGGCGTTTTACCTACAATAAGTGGACAAATTTTACTCGATGGTAAGGGAATTGATGCCTATTCAACGAAGGAGCTTGCGAAAAAAATGGCTGTACTGCCTCAGTTACATGCTAACGCTTTTTCCAATTCTGTACGTGATGCGGTGTCGCTCGGTCGTTATCCGCATCAATCTAGTTTCTTTGCCAGTTGGTCGGAGCAAGATGAGCAGGCTGTACAAACGGCGATGCGACAAACAGGTGTGCAACAATATGAGCATGCTTATTTGGAATATTTATCGGGCGGTGAGCAGCAGCGTACTTTTATCGCACAGGCACTTGCGCAATGTGCGAATCTTTTATTGCTTGATGAGCCGACAAATCATTTAGATATTGCGCATCAGCAGCAAATATTAGATATGATTCGCAAACAAGCGTTAGAATGTGAATTAACGGTAGTATCAGTTTTTCACGATATGAACTTAGCAGCATTGTATTGTGACGAGCTTTTGTTAATGGATAAGGGGCAAGTCAAGGCATTCGGCAAGCCGCATGAGGTGTTACTAGAAGCGCAAATTGCAGAGGTCTACGGGGCAAGGGTGACTACATATGCACATCCAGAGCTACCAAAGCCTCAAGTAACGCAGCTACCAAGGCTCAAGCAGGAAAATGTATTCGCGCCGGTGATGAAGGAGCATTTCGCAATAACCGATAGCTATGTGCACTTTCAAGCGGAGGCGCCGCTAAAGGTTGTATCATCGGCAGTTTATAATGCAGGTATGGGCTGGTATACGACCTTTATTAACCGCACTGTCGAAACTACTTATCATACTGAAAATATGAAGGACGAGGTAGAGTCATTTTTAAGGGCTCATGACTTGGTGCTGACGAATACAGTGGTTATGCTTACAGCACTTGCGGCAAAAAATGCTGTAATTGAATCATATGCGGATGGACTTGTGCTCATTGCAGTCACAGCCGGCATAGACAATGCTGTAGATGTGACAAGAGCCTATGAGCAAGAGGAGCAGCCGCATATCGGAACAATCAATACATGGGTTATTATTAATGGAAAGCTATCTGATGAAGCATTCTATCAAGCGATGATTACAGCAACAGAAGCAAAAACAAGGGCATTAGCAGAGCAAAACATTCAAGATGCTCGAACAGGTACAATCGCGACAGGTACGAGTACAGATAGCCTTTTAATTGCCGCAACACAAAGCGGGGAAGAACTGCCCTATGCAGGACCTATTACAAAAGTGGGTAAATGGATTGGGCGAGGCGTTTTCGATGCGACATCGAAAGCAATTGCAAAATACAAAAAGGAAGGATGAGTGAAATGAAACTGTATACAAAAAAAGGGGACACAGGTAAAACAAGCATTATTGGACGCCGAGTAGACAAGGACGATTTACGCGTAGAGGCATACGGCACAATGGATGAGCTAAATTCAATTATTGGTAAAGCGATGACGGAGCTAGAGAAAGAATTGTTCCAAGATATTTTAGCGGATTTAGAAAGCATTCAGCATGAATTATTTGATGGTGGTGGCGATTTAGCTAATGTAATGAAAGAGCGTGTTTACAAGCTAACAGAAGCACCAATCGAAACAATGGAAGCTCGCATCGACATTTTAGTTGAGGAAGCACCTCCACTGCGCCGCTTCATTTTACCTGGTGGCTCGCCTGCTGCAGCCACACTTCATATTGCCCGTACAATAGCGCGCCGAGCAGAGCGCCAAACGGTAACATTAATGAAGGCTGATAATGATGTATCACCAGTCGTACAAAAATATTTGAATCGACTTTCAGACTACTTATTCGCTGCCGCGCGAGTAGTAAACGTGAGACTAAAAGTTTCAGATATAGAATACATTCGCAGTGCAGATGTGTTTAAATAAGAAGTGGAGAAAGCGTCCAAAATCCTTGCAATTGCGAGGTTTTGGGCGCTTTTTGAGCATTAGCTGAAATAAGGATAAATTTGAGAACGTAGAATAAACCTTTGCAAACATGGAATAAACTTCAGAAAACATGGAATAAATCCCAGAAAACATAGAATAAACTCTAAAAAACATGGAATTTAGCTCTTGAGAGTATTCGAAATGCCTTGAATAGATAAGAAATAATAAAAATAGTATTGACTGAATGCTCATTCACAAATTACAATATGACTTATAGAAGATTACACTTTATAATAATAGGGGAAAGCACACAAAGGGGTTTGCTTAATATAGTAATTCATGAGGGGGAAAGACAATGAGCACATTGCTAATTGTGAATTGGATAGCGTTTATCGCAGTAGTGCTGTATGGGGTTGGACTATTTGCATATTTACTAAAAACACGCTATGAATTTATTAAATTGGGGAAAAAAGAAGAATTTAATCAAAAAATGTCTGACCGAATTAGCGATATTATAGAAAAGGTATTTGGGCAGTCCAAGCTATTAAAAGATAAAAAAATGGGGATTGTACACGTACTCTTTTTCTATGGCTTTTTACTTGTTCAGCTTGGGGCAATTGATTTAATTTGGAAAGGGCTAAAGCCTGAATCGCATTTACCGTTTGGTCCGCTTTATCCGTTCTTTACATTTTTCCAAGAAATTGTGGCATTAACAATTTTAGTGGCGGTTGTTATAGCGTTTTATCGTCGTTATGTGGAGAAGCTTGTTCGCTTAAAGCGCGGCTTAAAAAATGGACTTGTGTTAATTTTCATCGGTGGTTTAATGGTCTCGACACTAATTGCCAATGGGATGGGCTTAATTTGGCATGAGCATGGTTTAACAGGCTCAGAGCCAGTAGCATCAGCTATTGCCTTTATTTTTGGTTTCTTATCACCAAAAATTGCAGCAGCTGTTTTCTATGTTGCGTGGTGGGTGCATTTACTTATTTTATTAACATTCTTAGTTTATGTACCACAATCAAAGCATTTCCATCTGATTACGAGTATTTTCAATGTTTTCTTAAACCGTCAAGAGCGTATGGGCACACTTCGTCCAATCGACTTTTCAGCGCTTGAAGAGGCAGAGGATGAAGAGGACATGCCGACGCTTGGTGTAGGGAAAATTCAAGATTTTACACAAAAACAATTAATCGACCTTTATGCATGTGTGGAATGTGGGCGCTGTACAAATATGTGTCCAGCAACAGGAACAGGAAAAATGCTGTCTCCAATGGACTTAATTGTCAAATTGCGTGACCATTTAACAAATACAGGTGCTATCGTAACGAAGCAAAAGCCATGGGTACCATACCAAATGTTCAAAAACACACAAGGTAACCAACTGGCTATGGCTGCAGGAGCAGAAGGTGCGGTTATTGAAAATATTTATAGCCCATCATTAATTGGTGATGTCATTACAGAAGAAGAAATTTGGGCTTGTACAACTTGCCGTAACTGTGAGGACCAATGTCCAGTTATGAACGAGCATGTTGACAAAATTATTGATTTACGTCGTTATTTAACGATGACAGAAGGAAAAGTAAATCCAGATGCACAGCGCGCGATGACGAATATCGAGCGTCAAGGAAATCCGTGGGGCTTAAACCGTAAAGAGAAAGAAAACTGGCGCGAGCTGGATTCGTCGATTTCGATTCCAACTATTAAGGAATTGAAAAAATCGGGCGAGGAAATGGAATATTTATTCTGGGTAGGCTCAATGGGCTCATTCGACAATCGTTCTCAAAAAATTGCATTGGCGTTTGCGCGTTTAATGAATGAGGCAGGCGTGAAATTTGCGATTTTAGGTAATAAAGAGAAAAACTCAGGTGATACACCACGTCGCTTAGGAAACGAGTTTTTATTCCAAGAGCTAGCGACAGCTAATATTGATGAATTTGAGAAAAATGATGTTAAAAAAATCGTGACAATCGATCCGCACGCTTATAATATTTTCAAAAATGAGTATAAGGACTTTGGCTGGAATGGTGAGGTATTGCACCATACAGAGCTACTATACGATTTAATTCAACAAGGTCAATTGGTTATGAATCATAAAGTAGAGGAAACAATTGTTTTCCACGATTCTTGTTACTTAGGTAGATATAATGATGTTTATGACCCACCACGTGAAATTTTAAAAGGCATTGCAGGTGTGAAGCTTGTAGAAATGGAGCGTAACCGTGAAACAGGTATGTGCTGTGGCGCTGGTGGAGGCTTAATGTGGATGGAAGAGCATGTCGGCAATCGCATTAATGTTGCCCGCACAGAGCAGGCATTAGCGACGGATGCCTCTGTTATTTCCTCTGGCTGCCCTTACTGCTTAACGATGTTATCAGATGGCACAAAAGCAAAAGAAGTAGAAGATACAGTAGGTACATTTGACATCGCAGAAATTCTAGAACGTGCCGTTTTCGGTGATAAAGTAGTGGAGGCTCCTGTAGAGGAGGAAGTTGAAGTTCTTGCTGAAGAAGGGATTCCAGAGCCAATGACTGAACAGGTTGAACCAGCTCCTATTGAGGAGGTAGCATCAGAGCAAATAGATGCAGCTGTGGAACAAGTAGAATCTACTCAAGAGGTAGAATCTGAAGCTTCTGCTACGGAGGAAGCATCGACAGAAAAAAGAGAATAGAAGTTCAAGCAAGCAGAAGAAGCCCTGAAAAAGCACAAGAAATCCATTTGATAAAAATGCCGATTTCTTGTGCTTTGAACTTCATTCAGCAATTTTTCTGCGTGGAGCACATGGTTTTGTAACGATTGCAAAATGCCAAGTATAGGTACAAAAGTATTTCCCTCATAAATGGTGAGATGAATACAAGCATTAGACTGATTTCCCATTAATTAAGAGGAACTCAGCCTAAGTCCACTGTACACTAAGGTAACGACTGAGTGACCAACATCATGTTGCTTAGACTTGCGGCGGATGTCACAGCGCGGGACGATTTTAGGTTAATTTTCATCAAACTACTTAAAAAAACAGGAAGCAATTACGTTGAGGTGTAATTGATTTCTATGGGCAAAACAACTATTAATCGGGCGAATTGTTACTTTCAGACTAGAAAAATAAATTAATCTAAGCAAGCAAGTTTAAAAAAGCTTAAAACAGTGATTGAAAATTCACATTCTTTCTAGTAAAATTTGAACTAATAGCACAATTAAATATTTTTTTATACAATAACTGAGCGAGCGTTCAGTCGAAACTAAACAAGGGGTGTTTATTTTGAATAGAACAGTTATTTTAGATGGTGCACGTACGGCATTTGGTAAGTTTGGGGGAGGCTTATCGAGCTTGCAGGCGAGTGATTTAGGAGGGGCAGCTATAAAAGCTGCATTAGAAAGAGCGAATCTCGAACCTGAAAATGTTGGAGAGGTCATCATGGGAACAGTGTTGCAGGCTGGGCAAGGGCAAATTCCTTCCCGTCAAGCTGCGACGAAAGCTGGTATTCCATGGAATGTAAAAACGGAGACGGTCAATAAAGTGTGTGCATCGGGGATGCGAAGTGTGACGCTTGCAGATCAGCTAATTCGATTAGGGGACGAGGAAGTGATTGTTGCAGGTGGTATGGAGTCGATGTCGAATGCACCGTACTATTTACCAAAGGGACGCTTTGGTTTACGTATGGGAGATGGGCAGCTTGTAGATGGTATGGTATTTGACGGACTATCTTGTGCATTTGATCCACAGCGTGTACATATGGGGACATATGGTAATCAGACTGCGGATAGCTTTCAGATTACACGTGAGCAGCAGGATGAATGGGCATTACGTAGCCATCAGCTTACATTACAAGCGATGGAATCTGGTAAGCTGGCAGAGGAAATTGTAGCAATCGAAATTCCTCAGCGTAAAGGAGAGCCAGTCGTTGTGAAGACAGATGAAGCACCACGAGCTAGCACAACTTTGGAAGCGTTATCAGGATTGAAATCAGCGTTTAGCAAGGATGGTACGATTACAGCGGGGAATGCACCAGGAGTGAACGATGGAGCTTGTGCATTAGTATGTATGAGTGAGGAGCGAGCGCAACGTGAAAATCGCAAGCCGCTTGCGACGATTATCGGACATGCGGAGGTTGGTGTAGCGCCACAGGATTTTCCGCAAACGCCAGGGCTTGTCATTCAAGCATTACTCAATAAAACAGGGAAGACATTAGCTGATATTGATTTATTTGAAATTAACGAGGCGTTCGCAGCAGTTGCACTCGTTAGCAATAAAATAGCTGGCTTAGATGAAAATAAAGTAAATGTAAATGGTGGTGCGGTTGCGCTTGGTCATCCAATAGGTGCAAGCGGTGCACGTATTATTTTAACTTTAGCTTATGAATTACGCCGTCGCGGTGGCGGTATCGGCATCGCAGCTATTTGTTCAGGTGGCGGTCAAGGGGATGCAATTATGATTGAAGTGGGGGCAGAAGCATGATTCAAAAGGTAATGGTAATTGGCGCAGGACAAATGGGCTCAGGAATTGCGCAAGTTTGTGCACAGGCTGGCTATACAGTTTTGCTAAATGATATTAAGCAGGAATTTTTTGAACGAGGCATAGGGGTAATTACAAAAAATTTAACGCGTGATGTAGAAAAGGGACGTAAAACAGAGGAAGAAAAGCAAGAAATTCTAGCGCGTATTACGATGTCGTTAGATTTACAGGATGCAAGTAATGTGGATATCGTTATTGAAGCAGCAGTGGAAAATATGGAAATAAAACAATCAATTTTCAAACAGCTTGATACGATTGCGCCAAAGCATGCGATTTTAGCGACGAATACATCGAGCTTACCAATAACAGAAATTGCTGCTGTAACAACTCGACCAGAGCAAGTGATTGGTATGCATTTTATGAATCCGGTGCCTGTAATGAAGCTGGTAGAAATTATTCGCGGCTTGGCAACTGCTGATGAAGTTTATAAAGCAGTAGAGGAGATGACAGTCAAGTTAGCGAAAACCCCTGTAGAAGTAAATGACTTCCCAGGCTTTATTTCGAACCGTATTTTAATGCCGATGATTAATGAAGCAATTTATGCACTTTATGAAGGTGTTGCGACAAAGGAAGCCATTGATGATGTGATGAAGCTCGGCATGAATCACCCAATGGGGCCGTTAACATTGGCAGACTTTATTGGCTTAGACACATGTCTATACATTATGGAAATTTTACATGATGGCTTTGGTGATAGTAAGTATCGCCCTTGCCCATTGTTACGCAAATACGTAGCAGCAGGCTGGTTAGGTAAGAAATCAGGGCGCGGCTTTTACGTATACGACTAGGAGGAGTACACGATGGAATTACGTTTTACAGAAGAACAGCAAATGATGCGCGGCATGGTAAAGAACTTTGCAGAAAGTGAGATTGCACCATTTGTTGAACGAATGGAGGCTGGTGAATTTCCACGCGAAATTTTGAAGAAGATGGGCGAGCTTGGTTTAATGGGGATAACAGCACCTGAACAGTATGGCGGCTCAGAAATGGACTTTACATCATATATTATCGCTATTCATGAGCTATCGAAAGTCAGTGCAGTAGTAGGAGTTATTTTATCTGTACACACATCTGTCGGTACGAATCCAATTCTTTATTTTGGCAATGACACACAGAAGGAAAAGTATGTGTCAAAGCTAGCCACAGGAGAATATTTAGGAGCCTTCTGTTTAACTGAGCCTGGTGCTGGTAGTGATGCAGGCTCATTAAAGTCACGTGCTGTTAAAGAGGGAGACCATTATGTTATTAATGGCTCGAAAGTATTTATTACAAACGGCGGAGAAGCGGATGTTTATATTGTCTTTGCTAATACAAAGCCAGAGCTTGGCTCACGCGGTATTTCAGCGTTTATCGTAGAGAAGGATACACCTGGTTTAATTATTGGTAAGGATGAGCAAAAAATGGGCTTACATGGCTCACGCACAGTACAGCTGACATTTGAAAATATGCTAGTGCCAGCAGACAATTTGCTAGGGAACGAAGGGGAAGGTTTCAAAATCGCGATGGCAAACTTAGATGCAGGTCGCATTGGGATTGCGGCGCAGGCATTAGGCATTGCAGAAGCAGCTTTGGAGGCAGCGACAGCGTATGCTAAGGAACGTGTACAGTTTGGCAAGCCAATCGCCGCACAGCAAGGTGTAGGCTTTAAGCTAGCGGATATGGCGACGGCGGTAGAGGCGGCGAAGCTTCTTGTTTATCAGGCTGCAAATTTACGCTCGCAGGGCATGGCATGTGGAAAGGAAGCATCTATGGCGAAACTATTTGCCTCTAAAACAGCAGTTCAAGTAGCAATTGATGCGGTGCAAGTGTTTGGAGGCTACGGTTATACAGAGGATTATCCAGTGGAACGCTATTTCCGTGATGCTAAAGTAACGGAAATTTATGAGGGTACGAGTGAAATTCAGCGCATTGTTATTGGAAAAAACCTATTGAAATAAATACAAGGGGGATTAAGAAATGAATTTTCAATTAACAGAGGAACATGAGCAATTACGTGAAATGATTCGAGATTTTGCTATAAATGAAGTAGCTCCGAGTGCGGCAGAGCGCGATGAACATGAGACGTTTGACCGCGCGATTTTTGATAAAATGGCGGAGTTAGGTTTAACGGGTATCCCATGGCCAGAGGAGTATGGTGGTGCAGGTTTTGATTATCTTGCATACTGTATCGCAGTAGAGGAGCTTTCGCGCGTTTGTGCATCAACAGGCGTAACATTATCAGCACACACGTCATTAGCAGGCTGGCCAATTTATAAATATGGTTCAGAGGAGCAAAAGCAAAAATATCTTCGCCCAATGGCAGAAGGTAAAAAAATCGGCGCATACGGCTTAACAGAGCCAGGCTCAGGCTCTGATGCAGGCGGTATGAAAACTTATGCAACATTAGATGGTGACCACTATGTACTAAATGGTTCGAAAATCTTTATTACAAACGGTGGGATTGCAGACATTTATGTTGTTTTTGCTGTAACTGACCCAGAGGCGAAGCATGGGACAACAGCTTTTATTGTAGAAGCAGATATGCCGGGCTTCTCTGTAGGGAAAAAAGAGAAAAAGTTAGGTATTCGTTCATCGCCAACAACGGAAATCGTCTTTGATAATTGCCGTGTACCAAAGGAAAATGTACTAGGTGAAGTCGGACAAGGCTTTATTATCGCGATGAAAACATTAGATGGTGGACGCAACGGAATTGCTGCACAAGCGGTTGGTATTGCACAAGGCGCATTAGATGCAGCGGTAGAATACGCGAAGGAACGGGTGCAATTTGGCAAGCCGATTGCAGCGAATCAAGGCGTTTCATTTAAACTTGCAGATATGGCAACAGCGGTTGAAGCATCGCGTTTATTAACATATCAGGCAGCTTGGCTGGAGTCGAATGATTTACCATACGGCCAAGCATCAGCGATGGCAAAATTAATGGCAGGCGATACAGCGATGGACGTGACAACGGAGGCAGTGCAAATTTTTGGAGGCTACGGCTATACAAAAGATTATCCTGTAGAGCGCTTTATGCGCGATGCAAAAATTACGCAGATTTACGAAGGCACACAAGAAATTCAACGCCTTGTAATTTCGCGTAATTTAACGAAGTGATATATGGCTAAGAGCAAGGAAAAACTGCAAGTTGAGACGTCTGTAAAAGATGCGCAATTAATCGAATTTCGCCGCCAACAAATTATTAATGCAGCGATTGTGCTATTTAAAGAAAAGGGCTTTCATCGAGCGACGACACGTGAAATTGCTAAAGTAGCGGGCTTTAGTATTGGTACATTATATGAATATGTACGCACGAAGGAAGATGTGCTGTACTTGCTATGTGACAGCATTTACCACGAAGTAAAGCAGCGACTTGATCGTTTCCCACAGCATTCGGGCACAATTGATGAGCTAAAAGAAGCGATTAAGCAGTACTTTTTATTAATTGATAGCATGACAGATGCATTCACAATTATGTATCAAGAATCAAAGTCATTATCGAAAGAGGCGCTGCATTACGTTTTAAATAAAGAATTGGAAATGGTTGCACTCTTTCAAAATATACTGAAAAATTGTGCCGAACAAGAAGTCTTGCGCCTCTCAGAGCAGGAGTTATTTTTAGCAGCGAACCATATCGTTATACAAGGGCAAAGCTGGGCATTTCGAAAGTGGGCCTTGCATAAGCATTGTACAGTCGATGAGTTTATTGCATACCAAACGAATACATTGTTATTTGGTATTATGCGCAAGCAGTAGGAAAAAATTTTAGCTAAAATTAGCGCAAATTGCATACGTAGCCGCTATGCAATTTGCGCTTTTACTATAAGGGGCAAATTGCAAACGAAAGGGGAAAGAGCAATGGGAAAAGTAGAGGTATACCGTGCGCAGCATCATGTACGCTTCGTGACGGCATCTAGTTTATTTGATGGGCATGATGCATCGATTAATATTATGCGCCGCATTTTACAATCAAGTGGTGTGGAAGTGATTCATTTAGGACATAACCGCTCTGTTGAAGAGGTTGTGAATGCAGCTATTCAAGAGGATGCACAAGGAATCGCTATTTCAAGCTATCAAGGCGGGCATATGGAATATTTCAAATATATGTACGACCTTTTGCGAGAGAAAGGTGCACCACATATTAAAATTTATGGTGGCGGTGGTGGCGTTATTTTACCGCGTGAAATTAAAGAACTACATGAATACGGCATCGCAGGTATTTTCTCACCAGAGGATGGGCGTGTACTTGGCTTGCAGGGGATGATTAATCGTCAAATTGAGGGGACAGATTTTTCGACATTGCAAGGCGATTATTTAGAAAAACTCCATCAGCTTTCAACGGATACACCTGAAATTTTAGCAAATTTAATTACGGCTGCGGAAATTGGTGGTGAAGGTGTTCAGCCTTTATTGCAAGAGGCACGTACTAAATCGAAAAATACGCCTGTTCTCGGGATTACAGGTACTGGAGGGGCGGGTAAATCCTCTTTAACAGATGAGCTTATTCGTCGTTTCTTGCAAGAATTTCCAGATAAAAAAATCGCTATTATTTCGGTGGACCCAACGAAGCAAAAAACGGGTGGCGCATTACTAGGGGACCGTATTCGTATGAATGCAATTTTCAACAATCGTGTGTATATGCGCAGCTTAGCAACGCGAGACTCACATACGGAGCTATCTGCTTCAATTGGTGATGTACTCGATGTTGTAAAAGTAGCTGGCTATGATTTAATCGTTGTTGAAACAAGTGGTATCGGTCAGGGTGACGCTGAAATTACGAAGCATACAGATTTGTCCATGTATGTGATGACGAGCGAATTCGGTGCACCGACACAACTTGAAAAAATTGATATGATTGATTTTGCTGATATTATTGCAATTAATAAATTTGAGCGTAAAGGCTCCGAGGATGCGCTGCGTCAAGTGCAAAAGCAGTATCAACGCTCACGTGAACTATGGACTGCTAATTTAGATGATATGCCTGTTTATGGAACGATTGCTAGTCAATTTAACGATAAAGGAACAAACTCTCTATTTGCAGCACTTGTAAAAATAATTAATGAAAAGTTTGAACTAGATTGGGAAACAGCTTATGAGCAATCTATAAAAACACAAAAGCAAGATGTGATTATTCCAAATGAGCGACGCTATTATTTACGTGAAATTACAGATGCAGTGCGTGGTTATCATAAAAAAGCCGAACAGCAAGTGGAATTTGCTCGCAAATTATATCAGCTGGAGGGAACAAGGCAGCAGCTTGCTGCATCAGAGGAAGCATTAATTGCATCAATTGATACATTAATAGAAGCGGTCAAAAATGAATTATCCGCTGAATCTAAGCGAATTTTAGCGAACTGGGCAGCTTTAAAAGAGGCGTATGCTGGTGAAGAGCTTGTAACGAAAGTGCGTGACAAGGAAATTCGTACAGTTTTGCGAACGACATCTTTATCAGGTACAAAAATTCCGAAAGTTGCCTTGCCGAAATTTGTAGACTACGGTGAAATTTTACGTTGGGTCTATGCGGAAAATGTACCGGGCGAATTCCCATATACAGCAGGAGTATTCCCGTTTAAACGTGAAGGAGAAGACCCGAAGCGTCAATTTGCTGGAGAGGGGACGCCAGAGCGCACAAATAAACGCTTCCACTATTTATCAAAGGACGATGATGCTAAGCGTTTATCAACGGCATTTGACTCGGTAACGTTATACGGCGAGGACCCACATATAAGACCTGATATTTACGGTAAAGTTGGGGAATCAGGCGTCAGCATTTGTACTTTAGATGATATGAAAAAGCTGTATGCAGGCTTTGACTTATGTGCACCTTCCACATCTGTATCAATGACAATTAATGGACCAGCGCCAATTATTTTAGCGATGTTTATGAATACAGCAATTGACCAGCAGGTAAAAAAGCATGAGGAGGAGCTAGGGCGTGTCCTCACAGTGGAAGAATTTGCTGAAGTGCGTGCAAAAACGCTTCAGGTCGTGCGTGGCACAGTGCAAGCTGATATTTTAAAGGAAGACCAAGGTCAAAATACATGTATTTTCTCTACGGAATTTGCGCTGCGCATGATGGGCGATATTCAGCAATATTTTATTGACCATAAAGTGCGCAATTACTACTCGGTATCAATTTCGGGCTATCATATTGCGGAGGCAGGGGCAAATCCAATTTCACAGCTTGCCTTTACATTAGCAAATGGCTTTACTTATGTGGAATATTATTTAAGCCGAGGCATGCATATCGATGATTTTGCACCAAATTTGAGCTTCTTCTTCTCGAACGGTTTA
Source organism: Metasolibacillus fluoroglycofenilyticus (assembly GCF_003049645.1). Taxonomy (GTDB): domain Bacteria; phylum Bacillota; class Bacilli; order Bacillales_A; family Planococcaceae; genus Metasolibacillus; species Metasolibacillus fluoroglycofenilyticus. The sequence continues at coordinate 339,638 of NZ_PYWK01000001.1, forward strand.
GACCCTGAATATACGGTAATTGGTCGTGTTGCACGCCGTATTTGGGCAATTGTAATGCGCGATAAATATGGCGCTAACGAGCGTTCGCAAAAGCTGAAATACCATATTCAAACATCAGGTCGTAGCTTACATGCACAGGAAATTGATTTCAATGATATTCGTACAACATTGCAGGCATTAATGGCACTGCAGGACAATTGTAATTCATTGCACACGAATGCCTATGACGAAGCGATTACAACACCGACTGAGGAATCTGTGCGACGCGCGATGGCCATTCAAATGATTATTACGAAAGAACACGGCTTATCGAAAAACGAAAATCCTCTACAAGGAGCCTTTATCGTGGAGGAGTTAACGGATTTAGTAGAGCAGGCTGTTCTAGAGGAATTTGACCGTATGAATGACCGTGGCGGTGTACTTGGGGCAATGGAAACGCAATATCAGCGTGGAAAGATTCAAGAAGAGTCCATGTACTATGAGCATTTGAAGCATTCTGGAGAGTTACCGATTATCGGTGTTAATACGTATCTAAATCCAAATCCACCTTCAGCAGAGCAAATTGACAGCATGGAAATTGCACGTGCAACGCAGGAGGAAAAGGATTTACAAATCGCGAACTTAGAAGCATTTAAGGCACGTCATGCAAACGAAGCAGATGAAGCAATCAAACGCTTAAAGCACGCAGCTGTGACAGGTGGCAATATTTTTGCACAATTAATGGATACTGTGCAAGTTGCAAGCTTAGGCCAAATTACGAAAGCACTTTATGAAGTGGGTGGACAATACCGTCGTAATATGTAAATTGACTAGGGCTGTTTGGAAAGCAATTGCTTTCTGAGCGGCCCAATTTACACCTCCGATGTTAAAATTGAAAAAATTTCGAAAATGCAAATATAATAATATATTGAAGTGCTATAATTGCAGTATACTGAAGTAAGATGAATGAGACCAAAAAGGGCGGGTGGCAAAATGAAAAGCTTTCTAACATTTATGGTTATTATAACGGGCTTATTTGCCACCTTTGTATTGTATAATAGACAAATGGCCTCGATTCCTTTACTGCTTTTATCAGCATTTTTCTTTTACATAGGTGCGAAAGAGGTTGCAAAAATAAAAAATAGAAAATGAAGCTAGCATAGTTACGCTATGTTTGTATATAATGGATAACATGATTTGAAAAATTGGACTAAAATAGTTTCTAAAGGCATAATTAACTTTCAGGATCATGCCAAAACTAAATAAACGTAAAAAGAAAGGACGTGCACGATTTTGAACCTTCGTGAAATGACAAAAGAACAATTAGCTGAAGAATCACTAATCGACTTAGCATACGCAATTTTAGAAGAAAGAAAATCACCACTATTATTCGCCGATTTATTAAAAGAAATTCAAGTGTATAATGGTCTATCAGATGCTGAAATGAAAACACGCTTAATACAATTTTATACAGATATGAACATAGATGGTCGCTTCTTATTAAACCATGAAAATGGCTGGGGCTTACGCATTTGGTATAAGATTGAAACAATTGAAGAGGAAACTGCTCCAACAGTTAAAGTACGTAAGAAGAAGTCGAAGCAAGTAGAAGATGAGGATGAAGAAATTGAAGACCTCGATGAGGAAGATATCGGCTTTGAAGAAGACTTCGACGAGTTCGTAGAAGAAGAGGAAGAAATTGAAGAAGAGCTAATCGATTTTGATGATGAAGAAATCGAAGATATCGACGCTGAAATCGACGAGGACTTAATTGAGGAAGAAGATGAATTCCTTATCGATGAGGAAGAAGAATTAGAGGAAGATGAAGAGAACGAAGAGTAATTCTTCTTTTGACATGGCTCGTAATGGAAAGATTCCTAATCGTTAATACGAGATAAATTAAAATGTCATAAGCAAAAGTTCTTGACTTCTTTTCCGCTTCCATATAATCTTTTAATTGGGCTCCTTAAAAAAGGAGATTGACCGGATAAGTAACACGCTCCCCCTGCAAAATAAATGCAGGAGGAGCGTTTTTTGTTGTTGCTAACATACCCACAAAACTTGATTACCTATGATTAACTTCATTCAATGTACTGAAAGGTAGAAACCTCCCATTTCTACAAATGGTGAGATGAAGTTAAAACCTTCAGTAGATATGAAGGGGGGTAATTCAAGTTTTTCATAATTAGAAGGAGGAATACAAAATGACAAAGTATATTTTCGTAACAGGCGGCGTTGTATCTTCATTAGGAAAAGGAATCGTAGCGGCATCATTAGGTCGCATATTAAAAAATCGTGGATTGGAAGTAACGATTCAAAAATTCGACCCATACTTAAATATCGACCCAGGCACGATGAGCCCATACCAGCACGGAGAAGTTTTCGTAACAGACGATGGTGCTGAGGCTGACTTAGACTTAGGGCATTATGAGCGCTTTATCGATATCAACCTTGGCAAACACTCAACGGTTACGTCAGGTAAAGTATATCAATCTGTTTTAAATAAAGAACGACGTGGCGATTATAACGGTGGCACTGTTCAGGTAATTCCTCATGTAACAAATGAAATTAAAGAACGCATTCAACGTGCGGGTCGCGAAACTTCGGCAGACGTTGTGATTACAGAAATTGGCGGTACTGTAGGAGACTTTGAATCGCTTTCATTTCTAGAGGCAATACGCCAAATGCGTACAAACTTAGGACATAATAATGTTATGTACGTTCACTGTACATTGATGCCGTACATTAAAGCGGCGGGCGAAATGAAAACAAAGCCAACTCAACACTCTGTGAAAGAATTGCGCTCATTAGGTATTCAGCCAAACATTATCGTCTTGCGTACAGAGCAGCCTGTACCGCAAGAAATGAAGGAAAAAATTGCACTATTTTGTGACGTTCGACCATCAGATATTATTGAATCACGTGATGCAGAGCATTTATACGAAGTACCACTAAATTTATTGGCACAAGGCTTTGACCAAATTGTATTAGACCATTTTGGTATTGAAGCGCCAAAAGCAGATATGGAAGATTGGAAAGAGCTTGTTCATAAAGTGAAAAATTTAGGGAATAAAACTCGCATTGCTTTAGTAGGAAAATACGTAGAGCTTCAAGATGCCTATATTTCTGTAGTTGAAGCATTAAAGCATGCCGGCTATGTATATGACTCGGATATTGAAATTGATTGGATTAATGCCGAGGAAGTAACGGCTGCGAATGTAGAGCAAATATTAAATAAAGCGGATGGTATTTTAGTACCGGGTGGCTTTGGTGATCGTGGTATTGAAGGGAAAATCGAAGCAATTCGCTATGCGCGTGAAAATGATGTTCCATTTTTAGGTATTTGCTTAGGGATGCAGCTTGCGACAATTGAATTCGCACGCAATAAAATGGGCTTAGAAGGTGCGAATTCTACAGAATTAGATAAAGAAACAAAATATCCGATTATCGATTTCCTAGCAGACCAATCCGAGGATACAGATTTAGGCGGTACTTTACGTTTAGGCTTATATCCATGTAAGCTAAGGGAGGGTTCAGTAGCGCGCCATGCCTACAATGATGAAGAATTAGTTTATGAGCGCCATCGTCACCGTTATGAATTCAACAATGAATTCCGTGAGGCGATGGAGGCGGAAGGTATTGTCTTTTCAGGTGTTTCACCAGATAATAAGCTAGTGGAAATTATCGAGCTTCCAGACAAAAAGTTCTTTGTAGCTGCACAATTCCACCCAGAGCTCATTTCACGTCCGCAACGTCCACAACCGCTATTCCGTGAGTTTGTTGGTGCGGCATTTAACAATAAATAAGTAAGAAAAGGCTGTTAGGAGAGTAGGTATACACCAATACTTCCTAACAGCCTCTTCTATTTTTCGAATTAACCAAAAGGCGACTGAATTTCATCGTCTGCCTCATCATCCACTGCAAGCATTTCGTCATAAGACAGCTTAATTGCCTCATAGACGAAAAGCGCGACTAGTAAATGTGGCATTACAATACGTGCCCCAAGCTTTGTTGGATGAGGCAAAATGGCTCCACGTAAATTTAGGGAGACGTAAGTATAAGCGAGCTCGCTTAACTTATTATTATCATCTGCACGTTCACTAGCAATTGCTGCAAAAGGAATAAACGCATCATATAGCTGCTCTGCTAATGCAAGAGCTTGCGCATCGTTAGCATGTCGAGTAAAAATACATACTCGGTCGGCTTCAGTAATAACTGCATCGTCTGTCCATAAAGCCATTTTTGTCATTGGTTCGGCTGAAAGTTGCGCATTTTGTGCTACCCCCTGCATTTCACCAAAACAGGCAAAATAGACAGTTCCTTGCCCGATAGCAGCTTGTGCTAATAGGCGAGCTGTTTCCTCGATGGCATCCTCTTCGTTTTGTTGAATTTTTTGCAATACACCTGTTAGTTGTGTTGTTAAAATTTTCGACATAAATACACCTCTCCATCATTATAATTTTCACTAAAATAAAATGCAAAAATGCAAATTATATTGCTGATTATGAATCTCACTACAAAAAAAGGAAATTAATCTCATGGAACTATTGATTTATTTCGATATATGTAATAAATTACTAACATAAGGTAATTGTTCAAATTTTAGATATTTAACTTCTTTCAATGGATGTCACAGATTTTGAAGGGAGGCAAGCCCGATGCATGTCAGTTAATCGTTGGCACGTGTCGTAATAATTTTAGGGAATAATTTACTAACAAGCTCGGAAAAATCTGGATTAGAATTAACCAAAGTGTGATTGATGAATAAAGGGGGATGCTATTGTGGCAAAAATACTTATTGTAGACGATCAACAAGGGATTCGACTATTGTTAAACGAAGTTTTCAAAAAAGAGGGATATGAAACGTATTTAGCGTCAAATGGAATTGAAGCATTAAATATATTTAAAAATGAAGAAATTGATTGCGTCTTGCTTGATATGAAAATTCCCGGCATGAATGGAATTGAAATATTACGTGAATTACGTGCGCAAAGCGATGTAATAAATGTTGTTATGATGACAGCCTACGGTGAACAACAACTAATTGATGAGGCATTTCAACTAGGAGCAACAAAGTATTTTACCAAACCATTTAATATTTTTGAAGTGCGCGATGCAGTCAATGAAATACTAAATAACCGTAAAAATGAAGGTGTTTGAAATAACTTTTCAGACCCCTTCATTTTTGTTATGATAAGGATATGCGTTTATCTAGATTCAGCGAAGGCTCATTTGGAGTCAAAATAAACAATAACTGATCAACTATCCGAGGAGGATTTAATCATGGCATTAGTTTCGATGAAAGAAATGTTAATTAAAGCAAAAGCAGAAGGTTACGCAGTAGGACAGTTCAATATTAATAACTTAGAATTCACACAAGCCATTTTACAAGCTGCACAAGAAGAAAATTCACCAGTTATTTTAGGTGTATCGGAAGGTGCCGGGAAATATATGGGTGGCTTTATTGCGGTTGTTCATATGGTAAAAGGTTTAATCGAATCCTATAAGATTACAGTACCTGTGGCAATTCATTTAGACCACGGCTCGAGCTTTGAAAAATGTAAAGAGGCAATCGATGCAGGCTTTACTTCTGTTATGATTGATGCTTCTCACCATCCATTCGATGAAAATGTGAGTACAACTAAGGCTGTTGTGGAGTATGCGCATGCAAAAGGCGTATCTGTTGAAGCGGAGCTTGGCACAGTTGGTGGGGAAGAAGATGGCGTCATCGGTGGTATTATTTATGCAGATCCAGCCGAATGTAAGCGACTAGTAGAAGCAACGAATATTGATTGCTTAGCACCAGCATTAGGCTCTGTGCATGGACCATACAAAGGAGAGCCAAATTTAGGTTTTACTGAAATGGAGGAAATCTCTAAATTAGCAGACCTTCCATTAGTATTACACGGTGGAACAGGTATCCCAACAAAGGATATTCAACGTTCTATTTCATTAGGTACAGCGAAAATTAACGTCAATACAGAAAATCAAATTGCGGCAACAAAAGCAATTCGTGAAGTGCTAGCAAATGATACAAAGGTATATGACCCACGTAAATATTTAACACCTGCACGTGAAGCAATTAAAACAACAGTAGTTGGGAAAATGCGTGAATTCGGCAGCTCTCAAAAAGCATAAAATGCAATTGCAATCAGTGGGTGGGTCCTCATCCTCCACTGATTGTTAGTTTTCATCAATCATTCAGGTTATTTATCGTCCATTTGAACTGTTTTTCAGCAAATATAGGACCACTTGCCTGTATATGCGAGATAAATCATCCAAAAAATTTGGAAACAATGAATTATTCGCAGGAGAAGTGTCAGATTATTAAGCTTGACCTTCTCTTCATTTTTTGTTTGAAGTGAAATTGTTATTTAGGAGGATATTATAAAATGAAATTTTTTATTGATACAGCAAACTTTGAAGAAATCAAAGAAGCCTACTCATGGGGGATTTTATCTGGTGTTACGACAAACCCATCGCTAGTAGCAAAGGAGCCAGGTGTTAACTTCCATGATCGCCTAAAGGAAATCGCAGAGCTTGTTGACGGCTCAGTTTCTGGTGAGGTTATTTCTTTAGATGCTGAAGGAATGATTAGAGAAGGCGAGGAGCTAGCTGCAATTCATCCAAATATTACAGTGAAGCTACCGATGACGCCAGAAGGTTTAAAGGCATGTAAACATTTCTCTGAAAAAGGTATTAAAACAAACGTAACGCTTATTTTCAGCGCCAATCAAGCTTTAATGGCTGCCCGCGCAGGTGCAACTTACGTCTCTCCATTTCTAGGTCGTTTAGATGATATCGGACATAATGGTGTAGAGTTAATTTCTACAATTGCAGATATTTTCACGATACACGATATTAAAACAGAAATCATTGCTGCATCAATCCGTCACCCACAGCATATTACAGACGCAGCTCTAGCTGGTGCTCATATCTCAACAACACCATTTAAAGTATTACAGCAATTATTCAACCATCCATTAACAGATAAAGGAATTGAAGGGTTTTTAGCGGACTGGTCAAAGCGCCAAGGACAATAAAAAACACTTTCACTTTGAGGGAGATTCGTTATGGATGTTTATAAAATCACAGGACAACGACGTTTAAAAGGTACAGTGAAAGTTAGTGGAGCCAAAAATAGTGCAGTTGCTTTAATTCCGGCATCAATCCTAGCGAGTTCCTCCGTCACAATTGAAGGAATCCCTGCAATTTCAGACGCATGGACATTGAAAGCTTTACTAGAAGAAATTGGTGGGGAAGTGTCATTCGAGGACGGGCAAATGACAGTTGACCCAAGCAAGATGACAGCAATGCCACTGCCAAATGGCAATGTGAAAAAGCTACGTGCCTCATACTATATGATGGGCGCAATGCTAGGTCGCTTTAAAAAAGCAGTTATTGGCTTACCTGGAGGCTGTTTCTTAGGACCACGCCCAATTGACCAGCATATTAAAGGCTTTGAGGCATTAGGTGCAACAGTGTCAAATGAGCATGGTGCAATTTATTTACGTGCTGACGAATTGATAGGTGCGAAAATTTATTTAGACGTAGCAAGTGTAGGTGCAACTATTAATATTATGCTTGCCGCTGTTCGCGCAAAAGGACGCACAGTTATTGAGAATGCTGCGAAAGAACCAGAAATTATTGACGTTGCCACATTGTTAACAAATATGGGTGCGAAAATTAAAGGTGCAGGTACGAGCGTGATTCGCATTGATGGTGTAGAGGACTTACATGGTACAAATCATACGATTATTCCCGACCGTATTGAAGCCTCTACCTTTACGATTATGGCGGCAGCTATTGGTGATGGTGTCACAATTGATAACGTCATCCCATTGCATTTAGAGTCATTAGTAGCTAAATTAAGGGAAATGGGCGTTAAAGTAGAAATAGGAGAAGAAAGTATTTTTATACCAAAGCAAACAACTGATTTAACTGCTGTCGATATAAAAACACTTGTTTATCCTGGTATTGCCACAGATATTCAGCAGCCTTTATCTGTGCTACTAACACAAGCAAATGGCTCTTCAAAAGTAACGGATACAATCTATTCTGCAAGATTTAAGCATATTGACGAGCTGCGTAGAATGAATGCAAATGCACGAGTTGAGGGCAATACAGCAATTATTCAAGGGCCTACACAATTGCAAGGCTCAACTGTCACTGCCACAGATTTACGTGCGGGTGCAGCATTAGTATTAGCTGGATTAATTGCAGAAGGCGAAACAGAAATTCACGACATTTACCATATCGAGCGGGGTTACGGTGGATTGATTGAAAAACTTTGTGCACTTGGAGCGGAAATTCACCGTGAAACAATTGTACATACAAGCAAATAATTGACTGTTTACAATCGACGAAAAAGAAACCGTGAAGGTATGATAGCAGGAGGAAAAGGAAACATGGAACGCAGTTTATCAATGGAAGTAGTACGAGTAACAGAAGCAGCAGCGATTGCCTCTGCGAAATGGATGGGACGAGGCGAAAAAGTAGCTGCCGATGATGCAGCTACAACGGCGATGCGTACGATGTTCGATACAATTCCAATGCACGCGACAGTAGTAATTGGGGAAGGCGAAATGGACGAAGCGCCAATGCTTTATATTGGCGAAGAGCTTGGATTACGCAACGGTGGTCCAGAGGTTGACATCGCTGTAGACCCATTAGAGGGTACGAATATTATTGCTAAAGGAGCAAACGGCGCAATGACAGTGTTAGCAATTGCAGACCGCGGTAACTTGCTCAATGCACCAGATATGTATATGGATAAAATTGCTGTTGGCCCCGAGGCTGCGGGTAAAATTGATATTAATGCTTCTGTCACATATAATTTATTACAAGTTGCCAAAGCAAAAAATAAAAATGTCTCCGATGTTGTGGCTACATTACTGGATCGACCACGCCATCAAGCGATTGTCGATGAAATTCGTGAGGCAGGAGCGCGCATTAAGTTTATTCAAGATGGGGATGTAGGCGCAGCAATTAATACAGCATTCGATGAGACAGGTATCGATATTATGTTTGGTATCGGTGGCGCACCAGAAGGCGTCATCTCAGCAGTTGCGTTGAAATGCTTAGGTGGCGATTTCCAAGCGAAACTTGTACCTGAAAATGAAGAACAGTTAGAACGTTGTAATAAAATGGGCATTGATGTGAATAAAGTATTGTATATGGACGATTTGGTAAAAGGTGATGATGCTATTTTTGCAGCAACGGCTGTAACAGACTGTGAGCTTTTACGAGGCGTTCAATACAAAGGAGCATATGCCTTAACACATTCAGTTGTAATGCGTGCTAAATCGGGAACTGTACGATTTATTGAAGGTCGTCACAGCATTGAGAAAAAACCAACGTATTAAGCTTCTCTACGATAGGGCTGAGTTGAATCAGCCCTGCTCTTCTTAAGAACAATTCTCCGACAAGTAAAATTTTAAAAAGACTGGGGTCATCATATGACAGCTCTTACAATTGGGCAATTAGAAAATATGACATTAAAAGAGCTTTACGCTCTTGCACGAGATTATAAAATTTCATATTATAGCAAATTAACAAAAAAAGAATTAATTTTTGCGATTTTAAAAACACGTTCCGAGCAGGAAGGCTTCTTCTTTATGGAAGGGGTACTTGAAATTGTATCGCAGGAAGGCTTTGGATTTTTACGTCCAATCAACTACTCACCTTCTAAAGAAGACATATATATTTCTGCCTCGCAAATTCGACGTTTTGATTTACGTAATGGTGATAAAGTTTCAGGGAAGGTACGTCCACCAAAAGAAAATGAGCGCTATTATGGCTTATTACAGGTAGATGCAGTAAATGGTGAAGACCCTGAAGTTGCAAAAGAGCGAGTGCATTTCCCTGCCTTAACACCACTTTATCCAGACCGTCAAATTAAACTAGAAACAACATCTAAAAAATTATCTACACGTATCATGGATTTAATTGCACCGGTAGGATTTGGCCAGCGCGGTTTAATTGTCGCGCCACCGAAAGCAGGGAAGACATCTTTATTAAAGGAAATTGCAAATGCGATTACGACAAATTACCCTGAGGCAGAGTTAATCGTATTATTAATCGATGAGCGACCTGAAGAGGTAACAGATATTGAGCGTTCCGTAAAAGCGGACGTTGTTTCCTCGACATTCGATGAAGTACCTGAAAATCATGTCAAGGTAGCAGAAATCGTACTAGAGCGTGCGCGTCGTTTAGTAGAGCATAAACGTGATGTAATTATTTTAATGGACTCTATTACTCGTCTAGCGCGCGCTTATAACTTAGTTATTCCACCAAGTGGACGTACATTATCAGGCGGTATTGATCCTGCCGCATTCCATCGCCCAAAACGCTTCTTCGGCTCAGCCCGTAATATTGAAGAGGGTGGAAGTTTAACAATTTTAGCAACAGCTTTAGTTGATACAGGAAGCCGTATGGATGAAGTTATTTATGAGGAGTTTAAAGGTACAGGGAACTTAGAGCTGCATTTAGACCGAGCTTTAGCAGAGCGTCGAATTTTCCCTGCTTTAGATATTCGTCGCTCGGGTACGCGAAAAGAGGAATTGCTTATTCCAAAAGAGCAGCTAGATAAACTATGGGCAATTCGCAAAACATTTAGTGATGCACCAGACTTTGCTGAAAAGTTTTTACGCAAGTTGCGCACAACGGAAACAAACGAAGAATTTTTCGACAAGCTCAATGAGGACATGAAAAAAGCAACGAATGGTAAAGGGTTATTATAGGTGATAAACCTTTTGCAATAAGCTGATTTTCGCTGAATGGTGCAATTTCCCACATCTTCGTATGATAAGCACGCTAGTGTGCTTGAATTTTTGATAGAAGGGAACAGCGCATCGAATACTTGATAGATTATGAACAGCAGATAAAGCTCGTAGCCTTAAGCGCGAGAAAAATCTGCTGTTTTTCTTGTAGTTAGACGAAATTCAGTTACTTTGATAGGGGCTGTCCCAAAAAGCCGTGCATAGCCGGCTTTTGGGACAGTAGCGATGACCTTTTACAAAAGTGTTGACTCATATAAATACGGAAGGTCTCATTTGCAAGTGTGACGAACACTCGCTTTAGCAGTGTTTCTCTTCGTAAAAGAGAAGCGATGAAAACTTTTATTTCAATGCATCGTCAAAACAAAATGGACTTTCTCCTATTAACGCAGGCGTGTTGATTATGTAAATGCCTCCTATTGATTGGCGTGTTTTTAGGGAGAAATACTTTTTTAGGCAGACACTTGTTGATTGAAGTAGAGGATGGCGAGTGCTCCTAGTGGCTACTCGTTGCAAAGTAAACTTTCCAGCAGAAAGAGTGCGAGCTGTAAATCCATTTATTTCGGTATTTGCCGAAATAAATTAGTTGAAGCCGCACCTGCAACGGAAAACGATGATTTTTAGGTATTATCTGTAAAATAAAGGATAATCAACAAGCCTGCTATTAACGATAAAAGAAAGGGGAATGGCGTTGTTTCATTTTCTTGATATTGAAGTGTTGAATAGCAAATTGAAACGATATGAACAGCAAAATCTTGAAAGTAACTACATATTGCTTGTCACAAAGGGAGAGGTCAATGTTACTAAAGATGACAAACAATATTACTTAACTAAAAATAGCATGTATATTTGCTCTAAGCAGAAACATCTTGCACTTCAGATAGATTTAGAGAATGTTGTCACTGCTTATCTTATTCGCTTTGACATGCATGAAAAGGAGCAAAACATTATACCTGTAAAGGAAGCAGGTGAAAAAATCTATTTAGCACAAACAGGAGAAATTATTGAACTATGCAACCGACTTGTCTGGCTCTCGAAAAGTCCAATAAAAGAAGACCAACTGCTTGGACAAGCCAATTTTTATATGCTGCTACATGCTATTGTAAAAAATCGTATATCTTCAGATAGAAATTTACTAGGTATGCTAGAAAAAACAAAGCAACATATACAATATCATTTTCATGAATCCATTCAAGTGAAGGATTTAGCCCAAATGATGAATATAAGCTCTAAGTATTATATGGAGCTATTTAGAAAACAATTTGGTCTTAGCGCTACCCAATATTTAACGAAAGTGAGAATTGAAGCATCGAAATGGCTGCTGATAAAAGAGAATAAAACGCTTCGGGAAATAGCTAGTGAGGTAGGCTATAAAGATGAATTTTATTTCAGCAGAAGATTTAAGCAAGAAGTTGGGGTTTTCCCCTCGTTATTTATGAAAAGTCGTAGAAAGAATATCGTTGTGTTAGATAGCTCCTTTTTTGGTTTACTTGCACCTTTACACTATATTCCAGTTGCAGCACCTCTTCACCCCACATGGCGATTTTATTATTATAAGGAGTTCGGCAATCATGTAGTGACTCATTTAGTTGTCGGTAGAACACCTCCTATTTTAAATGAAAATATTATGCTGCTACAGCGAAAAAATATTCAATACGACCTCATACTCTGTTTAGATAATATCAACGAGGAACAGCTCACTTCATTGCAAAAGCTAGGTCATGTATATCAATTAGCATGGACTCGTTTATCATGGCGAGAACAATTATTAGAAGTGGCTCGGCTTTTAGATGCGGAAAATGAAGCAAATAATTGGCTAATTGAATATGAGCAGGCTGTGCAAAAGGCTGTAGCCTGCCTAGAAACAACTTATCATGAGCAAACCTTTTTATTTTTATTAGTTATGGGCAATAAATGTTATCAGTATCAGGATCGTAGCATTCAAGAGGTTTTGTTGGGGGATTTAGGATTACGACTTGCAAATACATTAACGGGCGAGGAACAGCAATCTGTTACGGTGGGGCAGTTAGCGAAAATAAATCCAGACGTTATAATGGTTCTTGTTTATGAGGATGAGGAATCTATGCAAACATGGAGTGAACTGCAAGTGGATGAAACATGGCTTGAATTGAAGTCTGTACGCAATCGAAATGTATATAGGCTGACACATTTCCCATGGCGTGATTATGCACCTTTACCACATTATCTCATGGTGAAGGAAATAGAAAAACGGTTAACCTCCAAAAGTTCATCATAACAACCTCCTTTTCTACATGGACGAGAGGGAACTATTTATTTATCATTGATAATAGTTCTCATTCTCATTGGGGGCTAAGTGTAGAGGAGGCGTTCTTGATGAAGAAAACAATGATTATATTGAGTATTTTCATGTTTATTTTTGTATTATCAGCATGTAAAGAAAAGCAGCAGGGCTCTAGTTTACAAAACGAGGAACAAACAAAAACAATTACTTATTTAAACGATGACTATATAATTCCAGTCAAACCGCAAAAAATTATTTTCTTAAATGCTTTTGAGTCAATAGAGGATGCAATTGTTTTAGGGGTTGAGCCATATGCAGCAAGTGCAATTGGGGATGAGGAAGAGCCTTTTCCTAGCTTTTTTGGGGAAACAACAACCAATACAATTCCACTCCTAGAAACAAGTGGTGACAGCTTGGAATATATTTTGAAGCTAGCGCCAGATTTAATTATTAGTACGGATATGGAAGACCCTAAAATTTTAGAACAGCTAGAGAAAATTGCTCCAGTAATTCCAACATCGCATTATGGACCAGACTGGCAGGCGAATCTTGAAATGCTTGCAGAGGTGACAGGAAAAACAGAGAAAGCGAAAGCACTTATTGAAAACTATCATCAAGATAAGCGAGAAGCAGTTAGCTATTTAAGCTCTTTCCAAGAGAAAGATGTAATGGCAATTCGTGTTAGGGGTGGCGAGATGATGGTTTATCCTGAAGATGTCTTCCTGAACGATGTACTGTACGGCGAATTAAATCTCCGAGTACCAAAAAGCATTCAACAAGTAAATCAGCAAACAGTGATTTCGTTAGAAGGTCTTTATCAGGCTAATCCAGATTACATTTTTATTCAATATGATTTATATGAAAATGATATGGATGGAAGTATACTAGATGAGCTGCAGCAGAGTGAGGTGTGGAAAGGGCTAAAGGCAGTTCAAAGCAATCAAGTATTTGTTAACAAGATTGACCCACTCGTTATGGGGGGCGGTACATTAAATGGTCGAATCCGCATTTTAGAAGCGGCAATGCAAACGATAAAGTAAAACAACAACGGAAAGGGGAACTATGTGAATATATCAGAAAAACTTGAGCAACTGTTTTCCACTAGTTTCGAGCGGGGGCTATTTTCAGGGAATGTGCTAGTAGCTAAAGATGGTAAAGTGCTCTATACAGGGATATTCGGTTTATCGAATTACTATAGTGAAGAACAGCTTACAAGCAACTCTATCTTTGAGCTTGCCTCTGTTACGAAGCCATTAACAGCTATTGGTATTGGGATTTTAGTGGAGCAAGGAAAGCTTAATTATAGTGATTCTATTGAAAAATGGCTTCCTAATTTCCCATATCCTCGCATTACTTTGCGACATGCATTGACACATACATCTGGCTTACCTGATTATATGGAGCTGTTTGAAAAGCATTGGGATTATCAGCGAATTGCGACAAATACAGATGTTCTACATTTATTAGCTACATATAGACCCCAACCTTATTTTAATGCTGGGGAGAAATATCAGTATAGTAATACAGGCTATGTTTGTTTAGCTAGTGTAATTGAAGCAGCAGCCCGTATGCCTTATTCAACCTTTATGCAGAACTATGTTTTCACCCCTGCTAAAATGCACCGTACAAAAATAATGAATCGTAGATATAAGCCTGAATTTATCGAGGATTTTGCCTATGGCTTTATTCGGAGCGCGGAAAACTCGCCACTCATTTTGCCTGATGGACTACCAGGCTATGAATTTGTCAAATATTTAGACGGTATTCAAGGGGATGGCATGATTCATTCAACAATTATAGATTTACTTTCTTTGGACACTAAGCTACGAAGCGGTGATTTACTTAGTGCATCTTCATTAGATTTAGCTTTATCACCAATTTTGACAGAAGATGGTCAAAAAACGCCTTGTGGCTATGGCTGGTTTATCGATAATATTCCTAACATAGGAATACGAATTTCTCATAGTGGGGGATGGCCAGGCTATTCAACTATGTTAGCTAGTTATCTAGAGGCAGGCTATACTGTCATCCTACTAAGCAATGTAGAAAACTTATATGCTAAAGAGAGCATGTCCAGTTGGTTACAGCAAGTTGAACAATATATCTCTGAGAGCATTATTAGAGAAACTGAGTAAAAAATTAGGAAGCCACTTCTTACATAGTGAAGCTTTAATATAGAAACTAAGGCTGTCCGAAAAGGAATACCTTTTTGGACAGTCTTTTTTAAAATCACATTGATAATGAGAATCATTATCGTTATAATGAGGGAGTATTATAGATAAAACGAGGAGGAGCATTAATGAAGCTTTATATTAAAAAATCATTGTTCGTAATAATAGCGGTTAGTATGCTGTTCATTTTACCAGCATGTAGTAATAAAAATAAGGATACTTCTGAAGATACGGTAAATGACATGACACGTACAGTAACAGATTCGGTAGGTCGTAAAGTAGAAATACCGACAAATCCGCAGCGTATCATCGTGGATTGGGATTTAGGTCATGTGTTAGCAGTAGGCATTGTACCAGTAGGCTCAACTACAAAGGTTATGGGCTATGGTGAGTTTTTAAAAGATTATTATCAGGGGCAAGAAATTGTTGATTTAGGGAATGAGGATGCCGTATCTTTAGAAACTGCTACTAGTCTGAAGCCAGATTTAATCATTACATATGGGGAAGAAAAAATAGAGCAATATGAGAAAATTGCACCAACTATCGTATTTAGTACGGCTGCTTATGCTGATGTGGAGGCAGAAATGACAGCGATAGGTGAGTTTTTAAATCGTCAAGAAGAGGCTAAAAAATTTATGGCAGATTATTCAGCACGTGCAAAGGCAGCTGAAGAAAAAATAAAGGCTTCTATACCAGAAGGTGTAACATTTTCACTTTTCACATTATCAGATAAGGATATTGCAGTAATCCCAAGTGGTACATCTGGTGGAGAGGCAATGTATGATTTATTGAGACTTACAGCACCAGCCTCTGTTGAAAAATTGATTGAAGACAGCAATGGAGATTGGCAAAAGCGCCGTATTTCATGGGAAATCGTAGGCGACTATGTAGGGGATTATGTAGGCGTTATAGATTACGGGGCGCAGTATGAAGCTACTTCTACATGGAAAAACTTAGATGTTGTCAAGAACAATAAAGTCATTACATTTGATGGCAAGTACTTTTTCCTAGCAGACCCAATCTCAGTTATTAATCAAGCAGAGCAAATGGCACAAAAAATAATTGAAGTAGTAGAAAAGTGATAAAGTGAAACTTCAATCAGTGGGCGTCTTGCTGCCCGTTAATGCGGGATAAATGTAGAGGAGCGGTCTGAAAGCTATTTTGAGACATGCGCTTTACGTGATAATTTATTGTGACCACCGCAGGAGCACATATTTTTTGTGCCGATAGCAAGGTGACGGGTACAGAAGTCTCCCACCTCATAATCTTTAGGCGATAAAATGAGCGTTTTTAATGAATGTCCAAAGGCACCAAGACGAGACGAAGTGTAATTACCCTGAAACGTAATAAATTGGAGGTAAGCATTATGAATTATGAAGCACATATGCTGTTGTGGGAAAATACATATGCAAAAATAAAGAAAATAGATTATGCATATCAGACAAATGCAACAATTCAACAAGTGATGCCATACAGTGCCTTGCTAGTCATCGTCGGTGGTAATGTAGACCTCTGTCTAGGCCAAACTCCTTATCATATTCAAAATTTTAGTATATTTCATGTAGGGAAATCTGAATTCCTCGATATGAAAACTACTGAAAGCTATAGTTATTACATGATTTATTATCAAGGAGATGTTATTTATCTAGATGCTTTTATCCAGCATTTATATATAGAGTACCGACCTTTTCATACTAATTTTTCTTGTCTACCTGCAAATCCAATTGCCATTGAATTATTGCTGCGGGATATGTACAACAAATGGAAGACAGAGTCGTTTCAGGAACATTTATCTGTTAAGGCAATTTTTTACGAATTAATTTATCGAATCTTTCGTGAATTTACAGAAGGACAAGGAAAGTCACATGAAGTAGATTTAGCGGAAACAGCACGCCGTTACATCGAACAGCATGTGCATGAAGCTGTTACGGTACAAAAGCTGGCAGACTCATTAAATATAAGTACTCGCCATCTACTACGTATTTTCAGAGAGCGTTATGGGGAGGGTCCACAAAATTATTTACAAAAAATGCGTCTAACACTTGCCCAAAAATATTTACAGAGCAATTCAATGAGTATTAAAGAAATTGCAGCCGCACTTGGCTATGAGGATGAATATTATTTTAGTCGAGTCTTTAAAAAGCAACTACAAATAACACCGACTGCTTTCAGGCTGAAATATCTAGTTAATATGTCTGATTTCCCTATTACAAATGATAATCATTTTCAATACAATGAGAATCAGCTTGTACAGGCAATTCGATTAGAAAGCAGGGAATATAGACTAATGAAACAAACATTTATTCATAGCATTAGAGTACCATTTATCATCAGCTTAATCGCATTATTAGCAGCTTGTGGTAATGATGAGACAGAGAAAAAAGCAGAGCAAGTAATAAAAGAGGAAGCAGAAACACGTGTAATAACAGATCTGACAGGGGAAGAGATAGAAATTCCAACAAATCCAGAGCGAATCGTCTTACAAGGAAATGCTATTGGAGATTTATTAGCACTTGGCATAGAACCTGTTGGAGTAGACCGTCGCTTTATTGATAGTGGAGTAATAGAGAATAATGGAAAAATTGCTGCAGCAGATATCGGTTATCCAACAAATTTAGAAAAAGTAGTAACGCTAAATCCAGATTTAATTATGCTAGGATATGTGCTGGAAAATGAAGTAGAAGAAGCATCTAAAATTGCACCAACCGTTGTGTTCAATGGTATGCTCCCACTCAAAGAAAGATTGCCTATTGTTGCAAATATTATTGGGAAAAAAACAGAAGCAGAGGAAGTACTTAAAAATTATGAGGAAAATGTAGAAGCAATGTGGGAACAACTTCGAGCAAATGGTTTAATAGCTGAAGGAGAGACGGCAGTAGTGCTTCAATATTATTGGAATAAAATGATGTATGTGATGAAAACAGGTGGTGTAGCCGATTTAATCTATTCTCCTATGGGGTTTGCTATGGATGAAAAGGTGGAGGAATTACAACCAAATAGCGGACCATATATCGAGATTTCTGAAGAAACTATGCATGACTTACTTATCGGTGACCATTTATTTGTACTGATATCTGTAGATGAGGAAGCTAAAAACTCTTTTAAAGAGTTACAAGAAAAACCTTTATGGAAGTCTCTACCTGCCGTGAAAAATAATAAGGCACATTATATTGAAGATAAATGGAATTATACTGATATGACGACAAGTAATATGTTATTAGAGAGGTTTCCAACTATGTTGACAGAATAATTGTCAGCAAGCTCTTTCACTTTGAAGAGATAAGATATGTCAGCAGGGGGTGCACTAATGGAGCATAATACGAATCGTTTATTATTGGAAAATATGTTTATTAAGGTGCTTTCTGTAGAGCATATCGAGTCTACTTCAATTGATTTTAAAAATACAGTTCAATCAAATGTATGGATTGTTGTTGTACATGGTGATATCCTCCTCTCTATTAATAAGCAAAGACATCATATTACTGGCTTCCAAATGCTTCACCTTACACTGCATGGCAGCCTTTCAATTAAAGCTACGACAGCAGCAAGAATCTATGTGATTTTTTATATCGGCAAAATTCCTCATCAGGATGAATTGTTGAAGGCACTCCAACAACAAGCTTCAATTAGCCGTCCAATTTCCTGCTATACATTAACAAATCCTTGGATTGTAATAGAAATGGTCGACAGTCTTTATCGTCAATACGAGAAGCAGCAAATGTTGGGGGTACAGGCATATTTTCACGGTTTAATTGCGCGAATTTTTGAGGAAATTGAGCAGCAAGAATACGATAATAACAAATTACAGCAAGCGTTAATGTATATAGAACGACATTTATATCATCCGATTGCCGTTCAGGATGTTGCTCGCTATACTCAACTCTCTACACAAAAGTTATTTACGTTGTTCCAATTGCATTTCGGACATGGTCCAAAGAAATACATACAGGAGCAGCAACAACAATTAGCAAAAAACTATTTGCGAAAGCCTAACTATCAAATAAAAGATATTGCAAAAGCAATGCACTTTGAGTCGGAAATATACTTTAGTCGTATATTTAAAAAATGGACTGGGATGACACCAAGTGAATTCTCGGAGAAAAGTGTCAGCATGAAGTCTGATTTATCTATTAATAATGAGAATCATTTTCATTATAATAATATTCAGCTTGCGCAAGCAAAATCATTTGAGAGTAGGAGCAATGAACAAATGTTAAAAAAATTAGCAACTCCCTTTTTATTAAGTTTAATGCTGCTGTTAACAGCATGTGGAAATGACACAGCGCAAAAAGCTGTTAAAGAGAATAATGAACCTAATACAGAAAAGGCAACAACAATTGTTACAGATGATGTAGGGCGTGAAGTTGAAATTCCAATAAAGCCTGAAAGAATTGTAACAGATTGGTATTTAGGACAAGTGTTAGCACTAGATGTTGTGCCGGTAGGAGCGGTTATAGCAAATTTAGATTATGCAGCCTTTTTAAAACCGTACTATAAAGATGGTGAGATTACGAACATAGGTACAGACGGCAATGTATCGTTGGAAAAAGTAGTAGAGTTAAAACCCGATTTAATCATTACATGGAATAAAGAAGATGTAGAAAAATACGAGAAAATTGCACCAACTATTGTATTTTCTGAATCGGCACATCAGTCTGCTGTAGAAGAGGTAAAAGCAATGGGTGAATATTTAGGACGACAAGCAGAGGCAGAGACATTTGTGAATGATTTTGAAAAGCGTATAAAAGCTGCTAAAGAGAAAATTTATTCATCTATACCAGAAGGAGCTACATTTACAATTTTTGATTTATTTGAAAAGAACGCAACAATTGTGGCGAATGATAGTGTGTCAGGTGGTCGAGCGTTGTTCCAAGTTCTCGAAATGAAGCCACAAGAAAAAGTACAAGAGCTCTTTGAGACAAAAGAATCAAGTGGAGGACGCTATGAGATTTCCTACGAAGTAGTAGGAGATTATGTGGGTGACTATGTATTTGTCATAAATTTCTTCAATAAAGACGGAGAATTTCCACCAACATGGACAAATCTAGATGTGGTGAAAAACAATGAAACGATAGAGTTAGCGCCAGAATACTATTTTGCCTCTGACCCATTATCGGCATTACATCAAGCAGAAGAAATGGCAAATACTATTGTAGAAGTAACAAAATGAAATCTTAATCAGTAAAGTTTTTGATGGGCAGGACATGCTAATGCCAACGTAGTCACATAGATGTGATACTTTAGCTAGCTCTCACCAACAGGAACGTAAGACTCCCACCTCTGCTCAGGCCTTGAGGTGGAAGCCTGTTAATGCGGATAAAATGAAAGGGTATATAGCTAAAAAATGCTTGAGGAACAGGGCTGCCCAATAAGTGGTCAGCCTCTTATTTTACAGCGGACATCATAAATTTTAAAGAGAGACCTACGTGACAATGGTTAACTTCCACCAAATAGCTTGAAAAAAATCTGGACACAATTATGCCGGTGCGTAAATGATAATTGGTTGCTTAAAAATAATAAAATGTAGTATAGTTTAACCGAAAATGATAATCATTATCAATTTGGACTATAAAATAAATATTAGCTGTACAAAGAGGAGGCTACATCCGTGCTATTAAAACGTTTTTTTTCTTACTACAAGCCCTATAAAGGGTTATTTATACTCGATTTTTCATGTGCAATTTTAGTTGCATTAATTGAATTAGCTTTTCCACTTGTTTTAAATAAGGTGATTGATGATATTTTACCTGATGGTGAACTGAAATGGATTATAATGGTGAGTTTATTGTTGTTTGGCTTATATATTGTAAATTCGATTTTCCATTTTATCGTTTCGTATTGGGGGCATATGCTTGGGATTAATATTGAAACAGATATGCGTAAAGAAGCCTTTAGCCATGTGCAAAAACTATCATTCCGCTATTTTGATAATAATAAAACAGGGCATCTTGTCTCACGTTTAACAAATGACTTAATGGATATAGGTGAGCTTGCACATCATGGGCCAGAAGATCTTTTCATTGCTGTCATGACGATTATTGGGGCGTTTAGTGTCATGTTCTACATTGATCCTACCTTTACGATTCTTATATTTGTACTCGTACCAATTATTTTAGTGTTGACAATTATTTTTGGAAAGCTTATGTCTAAAGCATTTACACGGATGTTTGGGGATATTGCAGACTTTAATGCACGTGTTGAAAATAATGTGAGTGGTATTCGTGTCGTACAGGCCTTTACAAATGAGGCACATGAGATTCAACGCTTTAAGGTAAATAATGAGCGATTTCGTATGACCAAGCTTTTTTCTTATAAAGTGATGGCATGGAATGAAGCGATTTCAGGTATTTTAACAAAGGTACTATCATTATTCACATTATTTTTAGGAGCTTATTTTGTATTGGGTGGGCATTTAACAAGCGGTGAGTTTGTCGCATTCATCTTGCTATCAGGTATTCTATTAAATCCAATTAATAAAATTAATATGTTTATTGAAAGCTACCCAAAAGGAATGGCAGGCTTTAAGCGCTACATTGATTTTATTGAGACAGAGCCAGAAATTGCAGACCGCGCTAACGCAAAAGAGGTTATTGCTGTTGAAGGCGAAGTGGTCTTTGATAATGTATCGTTCGGTTACACAGATGATAAACGAGCTTTAAATAATATCAACTTAAAAATTAAACCGGGTGAAACAATTGCACTTGTTGGACCATCTGGTGCAGGAAAATCTACAATTTGTAGCCTATTACCACGTTTTTATGAGGTGAATGAGGGTGCGATTAAAATTGATGGGATTGATATAAGAGATTTCAAACTTCATTCCTTGCGTTCACATATAGGGATTGTACAGCAGGATGTTTTTTTATTTGATGGCACGATACGAGATAATATCGCTTATGGGAACTTGAATGCAAGTGATGAGGAAATATGGTATGCAGCAAAACGTGCGCAGCTTGAAGAGGTTATTCATGCTTTACCAGAAGGAATGGAGACGCTTATCGGAGAGCGTGGTGTTAAATTGTCTGGTGGTCAGAAGCAGCGTTTGTCTATTGCACGTATATTCTTGAAAAATCCTAAAATACTTATTTTAGATGAGGCTACATCCGCGCTAGATACTGAAACGGAGAAGGCAATTCAAGAAGCATTGAATGAGCTATCAGTGGGACGTACAACATTAGTCATAGCACATCGTCTTGCAACAATTAAGGATGCTGACCGTATTGTCGTTGTTTCTAAAAAAGGCATTGTCGAGGAAGGCACGCATGAGGAATTAATGGATAATCAGAAAGTTTACTACGGCTTATACACAGCGCAATTTGGTCTGCAATTATAAAGATAAAGTGAGGCTAGGCTGTTTCCTTGCCTATTAATACTGAATAAAAGGAGTAAAGATAAGATGACCGTCATTGAAATAGAACATGTTGCAATTGGTTATTCTTCTACACTAATCGTAAATGATTTGAGTGTTGAAATTCCAAAAGGGCAAATTTCAACAATTATTGGTCCAAATGGCTGTGGAAAATCTACATTATTAAAGGCTGTAGCCCGCGTGCTTCGAACGCAAAATGGCGCGGTATATTTAGATGGGAAAGCTATACATCAATTGAAAACGAAAGAAGTTGCTAAAAGAATGGCTATTTTGCCACAAACGGCAACAGCACCGGGGGGATTAACTGTTTTTGAATTAGTTTCCTATGGACGTTTTCCGCACCAAACCGGCTTTGGAACATTGCAAAAGGAAGATTATGAATATATTCATTGGGCAATTGATGTAACTGGTTTACGTGAATTTTGCGACCGCCCGATTGAAGCTTTATCAGGTGGGCAACGTCAACGAGTCTGGATAGCGATGGCGTTAGCACAAGGAACGGATATTCTCGTACTCGATGAACCAACAACCTACTTGGATTTAGCACATCAGCTAGACATCCTGTTGTTATTGCAAAAGCTAAACAAGGAAGAGGGACGGACAATTGTTATGGTATTGCATGATTTAAACCATGCATCGCGCTTTTCCCATTTTATGATTGCTATGAAAAGCGGTCAATTAATTGTCAACGGCAATCCAGAAGAAGTTATGACTAAAGGGAATTTACAAAAGGTTTTCAATATTGATGCAGAAATGGCTATGTGCCCTTATAGTAATAACCCTATTTGCTTGTCCTATCAACTATTTGGAAAAGAAGAATGATTATTGAGGAGAGGAATGCTGTTTTTTAAGCTTTTAACAAAAAGTATTTTGTGATAAGTAACTACAGGAAAATATATTCTAAATAGCTCCTGTAGATAATATTAGCAATGAAATCTCGTTTTAAAGATGAGAGAGAAGAAGGCGGAACAGATTTAAGGAGGAAGCACATGGCGACGCGAGCTGAAGGAGTCGAAGGGCTCGAAAAATTACAGGAGCTACAAAGACGGACCCATCCCGTGCGTGCTTTATTGGCACTAATTATAGGGCTTGTGAGCCTAGTATTTGCTATTGGTTTGTCCATTTCATTTGGAGCGGCAGATATTTCATTAAGCATGGTTTGGCAGGCTGTTTTTAAATTTTTACCTGATTTAACAGAACATCAAATTATTCGTGAGATTCGATTGCCACGTGTATTAGGTGCAGCATTAGTAGGTGCATGCTTTGCTGTAGCCGGAGCAATGATGCAAGGAATGACTCGAAACCCTTTGGCGGACTCAGGTTTGCTAGGTTTAAACGCTGGTGCAGCATTTATGCTAGCATTATGTTTTGCCTTTTTCCCGGGCTTACCTTATATGTATTTAATTATGTGGTCTTTTGTGGGAGCAGGGCTTGGCGTTGCAATCGTTTATGGTATTGGCTCTCTGTCCAAAGGGGGTCTAACGCCGATGCGCTTAGTTTTAGCAGGAGCTGCGGTTAGTGCCCTTTTAGGCGCACTAGGAGAGGGAATTGCACTGCATTATCGAATAGGACAAGATTTAGCCTTTTGGTATGCAGGCGGTGTTTCGGGTACAAAATGGAGCCATCTGCAAATTTTATCTCCTTGGATACTTGTTGCGATGATAGGCGCACTCATCTTATCACGTTCTATTACACTGTTGAGCTTAGGTGAAGAAATTGCGATTGGGCTTGGACAACGCACGAATGTTATAAAAGTATGGGGAATGATAATTGTTTTAATTTTGGCAGGTGCTGCTGTTTCTGTTGTAGGAGCAGTAGGGTTTGTAGGATTAATTGTTCCACATTTAACGAGATACATAGTTGGGCATGATTATCGCTGGATTATTTCCTGCTCTTTAGTATATGGTGCATTGCTTGTTGTATTAGCGGACTTTATTGCACGAAATATCAATCCTCCTTATGAGGCGCCAATTGGGGCTCTTATTGCTTTTATTGGCGTTCCATTCTTCCTCTATTTAGCTCGTAAAGGAGGAAAAGAGCTATGAGCAATCGCTTCTTAACACCAAATCAAAAAAAAATTAGAAAGAAAAACTTGGCTATTTTAATTACATTAGTTGTACTTATTATCATTACGTTTGTAATTAGTATGAATACAGGAGTAATTAAGCTAACACCGCTAGAGGTTTTCCGAACGTTATTTGGACAAGGGGATGCCCAACAGCAACTTATTTTATTTGAATTTAGACTCCCGCGCATTGTTCTCGCTGTATTAGTTGGAATAAGCTTAGCTGTTTCTGGGGCTATTTTACAAGGGATTTCAAGAAATGCTTTGGCAGACCCGGGTATTTTAGGTATTAATGCTGGGGCAGGGCTTGCCGTTATGCTGTTTGTTTCCTTTTTTTCTACAACAAAAGCTGCCCCTGTCTATTTACTACCAGTGCTAGCCTTCATAGGTTCGGGCCTGACCGCCATTGTAATTTATACACTGTCCTATAAACGGCATGAGGGAATTACACCAATGCGCTTAATTTTAACGGGTATTGCTGTAGCTGCGGGTATCAGCTCTATGATGATTGTACTGACACTGCGACTAACACCAGAAAATTACCAATTTATTGCGACATGGCTAGCAGGAAGTATTTGGGGCTCCAATTGGAAGTTTGTGTTGTCCTTATTGCCTTGGCTCATCGTCCTATTACCATTTGTTTATTCAAAATCTCGCGTATTAAATGTTCTGAATTTAGGCGAATTAACAGCTGTTGGTCTAGGTGCGTCAATTGAAAAAGAGCGACGCTTATTATTAGCCGCTTCTGTTGGATTAGCTGGGGCGAGTGTTTCAGTCAGCGGTGGTATTGGATTCGTAGGACTCGTTGCACCACATTTAGCACGCCAGCTTGTAGGGGCTAAGCATCAGTTTTTACTTCCAGCCGCAGCGTTATTGGGAGGGCTGTTAGTGTTAATGGCAGATACGATTGGTCGTTCTATTTTCGAGCCATCCGAAATTCCAGCAGGGATTGTTGTTGCTGTTCTAGGTGCACCGTATTTCCTATACTTACTAGCACATTTAAAGGAATAAAGAGAGTATACGTAGGTCAATTATGAATAAAAAAGAAATGGGGAATTAAGCGTATGACAGAGGAAATGTATGATGTAACGATTGTAGGCGGAGGACCAGCAGGGTTATTTACAGCATTTTATAGCGGGATGCGAGATTTAAAGACGAAGATTATTGAATGTAGTGACCAGCTTGGTGGTCGTCTGTTAATTTTCCCAGAAAAAATGATTTGGGATATTGGTGGCTTGCCTCCAATTTTAGGCGGGCAATTAATTGAACAATTAATTGAGCAGGCTAAAACATTTGACCCAACAATTGTGCTCAATCAAAAGATTGAAAATTTAGAAAGACAAGCAGATGGTACTTTTATATTAACATCTGCATCAGGCGAAAAGCATTATTCGAAAACGGTCATTTTAGCTGTTGGCTACGGCGTACTTTCCTTGCAAAAGCTTGACATAGAAGGGGCAGACAAATACGAAGTAACAAATTTATATTACACGGTACAGGAATTAGAAGGATTCCGTAATAAACGTGTAGTGATTTCTGGCGGTGGCAATTCGGCTGTCGATTGGGCAAATGAATTAGCCCAAATCGCATCGAGTGTAACGGTCGTGCATCGACGAGACGAGTTTGGTGGGCACGAAAGAAATGTTGCTTTAATGCGAGAATCGGTAAATGTAAAAACACCATATGAAGTGGCACAATTACATGGAAATGATGATTTAATTCAGGCTGTCTCAATAGCACATAAAGAAACAGGAGAGATTGAACGACTTGAAGTAGATGCGGTAATTGTTAGTCATGGCTTAAAATGCGATTATGGAGCACTTGAAAAATGGGGGCTACATATTGAGGACAGCAATGCCATTGTTAATGAAAAGCGTGAAACAAATATTGATGGGGTGTTTGGAGCGGGAGATTTTGTCAGCCATCCTAGCAAAGTGCATTATATAGCAGGTGCATTTGCTGATGCGATTTTAGCGTTAAATAGCGCAAAATTGTATATGGAGCCAGATGCACCAAAGATGGCGTATGTATCTTCTCATAATATTCGTTTCAAGGAGCGCAATAAAAATATCGGTTTAGTGGACAATGATTATCGTGAGGTACGCGGCTAAAATTTTTTTCTTGAAAAAAATAAAGAGGCTATGTTATACTTTCAAAGTATGCAACGTGCACATATGAAGCTGACATATTCGGGCTTTGTAAGGTGCAGTTCGATTATACTCTGTTCCAGATGGTTCAGGGCGAGAGGAGAAAACGAATATGAAACAAGGAATCCATCCAGATTACAAAACTGCAACAGTAACTTGCTCTTGCGGTAACACATTCCAAACTGGTTCTGTAAAAGAATCAATCGTTGTCGAGTTCTGTAACGAATGTCACCCATTCTATACAGGTCGTCAAAAATTCGCGTCTGCTGACGGACGTGTGGATCGTTTCAACAAAAAATACGGTCTTAACAAATAATAATTTTAAAATGCCTGCCAGGTTTCCGACTGGCAGGCATTTTTTGAGGAATAAATGGAGGCAAAAATGGCGCAATTATTTTTTAAGCATGGTGCGATGAACAGTGGTAAGTCGATTGAAATTTTAAAAGTAGCCCATAATTATGAAGAGCAAAACAAGCCCGTTCTTATTTTTACTTCAGGTATCGACACGAGGGATGAAGTAGGTGTGGTATCAAGCCGTATTGGTCTTCGTCGTCCTGCAA
This sequence comes from Metasolibacillus fluoroglycofenilyticus, assembly GCF_003049645.1. Taxonomy (GTDB): domain Bacteria; phylum Bacillota; class Bacilli; order Bacillales_A; family Planococcaceae; genus Metasolibacillus; species Metasolibacillus fluoroglycofenilyticus. The sequence goes on from NZ_PYWK01000001.1 coordinate 366,970, forward strand.
TTGCTGTGTTTGATGATACAAATATTTTTGAATATGTAAAAAATCATGAAGAAAAGCCATATTGTATATTAATTGACGAAGTACAGTTTTTCTCGAAGGAGCATGTACTCCAATTAACGCAAATAGTCGATGAATTAAACATACCAGTAATGGGCTTTGGCTTAAAAAATGACTTCCAAAACGAGCTGTTTGAAGGCAGCCGTTATATGCTCATTTATGCAGATAAAATTGAGGAAATGAAAACAATTTGCTGGTTCTGTCACAAAAAGGCAACGATGAACCTGCGTGTTGACGAGAATGGCAAGCCAGTGTACACAGGTGACCAAATTTCAATTGGTGGCAATGACTCATATTATCCTGTATGCAGAAAATGCCATAGCAACCCGCCGCTTTAAAAATGTAGCAAGCATTTAAAAATTTCTTTATACTCAATTTAAGTAAATTATACAAGCGTGTTGATTATGTAAAAATTGTCTATTGATTAATATGTTTTATAGAGAGAAGCATTTTATTATTAGGCATGCACTCGTTGATTGAAGTGGAGGGGGCGACTCCATCGGGAGAAAGTATAGGGAGGCTAAACCCGCCGCGTCCTGCGGCAATGCCTCCATGACCAACATCCTGTTGGCCTCGAGCTGAAATAAATTAGTTGAAGCCGCACCCCGAGGAAAGCGTCCTCCGCAACGAAAATCAACGAATTATTAGGTATTTTCTATAAAGTAAAGGATGATCAACACATCCGGAAATTATAGTTAAAATTATATACAGAGGTGAAAAGTATTATGTTTGATCGTCTACAAGCTGTTGAAGATCGTTATGAAAGATTAAATGAATTATTAAGTGATCCAGATGTAGTGAGTGATAGTAAAAAGCTACGTGAATATTCAAAGGAACAATCAGATATTCAAGAAATGGTTGAAGTGTATCGTGAATATAAAGCTGTGAAGGAACAGCTTGCAGATACGCGTGAAATGCTAGAACTTGAAAAAGACCAAGATATGCTAGAAATGGTGAAGGAAGAATTTCATGAGTTAAACGACCAAATTCCTTCATTAGAAGAGCGTCTACGCATTTTGCTAATTCCAAAAGACCCGAACGATTCGAAAAACGTTATTATGGAAATTCGCGGAGCTGCGGGTGGAGATGAGGCGAATATTTTTGCGGGGGATTTATTCCGCATGTATTCGCGTTATGCAGAGACGCAGGGTTGGAAAATTGAAATTATGGAGGCGACACCGAATGCAATGGGCGGTTATAAAGAGGTTATCTTTATGATTAACGGTCAAGGCGCATACTCTAAATTCAAATATGAAAATGGTGCACACCGAGTTCAGCGCGTACCTGCTACAGAGTCGCAAGGGCGTATTCATACATCGACAGCAACAGTTGCTTGTTTGCCAGAAGTAGAAGAGGTAGATGTAGACATTCATGAAAAGGATATTCGTGTGGATACATTTGCATCATCTGGTGCAGGGGGGCAATCAGTTAACACGACGATGTCTGCTGTTCGTATGACGCATATTCCAACAGGTGTCGTTGTATCGATGCAGGATGAGCGTTCACAAATCAAAAACCGCGAAAAGGCAATGAAAATTTTACGTGCGCGTGTGGCAGATATGTATATGCAAGAAGCTCAAGCTGAAGTGGATGCAACACGTAAATCGGCGGTAGGTACAGGTGACCGTTCGGAGCGAATTCGCACGTATAACTATCCACAAAATCGTGTCACAGACCATCGAATTGGCTTAACAATTCAAAAACTCGACCAAATCATTGAAGGCAAGTTAGATGAAGTGATTGACGCACTTATTTTAGAAGAACAAGCATCTAAATTAGCAAGATTAAATGAAGATGCATAACTCAGTATTCGAAGTCCTGCAACGGGCTTCTTCTTTTTTAAGTGCCAATGGTCGAGAGGAAACAGCAGCACGATTGCTAATGCAGCACGTGCTGCAAATAAATTATTCGGATTTAATGTTACAAATGCAGGAGCAAATGTCTAATGAGCAAATAGCTACTCTTGAAGACATGCTGCAAAGGCATGCGGAAGGAGTACCCGTACAATATATTACAGGTGTCGAGGAATTTTATGGACGCCCATTTCAAGTAGATGAATCCGTTCTAATTCCCCGTCCTGAAACAGAAGAATTAATCGTCGGCGCAATAACGCGTATAGAAAAATTATTTGGCAAAGATGCGGCGATTCAATTGGCGGATATTGGTACAGGCAGCGGGGCAATTGCTATAACAATGAAGCTTGAATGCCCGAATGTAGCTGTTACGGCAACGGATATTTCGCAAGATGCGCTTGCAACAGCCGAGCAAAATGCTATGCAACTGCAAGCAGCAATTGATTTTCGCTTAGGCGATTTAACAGAACCAATTGCACAGCAAAAATGGGATGTTATTTTAAGTAATCCTCCTTACATCGCTTATCATGAGGCGAAGGAAATGTCTGATATTGTACTAGAACATGAGCCGCACACAGCACTTTTTGCGGACGAGGATGGATTATTTTTATATCGCAAGCTAGCTGAGCAGTTGCCGGCTTTGATGAGACAACCAGCATTAATTGGTGTGGAAATTGGCTATATGCAGGGTCGAGCAGTAGCGGCTTTTTTCCAACAACACTTCCCACAAGCTACAATTGAAATTGTAAAAGATATTAACAGAAAAGATAGAATTGTTTTTTGTGTAATTGATGAATAAAAAAATTCTTCTTTGTCCATCATGATAGGCAAGGAGGGATTTTCATGTTAGAAGATTACAATATTGCTAGAAAGCCATTGCCTATTCTTATTATTTTTCGTTATGTTTGTTATGCATTAATTAGTTATATGTTGTTATTAGCCGTGCCTCATTTTGTGGATTATGGTGAGGGCTGGCATGAGCAAAAGGAAGCAAGTCCGTTATTATTTAGAGTTGTAGCGAACAGTAATTTGCAGCAGGACCAGACAGTAAAGGAAGAAATCGTTCAAGCGGCGCTACCGATGTTTGAGCAAATGGCTAGTACACAAGAAACAGAATTAGCATTAATTGATTTACAACAGTTACTTGAAAAAAATTATTCACAATATGATGTTCATATCGTTGTTGGGGATAACTTAATTCCACCTAAATATGAATACAATACTTTTTATCCACAAAACTTCTATCAATCTGTCGTCTTAACAATCGGGCAAGCAAGAGGCGACAACTGGTTTTGCTCTGTTTTTCCAAAAACATGTGAAAAACCTCAGGAAGAGAAGGGAGAAAAGCGTAAATTTGTTATTTATGAGTGGTTAAAAAGAAAATTTTCATAGTTTTACCCACAGATTTAAACAACTTATGCACATTAAGTGATAAGTTATCAACAATATGTGAATAACTTTTGATAAATAGCGAAATTAAAGGCGGTGATGATATGGAAACAAAATATTTAATTGTGGATAATGTTGTGAATAATAATGACAGTTATACACAAGCTGTGGATTTTTTAAATAATAGCGAAATAGTCGCATTTCCAACTGAAACGGTATATGGACTTGGTGCTGTAGCAACAGATGAGGTGGCAGTCCAAAAAATATTTGCTGCCAAAGGGCGTCCGTCTGATAATCCTTTAATTGTCCATATTAGTAGCAAGGAACAAGCGCAAGATTATGTTGTGCATATATCTGAAATAGCACAAAAATGTATGGATGCATTTTGGCCAGGTCCTTTAACACTTATTTTAGAAACAAAGCCGAATGTCTTTGCAGCGAGTGTCACAGCGGGTCTAACTACAGTTGGTTTACGAATGCCAGACCATCCGGTAGCGCTACGTTTATTACAAGAAATCAATAAGCCCCTAGCGGCACCAAGTGCTAACAAAAGTGGCAAGCCATCACCGACGAGGGCGGAGCATGTCGCGGAAGATATGACGAATATAATTTCGTGTATTTTAGATGGTGGAGCAACAGGTGTTGGCTTGGAATCGACGGTGCTCGATGTGACGGTAAATCCACCAGTGATACTACGTCCAGGCGGTGTCACAAAGGAAATGCTAGAGGAAGTAATCGGGACAGTTATTCAGCCAACTGAGAAGGAACAGGAAAGCCCGGGCACACCGAAAGCACCTGGCATGAAATATACACATTATGCACCGGAGGCTCCTGTCCTATTAATTGAGCCAAAATTAGAAAGTGTGCAGCAAGCAGTCGAACAACTTCAAGCTACGGGACAGCGTGTTGCACTGTTAGCAGCAGAAAGCTTTGCTAATAGCAAAGCTAATTATTTCTTTACATACGGTAAGGACGGGGATGTTGAAGCAATGAGTGGCGCACTTTATGATGCGCTTCGTGCATGTGACAAAACCGACGCAACGATTATTTTAGCCACAACGACCGCCCGTCTCGGTGTAGGCGTCGCAATTATGAATCGTCTAGAAAAAGCGGCGGGTGGACAATGGTATAAAAAATAAGTAGCTGTCAGGGATTTCCCGACAGCTTTTTTTATTTTCGATAAATTGGGAAGCATGCTAGCAAGCTGATTAGAAATGAGCCATCTTTGTTCATTTTTTTCTTTCAGTTCTCTCTGCCTATTCATTGACATAAAATAAAAGCAATGCTTAGGAGGTATGTCATTGCAGGAAGTGATAGTTGGAATTATTTTAGCGCTGGATGTCGTTGCCCTATATATACTTTTACCAAGCGTTTCACAGCGCTTTTTGCTCTCGATTTGGACAGCTTTATGGCATATGCTTTTTCCGCTTCTTGGGTTTAAATTAGGAAGCTGGGTTAGTACATTTATGGAGGACTGGGCAGCGTACCTCTCCGCTATCTTATTATTTTGTATTGCACTTCAACTGCTTTTATCATCCAGAAATCAACATGTCCCTCAAAAAGCTTTACCAATTTTAGCAATTATGGCGAGCATTGATAGCTTTTCAGCAAGCGTTTCTTTTGGTATGCTAAATCTACAAAAGTATTTATTTATTCTTAGCGCTGGAATAGCTACTTTTGCACTATCATACATAGCGCTCATCGTAGCTAAAACGCCCATTTTTAATAGTCAAATTTTTAAAATAATAGCGGGTGTATTACTATTAGCTATTAGCATGGTAATACTTTTTAATTAAGTATTTTTTGGAAGAGTGGGAGAAAAGATGAATATTTATTTTGTTTGTACTGGAAATACTTGCAGAAGTCCGATGGCTGAGGCGATTTTGAAGGCAAAGCAGCTTCCGAATATCGAGGTTCGTTCAGCAGGTATTTACGCTCTTGAAGGAGGGGAAATGTCGGAAAATGCACAACGAGTTTTAAACAGTGAAAATATCCCTCATGAACATATTTCTCGCCAAGTAACAGTTGAGGATATTGAGTGGGCAGACTTAATTTTAACAATGACGACAGTGCACAAGGAGCTGCTCGTTCGTAGTTATGAAGTTGCCATGCAAAAGACCTACACATTGAAAGAATATGTAACTCCGTACACAGCACCAGACGTATCAGATCCATATGGCGGCGATTTGCATACGTATAAGCAAACATTTTTTGAATTACGACATTTAATAGAAGAATTAGTGCAAAAACAAGGAGGAGCAAATAGTGAATAGCAAACAAAAACGATTTAATTTACGCAAAAAGCTAATATTATTTGTAGGGGTTTTAGCGATTGTTACGTATTCAACTAGCTTTGTATTTATTGAATTTATACATCCGATGTTTTTTGAATCGATAAATGTAAAGATTTTTCAAATAAGTACATACATAGCGGGGATTACTTGGTCCTGTATTTTAGCAGCGGTTTTTAGTATTATTTTAGTCCGCCCACTACAAGCTTTGGAGCAGGCTGCTTCACGTGTGGCGGAAGGGAAAATTGGACAAGATGTGACCATGCCGAAAACTAACGATGAAATTCGTTCTGTTGCAGAGGCATTTCAGCATATGTTAGTCAATTTACGTGGCATGGTGGATAGTATTGAAAATAATTACCGCATTACGAATTCAACAATTAATGAATTATCCGATTTAACAAAAGCTTCATCGCACAAAGCAAACGATGTAGCTAAAACGGTAGGGCAGATTTCTGAAGGGGCTCAAACTTCAGCCGTTTCTGTGCAAGAAATGGCAGAGGCCTTGGTCGATGTTCGTCAGTTGGCATTAGATGTCAATGGACACGCAACAAACTCGGCTGACGGGTCAAAGCAAATGCTTAATAATTTAGAAACAACAAAAACAGCTATTCAAAGTCTTGTAACGAGCATACAGCAAATTGCGCAAGGGAATGAGGAAGCTTTAGCTAATATTCATGAGTTAGAAAAAAATGCGGAGCAAATTGAGCAAATAATCGGATTAGTTGGAGATATTGCTGCACAAACAAACTTGCTAGCATTAAATGCCTCAATTGAAGCAGCGAGAGCAGGAGAGCATGGAAAAGGGTTTGCCGTTGTAGCGGAGGAAGTTCGTATTTTAGCAGATGAAAGTGCAAAGGCTGTGCAAGGTATCACTACAATCATTCAAGCGATGCAGCAAAATGTTGAACTTGTTGTGAAACAAATGAACGGTCAAGTTGCGTTTGCGGTGCAAGAATCGACGCGCGTATCTGAAACAACAGCGACTGTTGATGGTATGGTAAGCAATGTAGAGGAAGTTGCGCACGCAGTTGTAGACATTTCCTCGTTAACGAAGCAACAGCTTAGCGGAATAGAGCTAACGGCACAGCAATCTCAGGAGGTAGCTGCAATCGCAGAAGAAACGTCTGCTGGTGCACAGGAAGTCCGTGTGATTACAGAGGAACAGGCATTTGAAATTGAGCAAACACAAAATCTATGTGAAAATCTTCAGCAACAATCAAATGAGCTATATAATGTTATATCCCAATTTGATCGCTCAAAATAGTACATACTATAGGAGCGAAAGGAAATTTATTTAACTGTATTTTTGCTGTGTGAGTGTAAGTAGAGTTAACTAGTTATAATCAAGAAAATTCTGTGAATTAGCCAAAAGGCGAATGATTGTAAACTGAATTACTTGTAAAATAGAAGTAGATGTGAACTTTATTTCTAAATTAAACTTTAATATTCGTGTTTTCATTTAAAGTATTTTTTGTTATGCTTGAGAGGAATGTTTTTCTCATTCAATAAATGGTACACTATTTTATGAATATATCGTGAAAAGAGGGAGCTTCGTTGAAAATTGCAATTTCTTCTGACCATGGTGGAAATAATTTACGCCGTGAGATTATGTCTCTGTTAGGTGACTTAGGCATTAGCTATGAAGACTTCGGCCCACAATCTGATGAATCGGTTGATTATCCAGACTATGCAAAGCCTGTATCGGATGGTGTTGCCTCTGGAAAGTTTGATCGAGGCATTTTGATATGTGGTACGGGAATTGGCATGTCGATTGCGGCAAACAAAGTAAAAGGAATTCGTTGCGCCTTAGTGCATGATGTATTTTCAGCAAAAGCAACGCGCTGTCATAATGATTCCAACGTAATAGCAATGGGCGAACGCGTTATTGGACCAGGGCTGGCACGTGAAATCGTTGCAACTTGGCTAAGCACTGAATTTGAAGGCGGACGCCATACGCGCCGTGTAGAAAAAATTTCAGAGCTGGAAGTGTAATACATGACAAATTTAACTGATATGCATAAATCGCTAGCAACATTGTTAAGTGAATTAGAACAGCAAGTGGTTTTCCAACCGCAACAACTATTTGTGGTAGGATGCTCGACATCAGAGGTGATGGGTGAGCGCATAGGAACAGCGGGAGCAATGGATGTAGCAACGGCTATTTATGAAGAGCTACAAGCATTTGCTGAACGCCATCAATTATACTTAGCTTTTCAGGGCTGTGAGCATATTAATCGTGCGTTAACACTTGAATATGCAGCAGCGGAAAAATATCAGCTAGAGCCTGTGCATGTCGTGCCAGTAAAAACAGCTGGTGGTTCTATGTCGGCACATGCCTATAAGCAAATGCAAAAGCCAGTTGTAGTGGAAAATATACAAGCCCATGCAGGGATTGATATTGGTCAAACATTAATTGGCATGCATTTAAAAGCAGTAGCAGTTCCAATCCGTACATCTGTGAAAACACTAGGTGAAGCAGTAGTAACAGTAGCGACGACACGCCCGAAACTAATTGGTGGCGTGCGTGCACAATATGAATAATTTACTTTTGGGAGGAATTTTACATGGCATTTGAAAAATTAGCAGCACAAGATAAGGCAGTATTAGATGGTATTTTAGCAGAGAAAAAGCGTCAGCAAGCGAATATTGAGCTAATCGCATCTGAAAACTTTGTATCTGAAGCGGTAATGGAAGCACAAGGCTCCGTGCTAACAAATAAATATGCAGAGGGTTACCCAGGTAAACGCTACTATGGTGGCTGTGAGCATGTCGATGTAGTGGAAGATATCGCGCGCGATCGCATCAAAGAACTTTTCGGTGCTGAATATGCAAACGTACAGCCACACTCTGGTGCGCAAGCAAATATGGCTGTATATCATACAATTCTAGAGCCAGGCGATACAGTACTTGGTATGAATCTTTCTCATGGTGGTCACTTAACACATGGTTCACCAGTTAACTTCTCAGGTATTTTATATAATTTCGTAGAGTACGGTGTAACAGAAGATACACATGTCATCGACTATGAAGATGTTCGTCAAAAAGCATTAGCGCATAAGCCAAAATTAATTGTTGCAGGTGCATCAGCATATCCACGCGAAATTGACTTCAAAAAATTCCGTGAAATTGCAGACGAAATCGGCGCTTACTTTATGGTAGATATGGCGCATATTGCTGGTTTAGTAGCTGCAGGTGAACACCAATCACCTGTACCATATGCTGATTTCGTAACGTCTACAACACATAAAACTTTACGTGGTCCACGTGGAGGATTAATTTTAGCTTCTAAAGAATGGGAGCAAAAATTAAATAAATCAGTATTCCCTGGTATTCAAGGTGGTCCATTAATGCACGTTATTGCTGCTAAAGCTGTAGCATTTGGTGAAGCATTACGACCAGAATTTAAAGACTATGCGAAGCAAGTAAAAGCAAATGCAAAAGTACTAGCAGAAACTTTAATCGCTGAAGGTGTGGAAATTGTATCTGGTGGTACAGATAACCATATCGTATTATTGAATGTGAAATCTCTTGGCCTAACAGGGAAAGTAGCAGAGCATGCACTAGATGCTGTTGGTATTACAACAAACAAAAACACAATTCCATATGATACTGAGTCACCATTCGTCACTTCAGGTGTTCGCATTGGTACACCAGCCGTAACATCTCGAGGCTTTAAAGAAGATGATATAAAAGAAGTGGGCTCTATTATTGCATTGGTATTAAAGAATATTGATGACGAAGCAGTAAAAGAACAAGCAATCGCTCGCGTAAAAGCTTTAACAGATAAATTTCCATTATATGCGTAAATAAAAGGCGTCCGAAAAGCGTGCGAAGCACTACTTTTCGGACGTTTTGTTTGTGTTTTATTAAAATAACTATTGTTTAAAAATGACTTAGAGTATTTGCCTTAAAGTGAGGATTCGCTCGTAAATGCTGATTCTATTGTAACTTTGCAATTATATCAGCTAATCTATAAATTGCAACAATGTTGTACAACACAGCTCGACGTTTTTTTGTTATACTTATTCAGATAAAGTGAAATTTTACGTTGTGGGGTTTCCTCACCCTTCCACGGATTACTGAATTTCACCAATCGGGCTTTTGCAGGCAGTAAATACCTTGCTTAAATTGAAGGGTTATTAACTTGCCTGTTAATGCGGATAAACAACAGTTAGGAGAGAGCCGTATGAGCAAAGTATATGTATTCGATCACCCATTAATTCAGCACAAGTTAACGTATATTCGTGACAAAAACACTGGAACAAAAGAATTTCGTGAACTTGTAGATGAAGTTGCGACGTTAATGGCATTTGAAATTACAAGGGAAATGCCGCTTGAAGAAATCGAAGTTGAAACACCTGTAACAACAGCAAAATCAAAAGTGTTATCTGGTAAAAAGCTGGCTATCGTTCCAATTTTACGAGCAGGAATTGGTATGGTAGATGGCGTTTTAAATTTAATTCCAGCAGCGAAAGTTGGACATATTGGTTTATATCGCGATCCAGAAACATTAAAACCTGTTGAATACTATGCCAAGCTACCAGCGGATGTAGAAGAACGTGATTTCATTATTGTAGACCCAATGCTAGCAACAGGAGGCTCTGCTGTTGAGGCAATCAACTCTTTGAAAAAGCGCGGTGCAAAAAACATTAAATTTATGTGCTTAATTGCTGCGCCGGAAGGTGTAGAGGCAATTCAAAAAGAACATAACGATGTAGATATTTTTATCGCGGCGCTGGACGAAAGATTAAATGAACACGGCTATATCATCCCAGGTTTAGGAGATGCAGGCGATCGTTTATTTGGTACAAAATAGTATAGCGGAAAACTAATGAAACACAAACAAAACGTCCGAAAAGCAGTGCGTTAGCACGCTTTTTGGGCACCTTCACGCAATTACATTTATAGACTGGAGAGTTTGGAATGACGAAGTTTAAAGTAATGACGATTTTCGGTACGCGTCCAGAGGCAATTAAAATGGCTCCGCTCGTATTGGAGTTGGAAAAGCACCCACAAATCGAATCGATTGTGACAGTGACAGCTCAGCATCGTCAAATGCTTGATCAAGTGCTTGAAACATTCAAAATTAAGCCAAATTATGACTTGAATATTATGAAGGATCGCCAAACGCTTGTGGACGTTGCGACAAATGCATTGCAAGGGTTAGATGCAGTTATGAAAGAAGCAAAGCCAGATATCGTGCTTGTACATGGCGATACAGCGACTACATTCATTGGTAGCTTAGCTGCTTTTTATAATCAAATTGCAATTGGGCATGTGGAGGCAGGGCTTCGTACAGGTCAAAAATATTCACCATATCCAGAGGAAATGAACCGACAGCTTACAGGTGTAATGGCGGATTTACATTTCGCACCGACACAGCAGTCTGAGGAGAATTTATTGCGTGAAAATAAGCCAGCTGAAGCTATTTTTGTAACTGGAAATACAGCGATTGATGCACTTGCGACGACTGTAAGTGAGACGTATAGCCATCCAGTTCTAGAGAAAATAGGTACAGATCGGATGATTTTATTAACTGCCCATCGCCGTGAAAACCTTGGTGAACCAATGCGCAATATGTTCCGTGCAATCAAGCGTTTATTAGCAGAGCATAACGATATTCAAGTTGTTTACCCTGTGCATATGAATCCTGTTGTACGTGAAATTGCCAATGACGTGTTAGGCAATGACGAGCGCATTCACTTAATTGAGCCGTTAGAGGTATTTGATTTCCACAATATTGCGGCGCGTTCATACATGATTTTAACGGATTCTGGTGGGGTGCAGGAGGAAGCTCCTTCATTAGGAAAACCAGTGCTTGTATTGCGTGATACAACAGAGCGTCCTGAGGGAATTGCAGCAGGTACATTAAAGCTTGCTGGCACAGACGAGGATACAATTTATCAGTTAGCGAATGAGCTGCTAGTCGATCAGACAGCGTACGATGCGATGGCACAAGCATCCAATCCATATGGTGATGGCCATGCCTCAGAGAGAATTGTCAAAGCGCTTGTCGAATTTTTAGTAAAGCATGCTTAGAGGTTGGGAGCTTTAAAGCGTTTATCCCGTATTAACAAATTTGTTTGCGACGAGTAACCGCAGGAGCAGGCTGTACTTTTGCGACGAGTAACCGCAGGAGCACAGACCCCCCAATTCAAACCAGCAGATAAAATCAAGAAGTTTAAGTGGAGGATCCAACAGCCTGTAAAAACCCGATTGGTGAAACTACCAATCAGTGGGGATGAGGAAACCCCCACTGACTGAAGGTTCACTTTATTAATAACTACGAATAATTTTGTAAAATAGTATAGGGGAAAAGGTTTTTAGATGAATATTTTTGACAAACTTCTTGTTGAAAAAATCCTTTCACAAATTTGTCGACAATTTGACAACATTGAGGGGATTGTGAAGTTTTTCACCATTACTAATTGACATCAAATATCGCCTATTGTATGCTAACAAAGGGTAAGAATGATAAGGGTTTCATTGTGTGTAAAAACTTTGAAGTGCTTATTATATCAAGTTTCTACTGAATGGACAGTTGAATTCCAATTGTCGATTTTGCTCCTGTGATTACTCATCGCAGAAGAAAATTTTGCAACGGTTTGATGCGTCTGGATACATGTCCATAAAGGTTAAAGCTTTTGTATGTAGAAATTTACTCCAAGTCAAATTTTGCTACATCTTATAATTTAACCTCATAACTGTAGTACATTTACTACGCTTTGAATTCACTTGCTGGTCAGCATCGATTCTTTACTCGAAAAAAATTCAGGAGACTTACTGCTAATGGAAGATTTGCATTACATTTTCGCAAAGCAAAAGAAAGTGTTATTTTTTTTGCTCGCACTCTGTGTACTAGGATGGGCTTTTACGCCATATGCTAGCATCTTCGCGGGACTTGGTTTAGGTGCATTCTTCGGTACATATAACTTTTGGATTTTAGTTCGACGGATGGACAAGTTTGACCGTTCTGTTAGTGAAGGAAGAAAGGCATCATCTTTAGGCACAGCCTTACGCTTTGGCTCGGGTATTGCGGCAGTCGCAATCGCCATGTCGTTGCCAGAACATTTTCATCTAATTAGCACAGTTATTGGGCTAATGCTTCCGTACATTTTCCTCGTAATCGAGCGAATTGTACATCTTGTTAAACAGCACTAAAGTGTACTCATTGAAAGAGAGGTGAATGCAAAAATGGGTCATAAAAATCCAGAATTTGATCTGCCATTATTCGGTGACTATGTCTTAACATTTAACAAATCAACTGTTTTAATGCTAATTGTCACTGCGGCAGTCGTGTTTTTAATCGCGTTTATTTCCACACGTAGTTTAAAACTGAAGCCAACAGGTATGCAAAACTTCATGGAGTGGATTATGGACTTCGTGAAAGGTATTATCAAGAGTAATATGGACTGGAAAACAGGTGGTCGCTTCCACGTATTAGGGCTTACGCTAATAATGTTTATCGCTGTAGCGAACTTATTAGGTTTACCATTCGCAATCATTTATGATGATTACCTATGGTGGAAATCACCAACAGCCGATCCAACTGTAACTTTAACATTAGCTGTTATGGTTACGCTTTTAGCTCACTATTACGGTATTAAAATGCAAGGAACTGGTGGTTATGCGAAGACAACTTATTTGAAGCCAATGTGGTGGATGTTCCCGCTAAAAATTATTGAAGAGTTTGCCAATACATTAACGCTTGGTTTACGTCTATACGGTAATATTTACGCAGGGGAAATTTTAATCGGTTTAATCGCGGGTATTGCCGGTGCAAGTATTTGGGGCTGGTTCGGAATGGTTGTTCCGGCACTCGCATGGCAAGGGTTCTCGATTTTCATCGGGTTTATCCAAGCTTTCATTTTCACTATGTTAACGATGGTTTATTTGGCGCACAAAGTGAGTCACGACCATTAATTATAAATTCCGCAAAATTTGCGGTAATTTGAACCACAATAAAAAAACATATATTCCAAGGAGGAAATTTAACAATGACAGGTTCAATCGGTTTATTAGCAGCAGCAATCGCAATCGGTTTAGGTGCACTAGGTGCAGGTATCGGTAACGGTCTTATCGTATCAAAAACAGTAGAAGGTATCGCTCGTCAACCAGAATTACGTGGTGCTCTTCAAACAACAATGTTTATCGGGGTTGCATTAGTTGAGGCCCTTCCAATCATCGGTGTAGTAGTAGCATTCATCGTAATGAACCAATAATTACTACTATGACTGACGTCAATGGCGGAGAAAAGTTCACCAGACTTACTACTTCGCCATTCCTTTTATGTATCGTACTATGAAGTTCGCATTGTTTAATGCGAAAGAAGCAACAATGAATTTGAAATTAAAGATTTATCTTGATTCGGAAAACTCTAGTCTATATAAGCGGTGAGATAAATGTTTTATTGACAAAGGGTATTTAAACACTTGCTGAATCAAGATGAAGCCTTCGGCAGATGTCACAGATTTTGAAAAGGAGCTTTTCGAGCTCACTCGGCAAAATCTGGGCACAATGATGTCGAGGTGTCATTGATACTTATAGATTTTGAACAAGCTCTTGAAGGGAGTGAACCAATCGTGTTATTAAATGATCTTGTATTAGGTGCAGCTGGCGGTTTTAACGGCGGTGACATCCTTGCAACATTAGCAACATTTGTAATTTTAATGCTTCTTTTGAAAAAATTTGCGTGGGGTCCATTAATGGGCATTATGCAACAACGTGAGGAGCTTGTTGCAAGCGAAATCGATGCAGCAGAAAAAGCGCGCAAAGAAACGCACCAATTATTAGAAGAACAAAAAAGCCTTCTTAAAGAAGCTCGTACAGAAGCACAAGCAATCGTAGAAGGTGCAAAAAAACAAGGCGATGTACAGCGTGAGGAAATTATTTCAACAGCGCGTGCAGAAGCAGCTCGTTTAAAAGATGCAGCAGTGCGTGAAATCGAAAACGAAAAAGAAAAAGCGATCGCAGCAGTGCGTGAAGAAGTTGTATCACTATCAGTTCTTGCAGCATCTAAAGTGCTTGGCAAAGAGATTTCTGAAGAGGACAACAGCGCATTAATTAAAGAGACGATTGCGAAGGCAGGCGAAGCGAAATGAGTCAAGTAGCGAAACGTTACGCTGAAGCATTGTTTCAATTAGCAAGCAAAGAGCAAAGTATTGCAGAAGTAAGTGCAGATTTAAAGGAATTCACAGCGGCAATCGAAGCAACACCAGCTTTATTAGAGCTATTAAAAGCACCTAAAATTTCTTCTGCAAAGAAAAAAGCAATGCTATCTGAAATTTTAGCGAACGCTAATTCATCAGTATTAAACACAGTTCAATTATTAGTGGATAAACAACGCATCAATGATATCGTGACGATTGCAAAAGAGTTTCAAAATCTTGCAACTGCAGCACAAGGTGCAGTTGAGGCGACAGTTTATTCAACACGTGCTTTAACCGAAGCTGAAAATGCAGAGATTTCTGCTGCATTTGCAACGCTAGTAGGTAAAAGTAAGCTAGACATTAAAAACATTATTGAACCATCTATTCTTGGTGGTATTCGTGTACAAATCGGCAACTATATTTATGACAGCACAATCGCTTCTAAGCTAGAAGGTTTAAAGCGTACATTAGTTGTTTAATTTTAAGAAATGTGAGAGGTGAACATACATGGGCATCAAAGCTGAAGAAATCAGCAGTCTGATTAAACAACAGATTGAAAACTACCAATCTGAATTACAAGTAAGCGAAGTAGGTACAGTTATCCGCGTTGGTGACGGTATCGCTCTTGCTCATGGCCTCGACAACGTCATGGCTGGAGAGCTTTTAGAGTTCTCTAACGGTGTTATGGGTATGGCACAAAACCTAGAAGAAGGTAATGTAGGTATTATTATTTTAGGTGAGTACCTTGGCATTAAAGAAGGCGATGAAGTTCGTCGTACAGGTCGTATTATGAGCGTTCCAGTTGGTGAAGAACTAATTGGTCGTGTTGTAAACCCATTAGGTCAACCAGTGGATGGTCTAGGTCCAATCAACACAACAAAAACTCGTCCAATTGAAAGCCCAGCTTTCGGTGTAATGGCACGTAAATCTGTACATGAGCCATTACAAACAGGTATTAAAGCGATTGACGCATTAGTTCCAATTGGTCGTGGTCAACGTGAGTTAATTATCGGTGACCGTCAAACAGGTAAAACATCTGTAGCGATTGATACAATCTTAAACCAAACTGGTGAAAACATGATTTGTATCTATGTTGCAATCGGTCAAAAAGAATCTACAGTGCGTAGCGTAGTTGAAACATTACGTAAAAACGGTGCTTTAGATTATACAATCGTAGTAACAGCTTCTTCTTCTCAACCATCACCATTATTGTTCTTAGCACCATTCGCTGGTGTAGCAATGGCAGAAGAATTTATGTTACAAGGTAAACACGTATTAGTAGTATATGATGACTTATCGAAGCAAGCGTCTGCTTACCGTGAGCTGTCATTATTATTACGTCGTCCTCCAGGTCGTGAAGCTTACCCTGGTGACGTATTCTACTTACACAGCCGTCTACTTGAGCGTGCTGCGAAGTTAAACGAAACTTACCAAAACGGTTCGATTACGGCATTGCCATTCGTAGAAACACAAGCTGGAGACATTTCAGCTTACATTCCAACAAACGTAATTTCGATTACAGATGGTCAAATTTTCTTACAATCTGACTTATTCAACTCAGGTGTACGACCAGCAATTAACGCAGGTTTATCTGTATCACGTGTAGGTGGTTCAGCACAAATCAAAGCGATGAAAAAAGTTGCCGGTACATTACGTCTTGATTTAGCTGCTTTCCGTGAATTAGAATCATTCGCTCAGTTTGGTTCTGACCTAGATAAAGCAACTTTAGCTAAATTAGAGCGTGGTAAACGTACAGTTGAAGTTTTAAAACAAGACTTAAACAAACCATTAAAAGTTGAAAAACAAGTTGTTATTTTATATGCATTAACTCGTGGTTTCTTAGACGATATTCCAGTAGGGGACATCACTCGTTTTGAGGCTGAATTCTTAAGCTGGTTAGATACAAACCACACAGCTGTATTAGATCATATCCGTACAACAAAAGATATTCCAGCTGATGCAGACCTTACTGAAGCAATCAATGCATTCAAAAAGACTTTTGCTAAATCAGAATAATCTTTAGTTAGATAACTTCTCGTACCTCCGCAGGCAGTAGCTTGCGGATGATATGAGAAGATAGGATTGTGACTAAATAACAGAAGGTGGTGAAATACCAGTGGTAAACTTACGCGAAATTAAAGGTCGTATTAACTCTACAAAGAGCACGCAAAAAATCACAAAAGCAATGCAGATGGTTTCATCATCGAAACTACGTCGTGCAGAGCAAAATGCAAAAGCATACGTTCCTTACATGGAAAAAATTCAAGACGTAGTAGGCGCTATCGCTGCAGGTACGAAAGACAGTGGACACCCAATGTTAACTGCTCGCCCTGTTAAGAAAACAGCTTACTTAGTAATTGGTTCTGACCGTGGTTTAGCAGGTGCTTACAACTCAAGCATTCTGCGTCAAGTTCAACGTACAATTAACGAGCGTCATAAATCCAAAGACGAATACGTTGTCTTTGCATTAGGTCGTGTAGCGCGTGATTACTTTGTTAAACGTGATCATAATGTTATTAGTAGTGTTGTTGCTCTTCCTGACCAACCAACATTTGCTGATATTAAAGAAATCGCTCGTAATGCTGTTGGTATGTTCATTGATGGTGCATATGATGAACTTTATATGTACTATAACCACTTCGAAAGTGCTATTTCTCAAGTAGTGACGGAGAAAAAGGTTCTTCCGTTGACTGATATTGCCACTTCAACATCAAGCGCTGCGTATGAATTCGAGCCATCTGGTGAAGCAATTCTAGAAGTTTTACTTCCACAATATGCAGAAAGCTTAATTTACGGTGCTTTATTAGACGGAAAAGCAAGTGAACATGCTTCACGTATGACGGCAATGCGTAGTGCAACAGATAACGCATCTGATTTAATCGATGGTCTATCATTGCAATACAACCGTGCGCGTCAAGCAGCTATTACACAAGAAATTACAGAAATCGTTGGTGGAGCTGCGGCTTTAGAATAAGCTGCAACTCACGCTAACTTCGTATAAGAATACGATAGGAGGGTACACAACATGAACAAAGGACAAGTTCTACAAGTAATGGGTCCGGTAGTAGACGTTAAATTCGAAAACGGCCATTTACCAGCAATCTATAACAACCTAACTGTTAAGATTGAACGTCCAAATGAAGAGCCTACTACTTTAGCTCTTGAAGTTGCAATCCACTTAGGTGACGATGTTGTTCGTACAATTGCGATGTCATCTACAGATGGTTTACAACGTGGAGCAGAAGTAACAGACTCAGGGAAAGCTATTTCAGTACCAGTTGGTGAAGTGACACTGGGACGTGTATTTAACGTACTTGGTGAAGTAATCGACTTAGGTGAAGAAATTCCAGAATCAGCTCGCCGTGACTCAATCCACCGCGAAGCGCCAAAATTTGATGAATTATCTACAACAGTTGAAATCCTAGAAACAGGTATCAAAGTAGTAGACTTATTAGCACCGTATATTAAAGGCGGTAAAATCGGTCTATTCGGTGGTGCCGGCGTAGGTAAAACTGTATTAATCCAAGAATTAATCAACAACATCGCACAAGAGCACAGCGGTATTTCTGTATTCGCGGGTGTAGGTGAGCGTACACGTGAAGGTAACGACTTATTCCACGAGATGACTGACTCTGGTGTTATTAAGCAAACTGCGATGGTATTTGGTCAAATGAATGAGCCACCTGGTGCACGTATGCGTGTAGCATTAACAGGCTTAACAATGGCTGAGTATTTCCGTGATGAACAAGGTCAAGACGTACTTTTATTCATCGACAACATTTTCCGTTTCACACAAGCAGGTTCTGAGGTTTCTGCCCTATTAGGTCGTATGCCTTCTGCGGTAGGTTACCAACCAACACTTGCTACAGAAATGGGTAAATTACAAGAGCGTATCACATCGACAACAAAAGGTTCTGTAACTTCGATTCAAGCGATTTACGTACCAGCCGATGACTATACTGACCCAGCTCCAGCAACAACTTTCGCTCACTTAGATGCAACAACAAACTTAGAGCGTAAATTATCTGAGATGGGTATTTATCCAGCGGTTGACCCATTAGCATCAACTTCTCGTGCATTATCACCAGAAATCGTTGGTGAAGAGCACTATGCAATTGCTACTGGTGTTCAACGTACAATTCAACGTTACCGTGAGTTACAAGATATCATCGCTATCTTAGGTATGGACGAGTTATCTGATGAAGATAAGCAAACAGTAGAGCGCGCGCGTCGCATTCAATTCTTCTTATCTCAAAACTTCCACGTTGCGGAGCAATTTACTGGTCAAGCAGGTTCTTACGTGCCTGTTAAAGAAACTGTTCGCTCATTTAAAGAAATACTTGATGGCAAATGGGATCACTTACCAGAGGATGCTTTCCGTTTAGTAGGTAGCATTGAAGAAGTAGTAGAAAAAGCAAAAGGCATGGGCGTAGAGGTTTAATTCTAACGGCGAGGAGGAAAATAATATGAAGACAGTAACAGTCAGTATTGTCACTCCCGACGGTCCAGCATACGATTCTGAAGTAACAATGGTAGTTGCTAAAACAGTTTCAGGGGAAATTGGTGTACTTCCAGGCCATATTCCTATGGTTGCGCCTCTTGCAATTAGTGCTGTAAAGCTTAAAAAACAAGATGGTTCAACTGATTTTGTAGCTGTAAGTGGCGGCTTCATCGAAATTCGTCCTGAAAAAGTATCAATTTTAGCTCCTTCCGCAGAGGCAGCAGCTTCAATTGATTTAGCTCGTGCAAAGGAAGCCTTAAACCGAGCAGAAGGTCGTTTAGAAGGCAAAAAAGATGACATTGATTTCAAACGTGCTGAATTAGCGCTAAAACGTGCGTTGAATCGTATCAACGTTCATGAGGGTAACATCTAATTTTAATAAAGACTGTTTGGAAAGCACGCTTTCCAAACAGTCTTTTTAAATAAATGACAGTAAGTTGAAGGAAACACTAAAATATGCCATGAGACGCCAATAGAGTAAGGGAATTCGCCAATAGAATTGGAAAAAGTGCCAATAGAACAATAAAGCAGCAAGAGAATCAGAAAAAACTCCAAAAATTGATTAGAATCTCGATAAAATGAAAATAAATGCTAAATCAAGAGAAAATTAATAAATATCTAGTGCTTCAATTTATATTTAAAGCAACTTTTTTCACAAGGGAGTGTAAAAGAAGATGGACTTTTATACGGAAATAGGACAACAGGCACTTTTCGGTCTAGCCTCGCATATTTTTTTCATTGCTGTGGCATTCTATGCATTACAAGCATTTCGTTTTGACCAACTGTTCAAAAAAGGTAGAACATTCCAAATTCAACTCATCTATATTTTATTCAGCATCGTCATTGGCTCAGCCGTTTCCAATTTCTTCATTAGTTTCTCTCAATGGTCAAGAAGTTTAGTCTATATTTTCCAATAAAATACATTATATAGCTTGTAGGGGAAAGCAATTAATTGCTTTTCGCTACAAAGTATATATTTCCTGGGCAATCAAAAATGTTTAACATATCGAATTTTGGTGTATAAAACTAACAGCGTGAAAGATTAATACTGATTTCACATGGCAAGTAAGAAATAAATGCCTCTTTTGCACTTACCCTCAAGCTGACTTTACAAATGAAGATGGCAAATTTTGAAATAGCACTTTTCGAGTTAATTCGAGAAAACAGACGCAGTAGCAGAAAAATATAGGGAAAAGGCGTCTGGAAAGTATCCCGCTTTCGATTCACCAACTATACATACAGTGCGTAATATGTAGTATGAACAATAAAGTCAAAATTCGACACAAAATAGTGAATAAGATGCTTGATAAAGTTGGGTTATAGCTGTATTATTAGCAGTGTTTGGATAAAAAAGATTAATGAACTTTTAAATAAAATAGCAAGTTTACGAGAATGGGATTCGGAGGGACGAATTGTGGAGAAAATTATCGTTATGGGTGGTCAGACTTTACAAGGTAGCGTAAAAGTTGAAGGCGCAAAAAACGCTGTATTACCTATTTTAGCAGCATCTTTATTAGCTTCTGAAGGAAAAAACATTATTAAAGACGTTCCAGCTTTAGCTGATGTATATACAATTGGTGAAGTATTAAAAAGCTTAAATGCAGATGTACAATATAATGTAAATAACAATGAGATTGTAATTGATGCGGCTCGTGATTTGTCGAGTGAGGCACAGTTTGAATTTGTTAGTAAAATGCGCGCATCTATTTTAGTTATGGGTTCACTACTTGCGCGTAATCGCTTTGCACGTGTTGCTCTACCAGGTGGCTGTGCAATTGGCTCTCGTCCAATTGAGCTGCATTTAAAAGGCTTTGAAGCGATGGGAGCTGAGATTTCTTTTGGACATGGCTATGTGGAGGCACGTGCTGAGAAATTAAAGGGAGCTGAAATTTATTTAGATTTCCCGAGCGTTGGGGCTACAGAAAATATTATGACAGCAGCAGCTTTAGCGGAAGGCACGACAATTATCGAAAATGCTGCAAAAGAGCCTGAAATTGTAGATTTAGCGAATTTTATTAATGCAATGGGTGGCCGCGTGACTGGTGCAGGAACAGCTACAATCCGTATTGAAGGTGTCGAAAAGCTCCAAGGTATTACGCATTATGTTATTCCTGATCGTATCGAGGCGGGTACATTTATGGTAGCGGCAGCTATTACACGTGGTGATGTAATTATCGAAAACGCGATACCAGAGCATATGACGGCTTTAATCGCTAAAATGCGCGAAATGGGCGTAGACATTACAGAGCAAGAAAATGGATTACGTGTGCGAGCAACGGGTGAATTAAAGGCAGTGGATATTAAAACAATGCCACATCCAGGCTTCCCAACAGATATGCAATCACAAATGATGGCATTAATGTTATCGGCTGAGGGCACAAGCATTATTACAGAAACCGTATTTGAAAATCGTTTTATGCATGTCGAAGAATTCCGTCGAATGAATGCTATGGCTAAAATTGAAGGACGCTCTGTCTTTGTCGAAGGCAATAGCGCATTACAAGGAGCCGAAGTGGCAGCAACTGATTTACGTGCTGCAGCATCACTTATTTTAGCCGGCTTGGTATCAGAAGGCGTAACGCGTGTAACTGCTTTACATCATTTAGATCGCGGCTATGTGAAATTCCATGAAAAGCTGGCAGCGTTAGGGGCAAATATCGAACGAGTAACAGAAGGCGAAGCAAGCGTTGTACAACAGGACAATACAGAACAAGTAATAGCATAATGAAAAAGCGGCTGTCGGGAAAGTAGGGTATCAATTCCATTCTCGATGGCCTTTTGTAATTAGATAAATAAATTTTTAAAAAGCTACATACAATGGCGTATGAAAAAAAACATCATTATTATCATCATTGCCATCTGCTTTCTTTTTACTGTGCCGCTACTTTATTACAAGAAACAAAAGCCAGCACTACCAGAGCCCTGTGAAATTTTTATAACAGTTGAAGGCGAAGCACAGAGCATCCCATTAGAGCAGTATTTAATCGGTGTTGTTGCTGCAGAAATGCCAGCTAGCTTTCATCCTATTGCATTGCAGGCTCAGACCATCGCTGCGCGCACTTATGTCATACGTAATACAAATTACGGACAAAAACCGATTAAGCCGACAACGACGCATCAAGTTTTTATTAACGAGAAGGCACGACAGCAAAAATGGTTAACAGCCTTTGCACAGTATGAACGAAAAATTTCAGACGCGGTGCAGGCTACAGCGGGTCAAATTATACTGTATAATGAAGAACCAATTTCTGCGATGTTTCATGCTTCATCAAATGGAGTTACAGAGTCAGCGGAAAATTATAGTGGACATGACCTACCTTATTTACAATCCGTAACATCGCCCGAGAAAAATAGTCAAACAATTAAAATGACTGTGGCAGAGCTAAATGACAAGCTACAAACAAACTGGACACAAGATGATTTTTTAGCATTAAAGCTTGAGCGTAATAGCTCGGGACGTGTTCAAACAGTAATAGGAAAAAAACAATTTAGCGGTCGTGATTTTAGAGAGCTTTTGCAATTGCGCTCAACGGACTTTACGCTAATAAAGGATGGCAGCGATATTGCCATTACAACAAAAGGCTATGGCCATGGCGTAGGAATGAGCCAGTATGGGGCAAATGAGTTAGCACAAAATAACGCTACAGCTGAGCAAATAATTGGTCATTATTATCCGCACACGACAATTGGCAATGTTTGTACAAAAAAATAAGCTGACGTGTTTAAAAATTGTATAGTTTGTTCACACTAGCTTCAGAGGTGATGAACATGCGAGAGGAAAAAAATTTAAAACCTTCTCCAAAAAATTTAAAACAAAAGCCATGGTTTTGGCCAGCTATTTATGCGGGTATTGCACTCGCCGTACTAGCACTTATGTTTAGCTATAATGCGCTTGTTACAGAAAAGGAAGAGCGCCTATTAACAGAAACGGTTGCTCGAGAAGAAATTCCACAACAGCAACAGCCGATAATTGAAACAAACACAGCGCAAGAAAATTTGAAATTCCCGTTTGATGAAGCATTATTAGATCAACTGACAGTGCTGCAGGATTTTTATGATTTATCGGCAGATGCAAAAACTCGTGAAAATGCCCTGCTTGTATTTAAGCAAACTTTTTCAACATCATCGGGGATGTCACTTGCCATTAATAGTGAGCCATTTGAAGTGCTTGCTGCCATGAGTGGTGTCGTAACAAAAATTAAGATGGATGCTTTCACAGGAAATAGCATTACAATTCAACATGCAAATGGCATGGAAACACGCTATAGTTCGATTACAGATATTGTTGTGAAAGAAGGCGACGAGGTTGTACAAGGGCAGCCATTAGCAACGACAATGGATAATGATTGGAATCCGACAGCAGGTATTCATTTACATTTTGAAGTGTTAGAAGATGGTGAAGCAATTAATCCACGAAAATTGCTTGCATTCTAAGTTCTAAATAGTGGCGGACGACTCATAAGGTGAAGAAACATACTACTAAGCTACGGCACATTCTTACATCCTAAGTAGAAAGGAAGGGAACGTGCACGAACATATTAGGCGTCGCTGTGTTCAGCTAGGTGAGTTGCTAATCGAAACCAAAGAAACAGTCCGCACTTTAGCTAAAATGACAGGTTATTCTAAAAGTACTGTGCACAAGGATTTAACTGAAAGGCTTGTATTAATAAATGAGCCTTTAGCACAGGAAGTAAAAAAAATTTTAGCCTATCATAAATCCGTCCGTCATTTGCGCGGTGGAGAAGCAACGAAGAAAAAATGGCAATCGAAGCAACACGAACAAAGCACCTAGATGATACTTACGTTCATCTAAGTGCTTTTTCTCTATTTCAGTGACAATTTTAGGGAATAGTTTGCCATAAAAGAGGATGTAATTACTTCCTCAATGTGATAAAATAGTCTAGATAACTAAATATATAAAGTGAAACTTCAATCAGTGGAGGTTTTCCTCAACTCCACTGATAGTTAGTTGAACCAATCGGGCTTTTACGGGCAGTTGAACTCTCACTTATCCTTAAGCTGATTTTCACTTAAGTCTTGAAGTAGGAGTCTTAATGCCCGTTAATGCGGGACAAATAAGGAATATCAGGTAAGCATATATTCAATCTAACAGCCGCCCATTCTCCCGCTAGTGAACTATTAAAGCATTATAATAAGGGGAATAGGTTAAAGAAGAAGTAGTTAAAGTAAGTTTGTTGCTTTTTGAGCCGATAAGATTGACTTAACAGCTCTTGAAAATAGAATGATGTACGTAAAGACTTGAATTGGCGGAAGGAGAAACTAAGGGAATGTTTTCGAAAGATATTGGAATTGATTTAGGGACGGCGAATGTTCTGATCCATGTGAAAGGGAAAGGCATTGTACTAAATGAGCCATCTGTAGTGGCGATGGATAAAAAGACAGGAAAAGTGTTAGCAGTTGGTGAAGAGGCGAGACAAATGGTTGGGCGTACGCCAGGTAATATCGTAGCTATTCGTCCTTTAAAAGATGGGGTAATTGCGGATTTTGATGTAACAGAGGCAATGCTACGACATTTCATAAATAAATTAAATGTGCGAGGATTTTTATCAAAGCCACGTATTTTAATTTGCTGTCCTACAAATATTACAAGTGTAGAGCAAAAAGCAATTCGTGAGGCTGCTGAGAAATCTGGCGGTAAAAAGGTCTATTTAGAAGAGGAGCCGAAAGTGGCGGCAATCGGTGCAGGAATGGATATTTTCCAGCCGAGTGGCAATATGGTAGTTGACATTGGTGGGGGTACGACAGACGTGGCTGTATTATCAATGGGAGACATCGTAACAAGTGAATCAATTAAAGTAGCAGGCGATGTATTTGACAACGACATTTTGCAATACATAAAAAAAGAATACAAGCTATTAATTGGAGAGCGCACAGCAGAGGCGGTAAAAATGACAATTGGTACAGTATTCCCAGGTAACCGTAATGAATCAATGGAAATACGTGGGCGTGATATGGTGACAGGCTTGCCACAAACGATTACAATTCATTCTACGGAAATCGAGAGAGCATTGCATGAATCGGTATCGATGATTGTACAATCGGCTAAAAATGTATTAGAAAAAACGCCACCCGAGCTATCGGCAGATATTATTGATAGAGGTGTTATTTTAACAGGTGGCGGCGCATTATTACACGGTATGGATCAATTATTGATTGAAGAGCTAAAAGTACCTGTATTTATTGCAGAGAAGCCAATGGATTGTGTAGCAATTGGCACAGGTATTATGTTGAATAATATTGACCGTTCAGCAGGTGCCACAGCAGAGTAATCGATTATTTTCGTTTAAATCGAATAACCCGATGTTGGTTACTCAATCAGTGAGTAAACGCTAATTAGTATTCAATTCAGCTTACCACTCGCTTGAAGTGAGAATTTTTTGTTGAATCATAACAACTAGTAAATGAGGTGTGTTTTATGTTCAAAGGATTTTATACAGTAGCTTCAGGTATGCTAGCACAGCAACGTCGTACTGAAATATTGACAAATAATATGGCAAACGCAAATACGCCCGGCTTTAAAGCAGACCAATCAACAATTCGTTCATTCCCAGACATGCTTCTCTCAGCAAAGGGAACAACAAATATACCGACAGAAAAAGGTTTAACTCTACAGCAGTTAAATCCAATCGGTGCATTGACAACAGGGGTATACTTACAAGAAACAATTGCTAACAATACACAAGGCTCATTACTATTAACAGATTTGCCAACAGATGTAGCACTAGTAGATATTACGCTACCAATTGATGAGGAATCCGGTAACCAAGGTGCTATTTACTTCCGTCTGCAGCATCCAGCAGGTGGAGAAGCTTATACTCGCAATGGTAACTTTACATTAGATGGACAAGGCAATTTAGTGAACGGACAAGGACTTTTTGTGTTGTCTAACATAGGCGAGCGTATTCAGCTAGCAAATGATAATATTACAATTACGGATACAGGTGCGATTTTAGATGAAAACGGCACACAAGTGGCAACGCTTGGTGTAGCGTTCTCAGCAAACCCAGATGTCTTAATGAAGCAGGATAATGGTTTATATCGTATGCTTGACGAAGGTATACTACCATCAGCATATGGACAAGCAGGTGTAACGTTTGCAACACGTCAAAGCTACTTAGAGGGCTCTAACGTAGATTCTGCGCGCTCGATGACAGATTTATTAACGGCATACCGTGCATTTGAAGCAAATCAAAAAGTTCTTCAAGCATATGACCGCAGCATGGAAAAGGCAGTAAATGAAATTGGGAAAGTGTAATGGAGGGATGATTGCATGCTACGCACAATGGTAACGGCAACAAATACATTAACACAGCTACAAACGAAATTAGATACAATTAGCAATAACCTTGCAAATAGTAGTACACATGGCTATAAAGCGAAGGACGCACAATTTTCAGAGTTGCTTTACCAGCAATATAATAACGATAAATTGGATAAAACTTTGCGCCAATCACCTGTAGGGATTCGCTATGGTGTCGGAGCACATGTATCACTAGTCCAATCAAATCAAAAGCAAGGCTCATTACAGAGTACAGGACGCGACCTTGACTTTGCATTTACGAAGGAAAATCAATATTTCAATATTTTAATGCCTGATGGTGATGGTCAGCGCACAGCATATACACGCCAAGGTGATTTTTATGTATCGCCAATGGAAAACGGACAAATGATGCTCGTAAATGCCGATGGATATCCTGTAGCAGATAGCGATGGAAATGCTATTTATTTCCCTGATTTTGCAACAGGCTTTACATTATCTCAAGATGGTCGCTTAAATGTGAATTACCCAGATGGTGATGTAATAGCAGTGGATTTAGCCGTATCGGAATTACAAAAGCCTCAAGCAATGGAGCAAATTAGTGGTACATATATTGGCTTGCCGACTAATTTAGCAGCTCTTGGCTACACGCAAGCAGATATTTTAACGGATTTACAAGGAGCGGGTCGTGCGGAAATTGGTTTGAGTATCCAAACATTGGAAATGTCGAATGTAGATATTTCGAAGGAAATGACAGACTTGATTGCTACGCAGCGCTCATATCAATTTAATTCACGCGCAGTCACACTTGCAGACCAAATGCTAGGGCTCATTAACGGTATTCGATAAGCATAAGGGAGTATAATAAATGACGAACGAATTCAATGAACAAGATGTAGCCCCCAAAAAAAGAAGAAGACGTAGTGAGGAAATTGAGGCAAAAGAAACGACGAAACGAATACGTTGGGTACAAATACGCTTAATTCCAATTTGGCTGCGAATTGTACTTGTACTAGCCCTATTAGTTGGTGCAGCAATTGGTGGTGTCATGTTTGGTTACGGCTTTCTCGGAGGCGGAGAAGCAAGCGATGCGTTAAAATGGAGTACGTGGCAACATATATTTGATATCATCGAAGGAAAAGAATAAAGTGCATTGATTTGCTAAGAAAGCCATTTCCTTTTGTTTTATTTAAGTTAAGGGAAATGTAAGCAAAACATAGCTGCAAATGGCTGTTAGATAATATAGGTGCCAACCTATTTACCTAACAGCCAAATGTCATGCATGAATTACCAAATTAGATTGGAATTTCAGCAAAATCCAGCCTAGAGTTAGTTAAGGCGTAATTAATAAATTCCTGTATAATAATTACCATACATAAGATTAAATAGGAGTGGAGGTTTTTTTATGTTAAATGCAGAACAAATTCAAGCAATTTTACCGCACCGCTACCCATTTTTATTAGTTGATCGCATTTTAGAAATTGAAGTTGGCAAGAGCGCGGTAGGTATTAAAAATGTTACGGTAAATGAAGAATTTTTTAATGGTCATTTCCCTGGCTACCCAGTAATGCCAGGTGTTCTTATTGTAGAGGCACTAGCACAAGTAGGTGGCGTTGCCTTATTAAGCTCAGATGAATTTAAAGGACGTATTGTCTTTTTAACAGGTATAGATAATTGTCGCTTTAAACGCCAAGTTGTACCAGGCGATCAATTAAAAATGGAAGTAGAATTTGTCAAGCTGCGTGGTCAAATGGGTAAAGGGCATGCCGTAGCAACAGTTGATGGTGAGTTGGTTTGTGAAACGGATATTTTATTTGCAATAGGACCAGTTCAGCCAAAGTAATTGAAAAAACCAATTTTTTCAGATAACCTAGTACTATTTGCATTTACAAAGAAAAAATTATAAGATGTATAGGTTGACTTATTTTAATTCAACATATTTTTCATGTTGCAAAAGTAAAGCGGTAAATATATAGCGTTCCCATTAGTGAATGGGCAGATTACTTAGTCAAAGAGTACGGCATTGTTGTTGAAATGACTGAGTTTGATTTAAAGGCTTTGGCGAATATTACAGATTTTGATGAGATTTCCCTCACGAACTCAAAAAATTTGGATTAAAATTAGCTAAAGTGCAATTGATTGAAAGGGTTGGCTTTTAAACGTAGGAGGTTTAAATTTTTATGTATAAAGAACTGTCTTCAGGTGTAAAAATAAGTATTACACGATCAATTTCCACATCATTTGAGCTTTATTTAGCAAGCATTGAGTGGGATGAAGATAAATTTTCAATGGAAGATTTCATGACAAGTTGGCAGCAATATTTTACAGAAAATGCGGCTTGGTTTGATAAAGTACCTCACGAAGTATTAGTAAGCGAAGAATTTCATAATGAAATTGCCAAAAAGGTAGACGAAGTAATTGCAAAAATTTTAGGAGAAGAGCCAACGAAAAAGCAAATCGACTCCATTGCTAAAATGCAAAAAAAATTAGGCACAAATTACACATTCGGCTGCAAAGCAGAGGCGGCTTATGTTGAGCAAGTGTTGAAAGAAAAATTAAAATAGAACTATAAAATTTTCGGATAGTTCCCTTCATTCCCGGGCACTCTAATAAACGATCAAGTATTGATCAGATGAGTCCATGGAAAGGAGGGAATTTCTTATGTGGAAAGGTTTGTTTGCAGCAACATTACTTGCTACGTCATTATTAGCTGGGTGTAATACAGGAGATCGTAATGCGATGAACGATAATACACCAGCAAACGAAATTCGTCGTGGGGTGGATGATGTTATTGATAATAACTATACACCACGCTACAATAACGAAATAAATAACACAGCACCTAATGGCACAGTGAATCCTGCTACTGGGGGCAATCGTAATGGCGCAGAAGTTGACCGCGTCGCGCCAAATGATGGTGTTGGCAACGATGGTCAAGTTATTGAACGTCGTGTAAATGAAGAGGACATTATCGAAGATCCAGCAGACATGCGCGATCGCAATAATTTAGACAACCGCTAAAGAAAAAGACGTCCCCCAAGCAGCGTATTGCCTGCTTGGGGGACGTTTTTAATGATATTTTATCAAAGGAATAACGAAATAAAATAAAAGAGCGTTTCTTTGAAAAGTCGTCAATTTATTCAAAAAGCCATTAATAAATCAGGGAAAGTTTCAAATATATTTGAGAAATCGAAAATATATCGAGGCAAGTCGCAGATATATTCAAGAAGTCGCAAATAAACCAAGGCAAGTCGCAAATATATTCGAGAAGTCGCAAATAAATCAAGGCAAGTCGCAAATATATACGAAAAGTCGCAAATAAACCAAGGCAAGTCGCAAATATATTCAAGAAATCGCAAATAAACCGAGGCAAGTCGCAAATATATTCAAGAAATCGCCAATAACTCAAGGCGAGTTACTAAATCCAATATTTACTCCATTCTCAAAGAAAGCCTCACTATTTTTAACAGTTGTTATTTTGATGAAACGCCATCGAAATATCCTCTAAGCAAAGCAGGATTTTTGGACGCCCATATCAATCATTGCTGTCTATTTAATTTAGGTCGCTCTTTCATATCATGCTGGAAGCGCTGTAAGAGCTCGTCATTCGATAATCCTTCTTCTAATAGCTGTTGTAATAAGAGCTCCGCATATTTTTGGCGACGCGCTTTAATTGAACCTTTTAATAACACTGACAAGCGGTCACCGATTTCAGTAATTGTGCTAACGATTAAAGAAAATGGCGCAGGCTCATTATCAGGAAAGGAGATAACGGCATGTGCGTCAAACACGCTATTATTTTCCTGTAGTGTTTTAAATATAGAATGGTACTCATTTGGAATAAACAGCTCAAGTACCCATGATTGATGACTATCCTCTAAATTAATCGTCAATCCATCAATAATGCGTATTGGTTGTATAGTATCGTCAGTTAGTAAATCAAATGCCATCAATTTAAAAGTCTTCAAACACATAGCCTCCTTCAAAGTAAATTTCGTTCACTCATTAATCGAAAAAAACTTTTCTTTCAAGTCATTAACAAAATAGTCTTTGTTTAAGTATAACATACAAAAAATGCGAAACTTAATATTTGCGCATATTCCCAATAAAGCTTTTACTGACATGGGTTAGAGCACTAAAATATGACAAAATAAATTTTAAAAAGGGTCAAAAATTTAAGTTTGGCTAGTCAAAACTATAGCAAATGTCACTTTTCAGATTTTGCTAAATTTTATTGCTGTGAGGTATATTATTGCTAACGAAGGAGGTGAATCAATGAATCAAATCGGACTTGTTGGACGTTTAACAAAAAATCCACAGTTACGACAATT
This sequence comes from Metasolibacillus fluoroglycofenilyticus, assembly GCF_003049645.1. Classification (GTDB taxonomy): domain Bacteria; phylum Bacillota; class Bacilli; order Bacillales_A; family Planococcaceae; genus Metasolibacillus; species Metasolibacillus fluoroglycofenilyticus. Next base: position 397,823 of record NZ_PYWK01000001.1, read on the forward strand.
ATCTGATACGAAAGTACAAACAAGCTTCGTGTTAGCAATCAATCGCAATTATCGTAATAACGAAGGCAGTGTAGATGCAGATTATGTTTTGTGTGTCGCATGGGGAAGACTAGCAGAGCATATTGTGAAATATTGCGGTAAAGGTTCTTTAATTGGTATTAATGGGCGCTTACATACACGCTCTTACATTAATAAAGAAAATAACCGTATCTTTGCGATGGATGTCGTTGCTGAAGGCGTCCGATTTTATGCTTTGAAACAAAGTGTGCCGACAAGCAATGTGACTGAGGAGTCCAACGATGAAATGCGGCACGTATCGGAGCATTTCACTTTACCAGAAGATACACTGCCAATCAACCTTTAGAAACAACTGCTACAAAACTAACTTCTATCTTAAACTAAAAATGTAAAGGAGTGAAAAAAGTACCTCTTAACCGCATAGCAAATTCTAAAATTCACAACTGAATAAAATGTAGAGAACAAAAAAAGCGTCCTATCTTTTGGCGCAAAGATAGGACGCTACTAAATGAGTATAAATTTTGGGGTTTTATCTAACTAAATCAAGTGAAAAAAGTTCGCGTAGCTCATCATCTTGAAGCTCCGTAAGCCATTTGCTTGACTGAATTAGCTCTTCTGATAAAGCTGATTTTAAAGTTAACATTTTATCGATTTTTTCTTCAATTGTGCCAAGTGTGATAAATTTATGAACTTGCACAAATTGAGTTTGACCAATTCGGTAGGCCCGATCTGTCGCCTGATTTTCCACTGCGGGATTCCACCAGCGGTCAGCATGCAAGACATGGCTAGCAGCAGTTAAGTTTAATCCTGTTCCTCCAGCTTTTAACGATAAAATAAAAATTGGAAATTCCCCCGCTTGAAATGCTTCAACTAAGTGATCGCGCTGCTTTTTTGGCATACTGCCTGTTAAAAATGGGACGTCAATATCATACAGCTCGGCAAAGCAATGCTGTAAAATATTGCCCATGCCAATATATTGCGTGAAAATTAAACATTGCTCTCCGTTATGAACGATTTCAGCCGTTAAATCTACAATACGTTTTAGTTTTACAGAACGGCTTAGCATCGTCTTCGCATCATCAAAAGGCTCCTTTAAATAAAGTGCAGGATGATTACATAGCTGCTTTAATTTATTTAGCGTTTTTAAAATGCGCCCTCTTTTTTCAAAGCCCGTTAGCTGCTCAAGCTGTGCTGCAGTATCTTCAATATAGCTTTCATAAAGGGCAGCTTGCTCCGCTGTTAATGGGCAAAATTCCTGAGTTTCCTGCTTATCAGGTAAATTCAACATTAATTTTGAATCGCGCTTTATACGGCGAAGTAAAAATGGTTGAATTTTTGCTCGTAGTAGCTCCTTATGTTGCTCAGAGTCATCGCGCTCAATCGGCAAAATAAATTGCTCTTGGAATTTCGTAAAGCTACCAAGATAGCCTTTATGAATAAAATCAAAAATAGCCCAAAGCTCCGACAAACGATTTTCGACAGGTGTGCCTGTCAATGCAATATGATGCTCACCACGCAATTTGCGAATAGCACGGGATTGCATTGTTTGCATATTTTTAATATTTTGTGCCTCATCTAAAATAATGCTCGACCAGCTAAAATGTTGTAAAAACTCTGCATCCTGTGAAATAGTTCCGTATGTCGATAGCACAATTTGAGGCATTGCTCGTTTCATTTCATCACGGAGCAAAGCATCCTTTAAGCGATTAGCTCCGTAATGCGTATAAATTGTTAAAGAGGGTGCGAAGCGCTCCAGTTCCTTTTGCCAATTTCCTAGAACCGAGGTTGGGCAAATAATAATTGCAGGTTCTGTTACATCAAGTGTATTAATCGTATATAAAAGATAGCTAATTGTTTGAATTGTTTTACCAAGCCCCATATCATCGGCTAGACAAGCACCGAATTTTTGCTTTCGCATAAAGACAAGCCACTCAAAGCCTTGTTGCTGATAGGGACGTAAATCTGCTTCCAACTGTGACGGTACAGGAACGCTTGGAAGACCCTGTTTTTCCTGTAATTGCTGTAAATATTGCTGGAGAGATTTTTGCATTTCAAATGCTAATATAGGGTTGTCACGTTCAGCATCCTCTTCATCAAGCTCTTCTACTGGTGCTGTTAAAGTTTCTGGTAACTCTCTAAACAGTAGCTCTTTTACTGTCCACTGTTCATTGGTCGCTTTATCCATTAATTCACGCATTTCTTGCATCCACACTGCATCAATGCGGAACCATTCTGTACCTACACGCATAAATTCACGCTTTTCTTCCACAAGTTTTCGAAACTGCTCCGAAGAAATATGTTCGCCGTTCATTGAAAATTGCCATTTGAATGTTAAAACATCATCGAGACTTGCGACAGAACGTGTAGAAGCTTGACCTGCACTTACTTGGACACGTATTTTTGATTGCTTTAATTCTTTCAACCAAGCTGGCAAAATAACCTCATAGCCAAGTGCCTGTAAAACGGCAATATCATCACGCAAAAAAAGCTTTACTTGTGCGTCTGAAAGGTTGTGATATAAAAAGCCTTCAGATTCTAGGTTTAGTAATGACAGCATTTGCTGTTGAATTGCTGTGATATCTGCTGAAAGAGCTTTCCATTTATCGGGCAAAGCCTCCTCAATTGCTAACCTACGCTTTCGTACAGCAGGTGTCCAATGTCTTTCTGTTGCTGTAATTAAAACAGATTCTAACAGCCACTCAGTACTTATCTCATTGGGCTCGCTCAAACGTAAGGCAAACTTTAAATCAGCGATATTTTGCTCACTTTGCAGTGGCCAGCCGCCATCCGCAAAAAATGGCACAAGCTCCTTCCATTGTTCAAACTGTAGTCCATTGCTCGAAAGCTTTTGCATAGCAGCAGTAGCCAAAACATTTTCTTTATCGTGTTCGAAATATAGCGTTTGTTCATTAAAGTAGGCAGTTCGCCAAAGCGTGCTACTTCTCCATTGCGGAACAAGCTCGTGGAAAGTTCCAAGTAATGCCTCAGATGTAGCATCCGCTCCGACAATGTTAAGTAAAGGATGCTTAAAAGAAGGTGAGAGCACATCTAATAGCTCGGCCGCTGACAATGTAATATCGCGCTCATCTAATGGTACAATAAGTCCGTAAAAATTTGCTTCATATTTATAAAAAAGCTGTGATATCCAGCTTTCAGGAGGTGAGATTAAACCATCTTCGTGTAAAGCCATGATTGCATAATAGCCATTTTGAAGCTGCGTAATTTTTAAACGCAGTAACTTTACAAAAGGTGATGTGAATGTGTCGGTCATATAAAAACTCCTTAAATGAGATTGCTCTTATCCAATTCCTCCTGCAATGCACGCAGGCGCTTGAATTGTTTTTGTACAGTTTGCATGTAATTTGTCCAATACGTCATTTTGCCAGCTTTTTTAGCAACACTTTTCATCGATTTCCAAATACGAATTGCCTGTTTATAATTCAGACGTGATTTTTGGCGTAGCTCCTCTAATGCATAATAATGATAAAGAGGTAATGCAGCAGCAGGTGCCTCATTGACCACCGTTTTTAAGCCCCTTGCCTCTAGATAACTGATGGAAGAAGGGTAAAGCTGCTGCAGGGCTACCCATTCATCATAGCGAGCCTGTCGCAGCAAAAAATCTGCATAAGGCTGTATACCATAACGACCAAACGCTTGATAAAGTACAACTGCCTCCTGCTCGAAAAGTTCTATATTGGCATAAAGTGCATTTACTTCTTTAATAAATGGTGGACGTTGCTGAGGTGCGAGTGTATTATGAATAAAATTTTCCAAATGTAGCAGCATCGCTTTTAATAATATTTGCAAACCTTCCATATAATGTTTCGATGCTAATTTTGCAATAAGCAAATAAAAATGAAGGTCCGACGTATCAATATAGGATAGCTGTTCATTAAGTTTTGCGCTGTCCCTTAGAAGAACGTAAAAAAGTGTATGGCCAGTAGCTATAGGAAAATCACTATTGACGTGTAGTTTTTCTAATAAAAATAGCTCTTTCTCATAGCGATTTTTTTCATTAAAAACATCTGTCCAAATTGTTAAATAAAATTGAAAACGTATTTGTGGCTGACCATCCTTTTCAAAAAGAAGCTCACGCACACTATCCTGTATGGCATCAAAGAATGGGTCTGTTGCAAAGAGACGTGATTTCGTACTTAACTCAGATGTTATTGCTTGTATAGTTTCAAGTCTAATGTTCATCGCAGCCTCAAAATAATAGTTGTGAACTGATGAGTTTGTCTGATTCAAGTGAGCCCATAGCTTATTTAAAACAGCTAGCTCCATAAACAATTTGAAGAGAGGCTGCCATTCACGTTCAAGTGGTGTATAGCGCTGTAGCTTTGAATGTACAGTCGTTAGCAATGCCGAAATAGAGTAGCTTTCAATTGCTTTAGAGCCATACAGCAAATGTTGCATTACTTCATCCACCATACGTTGCCAGCTTTCAGGGCTACGCTCAGTAGCTAAAGATTTCAAATGAACGTTTTTTTGCGCTCGCCAATTGCTTGTCCATTCTTGCACAGAGCCTAAATATTGATAAAGCCCAAGAATCACACCAAGTTTATGGCGACAGCAATTTTGCTGGGGGCATGTACATACTATGAGCTGTTGACTGAAGTCAACAGTCACTTCAGCAGGTCGCACATCTTGTACAACTGTAAACAGTACATCCTTTTGCGCAACAAAACGCTCAAATAGCACAGATTTATTTCGCACGGAAAAGACGGCACGTCGTACTAGCTCTTCATCTTCGATTGACGAAGGCTGCAATAAACGTTCCATTTCCTCCAACTGCTGACGAATAAACGCCGAATGACGATGCGCAACATCGGATATTGATAAAGCCATAATCGTTTCTCTCCTAAAAAAGTCGTTCCTTCCATTATACCTTGAAAAACAAGTAAACGTAAGCCGAATGCCTAAATGCGCTAAAATAACAGAAAGGAAATAAATAAACAAATTCCTAGAGGCATGGTTTGCGGAAAAAATTGCCCCACTCGATGATATTCTCGTCAGATGGCTCATGCTGTTAGGAGCAGTAGATGCACGAAAACATCATGTATACAATCAAATCTATAAGGAACTGGAGGAGTTAGCTATGAAAGATAAAAACTTACGACAAGCCTTTAGTGCATGGGAGGAGCTAAGCCAAACGCCCGAATCCCGAATAGCCTACGAATCTCGTCTAAAATACATTTTAGATGAAGAAGCAGGCAAGCAAGATGCTCACGCTGCGGGATATAAGGAAGGAATAGAGCAGGGAATAGAACAAACTGCAATAAACATGCTGAAAAAGGGATTTGCTGACGCAATAATTGTGGAAGTGACAGCACTGCCCCTTGAAAAAATTCGGCAATTACGTAAACAGCGTTAATGGAAAGAATCCTAGAAGAAAAAGATGTTTGAAAACTCGCACTGATGGAGAAAATAAACTGTAATAGAACCGGAAATATTTAAGGAGGGTGAAAGTGATTCGCATCCAGTTTATGAAGCCATTGTATACAAGGATGGCTGGAGCAAAGTTATGTTTAGTTTTTGCTTATCAGCATCTTTCGATTATGAAGGAGGAAGAGTTATTTCATTTTATTCCTTTAGATGGAAAAGAAATGGTTGTTAATCTAAAAACGTATAAAATAGAAAATGTGTCGGATGTTTTTGTATTCCAAAATGGTAGTCGTTTTATACGAATCCCTCTTTACCAATTATTGCTTATATCGAATATTTACGATTATTTACTACCAATTATCGAGGAGAAAGTAGCGAATACAGTGACAGAGGATTTAACGGAATCAGAACATGAAGCTTCTTCTATTATCCGTGAATTAGAGGGGAAAAATGCAGAGCGACTAATTGATTATGCCTTAACTGAGCGCAATGAAACGATGTTTTACAATTTAGTCTGGCATTTAGAGCAGCGCGGCATGCTATAACACGTTCCAAAATCTGAAGAGGTGTTTTTGTTGTAAATTAAGTGTCATCCATTTGACAATACTTGTTAATACATCAAAATCACTAGGACAATAGCAATGATGTTTGACAAAATGTTGATTCAGCTAACTAGAGAAGGCTTTTTTAAAAAAATGTGATGAACATTGGCTACCCCTTTAATAAAAGTGGAGTGATAAAAACCGCCGCACCAAAATAAATTGGATTTTTCGAACATCCCCGTCAATAGAATCGGGAGAAGCGCCAATAGAACCACAAAAACCACGTAGATGTTCGAGGTCAGTTTCTCACTCAAGTGACATTCAATTATAAACTCTTCTCAATTCGAGCCGATATAAACAAAAACAATGAAGGAGGGCGACGGATGTTAGGTCAATGGAATTCGCTTGGCTACTCCATATTGAATAATATGAATCGTCATTATGCGTCGGCGAATAAAGCGTTATTACGTATTTCGTCAGGTTATCGGATTAATAGTGCGGCAGATGATGCTGCAGGGCTAGCGATTTCAGAGAAAATGCGTGCCCAAATTCGCGGTTTAAATATGGCGGGTAAAAATATTCAAGATGGAATTTCCCTTGTGCAAACGGCAGAGGGAGCATTGAATGAGACACATGCGATGATTCAGCGAATGCGTGAGTTGGCTGTACAGGCGGCGAACGATACGCTAACGGATAAGGATCGCGAGTTAATTAATCAGGAGTATCAGCAGTTGAAGGAGGAAATTACTCGTTCAGCTCAGCAAACGGAGTTCAATACGAGGAAGTTATTGAATGGTGATTATGAGAATAATCCGTTAAAAATTCAAGCAGGTGCGAATTCAGGACAGACAATTGATTTATATATTGGAGGTATGGACTCTACGAAGCTCGGTCTTGATGATTCTGATATTTTAACACAGGAAAATGCAGATAAAGCAATCGGAGAGCTTGACGATGCGCTACATAAAGTATCAATGGAGCGTTCGCGTATGGGAGCTTATCAAAACCGAATGGAGCATGCCTATAATAATGTTATGAACACAGCAGAAAATTTAACAGCTGCTGAATCACGCATTCGTGATGCGGATATTGCGAAGGAAATGATGAATTATGTACGTGCCAATATTTTATTGCAGGCAAGTCAATACGTACTGCGTTTGCATATGCAGCAGGCTCAATCTGTATTAATGCTGTTGGATACGGGACGTAGAAAATAAGGAGCGACTGTAGGGATTCCCTACAGTCGTTTTATATATGATAAAATTATTTCACAACAAGCATCAAAAAGTTGTATACTGTAAAGCAGTAGGTTTTCGAACCATTTTGCCAGAAAATGCGTCTGTAAGTATATACATTCGCTCTTTGAAGATGAAAGGAAGTAACGAGCATGACAAAATCAATTTGTGTTATTGGTTTAGGATATATTGGCCTGCCAACAGCCGTAATGTTTGCAAACTATGGCGTAAAAGTACATGGGGTAGACTTAAATCCCGCCGCAGTAAAAAGTATTCAGGAAAAACGGCTACATATTGAAGAGGAAGGTCTACAGGAGCGCTTAAATAAAGCAGTAGATGAAGGGCTGTTAACTGCGTCGACGTCGCCACAGGAGGCGGATGTCTTTATCGTTGCGGTACCATCACCAATTAATCCTGATAATACGGCTAATTTAGAATATGTGCGTCAAGCGACAGCTTCGATTGTACCGTATATTAAAGAAGGAAACTTAGTTATTTTAGAATCTACAGTACCTCCAAAAACTGTGGAGCATATTATGCTGCCGGAATTGGTAAAATCAGGCTTGGAAATCGGTACACAAATTTATGTTGCACACTCACCAGAGCGGGTAATTCCAGGGCGTATTTTTGAGGAGCTTGTGAAAAATGACCGTATTGTAGGTGGAATTAATGAAAAATCGGCTCAACTAACGAAGGAGCTATATGAAACTTTCGTTGAAGGCACAATCCATTTAACAGATGCAACGACAGCTGAGCTTGTAAAAGTAATGGAAAACACATATCGCGATGTCAATATTGCATTTGCTAATGAGCTAGCAAAAATGGCTGAAAAGTTAGATGTGAATATTTGGGAAGCAATTAAATTTGCCAATTATCATCCGCGTGTTAATGTCCATTTTCCGGGGCCTGGTGTCGGCGGTCACTGTATCGCAGTGGACCCATGGTTTTTAGTTGAAATCGGTGGCGGACAAGCAGAAATCATTCATTTATCACGCAATACGAATGATGGTATGCCAAGCTATACAGCACAAAAAACGCAGGCGATTTTAAATCAAAACAACATTGCAGGTGCGACTGTTGGTGTGCTGGGTCTAGCGTTTAAAGGAAATGTAGACGATATGCGTGAAAGTCCGTCGACAGCCGTTATTAATGAATTACAAAACTTAGGCTTAAAGGTCGTGTCATTTGACCCACATATAAAAGAAAACAAGCACGCAACACAAACGCAAAGCTTTGAGGAAGTAGTAGGGGTTGCGGATATTTTACTATGTTTAACTGATCATAATGAATTTAAAGTATTAAATCCAGAAACATTGGCATCGCACAATAAAATTGTATTCGATACGAAAAACTGCTTAAATCGTGCAAAATGGGAGCAAGCGGGCTATCAATTCCACTTACTTGGGGATGCTAAAAACTAAAAAGTATACAAAAGTGTTATGTAATGCTAGTGCAAGCCTAGTTTCATAACACTTTTTTCTATTGCGTATGATATAATAATGAGAAAATATAGGGGGCGAAAAATGAATAAGCGGGCACTTCTAAAACTTCCGTTGACAAAAATGATGGATTTGAAAATCGATTATGCGTTCAAACAGTTATTTGGAAATGAAAAGAACAAAAAAATTACTGTTGTCTTTTTAAATGCAATTTTGAAACGTACGGGACGGGATGTCATCACCGATATTTCCTTTCAGAATATAGAAATTGGTGGGGAATATGAAGAAGACAAGCAATCCAGGCTTGACCTACTAGTAAAAACAAAAGCAAATGAATGGATTAACGTGGAAATTCAATTTACAAATCAATATGATATGGTGAAGCGTTCCATTTATTATTGGTCAAAAGTATATAGTCAATCGATGAGCAAAGGGAAAGCATATAAACAGTTGAACCCTGTTATTGCAATTAATATTATGAATTTTGATTTGTTTGATCAAACAGAACAATTCCATACAACCTATCATTTATACGAGGATACAGAAAAAATCTTATTAACGGATGTGATGGAATTTCACTTTATTGAAATTCCTAAGCTATTAAAAGATTGGAAAACACAAAAACTAGATCCATGGAATGATGTACTTGCACGATGGCTTCTTCTATTAGGGATAGTGAACCACCGAAAAGAAAAGGAAATTTACGAAGACATTTATCACGAGCTGGAGGCGATTGCGATGAAGGATGAACAATTGTTTGATGCGTTAACAGGATGGAAAGAACTTAGCTTAACAGAAGAACAATATTTTGCCTACGAAGGTCGCTTAAAACGTATTTTAGATGAAGAAGCTGCTATTGCCGAAGCTAAATTGCGCGAGCTAGAGGCAAGAGAAGAAGGAAGAGAAGAAGGAATAACTAATACGCTCAAGAAAATAGCATTGCAGCTACTGAAAAAGCAATTCGGGCTACTTCCTTCTGAAGTAGAGCAACAAATCCGACAATTAAATAATGAAAAATTGGAACAACTAGTTGAGAAATGCGCGGAGTTTAACAGCCTTGACGAAGTAGAGCAGTATTTACAAGCGAAGTAAACGCCCCACCGTGTAAAGCGTGTAGGGTAGAAAGGACAATTATAAAATGAAAGAAACCGTATTGGGCATAAAGGTCAATACAGAAGGCTACGATGAGCTATTACCCATCGTGTTTGAGCAAATTGAATTAAAGAAAAAGTCTTTAATCGTAGCGATTAACCCAGAGAAAATTATTAAGGCGAAGGAAGACCCTGCCTTAAAGGAGCTACTCAATAATGCAGAATTTCAAATTCCGGACGGGATTGGAGTTATTCTTGCATCAAAAATTCAAAAAGGACAAATTACATCGCGCGTAACAGGTGTTGATATGATGATGCGTCTATGTGAAGAGGCAGCGAAGCGTCGCAAGCCAATCTTCTTGTATGGTGGCAAGCCAGGAGTTGCAGAGAAGGCAGCAGGTAAACTTCGAGAAATCTATCCAAACATTAATATAGTAGGAACTCAGGACGGCTACGAAAAAGATAACGACAAAGTGTTAGCTAAAATTAATGAAGCGAAGCCTGATTTACTGTTCGTAGCAATGGGTTCACCAAAGCAGGAAAATTGGATTAATGCCAATCGTAATCAGTTACACCCAACGATATATCAAGGGGTAGGTGGCTCATTTGATGTGCTAGCCGGTAATGTTAAGCGCGCGCCAGAAGCATTCCAAAAAATGGGGATGGAGTGGTTTTATCGCCTGATGAAAGAGCCTCATCGCATAAAACGACAAATTTCGCTACCACTGTTTTTACTAGAAGTAGCAAGGGATAAAAAGAAGAAATAAGCACCATCGAAAAAAATATTGTGTAATCTTTGTAATAATTGATTGTTAAATTGTAATGTTAGTGTTACACTGTATCCATAGTAAGATTTCCTCTTATGATAAAGAGTTTAAAATTTTCCCTGCAAGGAAAAAACGGTTGGTAGCCCAAGAAGAAGGTTTAAGCAGCAAATGCTTAAACCTTCTTCTTTTTGTGTGGAAAAATGAAAATCACCCAATGGCTCACAAAAGAAGCATCAAAATTCGAATATAAGGAGTTTTTTGATTGAAATTACTAAAAAACAAATAAATGCCCAATAAATGAATAAAAAATGAATGCATAAAATGTGAACAATGAAAATATAATGCCATTGTACGCTAAAAACCTAATAAAAATAGAATAAAATATAAAAAGTCAAAATACCTACACTATTCTATTTTGATGTTTAATTGATATAAATACGTAATAAAAAAAATATAAGTCATAAAAATAACAAAAAAACAAACTTTCTAATAGATGATAATAGTTAACTTTATATATTTGTGAATAAAATGTTGTTTTACTAAGTAGTTTTATGTCATAATATAAGAAATTCGAAGTCGCTCTGCAATACAGCTTGTTGCATATTTTAATTGTAACAAATGATGGCAATTCTGTTTTTGTTTTAAAAAAGGATTGACATTGTAATTGTATACTACTAGAATTTATGTGTAGTTAGTTTATCTACACTATTTTTGTAGTGAGAGACTAAGAGATTATTTGAAATATGAGGAGGAAATTTTTCAATGGCTAACCAACCAAAGAAATACAAAAAATTCGTAGCAACAGCTGCGACAGCTACATTAGTAGCATCTGCAATCGTACCAGTTGCGTCTGCAGCAAACTTAAGCGACATTTCAGGTAACACACACGAAGAAGCAATCAACGCATTAGTTGATGCTGGCGTAATCAACGGTTACCCAGATGGCACATTCCAACCTAACAAAGCTTTAACTCGTTCTGACGTAGTTAAATTATTAGGTAAATACTTAGAAACTGAAGGTTATGAGCCAGCTTCAAACTGGAAAACTAGCCCAGCTTTCGCAGATTTAAAAACTACTTCTAACGAAGAATTATTAAAATACGCTTCTGTAGTTAAAGAAGCAGGCGTATTCGTAGGTTCTCACGGTAACTTATTACCATCTGACCTAATCACTCGTGAAAACATGGCATTAACTTTAGTGCGCATGGTAAACACTTTAGAAGGTGTTAGCTTAGAAGAATTCGTAGCTGGTCAAGACTTCGACGGTGACGTTAAAGACTTAAACCAAGCTAAAGCAGAAGCTCGTTCAGCGATTTCTGTATTAGACTTCTTTGATATCACAAACCCAGCAGTATCTAACTTCAACCCAAAAGGTAACACTACTCGTGGTCAATTTGCTACTTTCTTATACAAAACAGCAAACACTGACTTCGGTAAAGCTCCATCAAACGAAGCTTCTGAAGTAGTACCTGAGAAGGTAGAAGTAGTAGAACGTTCTATTCAAGGTAAATTTGGCGAAAACGTTACTGTACAAGTTAAAGTAACTACAAAAGCTGGCGAATCTGCAGCAAACATTCCTGTAACACTTGCTATCAACCCTGCTGGAGTTGACCAATTATTACAAGAGCAAATTAAAGAAGAAGTTTTAACGAATGCTGAAGGTGTAGCAACTTATACTTACACTCGTTATGACAACAAAAACCAATCATTCACTGATACTGTAGTTGCTTATGCAAGTGCTAAAACAGGAGTTCGTTCATCTGGTGCAATTCACTGGGGTCAATCTCTTGAAATTAAAGATGTGACAGAAAAAGTAGAATTAGCTGATGGCGAACAAAAAGTTTACCAAATTTCAGGTGCTAAAAATAGATACCTATTTGTAACTTTCCAAGAAAACTTAAATGTATCTCCTGATAAAGCTCAAGATGCACAAGTATTAGGTTTAGGTGGATACGCTGGTAACGGTGCTTATACAACATCATTTAGCGGTAAAGTTTATGAATATACTACAGGTGGTAGCCAAGTTGCTTTAATTCGTTTAGATGCAAACGGTAAAGCGAACTTAACAATTACTGGTAAAGACGCTACTGTAACACCAGTTGTATATGATGCTGGTTCTTCTACAACTCAACCAGTTGAAGCAGCTTCTTATAGCGCTACTGCATTACAAGCAAAAGGTACAACTTCTAAATTTACTGCTGAAGCGTTATATGATTTAACAATTGCAGCTGAAGGTAAACAAGAAGCAGCTGATTATGCTGGTACGACTGAAACAGGTGGTCGTGACTATGTAGTAACTCTTAAAGACAAAGCTGGTAAAGCTTTATCTAACGCAGAAGTAAAAATTGGCTTCAGTAAAGCTACTGGTACAGCTAACCCAGTTAATGATGTATATGTAATCGAAGGTAAAACTTCAACAAAAGTTACTGGTGATGGTGCATTTGTTACAGTAACTACTGATAAAGATGGTAAGGCTAAATTCACTGTTACTGGTGCAAAAGACGAGTACGTTACTCCGGTTGCATTCATTGGTAACTCTTTAACTGACAATCGTATTAAAAAATCAGGTGAAATCACATACTTCCGTACTGTATACGCAAGTGATTACACAAGCGTGTTAAACATTTCAGATAATGCAGATGCTGATAATAAAGCAACTAGCAAAATCGGTGAAGGCAAAACAGCTAAATTCACTTACCAATTATCTGATCAAAATGGTAAAGCACGTTCATACACTGCTGCAACAGAAGTAACATTCACTGTTCGTGCTGGTTCTCAACCAGTGACAATTGCTGGTGAAGCAACAGAATTAGCTCCATATGAGTACCGTACAGTTAAAGTTACGTTACCAGCAGGTAGCAAAGATGCTTCCCTTCTTGTAACAGCTGCTAAAGCTTCTGAAGTATCTGTAACTGCTACAGCTACTAGCAATGGTTTATCTGGTTTAACATCTATTACTAAATCAGTTGAATTCATCTCTGGTGCTACTACTTCAGCATTTGATGTAACAATTGCTTCTAAAGTTGCTGATACAGCTACAGCAGATATTGCTTCAGTAACATTAACATTTACTGAAACTGTAAACCGTAATGACCTTTATGTTTCAGCTCCGCTTAATGCGACTGTTGGAACTACTTCAAATGATAAGCAGTTAGTTGTGTACTTCAACGCACCGAAAGTATCAGAAAATGGTACATTCACTGTTTACTACAAAGGTAAAGGCTATACTTTCCAATATACTGGCGGTAAACTTGTTTTACAACCTACAGTGTAAATTGTAATTTAAAAACCAAGGGGATAATATTCCCTTGGTTTTTCTTTTATATAAAATGAAGGTTCTATAATATTCGTTGGGGTGTACACACAATTTGGATAAAAAAAGACACGTACTCACTGATTTCTTTTATACTTGAATTGTTGAGAAACAAGTAAGAGAAAGGTGAGACGTGCATATGAATTTTATCATGAATATCCCTGGATTAAAAGGAGTTATTATCGAGAAGGTGGAGGAGCTTGGAGAGCGGACTTGCCTTTATGTGTCTCTTCCTAAAAAACCTCATCGCTGCCCGAACTGCGGGGATACTACACAGAAAATCCATGATTACCGCATGCAGAAAGTCAAGCATTTGAAGTGGTTTGAACGGTTGACTTGCCTGTTTTACAGACGGCGCCGTTATGCGTGTTCTTGCGGAAAAAGGTTCTCTGAACACGCTCCATTTGTGGAAAGGTATCAGCGCTTCACAAAGGAATGGAATCAGGTGGCACAGGTGCGCTCCGTGAAAGCCAAGACGTTTGAAGAAGCCGGTGAGGTTCTCGGCGCCTCTAGTTCCACCATCATCCGCCGCTTTCAGTCAGCCGCAAAAACGCAGATGGCAGAAGGCGTGCGCCTGCCGAAAGCCATTGCGATTGATGAATATAAAGGGGATACAGACGGAGGAAAATTCGAACTGATCATTGCGGATGCAAAAACCCGGGAGCCGCTTGATATCCTACCTAACCGGCGGAAAGAAACGATTCAGGACTATCTGCGCCAATATGGTCAGGACGTGGAGCTGGTGGTGATGGACATGAATCCAAGCTTCAAAGCAGCAGTCAAAAAAGCATTGAGTCGGCCCGTCATCATTGCAGACCGGTTCCACTATTGCCGGTACATCTACTGGGCGTTGGATGAGGTATGGCGAAAAGTGCAGAAGGAATGGCACGCATATGACCGGAAGAAGTGTAAGCGGATGCGTCATGTGCTCTATAAACGGGCATCTAAACTGACCCGAAAAGAACGCTGGTATGTGGACCGTTATTTGGGGATGTCTGAAGAATTACGGCAGGCATACGAACTGAAAGAAGCTTATTGCGAATGGTTTGACTGGGCTAAAACAGCAGAAAATGTAGTAGAAGTAAAAAGGCGGTTAGAAGTATTTTATCAGGAAGTGGAAACGAAGCAGATTCATGCGTTTTTAAAGGCCATTAAAACTTTTAGAAACTGGCAGGTAGAGATCTTGAACAGTTTTAACTTCCCTTATTCCAATGGATTTTTAGAAGGCATTAACAACAGAACAAAAGTGATGAAACGCAACGCATATGGCTTTCGGCGTTTCGATCACTTCAAAGCAAAAATCTTATTAAACTTCGGTATAAAAATATCGAGGTTCATTTGGGGTGACGTGAATTTTACCTCACCCCAACATTTGACGTTGAACCCTATTTGTTAGGTAAGGAAATAAAATGCTAAATAGTGTATAATAGAAATGTTATTTAATTAAGTAGAGTTAAGGAATGATAATATGAAAGAAACGACAAGAAAATACATATTACTTAGTTTGCTAATATTTGTAATGGTGGGCTTCATTGTTGCTACCGTACTTGCAAATAAACAAAACCAAATATTTGAAACAGAGGACTTTTTGTATCAACAGACAATTCAGCTTTATCAAGCAGGAAACTATACTGAAGCACAAAGTTTAATTGCTGATTTAACTATAGAAAATGGTGATTCAGAAATGGTTAACTATTTGGCAGGATTGATTGCCGCAAATTTAGGTGAGTATTCTGCAGCTGCAATCTACATGCAAAAGACACTTGATATTAATCCGCATAATGTAGAAGTACCGATGTTTATGCTGCAATTTGCTGAGGTTTTGTTTTCTGCTGAGCGGTATGCGGATGCAAAAGTTGTTTTAGAACGCTGTAAAGAATGGAATTGGCAGCCACAGGACTATCCAGGTTATCAGGAACAAGTGCAAGGTATGCTGGCACAAATTGAAAATATAGAGCAAGGAAGGTAGTAACATATGACTTCTTTTTATAAAGAACTGCATCAATCAGATAAGATGGGCGATGAGAAAGAGAATGCACAGTCAAGAGCGAGTGTCGATAAGTGGATTTTCAGACTACTATTATTATTGTTAGGGTTAGCACCACTTATTGTGCTAGCGCATGTTGAACAAGTGGTAAGTCCGTTAATTTCTAATCAAGAAACTTTAATCTCAGGTACTAAGGGTGAACTGTTTACTCACTTTAAAGCATTGTTTATTTTAGTAGTCACATTAATTGCAGGAGCACTGTTATTAGCTAAGGTATTTTTTATGGGAGGTACAATACGTAAAACATTCTTAAACTATGCTTTAAGCATCTTCGCCATTATGATTGTTATATCAACAATTGCTTCACCGAGCATATCAATTGCGTTAGGCGGGCTTTATAATCGTTCTGATGGAGCGATTAGTTGGCTATGTTATGTTGCCTTAATGTTTATCGCAATGAATATCGAATATCCTAAATATGTGATGAGATATATTTTATATACAATGATGCCTTTTGTTGTAATTAACTTATTTATTATTACAATGAACTTTTATGGGAAGGATTTATTGCAATATGATTGGATAAAGAGCAGTGTTGCAATTTTATTACCTGAAGGGGCTAATATAGGTGAGGACTCACAGTTACTAGGTACATTAAACCAATGGAACTATATGAGTGGAATGTTTGCGATTATGACGGTAATGTACTTAATGGCAGCTGTTTTGGAAAAGTCAAAACTTAACGCATACACTTATTTAGTATTTTCTTTAATGTCTGTTGCAATATTGCTCATGTCGATTTCTACTTCAGGATTTCTGACAATTATTTTAATTATGCCGATTATTATAATTGCTGCACTAAGAAATGAACAGAAAATAAAACCTTTAGTTATACTTGCTGTTTTTATTTTAGCAGCTGTGCCAGTTTTTCACGTGTTAGCTAGTAAAGAAGCGCATGTTTGGACAGAATCTATAGGGTTTGTTATAAAAAAAAATCCATATGTGGAGAAAAAAGAGGAAGTATCTGTTGAGAAGAATAAGTATAAATTAGGGCAAATGTCTAAAGTATACGCAGCGGAAGAGTTCGAATTACCAGAGCTGCCAGTTAGAAAAGCCGGTGCAGCGTCAGGGCGTATTTATATCTGGGATAAGTCTATTGAATTAGTGAAAGAGCGTGCTTTATTAGGTTATGGAATGGATACTTTAATGTATAATTTTCCCCATACGCACATCGAAACACGTGCAAATTTTTGGTATGACAATGTTATAACAGACAAACCGCATAGTCTTTATATTGGATGGGTATATGGCACAGGTGTGCTAGGCTTTTTAAGCGTGATGGTCGTGTTATTATTTTCGCTAATTAGATCATTAAAATCAGTTTGGAAAAATAATCAATCAATTATATGGATTATTGGTGTTGCTTGGGGAGCATATTTAATACAAGGAATTTTTAATGACAGCCTACCGGGTATATCAGCACCACTATGGATTTTAGTAGGAATTATGATGAAATTTACACTTACTACCAAGGAGATTACTAATGGAAGAAACAATTGAATTACGAGAAATAATTGACATATTATTAAAGGGTAAGTGGTTAATTGCAATTTGTACAATTATTGCGATGCTTCTATCGGGAATTGTTAGCTGGTTTGTATTAGAGGAGCAGTATGAATCGGAGGCTGTATTGCAAATTTCAAGTGATATACAGGATACAGGAATTATGGCAAGCTATGTCGCAACAGAGTTTACGCCAAATATTTATGTGCAACGTTTGGGGAATGTGGAACAAAATAGAAAGTATTTTAAAGAAAAAGGTTACAATGATTATACTAGTGCAAATTTATCCACTTCAGTTGATCTAGCTACAGGAATAGTGAATTTAACATATAGTGGCACATCCCCTAAAAATGCGCAAGAGTTATTAACATTGCTAATGGATAAAACAAAAAATGAAATGAATAGCAAGGTTAAAACGAACTTACACCTATTAGAGCAAACGTATTTCAAAGAATCCGAAATCTTGTCGACTGAAATTGAACAGTTAATGTCTCAATATAATTCAATTATTGTTTCAAATAAATTACCCGAAATTTTGATTTTACAAACAATTGCTACATCTCAATTTGTATTGAATTTAACAACAGAACAATCAAATGCTTTGTCTAATGTTACCGGAGCTATTCAAAATGAATTATTACAATTAAAAGTACAAATTGATACAAAATCAAATGAATATCGTGAGGTATTAGCAAAATATCAATCTGTCAAAACCGGGCTAGATAGCTTCAAAGCAGATCCATTTATTCGTGTTATTATTGACCCGACTTTAGCTGAATTCCCAACATCTCCAAATAAAGTATTAAACTTAGCAATTGGATTAGTCCTAGGATTAATGATTGGTATTAGTTTAGTCTTTTTCCGTTCATATTGGAAAACATCCGCTACAAAATAAAAAGAAAGAGGTAACAAAAAATGAGTTATAAATTAAGATATATCATATTTTTTATAATGGACTCATGTATTGTTCTCTCTGCAATTTTTGTGAGTTATTGGCTACTACACCCGACGTTAAATGTCTATTCAGATAAAGTAATTGTATTGAGCGCGATTACTTTATTAGTAAGCCATCATATCGCCGCGTATTTTTATAAGCTTTATACGAGGGTATGGAGTGTTGCATCTGTTCGTGAATTATTAACAATTGCATATGCAGTAACGATTTCTATAGTGGCAGCGAGTATTTTACAGCAAGTCATTAATAATGATATTTATTTTCGAGTGATGACAGTAACTTGGATGCTGCATATTATTATGATTGGGGGGTCAAGATTTCTACTGAGGTTATTGAACGATAAAGAATCCTTCAAAAATCCTAATAACATAAAGCGTGTATTAATTGTTGGAGCCGGGCAAGGTGGTACGATGCTTGCAAAAAACCTTCAAAATACAAGTGAGAAGGATATTCATGCAGTCGGCTTTGTCGATGATGATGTCAATAAAAAGCATTTGAATATAATGGGATTACCAGTATGGGGAACAGTAGCCGATATTGCAAAGATAGTAGAAAAAAAGCAAATTGATGAAATTATTATTGCTATCCCTTCGCTTTCAAAAGTGGGGATAAAAGCAATTTATGAGAAATGCGCAACAGCAAATGTGAAAATTAAAATTATGCCGAAAATTGAAGATGTTATGACTGGTAAAGTTTCTGTTAATGAAATGCAAGATATCGATATAAACGACTTATTAGGCCGTGAAGAAGTGAAATTAGACATGGTTGCTATTTCTGAAAAGTTAACTGATAAGGTAATTTTAGTGACAGGTGCCGGCGGTTCGATTGGGTCGGAAATTTGTCGGCAGGTCATGAAGTTTCAACCGAAAAAGCTGCTATTGCTTGGTCATGGTGAGAATTCTATTTACAATATTAGTATGGAGCTTCAAGAAAAAATTGATATCGATTCAGTGATTATCCCTATTATTGCGGATATTCAAGATCGAGAACGTATTTTTGAGATAGTGAAACAGTATAGACCACATGTTATTTACCATGCGGCAGCACACAAGCATGTACCACTAATGGAATACAATCCCTGTGAAGCCGTTAAAAATAATATTTTTGGCACGAAAAATATAGCTGAAGCTGCTCATGAATTTGGTGTAAAGCGCTTTGTTATGATTTCTACCGATAAGGCTGTCAATCCACCAAATGTAATGGGTGCAACAAAACGAATTGCAGAAATGGTTGTTCAAAATTTAGCTGCATGTAGTAGGACGAACTTTGCGGCAGTTAGGTTTGGAAATGTGCTTGGTTCACGTGGTTCAGTAGTTCCACGTTTTAAAGCCCAAATTGCAGCAGGTGGTCCAGTTACGGTAACACATCCGGACATGACTCGCTACTTCATGACTATCCCAGAAGCAAGTCGGCTAGTTTTGCAGGCAGGTGTATTGGCAAAAGGTGGAGAAGTTTTTGTACTAGATATGGGAGAGCCAGTGAAGATTGTAGATTTAGCGAAGAATGTAATTCGGCTTTCTGGGTATACGGAAGAGGAGATTCAGATTGAATTTACAGGTATTCGCCCTGGTGAGAAGATGTACGAGGAGTTACTCAACTCCGAGGAGCTTCAAGAGGAGAATGTGTATCCGAAGATTCACGTGGGCAAGGCGAATTATATGGAAAATTTACAACTGATGGCGCTATTATCGGAGCTAGGGAAACAGGGACAAATGGAGCAGAAGGAACTACTGATTCGTGTGGCGAATGGGGATTGGAGTCAGTTTGTGGCAGATCAAGAGATTGCGATGAATTGATGGCGAACGAATTAATAAGTATTAGATAGATTGTTGTACTTATTCTAGGAAATTTGTAGGAAAGACATCCTAAAAGATTCTAGGTGTCTTTCTTATAAAAATCTAAGTTAATTTGTGTATATATTTTTTGAAAGGATGATTTTTTCAATTGAGTTTGCTAGTTAGATTGCAAAATTGATAATGAAATTCATTTTTAGGAATACCGTATTTTGGTGGATTAGTAGTTAATTAGAATGATGAAAACGATGGATTTTAATAAAGTACTAAACTACTAAAAGCGAAGTTTGGAAAATTGAAGGCTGTTTAGACAATAAATTTGACAAAAGTGATAGACCTGAGATCAATTATAGTTAATATAGTAGGGAGTTTAAGTAATGAATATCTTATTTTTAACACTTTTAGATTTTGATTCAATTGAAGAGAAATCTATTTACACGGATGTTATGCGTGAATTTATAAAAAATCAGCATAATGTATATATTGTTTCTCCAACAGAAAAACGACAGCAACGGTCGACGAAAATAATCAAAAACAACCGTTGTACCATTCTTAAATTACAAATCGGGAATATGCAAAGAACCAATATTATCGAAAAGGGTATTTCGATGTTAACTTTAGAATCTAAGTTTAAAAAAGGGATTAAGGACCATTTTTCCAATGTGAAATTTGATTTAGTGATTTATTCAACTCCCCCTATTACTTTGCAAAAGGCTGTGAATTATGTAAAGATACGTGATCAAGCAAAAACATATTTATTGCTAAAGGATATATTTCCGCAAAATGCTTTGGATCTGGGGATGTTAAAGACTTCGGGCGGAAAGGGGCTATTATACAAATATTTTCGAGCTAAAGAGGAAAAGTTATATGCGGTATCTGATTACATAGGCTGCATGTCACCAGCAAATGTCAACTTTGTTCTTAAGCATAATCCAACAATTCCTTCTGAAAAAGTAGAAGTATGTCCAAATAGTATAGAGCCATTGCCTATAGATCAAAATAAAAAAGCGAAGGAAAAGATCAAGAAGAAATACAATATTCCATTAAATAAGACTGTATTTATTTACGGTGGTAATCTTGGAAAGCCACAAGGGATTGACTTTTTAATCGAGTGTTTAAAGGCGAATAAGGATAATGACGATGTTTATTTTGTCATTGCTGGTTCAGGCACAGAGTTTGCAAAGCTTGAAACTTCATTCAATGGTGAAAAGATAACAAACGCACAGCTATTCTCTCAACTTCCGAAAGAGGACTACGAACTTTTAGTGAATTCATGTGATGTGGGGTTAATATTCTTGGATAATCGATTTACAATACCTAATTTCCCGTCAAGACTACTTTCCTATATGCAAGCTTCTATGCCTGTTTTGGCAGCAACAGATATAAGTACGGATGTCGGTCAAATTATCCAACAAGGTGAATTTGGTTTATGGTGTGAGAGTGGAGGTGTTGAACAGTTTAATGATAAAGTGCAACAATTATGCGATTACGAGTTAAGAAAAAAGATGGGCAATAATGCTAGAGTCTATTTAGAAAATCATTATTCTGCAAAGCATTCCTATGATATTATTATGAGCCATTTTGAATAATAGTGAAGAAAGAGGTACTTCAATGTTTAAAGATAAAATATTATTAATTACAGGTGGAACAGGTTCTTTTGGTAATGCGGTCATGCACCGATTTTTACATACAGATATTAATGAAATTCGCATTTTTTCTCGTGATGAGAAAAAACAGGATGATATGCGGAAGAAATATAAAAATGACAAATTAAAGTTTTATATTGGTGATGTGCGTGATGTAGCGAGTGTTAAAAATGCAATGCATGATGTCGACTATGTATTCCATGCTGCAGCGCTAAAGCAAGTACCTTCTTGTGAGTTTTTCCCAATGGAAGCAGTGAAAACGAATGTTATTGGTACAGAAAATGTGGTTAACGCATCAATTGAAGCTAGTGTGAAGAAGGTTATTTGTCTTTCAACTGATAAAGCAGCCTATCCAATCAATGCAATGGGTATTTCTAAGGCGATGATGGAGAAGGTGTTTGTGGCAAAATCTCGTACTGTGAACCCAGAGAAAACATTAATATGTGGTACAAGGTATGGTAATGTGATGGCTTCTCGTGGCTCAGTGATTCCTTTATTTATCGAACAAATTAAAAAGGGTGAGCCGTTAACGGTAACAGACCCTGAAATGACACGTTATTTAATGAGTTTAGAGGAAGCGGTAGAACTTGTTGTTTTTGCTTTTGAACATGCGAATGCCGGCGACATTATGGTACAAAAATCACCAGCTTCTACGATTGCTGATTTAGCACAAGCTTTAGTGGAATTATTTGAAGTGGACAACGAAATACGTATTATCGGGACACGTCATGGTGAGAAGTTATATGAAACGCTTTTAACGCGTGAGGAATATGTTGTGGCAGAGGATATGACGGGTTATTACCGTGTACCAGCTGATACACGTGATTTAAATTATGGTAAATTTTTCGAAGAAGGCGATAAGAAGCTTTCAGCAGCTGAAGAGTATAATTCGCATAATACATATCGTTTAACAGTGGAAGAGATAAAGGATAAGCTACTAGCGTTAAACTATGTTCGAGAAGAATTGGAGGCATGGAAGATAAAATGACGATTGTAGTAACTGGAGCGAGCGGCTTTATAGGTAAAAACCTTATAGCTGAACTTGGAAACTATGGAAATCATCGCGTAGTACAAGTTACGCGCCATACAACTGAGAAAGAATTGGCTAATTATCTAAAAGAAGCTACGTTTGTTTTTCATTTAGCTGGTATTAACCGTCCGCAACATGAAGAGGAATTTATGCAAGGTAACCATGATTTTACTAAGCAAATAGTTACGTATTTAAAGCAGTTAGGGAATGCTTGTCCAATTCTTGTTGCTTCCTCGACACAAGCTGAACGAGATAATGTTTATGGCCAAAGTAAAAAGGCGGGTGAGGAAGTAGTTTTCCAATATGCTGAAGAAACTGGGGCACAGGTTTTTGTCTATCGTTTACCGAATGTCTTTGGAAAGTGGTGTAGGCCAAACTACAATAGTGCCATTGCTACGTTTTGTCATAATATAAGTCGTGATTTAGAGATTACAGTAAATGATGCAACAGTTAAATTGACATTGGTGTATATTGATGATGTTGTGCGAGAGTTTATAAATGCACTCGAAGGAAAAGCTAACAAGGTAGGAATTTATTATGAAGTGGCTACTGTGCATAAACAAATACTCGGTGATATAGTGGAGCTGATTACTTCCTTTAAAAAGAGCCGAGAAGAACGTTCTGTTCCAACAATGTCAGATGCTTTTACAAAGGCTTTATATAGCACGTATTTAAGCTATTTACCAGAAAATCAATTTAGTTATCCTTTAAAAATGAATGTAGATTTACGTGGGTCATTTACTGAATTTATTAAGACGCCAGATAGAGGGCAAGTATCGGTTAACATTTCAAAGCCTGGTATAACAAAGGGCAACCATTGGCATCATACAAAAAACGAGAAGTTTTTAGTTGTTAGTGGGCATGGTGTTATCCGATTCCGTAAAATTGGGACAAAGGAAGTTATTGAGTACTTCGTCAGTGGCGAGAAGCTAGAAGTGGTAGATATCCCAGTCGGTTATACACATAATATCGAA
Source organism: Metasolibacillus fluoroglycofenilyticus (assembly GCF_003049645.1). Taxonomy (GTDB): domain Bacteria; phylum Bacillota; class Bacilli; order Bacillales_A; family Planococcaceae; genus Metasolibacillus; species Metasolibacillus fluoroglycofenilyticus. The sequence goes on from NZ_PYWK01000001.1 coordinate 421,560, forward strand.
AATTTAGGTGACACAGATATGGTTACAATTATGTGGGTAAATGAAATATTTGACCCAGAAAAACCAGATACATTTTTTGTGGAGGTATAAATATGAGAAAATTAAAAGTAATGACAGTGGTAGGGACAAGACCAGAAATTATTCGTCTGTCAGCTGTTATTCACAAACTAGAGGAATCCGAAGCTATTGACCATGTATTAGTGCATACAGGACAAAATTACGATTATGAGCTAAATGAAGTATTTTTCAATGATTTTAATCTAAAAAAACCAGATTATTTTTTAAATGCAGCGATTGGTACAGCAATTGAAACAGTAGGGAATATTTTGATTAAAATAGATCCAATTCTTGAGGAAGTACAACCAGATGCTTTTTTAGTATTGGGGGATACAAACAGCTGTTTATGTGCCATTGCAGCGAAACGACGTCAAATTCCAATTTTCCATATGGAAGCAGGAAATCGCTGCTTTGATCAACGTGTACCAGAAGAAACGAATCGTAAAATTGTGGATCATATAGCAGATATTAACCTGACGTATAGTGATATTGCACGTGAATATTTATTACGTGAAGGTTTATCAGCAGATCGTATTATTAAAACAGGTAGCCCGATGTTTGAGGTATTAAATTCTCGTAAAGCTGATATTGAACAATCTAATGTGTTAGAGCGTCTACAATTAGAGCAAGGCAAGTACTTTCTCGTATCTGCTCATCGTGAGGAAAACATTAGCTCTGAGCGCAATTTCCTAAACCTTATTGAATCATTAAATGCAATTGCAGAAAAATACGGTTATCCAGTCATCATAAGTACACATCCACGTACTCGTAAAATGATTGAAGAAAAGGGCATCATTTTCAATCCGTTAGTTCAGACATTAAAACCATTAGGATTTAATGATTATAATAAGTTACAAATCAAGGCGAAGGCAGTTTTGAGTGATAGTGGCACAATCAGTGAAGAATCATCAATTTTAGGTTTCCGTGCATTGAATATTCGAGAAGCACATGAAAGACCAGAGGCGATGGAAGAAGCATCTGTGATTATGGTAGGACTAGGTGTAGAGCGTATTATGCAGGGGTTAGCAGTTTTAGAAATACAACAACATAATACACTACGCTTAGTAAACGATTACTCAATGCCAAATGTCGGGGAAAAGGTTTTGCGAATTATTTTAGGGTATACCGATTATGTGAAGAGAGTAGTGTGGCTAAAGAATGAATAAAAGTAAAAACTTTCTATTTATTGGATACGCTATCCCTGATTGTGTGATGCAGGAAATAGAGTTGGACGATAAATTTCCAGCCATCCAGACTCATAAATTTATTTGGAACTTTATTAAAGCCATTGAGTATCAGGGAGGTATAAATAATACATATATATCAACGAGACCTGTTTCAGAATATCCATTTTACCCTTTGAGAATAATTAGGCATCATGAATCGAATGTAAAAATATTGAACAAAATAATAAATATTATTGAAATACCATTTATAAATCTAGGGTTACTAAAAATTATTACGAGGTTTTCTTCAGTAATTTTTTACGGTTTTTTGAAGTTCCATACGAGGAAGAGTAAAGACGGGGTAATTGTATATTCTGTCCATGTACCTTTCATGCTAGCAGGTTATATCTTTTCTAAAATATATAATATTGAATTAATTTGTTTATGGACTGACCCACCTGCTGTACCTAATAAATTTGACAGTCGATTAAAATCCTTTTTTAGGAAATTGGAATTTAAATTAGCAAAGTTTTTAATGAGGAAAGCTGATAAAGTTATAGTATTGACAAAGTACCTTGCAATAGATTTTGCACCTAATAAGCCATATTTAGTTATTGAGGGTATTATAGATAATGTAGATATTAATCAAGAAATGAAAAGAAACAAAAATTCAGATAAAATAAGAGTAGTATATACAGGTTCTATAGCTAAAAGGTATGGGATTAAAAATATTGTAGATGGCTTTAGACTGTTAAAGAATAAGAATGTTATTTTAGAGATATATGGTTCTGGGGATTTCTCGGAGGAATTGGTGGAGATTTGTAAATCTGAAGATAATATTTTATATAAAGGGTTTTTAAATAGAAGGGAAATTTTGGATATTCAACGCGGGGCAGATTTTTTAATTAATGCAAGATCGTCTAACGAAGAATATGTAAAATATTCCTTTCCTTCAAAAACTTTAGAATACATGTGTTCTGGAACACCTCTAATTACTACTATGTTACCTGGAATACCTCTTGAATACGAAGAATATATATTGAAACTCGATAATAATGAACCAGAAGTAATTATGTTGAAGCTAGAAGAATTAACTTTTATGGATAGTAAAGAGAGGATTGAATTGGGAGAGAGGGCCAAAAAATTTGCTGAAAGTAAAAATTATAAGTATCAAGGAAGAAAGATTTCAGAGTTTTTATTAAGTGACTTTAAGAGATTGAAAAAGTGAATTAAGGGAGCGCTTATGAAATGTTATTGTATTTGTTAGTAAATATTATTGTATTAATGTTTTCAATTGTACTTGTATATGAAAAAAAATATACTAACAAATTACCGGAAATAATTTATTTGCTTGGAGTAGGAACAATCCTAGTTATTTTTGCAGGTTTTAGAGGTGATTTTACTAGTGATTATAATAATTATAAGGAATTATTTGAGTTTTATACTTCAATACCATTTTCAATGATATTTGAATATCAATTTGGGCAAGAACTAGGTTATGTGATTATTAATAAGATAGTTAAGCTTTTAACTGGGGATTTTATCCTTGTAGCAATTATCATGGCATTCTTAACAATTTTACTATTTTTAAAGGAATTTTATAAATATTCACCTTATGTTTGGATAAGTGTACTTTTATTTATAACTATTGGTTCTTACTATGCTTCTTTTAATATTGTCAGACAAGTGTTAGCAGCAGCGATAATATTTGGGGGATCGAGGTTTCTTTATGAAAGAAGTTTTTTCAAATATATACTTGTTATAATCACAGCTTCACTTTTTCATAAAACGGCTCTAATAATGGTGATATTCTATTTTATTTCAAATATAAAGTTGAATTTGAAAAAATCGCTATTAATCATATTTATTTTTGGCTTTGTTTTTCTAGTGTTAGATGATATACTCCAAATATTTAATGGTTTTATGTATTCACATTACCTAGGTAGTGAATATGGAATGGGATCTATAGGAATAAAAAATATAATCCTGCCAACCTTAGTAATGATTTTCGTCCTAATTCATTTGAAAAAGTTAGACTTTAAAGACACTAAGACTAGAATTTGGGTGAATGCGAGTGTTTTGTATTTTTATTTCTCTCTATTAGGTTTAAAGATTCAAATGGTTCAAAGAATTGCCGAGTTTTTCCAACCATATATATTATTATTATTGCCCGTTATTATATCTCGAGTCAATGATATTTACTTAAGAGTTTTCTATATTTTTATTCTAATTATTTTCTGTATTCTATATAATTACTTTGTGTTAAATAATTCAGGATATGATCCATATTATTTCGTGACTGAATAATATAGTAATGAAGAATCTCTATAGTACTTCTTCTGTTACATATACTTAACTTGATGAATTAGTGCAAAATAAAAGGAAGCAACATGGGAGCGAAATTCTGTAATCATGCTTCCTTTTTTATATAGTAATATAGATTAATAATTAAAAAATGTCCTTTTTGGTGGACAATTTAAGAATTTTTCTAATTGGAAAGAGGTACAGTTAATCTAACAAAGACGAAGCTAGTCTCTCGATGGGCATAAATTGTTATACAAACAGCCAAATAAGTAGTACTAATCTTACCTACAAAGGAGATATTTACTTTCTATGAAGAGCTTATGTAAACAGGAAATAAGAGAAAAAATGAAGTAGATCCTTGAATCAACTGGAAGACCTATTAGAAATAATTTTTATTATTAATATATGAGGGTGAGCGATACGTGAGAATTTTATGGTTAGTTAATATACCATTGCCAGAAGTAAGCGATTTAATGAATAAACCTTCTTCATATTTAGGAGGGTGGTTGGTTAATTCTTCTAAATATTTATCAAAAAAATTAGAGCTACACATACTTTTTCCGAATTATGGTGAAGACAAATATACTATTCATCAAGGAGAGGGTATTACGTATTATGGTTTTAGACCAATTGCTTCAAAATCTGAAGTGAAAGTTTTGAGAGAGGGGAAGAATTTTTCAGAAATCCTAGAAAAAGTCCAACCAGATTTGGTACATATTTATGGATCAGAAATGTCCCATTCATCAGTTATGGTTAATATTTGTAATCAAAAAGATATAAAAGTGGTAGTTTCAATTCAAGGGCTAGTTTCTATCATTGCAGAACATACTCTGGCAAATTTGCCGTATAAAGTTATTCATGGATATACGTTAAGAAATATTATAAAAAGAGATAATATTATAGGTTTAAAAAAAATTTATGATAGACAAGGTAAATTAGAAAGAAAATTAATCAAAAATGCTCAGTATGTTATTGGTAGAACTACTTGGGACAAAGCTTGTGTGTTACAAATAAATCCACATGTAACATACTTCCACTGTGATGAAACATTAAGAGAAAGTTTTTATAAAGGGAAATGGGATATAAATACTTGTGAGAAAAAGTCGATTTTTTTGAGTCAAGCTCATTATCCTATAAAGGGATTGCATTTTTTAATTAAAGCACTGCCAATAATAATAGAAAAGTTCCCTGAAACTAAAGTATATATTAGTGGTAAAGATTTCACTAAATCGACTAGTTTCTTTGGGAAGTTTACTCAAACTTATTATGAGAAATATATTAAAAGAATGATAAAGAAATATAATCTACAAAAGTATATATTGTTTTTAGGCCCTCTAGATGAAAAAAAAATGCATGAAAGATTTTTAACATCTAATGTTTTTTTATCTTCTTCAACTATTGAAAATGAGTCGAATTCTGTAAGTGAAGCTAGAATTTTAGGGGTGCCAGTAGTAGCTTCATATGTAGGTGGTGTCATTGATAGAATTGACCACGGGGTAGACGGATACTTATTTCAACATGATGCATATTACATGTTAGCCCATTATATTTGTCAAATTTTTGAGAATGATAAAATTGCAACTGAGTTTTCGAGCAAATCAAGAGAGAGAGCAATTGAATTATATGATGTTGAAAAAAATAATAGCAAATTAATTAATATTTATAAATCTATTTTAAGTAATGACGTTTAAATACAAAATACATGGATGTAATATAGAGTCATGGATATACCTCAGCTAGGTGAGTAAAATAACCTTAACGAGAGGACGTGTCCGACATGAGTCAAAAAAAGTATAATCAAGAGTTCAAACAAAAAGTAGTGGAGCTTTACTGCTCTGGCACTTCGGTCAAAGGGACGAATGAGTTAACGGCAGCTGAAGTCGCTGTGATCTAAAAGGAAAGTCTACGCTTGAAACAAGAGGTAGAAATTCTAAAAAAGGCTATGACCATATTCGCGCAAAAATAGAAGATCAAGAACTCATTGACCACATTACAAAAGAAAGCGTACATCAGCCTGTTCAACTGATGTGTCGCGTATTAAAGATGCCCAAAAGTACGTATTATCAATCGTTCCATAAGAAGTCCAACAGCTATCCTATCGCCAATGAAGAGCCTTTAGTGCGCATTCGAGTTATCCATGAAGACAGTGGTGGACGGTACGGGGCACCGAAAATGTTTGCCCTTTTAAAACAAGAAGGTTATACAGGTAGTATAGATTGCGTCCAGCGCATTATGAGACACGCAGGCATTCGTTCGAACATCGTAAAAAAGTACAAACCGACTTCATCTAGCAATCACGTAGAAGAACGTGAAAACGTGTTAGAGCAGGATTTCAAAACCGAAGCCATCAATGAAAAATGGGTGGGCGATATTACGTATATCCACACCGTTCAAGATGGTTGGTGCTATTTGGCGTCGGTACAAGATTTACACACGAAAAAAATTGTCGGCTATAAATTTGATCGCCGGATGACGGTGGACCTTGTTTTAGACGCGCTTGAAAACGCTGTGCAGGCACAGAAACCGGCACTAGGCTTGATTTTGCATACTGATTTAGGGACGCAATATACAAGCGAGGATTTCCGAAAAAAGCTCGAGCAGAATGGCATCACACCTTCTTACAGCCGAAAAGGATGTCCTTATGATAATGCGTGTATTGAATCCTTCCACGCAACGTTGAAAAAAGAGGTATACTGCACGCGCTACGCCAATTTTGAGGCAGCTCGCATTGCCCTGTTTCGCTCCATCGAAGGCTGGTACAACCGCAAGCGAATTCATGGCAGTATTGGCCATTTATCGCCAGATACATTCGAAAAAATGTGTCGTGCCGCAGCGTAAACGAGGGTGTTGGAAATCCCCACTCTAACATTTTTGTGTGGTAACATCCGTATCTTTTTCGCTCTACATCCCAAGTAGGCGGTCAAAGGCTCTTTTCACTTTGACAGACTACTCGGGATGTTGCCCAAGAAAAAACTTAAGCAAGATGTGTCCGAAAACTTGACGTAGTTCCAACACTATTATATAAAAACACATGTAAAGGTTAGTTGATAACTTTAAAATAATAATAGTATCTAAAATTTTGTTTCTGTATATAAATTAACTAATCAGAAGCCTTGAAATTATTTGATATAAATAATTTTAATATATACCTGTGTTTATTAATAAATACTAATGGGGTGTAATTAAGTGAAGGGAATAATGGAGAAAAAGGTAAGTGTAATATTATTAACTTATAATCATGAAAAATATATTTCGCAAGCGATAGAAAGTATTTTAATTCAAAAAACAAATTTTGATTTTGAAATCTTAATAGGTGATGATTGTTCAACTGATAGAACCTTTGAGGTTTTATCTGAATATCAAAAAGAATATCCAGAAAAGATTAAAATTTTCCGAAGGGAGTCAAATGGTGGTGCAACAGCTAATTACTATAAGTTGTTAAAGGAAAGTAAAGGGGAATTCATTGCTCCTCTTGAAGGAGATGATTATTGGTTACGAAGTGATCGTTTGCAGATATTAGTTGATTTTTTAGAGGAAAATGTAGAATATGTTTGTGTAAGTCATAAAAGAGAACGTAGAGATTTAAAACATGTTTTATTAGGATACGACCCAGATGAATGTATGGTTTCAAAAAGATTTTCTATAGAAAATTTTTTAGTAGGAGAGCGGTTTTCGCTAGCGGGAGTACTTTATAGGAATTTTATCTTGAATAGTGGCGATACTTATAAAGATTATATACAAACTACTCGAAATGTTGCTGATTTCCAAATGTGTATGTGTTTATTGAATTTAGGTCCAACATTTATTCTAAATGAAGTATTTGGTACGTATAGGGTTAGAAAAGGAGAAAATGAATCAAATTATAATTCTATAACCACACCAATTCAGCAGTACAAAGATTATATGGCTATTTTAAATGCTACAGAGGAATTTTTTAATAAGAAATATGATTTTTTTGATGAGAAAGTAGATAAATCTGCAAAAATACTATTCGTTTGTTTGAAAAACCTGGATTTTAAACATATTGTTGAGATTTTGAAAAGTATAAAATATAAAAGAGCAGTTTTTAAAAAAGCAATCCAACTTTTGGAAACAGTTTTAACAAAAGGTGAGCATTGGAATGTCAAAAAGTACATTAAAAAATAAAATTATAACGGGGATTTTTTGGAAGTTACTAGAAAACTCTAGTGTCCAAATAATAACATTTATTATTCAATTAATATTAGCAAGGCTTCTATTGCCTGAGGAATTTGGAATTATTGCACTTACTTTAAGTTTTATCGTAATTGCTAATGTATTTATAAATACAGGATTTACTTCGGCCCTTATTCAAAAAGAGGAAATTTCCAATATAGAAAAGTCTACAATATTTTGGGTGAACTTAACTATATCTTTTGGGTTGTATTTAACAATTTTTATTTTAGCAGAAGATTTGGCTGAACTTTTTTCTTCTCCTATATTAAGCGATATTTTAAAAATTCAAGGAATCACAATTGTAATTTCATCGATAGCCTCAGTTCATAATGTAATCTTGAATAGAGAGTTACAATTTAAAAAAATGTTTAAATATCGATTAATAGCGGTGTTGTGCCAAGGAGGAGTTGGAATTACACTTGCACTAAAAGGATTAGAGATATGGTCTCTAGTGATTTCTAATATAGTATTTACAATAATTATGACTGGAACAATATTATTAGTTGTTAAATGGAGACCTGAATTTAGAGTTTCTTTTGAAGTATTAAGAGAGCTATTCACATTTAGTATAAATATTTTTTTAATGAATTTTCTGAATGCTTTAGCGAGCAATATCCAAACTTTTATAATTGGTAAAAGTTTTGATATTTTAACACTAGGCTACTATAATAGAGGACAGCAGTTTCCTTTAATTATAATGCAGAATATTGATGGTACAATTAATTCTGTAATGTTCCCAGCTTTATCAAAATATCAAGGTGATCATATTCAATTTTTAGGGGTCTTTAGAAGAGCTTTAAAGACAAGTGTCTATATTGTTTTTCCAATATTAATGACATTAATATTGGTATCTGAGTCTCTGATTTTTATTTTATTAGGTGAGAAATGGTTACCAAGTGTTCCGTTTTTAATTATTTGGTGTTTAATTTGTATGACATGGCCATTCTCTATTCGTACTAATGCACTCAATGCATTAGGTAAAACAAAGATAGCATTAGCTCTCAATATTTCCACTCAAATTATATCGGTGATTTTAATGTTAGTTACACTACAATTAGGTATTTATGCTTTGGTTTTTAGTATTTTTCTAGCGTCAGTGATTAATTTTGTAATAGGAGTATTTATAAGTAAAGGAGTTTTGAAATATAGTTATCTTCAACAAATAAAAGATATTTACCCTGTTATATTATTAACACTTGTTACAGGAGGAGTAATGTTTTTTATTGGACAGGTTATAGAGAATCATTATCTAAAGCCTATATTTCAAATTATTACTGGGGGAATTACTTACCTATTTAGTTCCATAATCTTTAAGGTAGAGGCATTCTCTTATTTAAAAACTAGTTTATTTAATAAGAAAATAGGTTGAGCCTTTGAGAATTGAGAACGATTTAATAGATAGGCTGATTTATTTTCTAAAATTGATTGCTACAGCACCTTGAATCTTTCCAACATTCGAGTAAAAGACATTGTGAATCACCGTTAGTTACGTCCACTTCCACAGTACTCCTATTAAATTTTAATCGGGACTGTTTAATGGAAGAAATGGAAATTTAAAGTCATCTTGATACTTTTCCAAAAATGATTGGAGTAATTTGTCATGATGAATATGCGCTTTACCCAATACCATCATGATGCGTTCATTTGGATAACGAGTATCGACTTTTTATAAAAAACTAAGAAATTCAACAGTTGTATAGTGCTCTGCTTGCACACAAAATACATCGCTTGTTCCGTAATCTAATTGTATCGATTAACTTTAAGCTTTGATGTCTAGCGTATGTTGGGATGATTTTTGTTGCCCTTTTAGGAAACAAGTATTGGCAATGGCTTGATAATCAAGAATCATCAACTCATCCTCAAATAAAATGTGATTGATTTGCCCGTTGATTAATTTTTTTCGTCTGTTCAAATTATTTCAGAGAAGTGGCTTGTTTGAGTGAATCTACTTTTTCTAATGTATACGTAGGTTTCGTATGGCTTAATCCTAGGCGATACAATAAATCATGTGTCTCACCCACAGAAAAGAGACCTCAGTACGTTCAATCCAATCACGAAGAAGAAGGGCTGTCCAATTCATTCAACTGGAAAACCGACATCTTTAGGTGTTTGATTACGATTGTTGAGACAACTTGCACCTCTTGTTCAGTCACTAAAAAATCGTTCATGGCCCGGTTGATTTTTAGGCACAAGCCCAGTAATTCTTTTTGTACAATACGCTTTACGATAGTTGAACAACGTGGCTAATGAAAGCCACGTGTAATCCATAATTTTTTGCTTGAGAGTAACATATAAATCACTTGGTAACTAACAAAGAATTTATGGTTCTGTTCTTCTTTCATCGCAAGCTTTAATTCTTCTATAGCAGCTGGGATTTCTTCTTTGAGAATAGGATTGATTTTGCGCATGATTTTTCTCCGTTCCCTGTCTAGTAAAATCGGTTTACAGAAAAAAAGAATGATGACTTTTAAATCTAATATTTAATCATCGTATATATAGATTTATAAGAGAATAAAAAACACGATTAAGCATGAGGGTGATATCTCTAAAACAACCAAAGAAGTATCTTAAGCTAGTGAAAGAAAATACTCTAAAAAACTTGTACAGAATAGATGGAATAAAGTCCCGAAAACGGATTACCTATAGATGAGATAACTATTTTTAAGAGATTAATAAACAAACTTAGGAGTGATTTTTTTGAAAGTAGCAATTATGCAGCCTTATTTTTTCCCTTATTTGGGGTATTTTAGTTTGATAAAAAATACTGATCAATTTATATTATTTGATACAGTACAATATATGAGACATGGATGGATTGAAAGAAATAGAATTTTAAAACCCCAAGAGGGATGGCAGTATGTACAAGCCCCTTTAATGAAACATTCTAAAAGCACATCAATAAAAGATATTCAAATAAAAAATGAAGATAACTGGAAAGAAAGAATTATTAGACAATTAGAACATTATAAAAAGAAAGCCCCCTACTATAATGAGGTAATTTCTGTTGTGAGATTAGCTTTAGAACTTGATACAGATAGTATTGTAAAATTAAATGAAAATATTCTTAAGGTTGTTTGTGCATATATTGGTATTGATTTAAGTGTAAAAGTTTTTTCTGAAATGGATATTACTATAAAAAAAGTTCATGCTCCAGATGAATGGGCCTTAAATATTTGTGAATCTTTAGGAGGGATACAAGAGTATTGGAACCCTCAAGGTGGTATAGAATTCTTCAATCGAAAAAAGTACTCTGATGCAGGTCTAACAATAAATTTCCTTAAAATTAATTTAGAATCGTATTCCCAGAAAAGGAGAGCGTTTGAAGCTGGGTTATCTATAATCGACGTTATGATGTTTAATAGCCCAGAAGAAATACGCAAAATGTTAGATAACTATGAACTTATTTGAGGTGAATTAATTGAAGGAAATTGGTGGTTATTTCGAATTAGAACAATTTGTACGACAAGAATATTATGGAGATTTGATCAAATTAAATACGGCTCGAAATGCAATAATTTATTTAATAAAAGCGCGTAATATTAAAAAATTATATATACCTTATTATTTATGTGACTCCGTGAGAAAAGCGCTTGCTAAAAGAAAATATGAGTTTGAATTTTATCATGTTGATGAGAATTTCAAACCTATTTTTAATAAAGAATTAAAACAAAATGAGTATCTTTATATTGTCAATTATTATGGACAAATAACGAATGAGTTAATTAAAGGATATAAACAACGTTTTTCCAATATTATTTTCGATAATACACATGCATTTTTTCAAAAACCAGCCCAAAATATTGACACTATCTATTCATGTCGTAAATTCTTTGGTGTACCTGATGGTGCATACCTTTCAACAGATGTTAAAGTAAAAGAAGAATTAGAAATAGATTGTTCAAAAGATCGAATGTCTCATTTATTAGGTCGATTGGAGGGACAAGCTTCTGAGTATTATGATCAGTTCATTGATGTCGATAAAAATTTTGATGAATTGAATTTGAAAAAAATGTCTAAATTGACTGAAAATCTATTAGGGGCAATTGATTATGAAAAAGTACAAAAAATTCGAAATGAAAATTTTAATAAATTATCTAAAGAACTAAGTAATTTGAATAAATTAAGATTAATAAAACCAAATGGTCCATTCGCTTATCCTTTTTATATTGAGAATGGTATAGAAATCAGAAAAGAATTAGCAAAAAAGAAAATATATATACCCACTCTTTGGCCAAATGTGTTAAAAGATATAGGTGAAAATAGAATTGAATACAAGTATGTTGCAAATATATTACCTTTACCTTGTGATCAAAGGTATAATGTTGAAAATATGAAGAACTTAGTAAAGGAGTTGAAGATATGTATAGGCTAAGGGAACTTCAGAGAGAAGACATACCGAAGATTAATAAATGGCGTAATAACGAAGAATTGATAAGATTACTAGGTGCACCATTTCGTTTTATAAATATCGATGTGGATTATAAATGGTATGACAATTACATGAGTAATCGAGATAGAGCAGTAAGGTGTGCAATTGTAGATACTGAAAATAAACATGATATTTTAGGTTTAGTTAGTTTAACAAATATAGATTTACTTAATCAAAGTGCGATTTTTCATATTATGATTGGTGACGCCAATGTTCGCGGTAAGGGACTAGGTCATTTTGCAACTACAAAAATTCTACTGCATGCTTTTACAAATATGAATATACATAGAATTGAACTGAGTGTCCTAACTAATAATATACCTGCTATCCAGCTTTATGAAAAAGTAGGGTTTAAAAAAGAAGGAATTTCTCGCGAATCTATCTATAAAGATGGTCAATTTGTTGATGTTCAAATCATGTCAATATTAAAGTATGAATTTCTTAACTCCCAAGGAGTGCTATAAATGAATCAAAAAATTTTAGTAACACAGTCTTCAATGCCTCATTTTGATGAATATATAGAAGAGATTAAGGATATTTGGGATAGTCAGTGGTTGACGAATATGGGGACGAAGCACAATGAGTTGGAGAAACAATTATGCACATATTTACAAGTTCCTTTTGTTTCTTTGTTTTCTAATGGCCATTTAGCCCTTGAGGTCGCATTGGAAGCACTTGAACTAGAAGGAGAAGTGATTACGACGCCGTTTACGTTTGCTTCGACCACCCATGCAATTGTGCGTAAAGGGTTAACACCCATTTTTTGTGATGTGAATCCAACCGATTATACGATGGATGTGTCATTGATTGAATCATTAATTACCGAAAAGACATGTGCGATTGTGCCTGTTCATGTGTATGGACATATTTGTAACGTAGAGGAGATTGAACGTCTCGCAAAAAAGTATGACTTAAAAGTGATTTATGATGCAGCGCATGCGTTTGGAATGAAGTTAAACGGTAAAGGTTCAGGGGATTTTGGTGATGTATCGATGTTTAGTTTCCATGCAACGAAAGTCTTTAATACAATTGAAGGCGGTGCGTTGACATTTAATGATGAGCAATACGTTAAGTTATTCCAAACCTTTAAAAACTTTGGATTAACAGGACCAGACGAAATTTCCTATGTAGCAGGTAATGCAAAAATGAATGAATTTCAAGCAGCGATGGGATTATGTAATTTACGTCATGTCGATGAAGAAATTGCAAAGAGGAAACTTGTTGCGGAGCGATATAAGGAACAGTTGAGTGGAATTGCCGGTATTCAAATTCCATCGCGGCAGGAAGGTGTACAGTCTAATTATGCGTATTTTCCAGTAGTGTTTGATGGTTATAAGTATACACGTGATGAGGTACTTGAACGTTTGAAGGAACATGCTATTTTTGCGCGTAAGTATTTTTATCCGTTAACGAACGAATTTACATGTTATGAAGGGAAATTTGACTTGGGTAATACGCCGGTAGCAGCTCATATTGCTAACTGTGTGTTGACATTGCCTCTATATGCTAATTTGAGCTTAGAGGATGTAGATCGTATTTGTAGGGTTATTAAATCATAAGAGTAGGTGTCTAAATGAAAGGTATTATTCTAGCAGGTGGTTCAGGTACGCGTCTTTATCCACTAACAAAAGCTGTTTCAAAGCAAATTCTTCCTGTCTATGACAAACCGATGATTTACTATCCATTATCTGTGTTAATGTTAGCGGGGATTCGTGAAGTGCTTATTATTTCAACTCCTCGTGATATTGTCGGGTTTCAAGAATTATTAGGAGATGGTCGAGATATTGGGATGCAGTTTGAATATATTGTTCAGGATAATCCGAATGGACTAGCAGAGGCGTTTATTCTAGGAGAAGAATTTATCGGGGATTCTTCGGTTGCGTTAGTTTTAGGAGACAATATATTTTATGGTTCAAACTTCGGAAATCGTTTGCAGCAAGCCGCGAAATTGGAAAAGGGCGGCGTCATTTTTGGTTGTTTCGTGAAGGACCCACGTGCCTATGGCGTGGTGGAAGTAGACGATAAAATGAATGCGATTTCCATTGAAGAGAAACCGAATCATCCAAAGTCTTCCTATGCGGTTCCAGGGTTATACTTCTTTGATAATCAAGTTGTAGAAATTGCGAAAAACGTAAAGCCTTCTGCACGTGGAGAAGTGGAAATTACATCAGTGATTGATCATTATTTACAAGCAGGTGAATTAAAGGTTGAGTTAGCAGGTCGTGGCCTAGCATGGTTAGATACGGGTACACATGAATCATTATTGGAAGCATCAAACTTTGTAGAGGCTGTCCAAAAGCGTCAAGGTTTATATATTGCTTGTATTGAAGAAATTGCCTATTTGAAAGGGTATATCTCTAAAGAGCAACTATTAAAATTAGCTGAACCACTAATGAAAACAGAATATGGTCGATATTTAGTGGATGTGGCTTCAGGTGGGGTGCAGTAAATGACTCAAAAAAAAGTACTTGTTACTGGCGGCGCAGGTTTCATTGGTGGAAACTTTGTACAATATATGGTGGACAAGTATCCGAATTATGCGATTCATAATTTAGATTTATTGACATATGCAGGTGATTTAACAAAACATCAATCAATTGAACAGCAGGAAAATTATACATTTGTCAAGGCGGATATTGCTGACCGTGAAGTAATCATGATTTTGTTTGAAAAAGAGCAATTTGATTATGTGGTGCATTTTGCAGCCGAAAGCCATGTGGACCGTTCTATTACAGAGCCGGATATTTTTGTTCAAACGAATGTTGTCGGTACGCAAGTGTTATTAGATGCATCAAAAAAATTTGGTGTACAAAAGTTTGTTCATGTTTCAACAGATGAAGTTTATGGAGAGTTAGATTTTGACCCAATGATTTTCTTCACTGAACAAACACCATTAGCGCCGAATAGTCCGTACAGTGCTAGCAAAGCAGCTTCTGATTTTTTTGTACGCGCTTATCATGAAACATACGGTTTACCAGTTAACATTACACGTTGTTCAAACAACTATGGTCCGTATCATTTCCCAGAAAAATTGATTCCATTGACGATTTCTCGCGTGTTAAATGACCAAAAAGTGCCTGTATACGGGGATGGTAAAAATATACGCGACTGGTTGCATGTCTGGGACCACTGTGCTGCGATTGATTTAGTGCTACATAAAGGTGTAAATGGGGAAGTATATAATGTCGGTGGACATAATGAACGGTCAAATCTAGAAGTGGTGAAAACAATTATTGCCGCGCTAGAAAAATCTGAAGAGTTGATTGAATATGTAAAGGATAGACCGGGGCACGATAAACGCTATGCCATTGATCCAACAAAGCTCGAACAGTTGGGCTGGAAACCTACTTATACTTTTGAAACAGGTATTGCTCAAACCATTCAGTGGTACTTGGATAACAAGGAATGGTGGGAGCGAATATTGAGTGGGGAATATCGAGGGTACTTTGAGAAACAGTATAAACTTTGAGAAAAGTGGCTTGTGTATTTTATATGCAAGTTATTTTTATAAATTGCTACTAGAAGGTACCTATTTAGGGTATTATACCTTTTTTAAGAGGTGAATATAAAAATTATGAAAGTTATTTTAAAAGTGAGAGAATAACATGAAAAGATTATTTGATTTTATTGTTAGCTTCATAGCGTTAATCATGTTATCACCTGTGATCGGGGTGGTGGCATTGCTAATACGAAAAAAAATTGGCTCGCCTGTGTTGTTCAAGCAACCACGCCCAGGGTTACATGGGGAAGTCTTTCACGTGTATAAATTCCGTACAATGACGGATGAACGGGATGTGCATGGTGAACTATTACCCGATGCTGTACGTTTGACAAAATTTGGCCAACTGTTACGCAAGCTAAGCTTAGATGAATTACCACAGCTTTGGAATGTTCTAAAAGGGGACATGAGTTTTGTCGGTCCACGCCCATTGTTAGTAGAATATTTACCATTGTATAATGAACGACAAGCACATCGTCATAATGTTCGTCCGGGGATTACTGGCTGGGCTCAGGTGAATGGTCGGAATGCGATTTCATGGGAGCAGAAGTTTGAGTATGATGTGTGGTATGTAGAGAATAAATCTTTGTGGTTAGATTTCAAAATCTTGTTGCTAACAGTAAAAAAAGTTTTCGTTAGTGAAGGGATTAGTCAGGAAGGGCAAGCAACCATGGAGAAATTTAGAGGGAGTGAATGACTATGAAGAAAATTGTTATTTACGGTTCAGGCGGTTTTGCACGTGAGGTTGTTCATTTGATTGAAGATATTAATAGAAATTCAGGTGAATGGGAAATTATTGGTTTTTTAGATGACAATATGGATAACCATGGACTTAAAGTTAATGAACTACCTGTATTAGGTGGAGCAGAGTGGCTAGAAGGAAAAAACAATATTCATGTTGTTTTAGGGATTGGCTCACCAAAAGCGAAAAAGGCAATAGTGACAAAGTTATCTAAATATGAACATGTGATATACCCAAACTTAATTCACCCAGCAGTGACTTTTTCAAGATTTAACACAATTGGACAAGGGAATATTATTTGTGAAGGAAATGTCTTAACAGTCAATATTGATATTGAAAATTTCACTATTATTAATTTGAATTGTACGATTGGTCACGATGTGACAGTTAAGAATTATACAACGATTTTACCGAATTCATCTGTTTCAGGGGATGTAGTATTTGAGGAAGGTGTGGATTTTGGTACGAACGCTACTATTATTCAAGGTATTACGATAGGTGATTGGACAATTGTAGGTGCAGGTGCAGTTGTGGTGAAAGATTTACCAGCAAAATGTACAGCAGTTGGTGCGCCAGCAAAACCGATTAAATTTCATGAATAAACTTTAAAGAGAGAAGGTTTTGTATGTCAAAACGGATTTTATTGTCCTCCCCACATATGGGAGGAACTGAGCAGAAGTATATTCAAGAAGCGTTCGATAAAAACTGGATTGCACCACTTGGGGTGAATGTTGATGGCTTTGAACAAGAGTTAGCGGCATATGTTGGCATTAATGCTGCTTCGGCAACAAGCTCTGGTACAGGTGCTATTCATTTGGCATTAGATTTATTGAATGTCAAAGTGGGCGATACTGTTTTTTGTTCAACACTTACATTTATTGCCAGTGCCAACCCAATCCTTTATTTAGGAGCAAAGCCGGTGTTTATTGATTCGGAGCCGACTACATGGAATATGTCTCCCCAAGCATTGGCAAAGGCGTTAGAAGAGGCAGCAGCAGGGGGACAGCTTCCGAAAGCTGTGATTGTTGTCAATTTATATGGACAAAGTGCTCGTATGGATGAAATTATGGAGCTTTGCAATCAGTATGAAGTGCCTGTTATCGAGGATGCGGCAGAATCATTAGGCTCTACTTATAAAGGGCAGAAGAGCGGAACATTCGGTCAATTTGGTATTTATTCATTTAATGGAAACAAAATCATCACGACTTCAGGTGGTGGGATGCTTGTGTCGGATAATGAGAAGCTAATTTCTCGTTCTCGTTTTTTAGCAACGCAGGCTCGTGATGCGGCGAAGCACTATCAGCATAGTGTAGTTGGCTATAATTATCGCATGAGTAATATTGTCGCGGGTATTGGGCGTGGACAGCTAGAGGTATTAGATGAACGAATTGCACAGAAACGAGCAATTTTTGAACGTTATGCAGCTGCATTTAAAGAAATCGATGGTATCGATATGATGCCGGAGTTAGAAGAGACTTTTTCTAATCGCTGGCTATCAACCATGATATTAAATCCTGAAAAAATTAGTATTACACCATATGCATTGATTGATCAGCTAGACGAAGAAAATATCGAATCACGTCCTGTTTGGAAGCCATTACATATGCAACCACTGTTTGAAGGCTGTAGGTTTTATCCCCATGCAGCGGATGATATTGTAAGTGAGCGTTTATTCGCTACAGGTATTTGTTTACCTTCTGATTCGAAGATGACAGTAGAAGAGCAGCAGCGGGTTATTGATTTGATTGTAAGAGCTTTATAATTGAATTTCGGGCAAGAGTGTGTTTAAAAAGTGATAGTTTTGAGATAGAAATTCCGTGCGCCGGGTGTGCTGCAAATAATGATACAAATCACTGCATGTGTATTTGTATATTTACTTGGAAATGCTGCAAAAGAAGGCTACGTAACATAAAAAAAATATCATGTGTTGTACGCACAAACATTTATTGAAAACCAACTTGGACAATGTTCCGAGTTGGTTTTCTTTTTTCTCTATGTCATAATAGACCTATCTGAATCTACTAGAATTGGAGACTATACAATGATTAAAGAAATCGTCAAAACAACACTGCTAAATTGTTCCCTTGAAGACAGTGATATTTTAAAATATAAAAATCAAGTACAAACGATTCATAATACTTTACCACAATTTGAACTGACAGGCTGGATTGATTCCCCTATTCAAGAAAACAATACGCTACTCACATCAATCGAACGTGTTGCATCTGAAATTCATGCATGTGCAGATGTTCTAGTTGTAGTAGGTGTAGGCGGATCATTTTTAGGTGCCCGTGCGGTTCAAGAAGCGCTCAAGCCATACTTTGGCTTAGCTGAGCATGGTATTGAAGTCGTATATGTTGGGCTGAATATGAGTGGTGCGTATATTAAAGAGCTGCTTGCTTACTTAGACAAAAAACAAGTATATGTCAATGTTATCTCAAAATCAGGGGGCACAATGGAGCCAGCACTTGCTTTTCGTGTGATGCGACTTTATATGGAAGAACGTTATGGGGAAAAGGCTTCTGAGCGCATTATCGTAACGACAGATGCGGAAAAAGGGATTTTAAAGGGAATTGCGGATAAAGCAGGCTACCGTCAATTCGTTATACCATCAACGATTGGTGGGCGCTATTCCGTATTAACACCAGTTGGTTTATTACCAGTTGCGGTTGCAGGTGTGGATATTCGTGCTTTAATGGCGGGTGCAAGGCGTGCAACCGAAGAGCTTTCAGAAGCAGATTTGGCTAGCAACGATGCTTATAAATATGCTGTGATGCGCCATTTACTCTATCAAGAAGGCTATTCTATTGAACTCTTAGCTTCATTTGAGCCGGGGTTAAATAAATTCCATGAATGGTGGAAGCAACTGTTTGGTGAAAGTGAAGGGAAGGGAAAAAAAGGATTATATCCTTCAACAGTTAATTTTTCAACGGATTTACATTCAATCGGGCAATTTATTCAAGATGGGAGTCCGATTATGTTTGAAACATTACTTCATTTCCATGAGATTGAAGGCGATTTACAAGTCCCATTTGATGAGCGGGATGAAGATGGCTTAAATTATTTGTCGAGTCGTACTTTTAATGAGATTAATGCAATTTCCAAACAGGGTACTGCACTCGCTCATGCAGAGGGCGGTGTGCCTGTTATTCAATTAGAATTACCGAAGCTTGATGAATATCATTTAGGCTACTTAATTTACTTCTTCATGAAAGCATGTGCGATGAGTGCATGTCTACTAGAAGTAAATCCATTCGATCAACCAGGTGTAGAAGCATATAAACGTAAAATGTTAGAGCTATTGAAGGAGAATTAGAAAGTATGAGTCTAGAAGTGTACAAACAATGGCAGCAACAAGATTTACCGCATTATTTAGCAGACGAACTTGCTTTAATTGCGCAGGATTCAAAAGCAATCGAAGACCGTTTCTACCAATATTTATCTTTTGGTACAGGTGGTATGCGCGGAATCCTTGGTGCTGGAACAAACCGAATGAACATTTATACGATTCGGCGTGTTGCAAAAGGGTTAGCTCGTTACATTGCTTCAAACGGCGAGACAGCAAAAAAGCGCGGTGTTGCGATTGCTTATGATACGCGTCATTTTTCATATGAATTTGCAGTGGAGACAGCTCGTGCATTAGGGGCACATGGCATTACTTCCTATGTATACAAAGAAGCGCGTCCAACACCTCAGCTATCGTTTACAGTACGTGAATTAAACGCATTTGCAGGTGTCGTCATTACAGCGAGCCACAATCCAAAGCAATATAACGGCTTTAAAGTATATGGTGAGGATGGAGCACAGCTAGTTCCAACTGGTGTGAATGCGATTATTGAGCATATGAATCAAATTGAAAATCTTTTTAGTGTTGAAGTTTGCGATGTATTAGAACTTGAACAAAAGGGCCTGTTGAAATGGATTTTGGAAGCGTATGATGAAAAATTCATGAGCAACTTGTTAAAGCTAAAAAATAATGATGCGATTGATTATAATATGAAGCTTGTGTATACGCCATTGCATGGAGCGGGGATAGTACCTGTTGTAGAAGGTTTGAAGCAATTCGGTTTTAATGCAGTACATGTTGTAGCAGAGCAGGCCGTGCAAGATGGTGCATTCCCAACAGTAACTTATCCGAATCCTGAAGAGGCGGCTGCTTTTTCAATGGCGGTTGAACTTGGTAAGCAATTGAGCGCAGACCTTTTACTGGCAACGGATCCAGATGCAGACCGATTAGGTGTAGCAGTTCGAAACGGTGATTCGTATGAGTTACTTACAGGCAATCAACTAGGTGCGCTTTTATTAAATTACATTTTAAAGACAAAGCAAGCGGGCGGTGTGCTACCAATAGATGGTGCAATGTTAAAAACGATTGTGACGTCCGAACTTGGCTCAGCCATTGCCAAGCATTATGATGTTGAAACAATCAACACATTAACCGGTTTCAAGTATATTGCTGAAAAAATTGCGGAGTTTGAAGCAACGAAAGCCCATACATTTTTATTCGGCTATGAAGAAAGCTATGGCTATTTAATCGAAACATTTGCTCGCGATAAGGATGCTGTTCAAGTAGCGTTGAAAGTAGCAGAAATGGCTGCTTATTATGCAACGCAGGAAAAAACATTGCTTGATGCATTAGATGCATTATACGAGAAGTTTGGCTACTATAAGGAAGTGCTAGTATCGAAAACATTTGAAGGTAAAGACGGTCAAGAGCAGATGAAAGCGATTTTAAATAGTTACCGTGAAAACACACCTAAAGCCATTGCTGGAATAGCAGTTGTCCGTTTTGAGGACTATTTAAGAGGAATTGCAACATTGCAAGACGGCATGACGGAAGCGATTTTATTGCCGAAAGAAAATGTCTTGAAGTTTGTTTTAGAGGATAATTCATGGATTGCTATTCGCCCTTCAGGAACCGAGCCGAAATGTAAGTTTTATTTTGGGGTTGTGAGGGATTCAAGGGAAGCTGCTGAGGAAGTAGTGAAAAATCTAGTTGACAATCTTGTTTGAATGAATTCGCTTTTGCCTATCCACCCTGTTAGATGATTGCAAAAAGAAATAGAACCTCACACAACAATCCATTGTAGAAACGACATATACAAGCCAGACATTTCACTGCGATTCACAAATATACATTGACAATGTGAGTTAGAGATTAAAATATTCCGTAGCTACTGGCCTTTTGCGGATCAAGCTCCTCATAAAGTAGTAGGGCAATCAATTGATATCGGTTGGTTGCTTTTCTTCTATTTTCCGGCGAATCATAAATGGAACACTCCTCTCATCCCTCTTGAAGTGTAATTCATCCAGAATCGGACAGACAGGCAAATCTGGTATGTTACCAAAAATGATGATTAGCGACAGGATGGACAAATCTCCTTAGCCAACCAGGTCCTTTACCAAACTATTGTCCAATTCGTTTATGTATAGGTGGTGAGTGGGAAGGATATGTCATTCACTGGAAGTGTTACGGCATATTGGATAAGTAAAGTTTGACAGATGGCGAGTCGTACCCAATCAGCTCATTGAACCAGCTTCTCCATGGAAACAAAGTTAATTCATCAACTTGAAGAACCAAAGTTTCCGGTGGGCAGAAGCTTTCATCGATTGTTTTAGCGTTGTACCTTTTATAGGGAATCATAAAATAGGGAAGTTCATACTGGATTTTTCGACAAGCTAGATACCGCAACCTCCTGATGATATGACACTCAATCTGCCCCACATTCTTACGCAACTTACGTTCACGCAATCCAATCACTTCAAAGTCACCGCCATTGCAGCAGGAACAAAGCACTCTGTCTATATATTGAATTTAGTTTTTTTAAGGACATTATATCTGTCAGGAATGGGACAGGCAATAACGTCAGCAAATGGACGTAATAAAGCAGCATTAACAATAAAATGAACAAATTTTCAGTATTGAAACTAGGAAGATGGTATTATTAAAGTGGTATTACTATCCTATAAAGTTAATAAATGGACCTAAAAGTGAAAGTAAATAGATTCTTATAGATTTTTTTAACATGGCACTATAGAATGGCTAGTGAAGCCATTCAAGAAAATATTGATTTATCAAAAGCTCGTGCTAATACAGATTTCGAGAAAGATTTTTATTTAACTGGTAACCTGGAACAGGTTAAGCAATAGGCAAGATGTAGACTGCGTATTTCTCAATTTAGAGGACAGTTAAGAGAAGATTTTGAACCGGTAGTTGTCTATTTTGCATTAAATCTGAATGGATTGGGGAAATTGGAAGGTATACAGTTTGACGGGCCCCTAAAGAGTGGGCACAATATATATTTCAATGTCGAAGTAAAGGCTTAGAAGATGAATTGGATCACACTTACGATTTTTCAGTATGTCCTTTAAAAGATGGAAGAACAGGCACGCTTGTGTTAAATGTATTAAGTAGTGAAATCAGTTTAGATGAGTTTTGGAAGGATAACCAACCAAGATATCAAGCACATTCCATTCATAATTAGCGTTGCATACAAAAGCAGTGCTAACGTACATAAAATGTACAGGGGTGAGTAATATTGAAATAGAATGATTATAAATTAAATGGTTTAGATTTACAACTACTGTTTCTAATTCGCAATGAATTAAAAATGAAATAGACAATAATGCATACAAAGCGATAAAGGAATCGGAGTTTTTAAATCACTTACAAGACGATCCGATTTTGTACATCACTTTGATGTGGCTTATTGGGTAGATTATATTATTGAACGATTTCAACAATCAGTAGCATTTTAGAAAATGAATTGATAGCTTTTTTTTATAAAAAATACGTGGTTATATTTTTATGATTGTATATAGTTTTATCAAAATTAAATATAACTCTAGGGGAGCTATTGTGTATTACAAATAACTATAAACTAACGGAAAAAGAAAAGATTAGCCGTGACTTTTTTGAAATCTCCTCTGTAGATTTAGTAAATTTAGAAAAGATATCAAATGAAGCACAGGTGTACTTAAAATCATACGATGATGATACTATTCGAAATATTCTTTATCCTTGAGAATCATATGTAACATTAATTAAAACATATGATTTTAAGCAAGCTAGTGCGTTTGCTGCTGAAATATGGAATAAATTATCGAAACGTAACGAACTTTAAGTAAAGGATTTATATTTTTTAAATGCTACTCTTTTTATGTTGCCATTAGAAGTAGTATATGAATTAAGGAATATAATGGAGAAGTAAATTACCCGTTATAATGGTTTATTCAAATTGAAGAAAATACAAATTAATCTAAGTATGAATATAACATTTTTATTGATGAATAAAAGCTGTTTTGAAGAGGCATTGAAGGAACTAGAGTCCATAGAAAATGTTTTGAAAGAAGAAAAAGCTTATGAGCAATTGGGAGTTTACTATATAAGAAAAGCACTTTGTTTAAATAAATTGAATCAAGAAGGCAATCACTGGATTGAAAAAGGAAAATTACTATTGTCTGCGATTGAAGATATTGATTTATTGGAAAGGGTAGGATTAGAAATTGAAAAACGGAATAATTAAATGTTAGCAGTCATTGAATTAATTAAGCATTATTGCGGGAACTGAATCATCTGTGATTTTATATATGTAAAAAGACCTTATAATAACTAGGTGATAATAAAACATAGCCCTATATTTTTTATTTATTACTATTCTAATAACGCCCCAACGATTGATAGCAGAATCGTTGGGGCGTTATAAATATTATTGCTAACACAATCTCATAACAAATACTCAAAAAATTAGGATATTCATAGCGATTAGCTTAATATGATTAACACGTTAAAACTATTTAATAAATGCTGGATAAAAATATTTTTAAATTCCTCCAATAACGTCCCAAATAGCTAAGAAAATTTGTAGCATAGTTATCGTTCCTCCTAAAAGTTTTTATACTTTTAATATATGGATAATTTTTGTATTATGATTTTATGTAAAGTATTGTTGACATAAATTATTGGAGGTATGATTTTAGGTGGATAGTGTTGGTCAAACAATAAGAAAAATAAGATTATCTAAAAAAATATCATCGGAAGCACTTTATGGAGGGCTTTTATCGCGACAAGCTCGAAGTAAGTTTGAAAAAGGAGAAAGCGATACTACAGTTAGTAAATTTTTCATGTTGCTGGATCGTTTAAATCTTTCTTTAGATGAGTTTTATGTAGCATTAACACAAAAGGAAAGTGTAGAATTTCATTTATTTAGTAATATAGCATTAACTTTTTATAAAAAAGACATAGACGGTTTGAAGCTATTGATAAAAAAGTTGAATAACGAACATGAGAGAACAAATAATATTAAGTACCAACATTATGAAATAATGGTGCAAAATATGCTTAATATATTAGAAGGTAAGCCACAGTCTATAGAGTTTGCGAAATTAAGTGATTACTTAGCGAATTGTGATTCTTGGGGGTATTATGAAATAATGCTTTTTTCTAACTCAATTGATTATTTTACAAAGGAGCTAATTAATATTGTTTTTAAGCGTGTAAAAAATACAATAGTTAAGTTCCAATTGTTAAGAAGGTATAGAAATGAGTATTCAATGCTGTTGCTAAATATTATTAATAAAGGATTACTTGATTTTGATTTCTCATTTGCTCTTAAGTATTTTGAAGAGTATGAGTTGCTGGCTGAACCTTTACAGAATGATATGTATTACCAGACCATGAGAAAATTTTTCTATGAGATTATTTGTGCATGTACAAATAAAGACCATTCTACTCATGAGTTAGAAAAAATTATAGAGTATTTAGGATATTTCAATATGAAAAATAAACAAAAGCAATGTATTGAGCTTTTAGAGAGGCTACACTTCCATGTAGAGAAAATTAATAATGAGAAAAGGGGCATTTTCTTTGAAGTCACTAAAAGCTAACATATTTTATAGCCTTCACGTACCTAATATGCAGTAATTCATAATAAATTTATCGCAAAGAAACCTTTAAAATATCTTTTTCAGAAGGCCCTATGCCGTTATATTTGCTTTGGATTTAGTGTCAAGTATTGTGGACATTTTATACAGAATAATAGGTAGATGGTAGCGTAGTATTAGAGATTCATATATAGAGTACATGTATGAACATAATGTAATTAATACGCAAAATTTCTTTTAAAATGGGGGCAATACATTGAGTAATTTAGCTATTTTTAAAGACGAAATCAAAGATTTGATAGATGATTATATGAATGCGATTGATTCAGCAATTAAAACGAAAATAGAAATATTTGAAGAAGGGCAGAAAAAAGTAGTAAAAAAGGTAATTTCTCAACCAGCAAATGAAGAAGATATAGTGGCGGAGGAAAATGCCTTAAATACTTCGTTGTTTTATGATGGAAAGCTAGTGTTGGATAAGGAATATACGATAAATATTACGTTTTATGGACTTGCTGATAAATATGCTGAGTTTATGCAAAACAGAAGGGATTATTCAATTATTCATTTTATAATACATACTATTTTTAAAGAAATTATCCCTAAGGAAAAGAAAGGGGTATTTGAGCGAGTTTTTAGGAGAATTGAGGAACTGAAGAAAGAAGATGTGCATATTCGATTGAATTACATAGCTGGCAGTTTTTTTAATGAAATAATATCTAATTTAGATATCATTGAAAAAGATGAAAAAAATGATAGTGTCCTGTTGATGAGGGACTTAGATAATATATCAACATTAAACTACGAAGGGGCAAAAGTCACTGCTAAATTAATCGTAATTTCTGAAAAGATTAAAGAAAAATATATTAATTTTATTGTTAAATTGCAAACACCAATTCCTTATTCTTCTTATCGAACTGCTCGAAAACTTTTGGAGCTTTCAGGGGACGGAATTTTTGTCATTGGAAATCATCGAATGATTTTTGGGCTAGGTAAGTTGAAAAATTTTAGTGAAGCAAATCGACAAAATGTAGAAGGGCAAATGTTGATTGTTGATTTTCTGAATTCGCTTAATTATAAAATCAGTTTCATTAATTTTATTTCAGAGGAGATTTCTACAACTGTTAAAGATACAGAGGCTATACGGTGGAGTTATGAGGAAAGCTTGATATTCGGATTTCAAAATAAAAACTTATTTTTGAGAGAGAGCGAGTTTCCAGAAAAAGAGCTCAAATTATCACTAAGTAGAACATTTCAAAAGTTCCTTGAAGAAGAAGGGAAGGAATACGGTATCGTTGTAGACAGTATGATTGATATCGTAAGGCTTGCTGCTAAGCAGAAGAAAGGAACAACAGTTGTTGTAACAAAGCCCGAAACGGCATTAAAGGAAATAAAAAGGCTGTCTGGTCAAGGGATTCAAATTCATAAAATCAATTTTTTGAATATAGATTCTGAAGAGGAAAAAGAGATATTGATTAATCGCTTAACAAGTATTGATGGAGCAATTTATTTAGATATATATGGTTCTTGTTATGCAGTAGGTATGATTTTAGATGGGCTCGCAGTCGAAGGAAAAGGAAATAGCTCAAGGGGAGCAAGGTATAATTCAGCTATACGTTATCAAAATTTAAAAAATGAAAGTGTTATAATCGTTATTTCAGAGGATGGCATGGTTGATATTATTGATAGGAAAAGCATGCTAGAAGATAATAAATATAAGCAACCGATTGAGAAAGTTGAAGAACTAGTTATTAAAGAGAACTGGATAACTTATCAAAATAAATCTCGCATTGACTATTTAGAAGGTAATTTTGATGCTGCACTGCAATCTATTAATAAAGCGATTGAATTAAATATAAATGATGCTTTTAGCTATAATTTGCGCGGAAGTATTTATACAGGTTTAAAAGATTATGGGGAGGCTATCGAAAATTATACTAAAGCAATTGAATTGGATAGAGAAAATGTAGATGCTTATAATAGCTTGGGAATTGTTTATAAAACGATAGGACATTATGAGCAAGCTTTAGAAAACTATACACGGGCAATTAAGTTAAATCCTCATTATAAATATGCGTATTTTAATAGGGGCCTTGTATATACTGAATTGAAAGAATATCGGAAAGCAATAGATGAGTATTTAGCAGCGATTGAAATAGATTCAAGGTATACAGGAGCATATAATAGCCTTGGTAATGCATATAAAAATATTGGTGAATACCAAAAAGCAATAGACGCATATACAGAGGCGATTACATTAAATCCTAAATATGCATTACCCTACAATGGACGAGGAAATGTTTATCGGGATTTAGAAAAATATGATAAGGCATTAGAGGATTATACAAAGGCAATTGAGTTAGATCCGAAATATGCAACTGCATATAATAATCGAGGGATTTTCTATAAAATAACAAAAGAATATGATAAAGCTATGAAAGACTATACTAAAGCAATTGAAGTAGACCCAAAATATGCAGCAGCTTATTATAATCGAGGAATTACTTATCGTGATATAGATAAATACGAAGAAGCTATAGAAGATTATACTAAAGCAATCGAATTAGATTCCAAATATATAATAGCCTATAATAATCGAGGAGCTGTTTATCAAGAAATAAAAAAATACGATAAGGCAATAGAGGATTATACAAAGGCAATTGAATTAAATCCGAAATATGCATTGGCTTATAAAAATCGAGGTACTACTTATAAAAGTCTAGGGAAACTTGAACAGGCAGAGGCTGATTTTGCAAAGGCTGCTGAATTAGACCCACGTTATAAGCAAAAAGAGTATTAATAATTTTGAAATGAACGAAAACTATTGATTTGGTGAAGAGAAGAATTTGTTTGAAAAATCACTTTGATACGACTCTTTTGTAACGATGATAGTGATAATTTATTGTGACTACTTCCGGAGCATGTTTTACTGTGCCGAAAGTGGAGCGACAGCTACAAGCAGTGAATAGTTAATATAGAAGTAGGGGCTGAAGTTGTCCGAAAAGTCTATTTTGTTTTGACACTGCATTGAAATAAATGTTTTCATCGCCTCCCTTTTATTGAAGGATAACGCTGCTAAAGCCAATGTTCATCACACTTTTTAAAGAGGCGTTCTCTGTTTATCCCGTATTAACAAATTTGTTTGCGACGAGTAATCGCAGGAGCAGGCTGTAATACCCCCCACTTCAAAACAGCAGATAAAAACAAGATGTTTAAGTGGGGGATCAAACAGCCTGTAAAAACTAAGAATGAGGCCAACACGATGTTGGTCACACAAGCGTTTTCGCAGGATGCGAAGATCCTAGCTTGTGTTCCTCTATCATCAATCAGTGGGGGGCTTTGCCCCCCACTGATTGAAGGTTCACTTTATATGAATCAACATTTTGTGAAACATCATCGCTACCGTCCAAAATGCCGGCTATGCACGGCTTTTTGGACAGCCCCAGCCCCTTCTCATATAATCGAACTCTACTTCTTCCACTTAATAAAAGGTTTAATCATTCAAAATGGAAGCGTTTTCCCATCCTCTCATTCCTTATAAATAGGTATTTAGGTATAAAGTATACAAATGGGAATAGTTTGAATTAACCAAATTGTTCGTTTTATCAGAAAAGTGATTGACGATTATTACATAGAATTATATCTTTATGAATATATTGTAAAAAACGTTTCATCTTAATTTGATAGATAATTATAAGATGAAATCTAGTTTATGAGGTTCCTTTTGGTGGAAGGGAACCTATTAATTTGTTGTTTACAATATGAAGCACTATTCATTTGTATGGGAGGAATGATTTTGGGGAACAAAGGGGTTTATCGTTTTTTTGCTATTTTTGTTGTATTTATTTTGTTTTTAAGTTTACTTTCGCCAATGAATGTGGCGGCGGATGAGTTGGACTCGAGCAACTCGGATGAAAGTGCTTTATTAGCGAATCAGGCAATTTTAGAGCAATTGCTGCTACGACAGGGGAAACCAAGATTACATGATGAGTTAAAGGGATTGAGCGGTAGTCAAAAGGTAGGGGTTATCGTTCATTTATCAGAAAATCCGGTGGCGCTAGAGCAAGGGATTGCAGAGTTACAAGGGAAGACTTTCTCGAATTCCGATGCGTCTGTAGCAAAGGAAATCGTTTTGACACAGCAAGAAGCTGTTGTGCAGGAAATGGTAGGGGAAAATATTTCTTTCACGCAAGGTTCTACGTATGATACGGTGTTGAACGGCTTTGCAGCAGAGGTGCGAGCAAGCGATTTGTCGAAGCTGTTAAGCATAGAAGGGATTACATTAGTTGAGCCGGATGTCGAAGTATATACGGCTGAGGTGCAAACGACTCAGGCAGATGGGCAAATTGATGCGCAGATGAATGTCACAAATGATTTCTTAGGTATTGGTCGTTTATGGGAGAAGGGCTATGAAGGGCAAGGAATTAAAGTTGCGGTACTAGATACAGGAATTGACGTTGACCATCCCGATTTGAAGCCGATTTATAAGGGTGGTAAAAACTTTATTCAACATAATCCAACTCTTTACAAAGTACCAAGGAATCAAAATGATGGCTCTGAAACAAAGCCTAGTGAGCGTCATCCAAGTGCGCGAGAGGTAAATGATAGAGGGAGTACATTTGCTACATCACATGGCACGCATGTAGCGGGTACAATTGCTGCAATCGGTGTGAATGAGCTAGGTGTTAAGGGTATCGCTCCGCAAGTCGACCTTTACTCTTACCGTGTGTTAGGGGCATACGGGAGTGGCGCAACGTCTGGTATTATTGCGGCAATTGAGTACGCAGTTAATGAAAGAATGGATGTTATTAACCTTTCATTAGGTGGCGGCTCCAATACAGAAATTGATGCAGGGTCATTTGCTATTAATAATGCCATGTTAGCAGGTGTTATATCAGTCATTGCGACTGGGAATGATGGTCCAGAGCGCGGCACAATGGGAACGCCAGCGACAGCACCACTTGGCATTGCGGTAGGGAACTCAACAAAGCCAGAATTACAAACAGAGGTATCTACAATTGTTACTGTCGGGAATCAAACATTTTCAGAGGATTTAACATTAATTACATTACCGCAAGGGGCTAATGTAGCTGAGCTGTTGAGCGGTGAATATGATTTAGTTAATATTCCGGGACTAGGGAAACCTGAAAACTTCGCAGGCATTGATGTTGAAGGAAAGATAGCACTTATTTCACGAGGTGAGATTAGCTTTATTGACAAAGTAGCAAATGCTAAGGCAGAAGGGGCAATTGGGGCAATTATTTATAATAATGCAACGGGGCCTTTAACAAATGCCTTTCAAGGGGAATCACCAATTTTTATCCCAGCATTTGGGATGTCATTAGAGAAAGGGCAGGCAATTAAGCAAGCGTTAGTAACCGGAGCTGGAAAAGTGAGTTTTAATATTCACACGTATATTTCTTATGATCAAATTAATGATTCTAGCTCGCGTGGTCCATCTGTACCTAACTTTGATATTAAGCCAGATGTAGTAGCGCCGGGTACTAATATTTTATCGACAGTTCCAACCTATGATTTACTAACAGGTGAGCCGTTAGCTGCCAATCAAATATTCGGACAGAAAACGGGTACGTCCATGGCAACACCTCATATTGCTGGAATTGCTGCATTAATGAAACAGGCCAATCCAACTTGGTCGCCATTTGATATTAAAGTCGCACTCTCAAATACAGCAAAGGTTTTAGATGGCTATGATGTGTTTGAGCAAGGGGCTGGACGCGTCAATGCCTACGATGCGGCTTTCCCAAGTGCGCTAGCATACGTGCAGGATGAGGCTTTACGTGACCAAACAAATGAAATCGTTCCGAATATTAAAGGAACAGTTACATTTGGTCCACAACCTATTAAAGAGCAAAATATTTTAGTGCAAAGGCAAATTGTTGTAAAGGATATGAAGGGGTTAGGCGGCCGTTACCAAGTGACGATTAATACTTTAAAGGGCTTTGGCGATGCTGTTGTGTCTGTGGATAAGCCGTCGATTGTATTAGCACCGAATGGTCAAGAAACAATAACGGTGACATTACAGGCTTCTAAAAACGATAATGCCCAGTTTGGTGATGAAATGTTCGGCTATATTTATATTACACCAACAGAGCCTGCGCTAACGACTTCATCGTTATTAGTGAATCAAGCTACACTTACTGTGAGACAAGGGGAACAGGCGCAATTAAATGTTTTTGAAAAAACAACGCAAACACATGGCTATTATACAGAAATTTCTTTGCCATTTGCTGCGGACTTTAGCGTTATAACAGATATTAAGGATTTTAGTATTTCTGCTAATGATTTATCATTTGCGACATCGGACGATACGGCTACAGTGTCCTTTGAAATTACACGACCTGTAGACGAGGCATTGATTTATTTACGCAACCTTGAAAATCTTAGTGCTTCAGCCCCATTTGCAACAGGTGCAATTGGCTATGTAGCGTATTTAGAAAACTTACAAGCCGGACGACATTCG
This sequence comes from Metasolibacillus fluoroglycofenilyticus, assembly GCF_003049645.1. Classification (GTDB taxonomy): domain Bacteria; phylum Bacillota; class Bacilli; order Bacillales_A; family Planococcaceae; genus Metasolibacillus; species Metasolibacillus fluoroglycofenilyticus. The sequence goes on from NZ_PYWK01000001.1 coordinate 453,318, forward strand.
AGAAATATCGGACCAGAATATGCTGATTGGGAAAACAATATAGGTATTGTGCCGGAAGGGGTATATTCTGTCGACTTTATTGGATGGCCAGCATCTGGTGGTGAAATTCGCTCGTGGACAGGCGATGCTGTCATTGTAAAACGGACAGCTCCAACCGTAAATGCTACAGTTACGAGTAGTGATACAGGTGGTGTTGTGTTAAGTGGTCAGGTTACTGATAAATATATTGATTATAATAAGACGTTGAAAGATTATGGTCTTGACTATAAATTAAATAGTAAATTAAAAGCGGAATATGCAGTGAACGATAATACACCTGTTGCATTTATATTGAATGAAGATGGTTCATTTTCTTTAGGAATCCAAGGTGTAAGCACAACAGCCGATACGGTAAAAGTAATTGTAACAGATGCTGTAGGTAATAAAAGTGAGGGTGTAGCTCCGAAGGTGGGTGCGTTCGAAATCCCTGCAAGAGAGCCTGAATTAAATGCTGCAGAACAGATTGTGTCGCGAGCTCATGCAAAGTATATTCAAGCAAGCTTGACACCATATATTGCAAAAGCTCCTACGAATGACCGCGTTACTGATGTAACGAAAGAAGCTACTTACTCTGTAGCAAATAGCAATATGGTAGAGGTGAAAAATGGTCTAGTATATGGCAAATCGCTAGGAACAACAACAATTACTGTCAGCTATAATGGGCAAACTGTCGAGATTCCTGTAACAGTAATACCTAACAATAGCTCAGGTGGTTGGTATCCAGGAGGCGGAGGTGGAGCACCAGAAGCTCAGCCTGAGGAAGGAAAGTCTGAATCCGAAGAGCCTCAAATAGAAATACCACAGCCAGAGGAGCAAGAAAACAAATCACCGTTCATCCCAGTAGATTTACCAGCGAATCATTGGGCAGCAGGCTATATCCAGCAAATGATTGAGCGCGGTTTACTAAGAGGTAATGAAAACGGCGAAGTGAAGCCGAATGCCAATGTGACACGCGCCCAATTTGCATCAGTTATAGCGCGTGCGCTAGGTTTAACTGCAGATGGGGATGCGCCATTTAGCGATATAGGTAACTATGCAGCCGAAACGCAGGAGGAAATCGCCGCGATATTTGAGGCAGGTATTGCAAGAGGTACAGATGGTAAATATATGCCTTCAGGTGAAATAACACGTGCGCAGCTAGCACTAATGCTTTATCGTGCCTATGAGCATGCGACAGGCGAAAAATATGTACCTAAAGGTCAAGCAACATTTACGGATTTAGGTAAATATAATGAAGAAACAATGGCAGCGATTGCGATGCTACAAGAGCTAAACATTGCGGCAGGTGACAAAGGGAAATTCATGCCGACAGCACCAGCAACACGTGCACATGCAGCAAAAATGGTAATCAACTTCTTAGAAATTGTTGAAAATCGTTAGTTTAAAATTAATTAAGACGCGTGAAATCGAGGCGATTGCTTTGATTTCATGCGTCTTATTTTTATCATAAATTTGTTTAAAGATAGTAAATTTGACCTGTATTAATTTTATAGTATAATTTCACTATAAAACACTAAGAAATTAGCGATGAGAAGTTGGTAGAATCATTGGCAATATGCTTATTAATTATATCAACAAGGACAAAAACTCTGTTATGAAAAATAATGAAAAGGTGGAAAGCTTTATGAGAAGGCTGTTGTCTTTAAGTTTTGTATTTGTTTTGTGCATAATCATGCAGCCACATGCTTTTGCGAATTTGCAAAAAGAGGTAATTGTGCAATATAAATCGGAGGAAGGTAAGAAAATTGCTATACAGCATGCAAGTGAAGTTATAGAGGAGTTTAAAAACTTGCCTTTTATTGTCGTTCGATTAGAAGCAGAACCGTATGCTAAACTTGCAAGCCATTCGCAAATTCGTTTATTTGAGGATAATCAGTCTATACAGCTGAACGAACAAGCGCAGCTTATGACAGGAGCTTCATTAGCTGAGGTTCAGCATTGGAATTTAGATGCAATGAATGTTCATGATGCATGGGTAAATGGCTATACAGGTAAAGGCGTTAAGGTGGCTGTACTCGATTCGGGAATTGCAAGCCACCCTGATTTAAAAATCGCAGGTGCTATTTCTTTTATTGGAGATACATATGATGATGTGCACGGACATGGTACACATGTAGCTGGTATTATTGCAGCACAGCATAATGGATTCGGGATTGCTGGGATTGCGCCCAATGTAGAATTATATGCCGTGAAGGTGATTGAAAACGATGGGATGGGTCGTGCACTAACCGTTATAAAGGGAATAGACTGGGCGATTGACAACAACATCCATATCATTAATTTGAGTTTTGGAGGCTTGGAGTACAGCGAGGTGCTGTATGAGGCTGTGAAAAGTGCGGCAGAGAGTGGGGTGCTTATTGTAGCTGCTAGTGGGAATGAGGGGACTGCTAATGGCACTGGCGCCACAATCAATTACCCTGCGCGTCATGATGAAGTAATAGCTGTTGCGTCAGTAAATCGCCAATTAATTCGTTCCCCATATAGCGGGACAGGCATTGAGAATGATTTTGCAGCACCGGGAGAGGATATTTATAGCACCTTTTTGAATAATCAATACGCTACATATGAAGGAACCTCATTGGCAGCACCGCATATTACAGGTTTGTTAGCTTTATTAATTGAGCAGTATCCAGAATTAACGGCAAAAGAACTGCGTGAAGGACTACATCTAATGGCAGAGGATTTGGGTTCACCGGGTCATGATGAATGGTATGGTCATGGCTTCCCAAAGTATCGAAGCTTGGAAGCTCTTGCGCTACAAAATGAGCAGAATAAAACTGAGCGATTACTTATTGAGCAGATTGAGCCATTATTAGCTGAATTCATCATAAAGCCAACAGAGGGTACTTACGTTCAGTTGAACAAGCTCGTCGGTGAAATGAAGTCAGGAGATAAAAAAGCTTTTCTGCAAAAGAAATTTGATGAGGCTTTAGCTCAACATCTAGAAAATGCAACAAAAGAAGTAGATAAATTTATTTATAATCAAACAGCGCATACCTATAGTAGGGCGAGCAAAGCCTTAAAAAATATACAGGGAATTGCTGGTAGCGAGCAGCTGGAGGAGCGTCTAGAGAAGGCATTGCAACAGTTTGCGACACCTGCTGTTGCACAATTAGAACGTTTTTTGAAAAAACCTACAAAACAAAATTTTAAGAATGCGCAAGCTGCTATTAATATGGTACCTGTGTCAACTGTCAAAACTGACTTGCTTAATAAGCTAAATAGTAAAGTGCAAACGCTTAACCAATTAGCTGAAACAAATGTCTCGGCATATGCAAAGACATCAACACTGAAAAATTACAATGCTGCATTGAAGGCTATTGATGAAGTACATGATGAGACGCGAAGCGCGCAATTATCTAAACGCGTACAAGTTATTTTAAATAATCAGCTAGAAAAGGCTAAAATCCGTGTAACCAATTACGAAAAGAAAAAGACAAAGAGCAATCGAGATTTAGCAATGAAAATAGTACAGGAGTTGCCAAATAATGAAACTAAAAATACCTTATTACGCAGGTTGAAATAGTTTGAGGCAGCGGCTAAATATTTCGTTAGAAACCATAGTTTCCCTTGAGAATTAGTTGAAGAAGAATAATCAATGCCGACAGTATGAGTAACAAACGAGTTCGTTTTAAATTAAATAAGGAGCATGAAATCGAAAAAATGATTTGATTTCATGCGTTTTTATTTGGGGGAACATTCTTTAGATAAATTGCGAATAATTATGATGCTTCTTATCCTTTCATATTTTTTGGGTAACCTCTTACAACATTTATTTCCTCCTTAGCTAAATCAAATACTCTACTTCTAACTAATTTTCCGAAATTATGATAGGAATCTATGAAGTATTTTGAAATATTTTTCACATAGAATAATATTTTTGAGCATATATTGTCATAGTATCCTGTTTGAATAGACAAGCATCATTGTGACAGAGTGGCTGTTTGTTGGCGGGATTAGAGTTAATAATTGATTTGCGCATTCATAGGTAGCAAGCTTTGCACGATTAGTGAAGATTCATAATCTGTAAAGGTAGGAGTCTATGCAGATTGGGCATTCACTTTATTAACTCGCTTTTTGTAGTATGGGGTTCAAATTAAATTATTTGAGGGAGGAATTGTTGTTGAGGAACAAAGGGACCAAAAAATTATTTGCTATTTTCGTAGCATTTATCATGATCCTCAGTATGCTTTCGCCAATGCAAGTATCGGCGAATGATGATTTTAGCGAACTAAAATTGTCAAATGATGAAGCCACATTACTAACAAAAGCAGCAATAGTCGAACAACTAAATATTTCTAATGGACCAGCAGTACTGCATCCTGATTTGCAGGATTTATCTGGGAATAGTCCAGTTGCAGTCATTGTGCATTTATCTGAGAAACCTGTCGCTCTAGAAAAAGGAATTCGAGATTTAGAAGGAAGAAGCTTTAGTGCAGCAGAAGCACAAAAAGTGGAACAAACTGTACAAATGCAACAAGCAGAAGTGCTTCAAGAAATAAAGAAGGAAAATGTTTCCTTTGAGCAAGGCTATACATTTAATACAGTATTAAATGGCTTTGCAGCACAAATAAAAGCTAGTGATTTAGAAAAATTGCTAGAAATAGAAGGAGTTACGCTGATTGAACCAGATGCTGAAGTATATGCTTATGAAGAAGCTTCGGCTGCTGGTCAAGTAGAGGCATATATGAATACGAGTAATTCGTTTTTAGGCATTGAGCAACTTTGGGCAAGAGGTATAGAGGGACAAGGTGTTAAAGTTGCTGTTTTAGATACGGGCATTGATACAACACACCCAGAGTTTGCGGGCATTTATAAAGGTGGTAAAAACTTTATCCTGCATGATCCGAATATGTATAAACTCCCACGTGATGACAATGATGGCTCTGAAACGAAACCATTTGAACGACCTGACCATCAACCGCTTGTAAATGCGCGCGGAAGCTCATATGCGACGTCACATGGTACGCATGTAGCGGGAACAATCGCGGCAATAGGTGCCAATCAATATGGTATTAAAGGGATTGCTCCCAAAGTCGATTTATATTCTTATCGTGTGCTAGGAGCCTATGGAAGCGGGGCAACATCAGGCATAGTGGCAGCGATTGAATATGCTGTTGAACAGGAGATAGATGTTATTAATCTATCTTTAGGTGGTGGCTCGAATTCAGAAAATGATGCAAGCTCATTTGCTATTAATAACGCGGCATTGGCTGGAGTAATTGCGGTAATCGCAACGGGGAATGATGGACCTGGGCGAGGTACTATGGGAACACCAGCAACATCACCACTAGGGATTGCTGTCGGAAACTCAACGAATCCTGAAACAGCCTATCATGCAGTAACGACTGTATCAGCAGGAAGTTTTGAATGGTCGCAACAGCTTAATTTAATGGCAACAACATTTGGGGAAGATTTAGCGCAGCAGTTAAGTGGCGAGTTTGAATTAGTCGCTGTACCGGGTATAGGGACGGCTGCTAATTATACGGGTATTGATGTGAATGGAAAAATTGCACTTATTTCACGAGGAGATATACCCTTTGTGGAGAAGATAGAGCATGCAAAAAATGCTGGAGCAGTCGGGGCGATTATTCATAACTTTGCAGGTGGTACGAATGCGCCAGGACCTTCTGAAACATTTTTAGGAGATTCTTTTGATTTTATTCCAACATTTGATATGTCGGTAACGGATGGGGAAGCTTTACGAAGTGCGTTAGCTTCTGCGACAGTAGGAACAATTAGCTTTAATGAGTACGGCTCTGTGTCATCTATTGGAGATGAAATAAACGATTCAAGCTCTCGCGGACCGTCTACGCCAAACTTTGATATTAAGCCGGATGTAGTAGCACCAGGGACAAATATTATGTCAACAGTGCCTACTTATAAAACAAATACTGCTGCTGGAGAGGCAATCAATCCAGCGCAAGCATACGACCGTAAAACAGGTACATCAATGGCTACTCCGCATATTGCAGGAATTGCAGCATTAATAAAGCAGGCAAATCCGAGCTGGACACCATTTGATGTGAAAGTAGCGTTAGCAAATACTGCTGATATTTTAGATACATCGAAATATGATGTATTTGACCAAGGAGCGGGACGCGTTAATGCCTACGAGGCAGCATTTCCAAGTGCTCTTGCCTACGTGCAAGACACAGCGAAACGTGATGCAAGCGGTGCAATCGTAGCGCATGAAAAAGGTTCTGTGACATTTGGACCCCAGCCGATTAAAGAACAAAATATTTCAATAACAAAAGAAATAACCGTGCAAGACATTGGCGGTATAGGTGGTAATTATAGCGTTTCTGTTGATATGCTACAAGGCTTTGGTGATGCTACGGTAACGGTTGACAAATCCTCCTTTACTTTAAACGGTGAGGAACTTTTGACTGTCACATTAACAGCCTCACGCAACACGGCAGCAAAATTAGGGGATGAAATTTTTGGCTATATCCATCTCACACCATCTCAAACGGTAACTACAGAAACTCAAATTTTCGTAGATAGAGCTGAATTAAACATGACGGAGGAAGAGGCGATTCAGTTAAATGTTGTTGAGAAAACGACAACAACGCCTGTGACGCATACAACGATTTCGTTACCTTTCGCTGCAGATTTTGGTGGAGAAGCACCAACAACTATTGAAAATATGGCGATTACGGAAACAGATTTATCGTTTAATGATGATGGTATTAATGACAGCGCTGAGTTGACCTTTACATTAACAGGCGATGTTGCCACAAACTATATTGAGCTTTGGGATTTAGAGGATCCAGAGGGTGGTGAGTATGATGACGGGTATATCGGCTATTTACATGCAAGTACCTCACTTGGAGCAGGCTCATGGCGCTTAGAGATAGATGGTTACTATACACCGTGGGGTAGCACAGGCGCTGAGCTTATTCCAGATGGAGTTTATACAATTGATTTCACTGCTCTAACGCCAACGGGGGTAATCGGAGATTATGTGGGACCTGTCTTTGTCAAATCGACAGCCGCTGCATTGAAGAATATAAATATTACATCTGATTCAGTAACATCGGGTGATACGGCGACGGTTACATCAAGTGATACTGTAAATATTGCAGTAGATGCCCAAATAGATGACAAATATGTTGATTATAAAGCATTATTAGCATCTTACGGTTTAAGCTACGATATTAATAGTAAATTAATTGTATTGTATGCTGTCACACGTGATGATGAAATTATTGAAGACGACTTCATTACTTTACAGCAGGATGGAACATTTGCATTTAATGTAGGAGAGCAATTAAATGAAGCAACAGATTCTATAACGATTATTATTTTAGATGCTGCTGGCAATATAAGCGAGCACACGATTTTCGGAGAAGAAGTTTCAATTATTACATCACAAAATATAATCAATAAACTTGATGCTGCGACATTATCGGATGGATTGGATATTTCAAATAATGTGGATGAAGAAGATTTCACAAAGGCAGCCTCAAATAAGCTAACATTTGTTTCATCTGTACCTGTTAAACAGTCATCTGCACCAATAAATGCAACTACAAAAGCTGATGGTCCACCTAGACCAACAACATTTGAGTCAAACACGGTTGTAGATGTAACGAAGTTGGCGACATATATGGTTGCTGATAATAGTATTGTGGAAGTAACGGAAGGCTTAGTAACAGCGAAAAAATCCGGCACAACAACAATTACAGTGAATTACGGCAAAAATACAGTGGTGATTCCTGTCACGGTAAATCCAGGTAAAACAAACCCTGAGCCAAATCCAAATCCAAAACCAAATCCAGGTGGTGGGACTGGTGGTGGAGGCTCTGGTGGAGGAGGTAGCACTGGTGGTGGCGGTGCAACAACACCAGAAGCGAAACCAGAAGCTGAAAAGCCTGAAATAACACAGCCAGAGGAGCAAGAAAAACCAGCTCCATCGTTTGTGCCAACAGACTTACCAGCAAACCACTGGGCAGCAAGCTATATCCAACAAATGATTAACAAAGGTCTTTTAAAAGGAAATGAAAACGGTGAAGTGAAGCCAGATGCCAACGTAACACGAGCACAATTCGCATCCATTTTAGCACGAGCATTAGATTTAAAAGCGAGTGAGAATGCACCATTCAGCGATATTGGCAAATATGCAGAGGCAACACAGGCTGAAATTGCCGCAATTTTTGAAGCAGGTATTGCAAAAGGAACAGATGGTAAATACAATCCATCAGGTGACGTGACGCGTGCACAGCTTGCATTAATGCTATATCGTGCTTATGAATATGTAACTGGTGAGAAGTATGTGCCAAAAGGTCAGCCATCATTTACTGACTTAGGCAAGTACAATGAAGAAACAATTACAGCGATTGCAATGCTTGAAGAACTAGGTATTGCATCAGGTGACCAAGGGAAGTTCAAGCCAACAGCACCAGCAACACGTGCGCACACGGCAAAAATGGTCATTAATTTCTTGGAAGTAATTGACGGTTTATAGTAAAACAAAGAGGCTGCTCAGATTTTTGAGCAGTCTTTTATTTTAGTTAATATTACGAAATTTTTACTTTAAATGATTGCAAACAAGCAGGACGATACAATAAAATGACTGTAAAAGGGAGGGTTTGAATGGTTATTTTACCTCGAGAGGAATCCGTAAAAGAATATTTATTGCAAGCTGCCATTCGTCGAGGGTTCCCGGGATTAAAAGATGAATTAATTCGAGTGCAACAGGGGCTAGCCGGAGAGCGATATGTCGACCGTAGCTGGCATGATATGCAATTAGATGAGAAGTATTTTTTACTTCATAATTTCAGCACAGCTACGCATCAAATGGATACGCTATTTCTTTGCGAAAAGTTTATTCTTATCGTTGAAATTAAAAATATTGCGGGGCGTATTGATTTTAATGAAAAGTGCCATCAGTTTACTCGAACTCTTGAAAACGGAACTCTCCAGGGCTTTAGAAATCCACTTGATCAAGTACGCCGTCATCAACGCTTCCTACGACAGCTATTCCCCATTTTGCCTGTCATCTATGTAATTGTGCTAGCCCACCCGAAAACAATTATTGGTCAAATACCCCCAAATGAACCAATCATTCATTGTAGCGGTTTGGAATTCTATGTTCGAAAGCTTCTAATGATGTACAAACCACAATTATCAAAAGAACAACTCCAACAACTTAAATATGAGTTACTTCAAATGCATACGATTTCCACACCAAAATTAAATATTGATAAAACAAAAATACACACAGGCGTTCTATGTGGAAATTGTAATAATAATCACAAAATGTTATTTCAATACGGGCAATTCATCTGCCTTAAATGTAAAACAAAGGATGGAGGTGCGCTATTACTGCAAGCAATGGAAGATTACAAGTTGCTAATTAATAGTTGGATTACAAATAGGGAATTTCGTAATTTTACTGGAGTCACTTCAGTCTATGCTGCAAGCCGTCTATTAAAAAAGCTAAACTTTCCACACGAAGGAGATAAAAAAGGAAGGAAATACTTGATTTCTGTAAAAAAATAGAGCGAGAACTGAGGCAAGGGGCAAATATATTCGAGGAGTTGCAAATAAATCGGGAGAAGTCGCAAATATATTCGAAAAGTCGCAAATAACCCGGGGCAAATCGCAAATATTCAAATAAATCATTTTTAATGTAACTTCCTCCAAAAATATGCGTCTAATTTTATGTAAAAAATTATGCTAGACACCAAAAGAGCAAAAAAAAATGTTAAAATAACAAATAGGTTGTAATTTTAGCATTTCTATTAAAGGAGGAAGAATAAATGAAAAAATCATATAAAAAAATGCTAGCTTCTACGGCAGCAATAGCGTTAGTAGCTTCGGCGGTAGCGCCAGTTGCAAGTGCGGCATCTTTTAAAGATTTGAATGGTCATATGTATGAGAATGAAATTTTAGCATTAGTAGATGCGGGGATTATTAATGGCTATCCAGATGGAACGTTTCTTCCAAACAATTCATTAACGCGTTCAGATGTTGTAAAGCTATTAGGAAAATATTTAGTGTCATTAGGGCATGAGGTTCCAAGTGATTACAAAACGAAAATGCGTTTTACAGATTTAACAGCTCAATCTCAGGACGAGCTCTTACAATATGCGGCACTTGTTAAAGATGTAGGGGTGTTCCAAGGTAGCGCTGGTCAGTTAATGCACCGCGATGAAATGCGTCGTGACCAAATGGCAACGGTGCTTGTGCGCGCATTTAATGTTATCAATGACTTTGATTATGTAGCGCATGTGAAGGAACAGGGCTTTACAAGCACAATTTCTGACTTAAATCGAACAACAGTTGAACACCAAACAAATATTGCGGTACTCGATTATTATGACATGGTAAAAGGTGCTTCATTTAACCCGAAAGATATGACGAAGCGTGGGCAGTTTGCTTATTTCCTATACCATATGTTAAATGTTGAAACGAAGCCTGTTTTAACAGTTAAAAAAATAGAAGTGCAAGCAGCGGACAAGCTTTCAGTGACGTTGTCAGATGACAAAGCATATACAGTAACGCTGTCAAAGCCGTTAGTTGAAAATGTGGAAACAGATGTAACATTCACAATTGATAAAGTAGAGTATTCTGCAAAAGTAAAATATGAAGTGCCAGACTTAAAGGTAACTGCGGTTTCAAATCCGAATAGTGCGCAAATTAAAATTGACTTTAACCAACCAGTGGCACTTGCTAACGTATTAAATGAAGCAGATGTAAATAAAATTGTTAAAGTAGCGGGAATCGCAACACCAGGTAAAGTAGATTTACTAAAAGGTGAGCTAAGCGCTGATAAAAAATCTTTAACAGTAACGATTAAAGGATTAAAGCCTTTAGCAGAAGGGCGCTATAATGTTGTTGTAGAAGGTGTAAAAACGGAAAAAGGCTTAACGTTGATTAAATATGATGAAGTGCCAACATTCGTCGCAGACAAAGCAGCGCCGGATATTGCTTCTGTTGAAAATGCAAGTGCCACACGAATAAAGGTAAAGTTTACAGAGCCTGTAGTAAACACTTCTGGAACAACGCAATTTACATTACCGAACGGTTCGATTATTTCGAATGTAACGGGGGTATTAGAAAGAAATGCAACAGAGGTAACATATGACTTTACAAATGCATCAGTGAATGGAGTAGCTTTATCGCCAGGAACTACTGTCAATATTACGTTCGGTGCATTAGTGGATATTTCAAATAATGTTGCACCTGCAAATACCATTAAAACGTCAGCTACAATCGGTGTCCGTGATGGTGTTGCCCCAACATTATTAAATATTGAGCAAGTTGGAGCACGTAAATTTAAGCTGATTTTCTCAGAGGAAATTCGTGATTTGACGCGTTCAGACATTACGGTAACACAAAACTCACAAACTTTAGGTGTTATTAATGTAGAAAAAGATAAAAATGAACCGAAGGCGTATGTCATTGAAACAGCACAGGAATTAAATGGGTATGCAACAGTAGCGAACGCATCAGGTCGCTACATCACAGACCTATCAGGTGAAGTAAATACATTTTATATGTACTTTAATTTCGTCAGAGATACAACGGTGCCGAACTATGTATCAACAAAGGTTGTCAAAGAAAATAATGAGGAATATTTAGAAGTTTTATTTGACCGCAATATTAACTTGGCGCCTAACCCAAATATAGCCTTTACAGGGTGGTACTCACAATCAAATGGTCAACAAGGACAACTGAATGTTTCTGCAATCCCACAAAAAGTAGCAGCGAACGATAAAGCGCTACGTGTTAAGCTACGTGACTTATTAGGCGTTGGTACAGACTTTGCAGGTGCAAAATATGTTGGGCAATTGCATTTAACAGGTGTAATTAGCGAATATGGGTACGCTGTCGCAACTGCACCACAGCAAATTAATTTTGACCGTTTAGGTGATTTAGGTAGTGTTACAGGTAGAGTAATTGTTGAAAGAGTAGAATCGGTTCCTACAACTGAAGGCAGCAGATACCAAAACATTCGTGTAACATACTCACATGCTGTTGATTTTGCTTCAGCAGCAGATTTTACAAATTATTTTGTAGAAGGGGCACAGGTAGTGAGTGCTTTACCGACACAAGGTGGACTGGCTAACCGTCAAATTGATTTACGTGTCACAGTAAACGATACAGCACAATTAGATCAATTCTTAACAAATGTAACAATTAATAATGTTTATGCAACTGGTCGTAATGTATTAGTAGATCCTTATTATAATGTGCCATTAGTGTTGCGTGAAAATATTAAACCATATGTAACAGATGGAATTAATGTATCCATCAATCCACAAAAAGTTGGGGAAAGAATCAGCCTCACATTCTCAGAGCCTGTGCGTACTACATCTACTCTCCCATTCTCTGTGAAAATTGGTAATACAGACATAGCAACAGGTGTTAATTATAGTAGTGATAATAGAGTATTAAATATTGTTCTATCACGTACGATTCAACAAGGTGAAGTAGTAACAGTTGAATTAAATCCAAATGTAACAATTACAGATGCAGCAGATAACGTACTTGATTTTAGAAAAACTGTCTTCTCATTTGATGGAAACACGCAGCGATATACGTACGGACAACAATAAAAAAGCTATTATTACTATAAAGTAACGAAACTGTAATAAAAGTTCGATGCATTTTAATATAAAATGTAAGATGGTGTAGCTTGCTACACCATCTTTTAAATTTCTTCTGCCTTTATAGGCGGTGAGGTGGAGGCTTTATCGATGCGTGGTTTGATGGGGAAATCTAGAATAAAGCTAGTCGAGGCGTGATGGATGTTCGTCATGTATAATAAAAAAGTTAAAGCAAAAAATAAGTTGAAGCATATGAAAGAAGGAGTTATAGCGAGATGAAGAAATTACTATCTACATTACTTGTGCTCTTGCTTGTTAGCTCTGCAATGACGCCAGCAGCTATTTATGCAGCGGAGGAGCAGAACGATAATGAACCACTTATTGGCACAGTGGAAGAGGAAACAGCGGCACCTGAACAAGTCGAGGGGCAAGAGGAGAAAGTAGAGGCAGAGGGCAAGCTCGCCGAGGAAGAGCAGCTAACTGAAGAAACGACGCCAAGTCTAGAAGAACAGTCTACAGTTGAGGCACAATATGTAACTGTTCCTCAAAAGCTAGCAGATATTCCAAATAGCTTTTGGGCTAAAAATGAAGTGATGCAGCTTGTTGAAATAGGCGCAATTAATGGTTATCCAGATGGAGAGTTCCGCCCGGCATTAACGATTTCAGTAGGACAGTCAACGAATCTGTTAAAGGGTGCTTTACAGTTACCAGAGGCGCCATATCAGCCGATTTTCAAAGATGTAAGTGAAAAATCAAGCTTTGCAGCAGGGGTATTTTCTACATATAAAGCAGGAATTTTTAAAGGCAAGAAAGATGGAACTTTCGGTGTAGCCGAACCATTAACACGTGAAATGATGGCATCGGCACTAGTGAATGCCTTTCATTTAAAGGATACAGGCGAGGCTATTACATTCAAGGATTGGGATAAAATTAGCGAGGCGCATCGTGAAAATGTCAAAATTCTAGCGCAGCACGGCATTACAACAGGGCGTGAAGATGGAACATATGACCCGAAAGCTGTCGTTAATCGTGTGACATTTGCTGTTATGATTCATCGTGCACTCGTTATGAACAATGATATTGTCGCAAAGGACTATACCATTGAAACGACACAACAGTCGAATTTTACATTGTTCCGTAAAGAAGCAAACTTTGTCCAAGTGACGAAGGGAGAAAGCCCGTTATACGTGCGTGCAGAGCAGCCAATTAAATTAACAAATACGAAAACTGAAAATTTTGGTGTTGCAACAGATACGATTTACTCATATAAAATTGGCTCACATGCTACATTAAAAGTGACGGTGCGCAAGCTGACAAACGGGGATGAATTTGTTTTTTCAACATTAACGAATACTGACAATGCTAAGGTGAGTGTTGATTTATTTCAAAAGCAATTGGGCGTAACGAATTTCCGTCTTTACCGCTATGACCGTTTCCCGATTTCAAAAAACTCAAATGATGTGTTCGGCTATGATTCATCTAGTTACCCAACAGGAATGATGCGCTTTATGACGAATGACCAGCTTGCTGGTGACCGCATGGTTGGACAGGCTTATCGTTCAAAGCAACTTGTGAAAACATATGATAATGGTGGCGCTAGCTATATGCGTGATTTACAAGCGGAGTATGAGGCCTTGTCATACATTTGGCTAGGAACAGACTTAATTTCGTATTATACGCTAAATTCACAAGGGCAGGACATTGTAGATACGTGGTATATGGATTCAAATGAGCGACTTTTTAAAACGGACGATGCGATGAATAAATGGATGATTGAAACCGCAGCGAATTATAAAAAGCGCAATAATTGGTATACTGCTGAAGGACCTTACAATAAAATGGCTACAACGACGGAGCCGATGCCAAAATCTTATCAAGGCTTCGGACGTAATTTATTGTTAGTAAAAGAGGATCGTGCACTTGTTTTATACAAGGAGCAAGGGGATCGTTACTTTGCAAACTTAGTGAAAAATTCCTTTATTAGCCTACAGAAATTTAAGGGTGATAAAACATATTGGGAAACAGAAGTGACAAGCACATATTTACAAGGCTTGTACGACATTCACGCACCGTTTATTGACACGCGTTTTAATGAGCAAATCGCATTATTCTACTATAATTCTGGAGCTGAATTTGAAATTCCGAATTACAAGGAGCCGCTACGAAATTATGCAGATTTAATCGTTTCTCAAAGAACAAATAACAATGTTATTCGTGTTAGCAGAGATAGTTATTATATTCCAGATTATTTCCCAATTAAGCAAAATGTCACAACCCACACATCAATGAATCATTTACTTGGTGGCATGAACATATTATTAATGGCTTATAATGAATTCGGTGATGCAAAATATCTCGAAACAGCAACAGCCATTGTAACAGCACTATCAATTGAAAAGGATAAATGGATTCGTTCAAATGGAGATATCTGGTATCGTGTGAACAAGGAAGGTCAATTCGCAGGTACAGACTACCAACATCTAACATTAGAGGATTTAATTCAATCCTATCGTTTATGGAAGGATATTGACCCAACCTATTTATACGTATTAGAGGAAATGATTTCCTCAAAAGCAGGCTATTTATCAACAAATCAATTCGGCTACACAATGAAAATTAAAAACGGCCTCGAAGCAATCGACATGCTTCACTATTTACCAGAAGGCCCACTATATACAGACGCATTATAGAAAAGAGCGTCCAAAATGCCGTGCAGTTGCCGACATTTTGGACGCTTTCGTTGATGTTTGAGGCTGATAAAGTTAGAGAGCGCTTGGCGATCAAAGGGAAGAAACGAAAATCTTGAAGAGCTTAGGTAAACCTAGGGATGTGGAATAAACCTCTGAAAACATGGAATAAACCTCGAAAAACATGGAATAAATCTCTGAAAACGTGGAATAAACATCAAAAAACGTAGAATAATCCCC
Source organism: Metasolibacillus fluoroglycofenilyticus (assembly GCF_003049645.1). GTDB lineage: Bacteria > Bacillota > Bacilli > Bacillales_A > Planococcaceae > Metasolibacillus > Metasolibacillus fluoroglycofenilyticus. The sequence continues at coordinate 468,844 of NZ_PYWK01000001.1, forward strand.
ATGCGTTTCGCAAAACTACATACAAATTCCTATCATCCACTTGAAAAAATATGCTTTTTACCGATAAATAACCTAAGTCGACTTACGCATGAGAGGATGAATAAAGACATGAACAACAAAGTACGCGTTGGAGTACTTGCTAGCTTGCTAGTAGCCCCTGCAACATTAGCGAGTGCAAATGAACAAGCACCAATCGTTCAGCAAAGTGAGCAGCAACCGTTTAATGTACTAGCGAATTTATCGGAAAGAGAAATATTGCTCCAGCAATTTATAACATTACAAGAAAATTCCACTTCTCAGAATATCGGGTATGCGAGAACTGCATTTAATAACTTAACTCCTGAACAGGAAGCTCTTTTAGAAGCGGACGAATATGATTTACTTGAAGCGAAGCTAGAATATATCGAGACGCATGTTGCCATTATTGAGGATTTAAAAAAGCTCAAAGCGGATATTGATAAGCTTGTTTTGACATCGCCGACATTAATAGCTGATGTGTCTCAAGCTAGAGCAGATTACGATGAAGCATTAGTGGATTTAGCTGCAGCACAGTTAGCTGTTAATAATGCTTTTAATGCAACGCCAGCTAGCGTGCTAAAAAGCTCCTTAGTTTATGCGGGGAATTTAGCACCTGATAATATTGTGTTGCTGCAAAAAACAGTGACGAATGCTAAATTGCTAGAAGACCGCGAGAAGGAGATTGTTAAGCCACAAGCGTTTATGGTTGGTTATGTTGACGATTTACAAAACCTTGATAAGGCTACTTATAAAGAAGTTATCGCGAAGGCGAAGGTAGCTTATGACGCCTTAAATGCGAATGAGAAAAAAATCATTGCGGCCTATCTTGTTGAAGATGGTGTAACAGCTTATCAGTTGCTGAAAAATGCCGAAAATTTTTTAAAGGCAGTGGATGAGGCGGATCAGCTTTATAAAACGATTTTGACGACAAATTATACGTCTGTCGGCACATTAAAATCAAAAATGAAAGACCTAGAGGCTGCTATTGTAGCGGTTGGTGAGGATTATGATCTCTATTTGGAACTGCCCCATTTAGCAGAGCTACGTAATGTATTAACTGTTGTTGAGGCGATCGATGGCTTAAAAGTGGAGCAATATCGTTCGACAGAAGAAGGGAATGATGAGACAGCATTAGAGAAAGTTGTGGCAGCCTTCAATGAAATCGACCCGCAGCATCAATACCGCGTGTTTAATGGGGATAAGTTGCAAACGGCAATAGCGGATGTTGAAGCGGCGGATGCTGTCGATGCGTTAATCGATGCACTCCTTATTGAGGAGCCAGCAACATTGCAGGCAGCGACGCAGGCCTATAATAAACTAACGACAACACAGAAAAAGCTTGTGGAAAAATTAGAAGTGTTGCAAGCATTCCAGCAAGATAATAAAAGCGCAGCAGCTGTTGTGAAAATGATTGACGAGCTGAAGCCGACACTTAGCACGAGCTATTTATCGAGGCTACGCGCGGCGGATGTTTCTTATAAGAAGTTACAAGGCGATTCAGCTGAGCCGAACGAAGCGATTCAGCATGTATTGAATTATCCAATATTAGTAAATTTACTGCAATTTGAGCCTGTTATCGATAAAGTCGTCAGCTTGAAGTTACCTAAGTCGGTGCAAGCGGAAGTTGAAGCATACGAAACTAACGTGCAAGAGGCTCGGACAGCATATGAGACAGCTTTAGCGATTCCGATTGCGGCGGATGACATACACAAAGAAGCACTTGAAGCTTTATTAAAAGCAGCTAACGATAGGCTGACAATAGCTGAGTACGATATTGCACGAGCTAAAAGCATTGGGACGGCGATTGAGGATTTGAAAACGAGTACTTCAAATGAGTTACTAAATAAAATAAGCATTGCGCGTTCACTTTACGACGAAAAATATGCTACGACAGAAACAACATTTACAGGTACATCCAGCAATGCGAAAAAGCTTGTTTATAATTACAGCGAGCTAAGCGCTTTGGAAAAGCAATATACGACTGTTTTGAAAGTAACAAATAGCATTGCGGCATTGCCGGGCTATTATGCAAAAACATCGTTGCTTAGCCGTATTCAATCTGCGCAAAAGGCATATGACGGTCTAGGTGCTACTATGCAAGGTTTTGTTCATAATAAAGCGGACTTAGATGCGCTGGCACCTGTTGCAGCGTTTATGCAAGATGTCAATGCGTTAAAGCCGAAAGATGCTAATTACGAAGCGAACGTGAAGCGATTATTAAATACAGATTATCCAGCGCTAAAAACGAATTTTGCAGCAGATAAAGATTTGACTGACATGCTAGAGGACAAATACGTATCGAAATTAGAGACAGCGATTGGAAATATCGATACTGCCGCAGCAGTGATAGGGAAAATCACTGCTTTACAAGGCAAAACGGGCCAGACAGTTGGCGATGACATCGCGGATATTAAAGCAGAATATAAAAAAGTAAAGCAAAAAAATCTTGTGACAAACTATGCTGAATTCCAAGCGATTGAGAAAAACTATAAGGCTGCCAATAAAGTCATAAAATTGATTGCTGATTTGCCGATAGCTTCGAGAGCGACAGCTAAAGATTACGCAAAAAAGGTAGAGGCTGCTAAAAAAGCGTATGATAAATTGACAACAGCCCAAAACGTTTATGTTTTCAATTATCTGGATTTATCATCTGTAGTCCAATCAGCAAAAGTAATTGGCATGATTGCGGATTTAAAGGTGACGAGCAAGGATTATTTGACGGATTTAGCGGCGGCGAAGGAAGCTTATGCGGCGCTATCTACTGGGGATCAGAGCAAGGTTGTTAATGCCCATTTACTAGATGAAGGCGATGCGATGAGAGGCACTGTAGAAAGTGTAGAGGCGCTCATTGCGGCAGCGATTCCATCCGCAAGCGATTATATTAATAAGTTGATTGAAGCGCGTCAGGGGTATGATTCTCTAGCGAAAAATGAGCAGCGCCTTGTAAGCAATTACAAGGATTTGACAACGCGTGAAAAAGCGGTGAAGCCTGTCTTGACATTGACAGAAAATATTGCGGCACTGGATCCGTCGAATGCCACGAAATTTATTTCGCAGTATAAATCAGCGATAAAGGCACACGAAAAATTAAGCTTTGCTGATCGGGCGCTTGTGGCGAATGAGCAGCGTTTAATAACGGAGCTAGCGCCAATATTCAAAGTGATGGAGCAAATTTCTCTTATTAAAGAATCGAGCAAAACATTTGTTGAAGATGTGACGAAGGCACGTGCGGCTTATAATGCATTATCTGCAGGCGACAAAGCGCAAATTTCTAACTATGCTCGTTTATTAGAGCAAGAGTTGAATGTACAAGGGGGCGCTCGTGTTGACGAGATGATTCGCTCCATTAAGAGCAGTAATCCGAAAGATTATGTGGCAAATGTGAAGGCGGCGCGTGCGGCATACAATTCACTAAGCTCTGCCAATAAAAAAGGTGTGACATTGCTGAATGAATTAAAAGCGGAGGAAAGCTATATTAAGCCTGTTGAAACAGTGATTGATTTAATTGATGGCTTATTTAATCCGCGCAATGATATGGCTAAGCAAGTAACAAAAATTCAAAAAGCTTTAGCAAAATTAAACAATGAGCAGCAGTCGTTCGTGACGAATATGGCAGATTACACAGATTTAGCGAGTGTTGTGCATGTTTATGATTTAATTGAAAAATTAAAGCCATCAGATAAATATTATATTGGTAATTTACAAGCAGCCCGAACGGCATATGAGAAGTTATCGCCAGAGGAAAAGATGCGCGTAACGAATTACTATAAGCTACAAGAGGCGATTACAAATGTTGAGGGCGTAGAAAACGTCATTAGCACGATTGCTAGCCTATCATCAAGCTCTAGCACATATTTTGATGATGTGGCGAAAGCAAGCGATTTATACAAAGCATTGCCATCTGCATTGAAAAAACAAGTGCATAACTACGATATTTTGAAAAATGCTGAAAAGAGCATTAAAAATGCGCAAAAAGTCATTACAACAATTGACCAAATTGACCCGACAGTGCGTACTTTTGAATCAAAAGTAAAGGCGGCACGTAAGGCATATGATAGATTAACAGCAGAAGAAAAAATATTAGTAATAAACTATACATTCTTAACTCGTTATGAATTAGAATTAGGATTATAACTAAGGGCGACCAAGAAGCCGTGCAGTTGCCAGCTTTTTGGTCGCTAGTGATGGTGTTTTAGCTTAATAAAATGGCGAGAGCTTTTTTGAAAACGAGAAAAACATAGAATTTAGCGGAATTTTTTAAGTACAAGATAGAAGGAATGCAAATTTTCTTTTAATGTGCTGCCAAAATAAGATTGCCTTCACTACATTGAGACGAGCTTTGTCTTTTATGGGTGGCTCTTAACATGGGTAACACAGGAGGAAGGCAATGAAAGAGTTGATTTGTCACAAAAATGGTGATACCAATTGACTTTTTCCTTTTCAAATTTTCATTGAACTTGCGAAACAGGGCTGCCTTTTTGGACAGCCCTAAATTTTACATTCAAGGGGTGGGAGGATGAGGAAAAAGCTTCTGATTATGCTACTGGCATTGTTTATTATCTTGCAATCCCCTGTGAAGGCGGAGGTTTATTATAAAGATTTATCAAGTACATATTGGGCGACACCGGCTATTACGAAGCTCGTGAACTTAGGCTATATGGAAGGCTTTCCAGACGGCACATTTAGACCGAATGAAGTAGTGACGAGGGCGGAGGCGGCAGCGATTATTGCGCGGGCAATAGGTGGTGACACTTCAACAAATTTTTCTTTGCAAGCTGTTGATGTAACATCGGCAAACCCATATTACATGGAAATTTGTCTATTAGCAGAGTTAGAAATTATTCAAAACAATGAATATTTCCAACCAGATGAGCCGCTACAGCGTGCACATCTAGCCAAAATAATTGCACTGGCCTTTCATATTACAACAGATGCCTATAATAAAGCAGCTTTCAAAGATTTGCCGAAAAATTATTGGGCTAAAGATTATATTGAATCATTGGCGGATATTGAAATCATTACGGGAAAAACAGCGGATAAATTTGAGCCAACAGCTCCTGTAACTCGTGCTCATTTAGCTGCTTTTACAGCAAGGGGAATGGAATTTCAAGACAAGGTTAAAAATTATGAGGTTGCCTATGATTATCTTGTGAGGGATTATATACCGACAATAGCTGAAAAAAAGAAAGATGCTCAGGAGGTCGTTGCCATTGTCAATAAGCTGAGGCAGGAGCATGGTCTTGACCCTGTGAAGCATGACTTGCTTTTATCACAATTAGCGGTAATTAAGGCGCGGGATATGGTAGAGCGTAATTATTTTGAACACAAATCGCCTCATTATGGTGCACCTTGGGATATGGCGGAGTTATTTGATTACTCTTATACGAGCTTTGGGGAAAATATTGCGCGCAATTATAATAGCGCGCAAGCCGTTACGGATGCTTGGATGGTGTCACCTACACATCGTGAAAATATTTTAAAATCAAGCTATACACATATTGGTATCGGCATTAAGCAGGCTACTAATGGTCAATATTATTGGGTACAGCTCTTTTCAAGTAAATAAAAAATGTTTAGCCCTTGAAAATAGCGGGTATGTAAAAAAATAGCGTGTAATATTACAATGTGTTTACGGAGTCGACATCTATATTACGAGTGAAAAATACAAAAAGCGTGAAATGGCAGCTAAAATGCTGTTATTTCGCGCTTTTTTCCATTTTGTCATCTGTCACACAAGTGAAAAGTTATAGCGCAGTTTTCTATGATAGTCTTTTAAGTGGGCATAAAGCCAATGGAAATTTGAAAGGAGTAATATTTTATTTTGAAAAAGCGAGTTTTATTACCTGTTTTTGCAGCATTTATGATTTTTGCAGGTGCAAATTCATATGAGGCAGAAGCAGCATCAGTAGACCAGTTAACGTCATCGGCTTATAAATATATTGGAACACCATATGTATACGGGGGAACGACATCGAATGGTTTTGATTGCTCAGGATTTACCCGTCAAGTTTTTAACGATTTAGGTATTTCATTGTCACGCACATCAGGTTCTCAGTATGGGCAGGGGCAAGCAGTTGCCAAAAGTAATTTGCAAGCAGGCGATTTAATATTTTTTAATACATCAGGAGCAGGCATCTCACATGTAGGAATATACATAGGTGATCAAAAATTTATCCACTCACAAACAGGTAAAGGTGTAAGTGTAACAAATATTAATGAATCCTATTGGGCGAAGCGTTATATTGGCGCTAAGCGCGTAACAAATTTTTCAACAAATGAAGTAGCAAAAGCAGAAGTTAAAAATGCACAAATTGATTTCTCCGTCTATGCTTCACGTGGGGAAGTGGCAATTCAATTAGCGGAGGCATTAAATCTTGATACATCAGATACAAATTCTCCATTTTCCGATATAAAGCCATCAGCAAAATATGCAGGTGCTGCAACAGCTTTAAGTAAAATTGGTGTTTTTTCAGGCGATGAAAATGGCAAATTCAATCCTGCGTCTCCTGTAACACGAGCGCAACTAGCAAAAATTTTAGTTGTCGCATTTGATTTACAGCAGCAAGGTGAGGCACCAACATTTTCGGATGTACCTGCATCACATTGGTCAAGTGACTATGTTGCTATTCTAGCATCTACAGGCATTACTGTTGGTAAAGGCGACGGCACATTTGCGGCAAATGACAATGTCACATTGACACATCTTGAGGCGTTTATTAACCGAGCAATGCAACAATAAGAGGAAAGGGTGCGTCTGAAAAGTCATTTAAGACGCACCCTTTGCAACGAGAAACCGCAGGAGCACATGTTTTTAGCAGATATTTAAGGCTGCTTGAAAAATGTCTACCTATTAGGGCGTTTCATTATAAGGAAGAAATTTGTTTAAAAAGGTTATAAACACTAAATCTAGTCGCTTTCCTTTGAATTTACAATGAAAAGCTTTAGAAGGGTAGGCTTTTTTTGCTTAAATTGTAACTTTTTGCGATAGACTACCGTCAAATCGTATGTCGAAATAAGATTTTCACAAAAAAGGTGGAATAAAGTCGAAATCTGGATTTCGCAGAAGGAAAATTTTTGTTACAATTAAATTGGTAAAGTAGAAGGGAGGAAAAGAGGCATTGTCTTTCAAAAAAGTCAGCCTGATGTTAATTGTCGTCATAATGTCAATGTTTAATATACATAATGTATATGCAAATGCGCGATTCGCCGATGTTCCTACTTCACATGGAGCGTATGGAGAGGTTAATTACTTAGTAGATTTAGGAGTAATTAAAGGATACACGGAGAATGGAAAAACAATATTTAAACCGAATGCGCCTGTTACACGTGGACAAGTTGCAAAAATGGTTGTGGAAGCTACGGGGAGCAAACCGTTAGTTGTTCAAAAATCATCTTTTTCTGATGTTCAAGTTGGAACAGAATTATCAGGCTATGTTGAGCGTGCCGTAGAATTAGGTTATTTCTCAGCTTACTCTCAAGGGAAATTTGGTCCCAATGTGCCACTAACGCGCGATGAAATGAGTAGAGTGCTTGTAAGTGCCTTCAACTTGGATGCGGAGGAATATGGTAAGCTGACAGTACCGTTTACAGATATTAAGCCAACAGATGCTTATTATAAATATATTGCAGCTATTTATTATAGTGGAATTACAAAAGGTGATACAACAGGTACGAAGTATAATGCGACAGAGGTTGTGAAGCGTTCACAGTTTGCCTCATTTATTGCTCGTGCTAAAAATGAAAAATATCGTTTGGATTTACCTGTTAAGGGTGTAACGATACCAAATGTTACCGATGCAATTGGGCAAGTGCGTGCGACTACTGATAATTTAAATATACGTTCTTCAGCCAACTCAGCGAACGCATCAAATATATTAGGCAAAGTAAACACAGGAGCGACATTCCATTTATATGAAATTGGCGCAGATGGGTGGTTAAAAATTGCTTATGAAGGGCGCTATGCTTATATTTCGAAAGATTACGCACAGCTTGTAGCAGCAGATGGACAAGCTTTAGATAAGGTAATTAAGGAAGTCAAAGCATTAGGAGATATCAACCTTTATAAAGCGCGCGATGTGAGTAGCCAAGCAATGGCTACAATCACAGACGATGCGACGATTAAAGTCTATGGCACGACGGGTAATTGGTATTTAACAGAGAAAAATGGCATTCCAGGCTATGTACGAATTTCACAAACGAAGGAAATTGCTGTTGAACCACCAGCTAATAATGATGATGAAACAGAAGCTCCTAACGATAGTAGTGAGGAGGAAACGCCACCGGTTGTCGGAACACCTGATCCAGAGCCGGAGGAACCTACAACACCAGAGGAGCCGTCTGTTGAAGAACCAGAAACGATAATACCACCAACGCTTAATACAACAACGATTGGTAGTGCAACGGTGGATGGACTGCATATTCGTGCATCTGCCTCAGGTTCGGCAGCCTCATTAGGCAAAATCAATCGTGGTACGCTAGTAGAAGTACATTCAATTTCAGGTAACTGGGCAAATATCACATATAATGGAACAACAGGTTATGTGCATAAAACATATTTGCGCTTTATTAACCAAACCGGCTCTAAAATAGCGGGTCGTATCATCGTCATTGACCCAGGTCATGGCGGTAAAGATCCAGGAACGACGCATGGCAAAACAATTCAAGAAAAAGAAATCACGTTGAAAGTATCGAATTTAGTAAAAGCTAAGCTCGAAGCAAGTGGGGCAGTAGTGAAGATGACACGTGTAGGAGATACGTATCCATCATTACAGGATCGTGTCGATTTTGCTAAAAATAATTATGCAGAAATGTTTGTCAGCATTCATGTAAACTCTGCTAGCTCGTCAGCTAAAGGTACAGAAACTTATTATAGTGTTAGTTCGAATGATAATGAGAAGGAAGACTTTGCTTTGGCAACAGCAATTAACAGTCAAATTGTTAAGCAAGCTAAGATGAACAATCGTGGTGTTAAGCGCGTGGACTATTATGTCATTAAAGGTCTTGTGCTTCCCGCTGTTTTAGTTGAGCTAGGCTTCATTTCAAATGAAGAGGATCGCAGTAAATTAACAGACGAAAAATATATTGAAATTTTTGCCCAAGCGATTTATGACGGCATTGTAGAATACTATAGTCGATAATAAAAACCTGTAGACTTTTCAAAGTCTACAGGTTTTTTGAGGATGTACCTAAAATTAAAAAATTGGCTATGAATTGGAGAGAATCGTCGGTAACTTAGAAGAATCATCCGTTAATAAGTAGGGCAGGAGAAGCCACAAATAAATCGTAAAAAGCCGCAAATAAAACAGGGCAAGTCGCAAATAAATCCGAGAAGTCGCAAATATATCGAGGGAAGTCGCAAATATATCGGGGAAGTCGCAAATATATCCGTATGTCCCGCCAATTAATAAGGCAGATTCCCTAATTAGTAGTCTTCACGCCTCTCTTTGTGGTCTTACTGTGTCCCAAGGTCCTAGATTTCCAAGGGGGCATTGCTTACCACCTTTTTACACAGCCTCACTTTGTTGCTTTCACTCCAATATCAGCCTGTTTTTAAGCATCTTAAAGCCCGAACAATTTGATAGAACCACTTTATTGTTCGGGCTTATTGATTGAGCTAGCTCGCTCGCTTTATAAAGGCTTGACTAAGTCGGAGCGAATCCAGACGAAGTCAGCTGGTGGGTTATCGTCCGAGTAGACTTTGTACCAGATGTAGCCGTCGCTGCCTGTTGCTTCTTCTACAATTGCTACAGGGTAGCCGAATGCGCCTGATTCACCAATGACCTTCGCTTTATATGTAAAGGCAATTGGTGAGGAAGTAGAGGGCTCCATACGTGCGTTGACAGTGCTACCATCATTAAGAACCATAGCTAAACGACCTTGTTTATAGTCTTTCCGACCGAAGCGATTATCTAGGCGGTACATATGACCTGCGATTTTGCTACCCCAAAACGGGTCTGATGCGTAATGGACATTCATACCAGTTGTTTTATTACCTGGAACAGCGCCCTTTGCGTAACCACCTGATTGAGGTGTGTAGTTTTTATTGACATATTGATTAATAAACGCTAAGACGCTATCATTTGGCGTTGCGTAAGTTGAACCTGCTTCTTCATTTGCATCAAAAACACGTATGCCAAAAATATTATTTTTCTGAAGTGCGTTTGTGCTTATACCATAATCACTTTCATGTACCGCTGTTGCTAAAATAAATAATGCGTTGACATGATGCTCTTGTTCCACCGTTTTTAAAAATGCGCCAAGCCCAAGTAGGCGAGACTCAGTTAAAATATTTGCATAGCGAGGCGCAACTGTGCGACGCTCTTCAAGAATTGTATTAATCATATAATCTAGCTCTTCAGCCGTGTAATTCGTTGGCTGGCGTAAGGATGCAAATTGGAAGTATTGATAATGCTTACCAACAAGCTGTCCGTTTGTATTATAGAAATGCACTCCGTCTGTACCGTAATAATGAACACCTGGTGCCATAAAGCTTGGTGCTTCACCTATTACATATTCACCAATATAGGCTTGTTTAATATGATCGTAGAGCTTGTGCGATAGCATGCCGTTAAGTACATAATAATAGTCACGCCCTTTAATAAGTGAAGTAGGTGTTAGCGTAATTTCACTTATTTTTGCATAGCCCTTTGTATCGCCAGCTTGTACGATTGCATACGTATCATTGCTGCCAAAGTATTTAAGCTCAGAGCCTTCAACGACATATGTTAAAGCGTTAGTAAAGTCTTTATTGCCATAGATTGTTACTGTGTTTGCTGCCACATCAGCGGCAGAGGCGATGCCAGAGCTCATTTTAATAATTTTATCGCCTTGGAAAAGCAGATTAACATTTTTTGATGCTTCATAAGCGGCCTCTGCCTGTTCGTATGTAACGTATACAGTTGGCTGCTTTGTTATAGTTGTGTCAGAAATAGTGCCTACATAATAGCTGTTATTATTCGTTTCGACAGGTGGTGGCTCAGGACTCACCGTGTCGTCTTGTCCATATTGCTGTGCCGTGACGTTCATACGATATAAAAATGCTGCTGCATGTGCGATTGTTGCAGAACCTTGAGGGTTGAAAAACACACCCTTTTTCTCGTGTGAACCACGAACGATATTATAGTAAACAGATGTAGCAACTGCCTCATGGAATTGTTTGCTAATTTTATTATTATCATTAAAAGTTAATGGTGCTGCTTTGAGTGGAACATTCAAATAGCGCAAAGCTTTGTAAAGCATTGCAGCCATATGCTGGCGCGTAATTTTTTCATTTGGTCTAAATGTTCCATCAGGGTAGCCACCTAAAATGCCAGAGCCTGCTGCTGCTTGTATTTCAAATGTTAAAGAATCACCGACTTTTAAATCTGAAAATTGAAATTTATCCGATGCAGGTAAATTAAGAGCACGTGTAATATAGGCAGCAAATTCGCCGCGTGTTACAGCACGATTAGGATTATAATTTCCTTTACTATCCGGCAAAATGACACCTAGGTTTGCCCAATGCGTCAGCTCATTTACCATCTGATGCCCTTTAATATCACTCGCATAAGATGTAGATGGCATGACCACTGTTAGCGCTAAAATAATAGTGATGACGAGGGTTGTTATTTTTTTTATCACAAAAAGATCCTCCTTTCAATCTATAATAGTTTAACAGCATTTTTAATAGATGGATAGGAGGGAAATAGTTTGTAATAATATTGTAATCTCCGATGGTAGAATGGTAACGGAGAAATCATTGCCTCACTCGCAATTCCGTTGTAATAATAGCGTAACCATATTATACTTAGAAACGTCTTATATTATAATAGTTAGTAGTTGCAACCATATACATAGAAGGCGCGTTTCACTTAAGGAGAGAAAATGAAAGAGAGGGTTCATGTCTATAATGAAAGATTTGTCAGTGAAAATTGGGAAGCAGGAGTGGCTTGAAATAGCGTTGGCAATTGCCGTGTTAATTGCAGCGACGATTATCCCTTCTAAAATTGCGTTAATAAGTACGGCTGTATTTTTCACGTTATTTGCTTTCTTTAAGCCATTTCAGAGCTTAGTTATTTTAATCCCATACGTTATTTTTAGGTCATTCTTTATTGAATTGAACCCAGGAATGAAATTGATTGGGGATTTGATTACATTTGTTGTGCTAGGAAGATTGCTTTTATTCAACCTTAAAAACTTTAAAACATTTTTCCATTTTAAAAAGTTTGAGTTAGCATTTTTCTTATTTTTAATTTTAGGCGCAATAGTTGGTTATATGAATGGGGTAAGTCTAGGCTCTATTATATTCCAAGTACGTACATTTTTAATTATGTACCTATTATATTACGTTTTAAGCCGCAGTAAGCTTCCAGCTAATTTCTTTGTAAAACTTGCATGGATTACAGTGATATCAGGTATTGTACTATTTGTGCAAGGGATTGTGGAGAAATTATCGATGCGTATGATGTGGATGCCGGAAGTGTGGACGCAAAAGGTATTATCATCGACAAACTTTGTGCGTATTTATGGCCTATTGAACAACCCGAACTCATTAGCATTAGTTATGTTCTTCGCCATTTGTGCCGCTGTATTTTTACGCTTTGTTTATAAGGATGGTCAGTACAAGTATTTATTAGTTGTATCGCAAGTAGCATTTACAGGTATGCTGCTACTCACTTTATCACGTGGTGCATGGATTGCTTCAATTACGTTCGCTATATTCTTTATATTGCTAGCGCGCAATTGGAAAATGTTAAAAAGTATTGCGATTACGCTTATTGCATCTATCCTACTCGTTTATTTACCGACAAATTTAGGGTTGCAATATTTGCAAAGCATCGGTATAGAAAACGATGTAGCACCTGAAGATATTGGGGGCGGAATTAGCAACCGCTTTGCTGAAACGTTAGACGAGGATAATTTAGCTTTAATGAATGAAAGCGGTCGTATTTTCTATATTAAAAAAGGCTTTGAAGTGTTGAAGGATTACCCAATTGCTGGGGCGGGCTTTGGTACTTTCGGCGGCTCGGCAACATTGAGCTATGATTCACCGATTTATGAAAAATATAATATTCGCTCAGATATTTATGGCGGTAAAAACTTCTATTCAGATAATCAATACATTCAAGTAATAGCGGAAACAGGCGCGCTAGGCGTCTTGTTATTTGCCAGCTTCCTATTATTGATGGTGTGGCTGTTTTGGAAGGAGCGCCGTGCAACTTTTGGGCAATATATGTTTGCTTTATGGTTTGCAACAGGTGTGTGCGGATTCTTTTATAATATTTGGGAACTTAAAGTATATACGATGTTCTTCTTTATGATTTTCGCCATTTTTGCAAGCAATCGTCATTTATACCCGATGCTCGACTTGAATAAGGATGGAGAATAAATCGATAAAGTACTGTGGACGAGGCTCTGTTATATTTAAGAAACGCCAATAGGATAGAGAAGTCGCAAATATATTCTAACAACTTCAAATAAATCATAATAAAAGTGCCTGAAAAACATAGCAATCGCAATGTTCTTTAGGCACTTCCCACATTTATGGGCATGTTAAAATCGAAAAACTCAGGGAGTTGTCCGAAAAGTCCATTTTGTTTTGACGCTGCATTGAAATCAATGTTTTCATCGCTTCCCTTTTACTGAAGGATAAAGCTGCTAAAGTCAATGTTCATCCCATTTTTAAAAGAGGCGTTCCCTGTTTATATGAATCAATATTTTGCGAAACATCATCGCTACTGTCAAAAATGCCGGCTATGCAAGGATTTTTGGACAGCCCCCTTGAAAAGGAATCTTCAAAAAATTCCAAACTAGCGTTAGTAGAGCTGTAATTGATATCTAAAAAAGTTACGCTAGTAATTATTTCAATGGGCCTCAACAAAAGACATATGTTTGTAATAGAATCTCATTGAAAAATTTGTTAATGTAATAGAGTAGAAAACTTATCTTGATTTGGGGTAATTCGAGATAAAGCATTTAATCAAACGAGAGGAAGTGACTTGCTTCGATTTTCATTGGAGCGGAAAAATGAAACGCATATTTTTAAGGTTATTTAGTGCAATGCTGATGTTTTCAATTGTTTTTGGAGGAGCAACTAGCGGATATGCATTCCAAACGACGAATGATACATACCCACTGTCGCAAGGAGTAAAGTATTCGAATTATACATATACGCAATCAAAGATAAATCATTTACAAGTGGATTTGTCGAATCCGTATACAAAATTAACAGTCGGCTTACCGTCACCAATTAACTCATTACTGACGACGACAGATCATGCAAATCGTAATTCAAAGGAAGGTAATCGTGTAGTAGGGGCAATCAACTCTAACTTTTTTAATATGGGAGACGGTTATCCACTTTATTTATTATCGCAAAATAACGCAATTGTGACACCGAGCGTTATATCTTCATCTAGCTCTAATTATGTGAGTCAGCCGATTGCTTTCGGTATTACAGCGAATGGCAATGCAGAAATTGCTTACTATAATAGTAATATCATTGTTAACTATAAAGGTGAGGATATTAAAGTAAGTGGCTTGAACGTTACGCGTGGCACAGACCAAGCTGTCATTTATACACCTCAGCACCATAGCTCGCAAACACCAAATGGTGGTAAGGGTATGGAATTTGTTGTTGAAACAGGCAATACAATAGGTGCTACTCGCTTTGGGCAAACGATGGCAGGGAAAGTAACAGCAATTCGTGGCTATGATGATGAGCAAAAAGCAAAAATCCCACGTAATGGCTTTGTTCTATCATTTAATGGTTCAAAATGGGGCGATAAATTCCGAAATATTAAAGTCGGTGATGATATTTCTGTTACCTTCTCGATTGATGATCGTTGGATGGATGCCCAATTTATGATGGCAAGTGGTCCGCTATTGGTGCTAGATGGTAAAGTGAACTTGACGATGGATGCGAATAGTTCACGTGCAAAAGAAATAGCACCGCGTACAGCAGTTGCTATTAGTAAAGATAAAAAGACTGTACATCTTATTACAGTTGATGGACGACAAGGTTCAAGCAACGGGATGACATTAACACAGTTCGCTAATTATTTAGTGCGACTGGGCGTAGACCGAGCGATTAACCTTGATGGGGGTGGTTCCACAGCGATGGGAATTCGTAAATATGGCAGCAATACAGTCGTATTAGCGAATAGTCCATCAGGTGGCTCACAGCGTCGCGTATCAGCTATTTTACAAGCAGTGAGCACAGGGGCAACGGGTACTGCAACAACAATGAAAGTTACGCGTGATCAGGTTGGCTCTTTATTAGTAGGAGCAAGTGTTAAACTGACACCTGAGTATGTATTAGATGAGCATTACAACCCACTACCAGTAAATGCAAGTAATTTTGCTGTGACAGCACAAAATGGACTCGTTTCAGTAGATGGACTTAGCTTCACAGGGGTGAGTGCAGGGAGTGAACGTGTTACAGTAACATACGGTAATGCGGCACAAACAATGGCATTCAATGTATTAGATGCACCAGTAAGCCTGAAAATTTCAGCGCCTGCAACAACAATTGACCCGGGTGCCTCATTGCAATTAAAAGCAACAGCAACAGGGCAAAACAATGAAAATTTAATTTACGCAGCGTCTCAACTAGAATGGTCTGTGGATAGTGAATACGGAACAATTTCCCAAACAGGCCTATTTAAGTCAAATGGCAAGCTTGGCAAAGCATTAGTTAGCGCGAAGCTAGGTACAAAAACAGTAACGCAGGAAATCGATGTAAAACAAACATTTACACAACAAGTATTTGCTATTTCTAATTTTGAGAAGTCTGATGAATGGCGTGTAGAAACGGCATTAACAACGGCTCAAGCAACGTTAGAAAGCTCAAAAACAATTGGTAAGCAAGGCAATTATTCAATGAAGTTAACATACGATATGACAGGCAATAAGGAAGGAACAGCTGCTGCATATTTACGTTTGAATTCATTAATTCAATTACCAGCAGAGCCGATTAAACTTGGTGTATGGGTATATGGTGATGGCAATGGCACTTGGGTGCGCGGACAAATTCGCGACGTAGCGGGTGGAAAGCATACGATTGACTTCACGGAAGAAAACGGCCAAACGTGGACAGGTTGGAAATATATTGAGGCAGACATCCCGAAAGACATTCCGAAGCCAATATCACTAGAATCTATTTATATTGTACAGCCAGCTTTGGAGAAGCAAAAAGCAGGTACATTATACTTTGATAAGCTACAAGCAATTTACTCGTCTAATTATGAGGAAGCACCATTTACAGATATTAGTGTGAAGCATAATTATAAAAAAGAGATTCAATATTTAGTAGAAGCGGGTTTAATTAACGGTTACGGTGATGGTTCCTTTAAGCCAGAGCAAGCATTAACACGCGCACATGCAGCTGTACTGCTTACACGAGCGTTAGATTTAGACACGAAGTCGATTTCCAACCCAGGTTTTAAAGATGTGGCAACAAGCCATCCTTACTATAAGGAAATCGCAGCAATCGTTAACGCAGGAATTATGAATGGTACGGGGCAAGGGATATTTGATCCAAATGCGAAGCTAACACGTGCACAAATGGCGAAAATTTTAGTCATGGCCTATGATTTAAAAGGCACAACAACGACTAAATTTAAAGATGTGAGCACACAGCACTGGTCATATGACTTTGTCCACACATTGGCGGCAAACAAAATTACAACAGGCTATGAGGATAACACATTCAAGCCGGGCTTAGAAGTATCGCGTGTCCACTTTAGCTTATTCTTATATCGAACAATAACAAAATAAAATATGTGGAAAGAGCTGTTAGGAAAGATTTACTATCCTACAGCTCTTTTGATTTAGCAAATATTACATTAAAAAAGAGGAAATCTTGAATAAATCATGAAATTTTAATGATATACTGAACAAACAGCCGATAAAACTAACAGGGGGTGATTTTTACAAAAAAGTAATATCTAGATAAGTGGAAAGTAATTAATTTATTTTACTATTTTCATCAGCTTACATAAGGAGGGGGCATTATGAAGAAGAGACAGAGTATCCCATTAAAGTTATCTTCTATTATTATCGGAGTATTTATTTTATTATTTATTACCTATATGTTGGTAACAGGGGCTATTATTAAAAATCAAAATGTCGCTGATGCTGAAAAATTAACATTAACAACCGCAGAGCAATCTACTTTAAAAATGAGTGAGCGCTTTAAAAAGGCGAGTACGACGCTAATTACAACCAAGGGGATATTAGAGAATTTAAGAAATAATAATGATCTTTATGGAGATGACGTATTAGAAATTATTGCGTCTAACTTACATAATAATGAAGATATTATGGGGGCAGGTGCTGTACTTGAGCGCAATTCATTTGAGGTTGATGCAGTATCTGCAGGGCGTTATGTCGATTCGCAAGGTCGCTTTATTCCATATTTGTGGAAGGAGGAGCAATCTATTGATATAACGATGCTAAATGATTTAGATGATAGACAGGTATCGGAGTGGTATTGGATACCAAAAGAGCAAAAGCGTATGACGTTAGTTGAGCCATATCCGTATGAGGTAAATGGACAAATTGTGCCGATGACGACTGTTGCAGTTCCTTTAATTGATTCACGAGGTAATGTGTTTGGTGCATTAACTGCCGATATTTCAATTGAATTTTTAAATGAATTGATTGCAGCAGACACACCTATAGGAGGCTATGCAGCAATCGTTTCTAACGCTGGTGAACTTGTTGCAGATAGCCTCGGGGAAAGTGGTGGCAACGTGGAGTCATACAGCGGAATTGCATGGGAATCTATTAAGCAACAAATAGCAAGTGGCGAAACGGCAAGTATGTATGAATATTCTCAACAATTAAAGGATACGTCCTATATGATTTTCAAGCCGATGGTATTGGAGGGAATCGAGGAGAAATGGGCAGTGCAATTCGTCCTACCAGAATCGGTTATTTTAGAGCAGTATAATCAAATCGTATGGATTGCGGTAATTTCTGCGGTCATTATTATTTCTGTAATGGCGTTAATTAGTATTTGGTATATTTTCAAGCAGCTTCGACCGTTGAAATATTTACGCGAATCTATGGAGGCAGCTGCATCTGGTAATTTAACAAAAACGATTGACCCAAAATATATTAAGCCTGATGAAATTGGTACTGTGACGCTGGCTTATAATAATATGATTGAGCAGACTAGTGAAATTATTAAAACTGTACAAAATTCAACGGAAACATTGAATGATGCTACGGCACATGTTACGAATTCCTTTAATGAAATTACAGCTTCTAGCGTGGAGGTAGCGACGGCAATTGATGAGATTGCACAAGGAACATCTAAGCAATCAGAGGATACGGAGGAAACAAACTACCGTATGATGGATTTATCAGATGAACTCGATACATTATCCTCTATTTCAAATAATATGGACGAGCTATCAAAGCAAACACAAGAGACGATTTCGAATGGAATGAATGAAGTTGTTAGCTTGCGTGAGCATAATGCACAAACAAATAACATGAATACACGTATTCAACAACAAATGCATACATTGGCGACAGATATTTCAAATATCAATAATATTATCGCTTCAATACAGGGGATAACAGAACAGACAAATTTACTCGCATTGAATGCAAGTATAGAAGCTGCTCGGGCAGGCGAGCATGGAAAAGGCTTTGCTGTTGTAGCAGAGGAAGTCCGTAATCTAGCGGAGCAATCGAAGAAGGAAACCGAAATTATTCGCGAAACAGTTGCGGGAATTTTAGAAAACTCCCGACAAACTGTGGAAGTAATTGATGCCAATGCGCAATTATTAGATAGGCAAAATGCATCTGTGCATAGTACAGAGCAGGCATTTAAAAATAATAGCGAGCTAACATTGTCGCTTACAACTGCTATTGAAAAACTAAAAGAGCAGCTTGAAAATATGCTAGAGCATAAAAATCAAGCAACGATGGCCATTCAAAGTATCTCTGCAATATCAGAGCAAACGGCAGCCTCAGCAGAAGAGGTAAGCGCTACTGCGCAATCACAGCAAAACGAGCTATTCAATGTGTCACAAGCTGTAATGAATGTAGAGAAAACGTCAAAAGAGCTACAAGAGGCGGTTCAACGCTTTACTTTAAATTAGGAGATTGAGGTTGAAGGCGTCCAAAAAAGCCGTGCAGTTGCCGGTATTTTGGACGTCTTTACTTATGTTTGGATAAAGGGCTTCCTTTGAAAATGTGGTGAACACTAGTTTTAACGATATTTACCTTTCATTTAATGCGTTGCCCAAACAAATTAGACCTTTCAGACAGCCTTACCCTTTTTTATTAAAACTCTCAAAAGCTAGAAAGTCGCAAATATATTTGAGGAGTCGCAAATAAATCAAGGCAAGTCGCAAATATATTTGAAAAGTCGCAAATAAATCAAGGCAAGTCGCAAATATATCCGAGAAAATGCAAATAAATCAACGCAAGCCACACATAAAAAATCAAGATGTAATGCGTATGGGATTACGACAATTTTAGTCAGGCAGGCCTTTCTTTCTTTTCTTTCTTAAACGGCATATATGCTATACTAAATGATAGAACTAAGCGAAGAAAAAAGCGTCATATATTTAGAGACATTGAATTAAAAAGGATGAATGCATAAGTGAAAATAGGAATTGTTGGTAACTACGGAAATGATAATAATGGAGATGAGGCAATTTTATTAAGCATTATACGTCAGCTTGAAAAAGCCTTTAGCATCCCAACTGAAAATATCGTTGTATTCAGTAATAACCCGAAGCAAACAGCACAGCGCTATAATGTTCAAAGCTATCCGCTCTATCATAAAAACGGCAATGCGCCAAAAACGTTTATTAAAACATATCGAGAAAACTCGAAAATTGTAAAAGGATTAGATTTTGTCGTGATTGGCGGCGGTGGTATTTTAATGGATTTATATAAACGTGAGGCTCCGCTCTATGGTTCCTATGCGATGATGGCGAAAAATGCAGGAGTGCCGTATGTTGTCTATGGCTGTGGTGCGGGTCCCTTATATACAGGACTTGGCAAATGGTTCATTCGTTATATGGCAAAGCATTCACAAAATATTTCCGTGCGTGACCCCCAATCGAAGGCATTGCTTGAATCAATTGGCGTGAAATGCGATGTTCATATCATTGGCGACCCGGCCTTTAGTTTAGAGGTGGAGCGTGAGCACTATAGCGAGCAACCGAAGAAAATTGGTGTAACTGCTGTGCCTTATTACAATGCATCTTACTGGCCAACAGGCGACGAGGAAAAATATCATAATTATATTGCGGGTATGGCAAAAAATTTAGACCGTGTAATTGAAGAGCAAAATGTGGAAATAACATTTTTTGCTACGAAATACCCACAGGATGCAGATGTAACAAAGGATATTCAAAAGCTGATGAAGCACGGAGAGCGTACAACGATTATTGATGAGAATTGCCCGCCACAGCGAATATTGGAGTTAACAGCTACATTTGATGTATTGATTGGTACACGTCTACATTCGCTTATTTTGGCGACAGACACAAAAACACCGATTATTGGCGTATCATATCACGTGAAGGTCAATGATTTTTTACAAATGGCCGGGCTTGGAGACTATTCATTAGCTATCGATACATTGCATGCCCGCGATGATTATTTCAGTACATTATTCAATCAGTTGCAGGCAGATTGGCCAGCAGCTAAAGCGCTAGCAAAGGTAACAAATGATGCCTTTAAAGAGAAGTCGGCACTTGGTTTACAGCTATTACAGGCAGGTGCAAAGCGATGAAAAAAGCGTTAATTATTAGCAATATGTATCCGACAAAGGAGCATTTAGCTTATGGCGTTTTTGTAAAAAATCAAGTAACACAATTAAATGCAGCAGGCGTTGAAACGCTTATTGCAGTAAATGATAATCCTGCAACAGGTAAAAAAAATGTATTGAAAAAATATGCGAAATGGGCTTTAAATGTGCTGGCAACATTTCGCAAAAATAAACGCAACATCAGCTTGACACATGCGCATTATGTTTTTCCAAGCGGCATGTTTAGCTATTACTTAAAGAAGCGCTATAATGTACCGTATGTTGTGACTGCACATGGCGGTGATATTAATAAAATGGCGAAGAAAAGCGCTCGTATTAAAGGCTATACTACAAAGATTCTACAGCATGCCGACCATGTAATTGCAGTCGGCGAGGAACTAGCGCAAACGATACAAGCAGATTACGGCATTGAAGCTAGTCGTATATCCATTATGAGCATGGGAATTAATCGCGACGTATTTCAGCAGACGGACAAGCAGCAAATGCAACAAACCCTTGCGATGGATAGTGCGTGTACAAATTTTTTATTCGTCGGCAATATTATTGAAGAAAAAGGCGTGCTTGAGCTTGTAACTGCATTTCAACAGCTAGAGAAAATGCATGCTGGAAAGATTGCACTTTACTGTATTGGCTCTACAAAGGACACAGGCTTTACAGCGAAGATAAAATCGCTTGTGGAAAGCAAGCAAATCCATTTTATCGAGCCAATGCCACAAGCAGAGTTAGCTCGTTATTTCCAAGCAGCAGATGTATTTGTACTACCATCTTACATCGAAGGATTAGGGCTTGTTGCATTAGAGGCAATGAGCTGTGGGACACCTGTTATAGCATCGAGTGTGGGTGGCTTGCAATATATGCTAGCAGATGGAGCGGGTGTGCTTGTACCACCAAAGAATGCCAAAGCACTACAAGACGCAATGGAACAAGCTTTAACTGGCATAGCTCTCAACGAAGAAAAAGTGCAAGAACTGCTAATTACCCATGATGCTCAAAATATTACCGAAAGATTAAAGAAGATTTACCTAGATATAGCAGGTTCTAAGGTCAATCACAAATAAACAGGAGAAGTTGCGAATATATTTAAAAGTGCTAGTTCACGAAAAATCAAAAACGAATTTCCTAAAATCAGACAGAAACTATGGAAAGAATATTTCTGGTCACAAAGCTATTGTTTGCTAACTGTTGGCGGTGCACCATTAGAAATCCTAAAGCAATACATTGAAACACAAGGAAAAAAGGAGGTGTAGGAAATGTTGAAAGCATACAAATATCGTATCTACCCGAACAAAGAACAGCGAATATTTTTCGTAAAAACCTTTGGGTGTGTGCGGTTTGTCTATAACAAAATGCTTGCCGATAGAATCAATTCTTATAAGGAATCTCAAGAAAACATTGATAAGTCCATCAAGTATCCTACACCAGCCAAATATAAAGTTGAATTTCCGTTTCTAAAAGAAGTGGATAGTCTTGCTTTGGCTAACGCCCAATTAAATCTAGACAAGGCTTATGCTAATTTCTTTCGTGATAAATCTGTGGGATTTCCAAAATTCAAAAGCAAAAAAGATAATCACCGTAGCTACAAGACGAACAACCAAAAAGGAACCATATATATTGATAATGGTTATATCAAGTTGCCAAAACTAAAAACAATGGTACGAATCAAGCAACATAGATTATTCCAAGGCTTGATTAAGTCTGTAACCATTTCCCAAGCACCAACAGGCAAATATTTTGCTTCTGTTTTGGTGGAAGAAAATGAACAATTATTCCCTAAGATTGATACTAGGGTTGGTATTGATGTTGGCTTGAAAGACTTCGCCATATTATCCAATGGAAAGAAATATGAAAATCCTAAATGGTTACGAAAAGCTGAAAAAAGATTAGCTTTTTTGCAACGTTCTTTATCACGCAAAAAGAAAGGTTCTAAAAATCGCAATAAGGTTAGACTACAAGTCGTAAAACTTCACGAAAAGATTGCTAACCAACGAAATGATTTTCTTCACAAAATAAGTAATGAAATCACAAACGAAAATCAAGTAATTGTGATAGAGGACTTGAAAGTGAAAAATATGCAAAAGAATCACAATTTAGCAAAAGCAATCAGTGAAGTATCTTGGGCTAAATTCAGAGAATACCTTGACTACAAAGCAATATGGAAAGGTCGTGACTTGATAATTGCACCTAAGAATTATGCAAGTAGTCAATTATGTTCTTGCTGTGGTTATAAGAACAAGGAAGTCAAGAAACTAAACCTTAGAGAGTGGACTTGTCCTGAATGTAATAGCCATCACGATAGAGACCATAATGCAAGTCTAAATCTGCTAAAACTAGCCATGTAATTGGTATCTTCCATAGGGGCAGGAACTGTCCTCATAGCTTGGTAAATATAGATAGCTAGTAAAAGTATCTACTTCCCAAGAAGCCCCCACTTCAAGCGACCCGTAAGGGTGGTAAGTGGTGGGAGTAGTTCACGAAACTATAAATGCTCAGAAGGTTATCCAAAAAAACCAATTCATTTTAATATAAAGGAAAGTTGCTAGATGCAAACTTTGCTACCCATTTTTATATTCAATAAAACACAAACAAAAGCGTCCGAACGGCAGGTGAAGTACTGCTGTTCGGACGCGCCCTTTAAAATTGCCAAAGATAAGGATTGATGCAGCGTGAACCGCATTTTAAAAATTGTCGGAGCGGTAGCGGTTATTAATATACTCGCTCGACTTTTTGGGTTTTTGCGTGAGGTTATAATTGGATGGCAGTATGGTACAACAGAGCTTGCTGCTAGCATCATTAATGCTTACACCATTCCCAATTTTTTATATTTAGTAATAGGCGGTGCGTTTACGACTGCTTTTATTTCGATTTACCATAAAACATCTGCCTCACTTACAGACTATATTCGCCGTACGTTTACGACAATTATCGTATCAATTTCGATTATTTCGTTACTGTTTATCATTTTTGCAAATCCGATTTTGCATTGGTATTTCCAAGCGGCGACAGGCGAGGAATATGAGCGGCTGAAATCACTTTATTATTGGATGATGCCATCAACAATTATGCTCGTGCTTTCGACTTGGCTAAGCGGTGTTTTAAACGTGCAAGGCAAGTTCCATTTATCGAGCTTCTCGGTGCTTATTTATAATTTATCTTTTTTAATTATTTCAGTTGGGCTATCGCTTGTCATTGGACCGATTGGCTATGGTGTTGGGGCATTGCTTGGGGCAGCCTGTATGTTCTTTTTCCTCGTATTTGGCGTGCGCAAAGCAGAGCACATGTCGTTTAAGCTGATGCCTCCCAATGCAGATGACCAAAAGGAGCTATGGAAAGTGGCTTTACCGATTATGCTTGGTGGGGCGACAGCACAAATGTATATTTTAATTCAGCGCTTCTTTACAAATATGTTGGATGCTAGTGCTGTAACTGCTGTGAACTACGCGACGAAAATGTCACAGTTTCCACAAGCGATTTTAATGACGGCTGTGACGACAGTTATTTTCCCATTACTTAGTAAAAAGGAGGGAGAAGAGGATATAGCGGCTGTAAAAGCTTTGTATTTACGCGGACTGCGCTTACTCTACATATTAGTAATGCCGGTTTCTGTCTATTTTTATTTCCAAGCAGAGCCGATTATTCGTATTGTTTTTGAGCGGAATCAATGGGATGCTACAGATACGGCTGTGATGACACCATTGCTTACAGTATTCAGTCTTACGATGTTTTTCCTTGCTGCCAATATGTACGTAACACGTTTCTATTATGCGAAAGGTAACTCGATGACGCCTGTTATTTTTAGCTTTATTACTGTTTTTGGTGTAAATATCGCAGTTATTCAATTAATGATAGGGCAGTATGCGGCACATGCTATTGCTTGGGGAACTGTTGTCAGTGCAGCAGCCAATTTCTTGTTACTTGTCATATGGCTACAATGGAAATACAAGTTAAAGCTCATTGATAAAAATATGTCGCAATTTATGAGATTTGCTACATTAACAGTGATTTATATTGCTATTGTATGGCTTGTATCAACATATATCCATATCAATTTTATTTGGCTACATGTGATTGTCACATTTATGATTTTGCTAATTAGCTATGTTTTATTATTAGCACTATTCCGCTTGCAGGAGCTCCAGCAAATCATAGCGAAGGTGAAAAAGAAGCTATTCAAGAAATAATAAAGGGCAATGTCACTCGAGTAAACATTTTAAGCATTTATATTATCGCTAAAACTGTATTAATCACAATAAATTGTCACTTGGAAAGCGTGGGGCTATTTCGAAAGTTTATTTTCGCCCTATTGTAGGGAGAAATTCGCTTTCCGCTTATTTTATTTTAAATTCAAAAGAAAGATGCTAAACACTGGGTGATTTCCTTTGGTGAGGCATCAACGAAAGCGTCCCAAAAGCAGGCAATGCACTACTTTTGGGACGTCCCTTCTTTCCTTTAATTTACTGTAATATGCACATATTGCCCTTTCGCTTTTGAATCTTTTAAGGCTGCTGGGTGAATGATGAGCATGTATTGTGTTTGTTCAGCAAGCAGCTCTGTTGTTGTAATAACGAGCTGTTTATTTTTTTGAACAACTTTTATTGGAACAGCTTCGCCACCTAAAGCTACAAGCTCGATGGAACTTGCTGGAAGCTTCGAGGCAAGCAATTGGCTATAAGAAAGAGTTACTGTTTTACTTTCCTTCACTGTAACTGCTGGCAATGCCCTATAAAGCTTAAATTTGCCTACAAGCGAATCGAAATGTGCTGTCATTATTGGCGTAGTCGTTGTAATATGTGGCTTTACGCCAACTTCATTAATTGCACTACCATTTGGACCAGAGAATTTTCCTACTGTCAGCTTTAAATAGCTGCCATCGGAAAGCTCAAAAAATCCTTGCATTGTCCCTTTACCGTATGTTTTTTCGCCATAAACAACTGCTGACTTTTGATCAACTAATGCCGCAGCTAACATTTCTGATGCGCTGGCACTAAAGCGATTGACAAGTACGCGCGTGTCCGTAGGGAATTTTGTAGGCTGGAAGCTAGAATTGTATTTCGTCGTACCTGTTGCTGTTTGCAGCTTGTAAGCATATGGTGATTTAGGAAACATGCCAATTAATTGCTCAGCGGCTGTTACATAGCCACCGCCATTATCTTGTACATCTAAAATAAAGGAAGTTGCTCCCTGTGATTTCAGCTCGTTAAATGCTTTTTTTACAAGCTTTGCTGCATCCTCTGAAAAAGAGCTTAAATGAATAAAGCCTATATTTCCGTAAAGCAGCTTTGTTGTGACGTTTGGAATGCTGAATGGTTGACGAATGAGCGTCATCATTTTTGTCTGTCCATTATGCAGTATACCAAGGCGCACAGATGTATTTTGCTCTCCCATAATCAAGGACGTTGCTTCTTGAATAGACATTGGGACAGTTGATTGTCCGTTGATGCTGACGATGATTTGCCCGCTTTTTATGCCGGCTTTGTGTGCGCTACCACCTTCAATTACCTCTTTAATTAACACACCTTTATCGTGCTTTTCTACGACAACTCCAATACCAACGGAGGTCATTTCAATCGAACTTATATATTTTTCGAATTCAGCTGCAGTGAAGAAGGTAGAATAGGCATCAAGCATATCCATGACCTCTTGGATGGAAGAGGCATTTTGTAAGCTACCGTTAATATTGCCAACATACTCTGCTTTAATTAGTGATTTTACCTCATCTAAAGTGCTCGCA
Source organism: Metasolibacillus fluoroglycofenilyticus (assembly GCF_003049645.1). Classification (GTDB taxonomy): domain Bacteria; phylum Bacillota; class Bacilli; order Bacillales_A; family Planococcaceae; genus Metasolibacillus; species Metasolibacillus fluoroglycofenilyticus. The sequence continues at coordinate 495,369 of NZ_PYWK01000001.1, forward strand.
TTTGCTGTTATCGGTATTAATAAAAAGAAGCTAAAAAGCATTGCTTTTAGTAAGTTTTTCATTCGTTCCACACCTTTATAAGTGATATTTTAAGCATTGCGATACTTATTTTTGACGCTATGAATCATCAAGCCAATAATTGTTGCAACACAGGCAGGAATTAACCAACCGATGCTTTGCTCGTATAATGGGAGGTAACTAATAATATTTTCGTATGTGCTAATTTCAATTCCTAACGTTTTAAAACCGTCGTATATACTAATAGCAGCAGTTACTAGCAAAGGTAGCCCGTACACAATGGAGCTGTGCTGGAAATGATTTGCGAATAACGCTAATAGCATAAGCACAATGGCAATTGGATAAATCGCTAATAAAACTGGTAGTGAATAAGAAATGATTGATTCTAAACCAAAATTCGAAATGGTTAAACCTAGTATAGTGAACACTATTAAGAAAACCTGATATGAAACACGTGGGAATAGCTTGTTGAAAAATGCTGCGTTAGCTGATAATAGTCCAACAGCGGTTGTTAAGCAGGCTAAAATAATCGTTGCAGCTAAAATAATGCTGCCTGCTTTACCAAAGAGAGCATTCGTCGCTTTTGCAATAATGACCCCACCATCATTGTGAAAGCCGATAACGCTTGTGCTCGTCACACCGATGTACGCAAGTGATACGTAAACAAACGCTAAACCAAGTGCTGCTACAATACCTGAAAAAATAACGATTTTAATTTGCTGTGTTTTTTGCGTTAAACCACGTCCATTTAACGCTTGGACAATAACAATACCGAATACAAGAGCAGCAAGCACATCCATCGTTAAGTAGCCTTGAATAAAGCTCTCAAAAAATGGTGAAGTTTGATAATTCCCCTGTGATTCTCCGATTGGACCGAGTGGTGTAATCACACTTTTTAGGGCAAGTGCTAAAATAATTAGCAATAAAGCAGGCGTTAAGATTTTCCCGATACGATCTACAATTTTTGTAGGATTAAACGCTAAATATAGCGTTATCACAAAAAATATAAGGGTTGTGATGAATAGGGAAAGTGGACTTTCAGCCATTTGCTGAGTTAAAAATGGTGCTTTAATTCCGATTTCATAGGATACGGCTGCTGTTCGAGGAATCGCAAAAAATGGTCCAATTGATAAATAAACAATCGATGTGAAAATAATACCGAAAAGAGGATTTACTTTACTGGATAGTTCATGTAAATCTCCTCCGCTTTTTGCTACCGTTATAACCCCAATAAGCGGTAAGCCAACCCCTGTAATTAAGAAGCCAATCATTGCGATTAAAATATGCTCACCAGCCTGTTGGCCTAATAATGGTGGGAAAATAATATTTCCAGCTCCTAAAAACAGTGCGAATAGCATGAAGCCTACAACGAGGTTTTCACGAATAAATTTCATGGTACTTTCTCTCCTTAAAATAGTGACTGACACAAGTAGTATGTATACTAGCATACACTTTTTTGGGGGGCTTGGAAATGCCATTATTAGAATTTAACGAAATGTTTCAAATAATTAATATTGATTATGTTTAGTTTACGAAAAGGCTTTTCAAAATTGTTATAAAAGAGTTGCAGCCAATACAAAAAAGTCTGAAGAAGCTGTTAAACATGTAACATTAGAAATTCGACGTAAAAACCTAAGACGTGGTCGAGTAAGACTGAAAGATCCAACAGAAGAAAGAATATTAGCTCGCTTTAATCGTAAATTAGGAGAGGGAAATGGGTTATCATCAAGCTAAATATCAAATCGAACTATTAAAAATATTATCGAGTAACTATGAATCAATAGATATAGAGTACCTTAAAGAGAAAATAGAAACAAAGCAGGAGTTAGCTATGCTAGAAGAATGGCTTAGTCAATTAGCAAGAGGTTTTAAGAAGGAGTTACCCGATGGAAGAGGGCACTGAAAAATCGATTTGTCACAAAATTTGTGAGACAAATTGATTTTTTTAATGGAAAAGCGGTCACTCCCATTTAGGACTTGAGATGGAATTATAAAATTAGCTAGACAAAATAAAAAATCACAATAAGGGCAAATAGGCTATTGTGAATAGTTATATATATTCGTTACAATAACATTAATTATAGTAAAAAGTTCGTTATATGTAATCTAGAAAGGACGGGGTTTTGAAAATGGCAAGTAAATGGCACGCTGCGGTTGCGAGTACGCTAATATTGTCAGCGCTCGTAGTACCAGCAGCAGAGGCAGCATCTTATACAGTACAAAAAGGCGACACATTGACGAAAATTGCAAAAGAACATGAACTAACAGTACAGCAATTAAAGCAATGGAATAATTTAAAATCAGATGCTATTTTCGTAAATCAAAAGCTAATGCTAGCAAGTCCAGAAGTAAAAGCAACTAAAGTGGAGAAAGTCGAAAAAGCTGTAGTTGAGGAAAAGACAACGAATGCAACTACTTATACAGTTAAGAGAGGCGATACATTAACAGTTATCGCTCAAAAAAATAATATGACAGTTGAGCAGCTAAAAGAACTGAATAAGCTGCAATCGGATTTTATCTATATTAATCAGCAGCTACAAGTAAATAACGTGGCGCAATCAAATTTAATAACGGAGCAAGTTATAACAGTTGCGCCGGGAACAAATGGACAAGCTGTTTATCACCGTGTTGTTGAACTCGCTCATGAATTGCTTGGGACACCCTATTTATTTGCTGGAAATACGATAGAGGGCTTTGATTGTAGCGGCTTTGTCAAATATGTTTATAGCAATGCGGGCTTAGATATTTCTCGTAAAAGTAGCTTAGATTATTTTTTACAGGATACAACTGCAGTAGAGGAGCCTATGCCAGGGGATGTAGTGTTTTTCAAAAATACGTACATACCAAATATTTCACATATGGGTATTTATATAGGTGAAGATCAATTTATTCATGCGGGGACAACAGGTGTTGAAATCTCTAAAGTAACTCATAGCTATTGGGCGGAGCGTTTTGTTGCGTTCAAGCGCTTTAATGGTATTGAATAATTAAATCAGACTGCTAGAAAGCTAGGAAACGAGGCTTTTTGGTAGTCCTTCTTTTTGTTAAGTAAATGCCTAAAAAGTGCGTAGAAGTACCCTTTTTGTCTCCCTGAACAAAAAGTGAAAAGTATGTACAAGCAACTGTTATAGGTTTTGAAGATGCGTTGAAAATTAAGACTAAATTAACCTATGTTATATTACAAATGTTACAAAGGTGTAAGATGAAATTAGGGGAATGTCTCTAATGTTTTACATAGAACTGCAATGTTTTTGTAAAAAAGATGTTTAAATGTTGATATAACAGGGTATAGAAGGAAGTCGTCATTTAACACAGTTTTTTATATGTGTAACTGTATTGTTACAGAACTGTAATGTTACAGTGGAGCAACTCATGTTAATCTTAGAACAGTTAAATTATCAGAAAATTATTCGGCTGTGTGGAGGATTATTAATGAGTTACAACAATATTTTACGAAATACATTATTAACATTTTTAGCAGCATTAGCTATCTTCTTATCACCTATTGGGAACGATAAAGCATCTGCTGCGGATTTTACTTCAAGCGATTTTAAATCAACAGCTCAAAAATATTTAGGTGTACCATATGCATATGGTGGTACTACATCAAGAGGCTTTGATTGCTCTGGATATGTTCGTGCTGTATTCAGTGATTTAGGCATTACTACATTACCTCGCACTTCAGCATCTATGTACAGTGTAGGAACAGAGGTTAGTAAAAACGATTTAATTCCAGGTGACTTAGTATTCTTTAATACTTCAGGTAGTGGTATTTCTCACGTAGGTGTTTACTTAGGCGGTGGCAAATTCATCCACTCCCAAACGAATATTGGTGTAAGTGTTACAGATATTAATGACAAATGGTATTGGGGTAACCGCTATGTAGGTGCAAAACGAGTTGCGAATGTTTCATTCGAATAATATTATACATACTCTATACATAGTAAAATATACAGCTAATAAAGATTGGTGCGTGAGAACTATTTCACGTGTCAATCTTTTTTATATGACCCATTTCCCAATGTATGATAGAGTGCTGTGAAATATACCATAGGACATGACTCTAGGGAGAGTTGCAAAAATATGAGGTGAGTGCCAATAGAGCACGGCAGGTCGCTGATAAAGAGGGACCGCATGCAAATAAAATTCAGCAAGTCATAACAAATGCTGAAACGCCAATAGAAACAGACCATCCACAACCCTATCAATCAAACAAAAAATGTTAGACCAAGTTAATCTCGGTCTAACATTTTGTTTTTATTGCTGTGGTACACGTGCTGTCCAGCGTGAAAGGTCAATTCCTTTTACGTTTACTAGTTGGGCAGGGAAAATAAATGTCCACGGCTTTGTTGTATTTGGCAGTACTGTTAAAACAGGGTCAAGTTTGAATGAGCCTTTTGCTACTTGCTTACCGCGCGCGTCGATAATTTCAAGTGGTAGCTGCTCTAAGTTAATTGCTTTGTCGTTACCGTTACGAATAAAGATGGATACATGTAAGCTTTTATCGTTTTGAAGCTTTGCCTGTAAGCCAGTAAAGTTGACCTCTGATTTACCTAGCTTTGGTAAGTCCTTGACGATTTTTTCTAACGCTTCTTGCTGATCCACTGGCAATTGTTTTTTCCACGTTTCATCTAAATCAAGCTGATGCCCACGTAAAGAAATTAAGTTGAAGGCAATTTTCCATTCGTCTTCTTTTGGTACTTCCTTTACACCTTCTTCAATAGAGTCTTTATCAAACTCAAATACCCAAGGGCGGGCACTTTCAGCGGGAATAATGCCTAAATCCTGAAAGTGGAACGTTTTAGACGCTAGACGCTTGTCATCCTTATCTAAAATAAGTAATTCGATTTCTCCAAGTTCAATCGGTTCTGGTAATGAAGAACGGAAAAATACTTTGACATTCCATGCACCCGTACGTGGGTTTTCTTCAATATTAATTGCTGATAGTGATAGCTGATTTGGTTTTAATGGCTGCAATTCATTTGCTAAGAAATTAAATACGTATTGTTGCTCTAATGGCACATTCCATTGTGGATGGAAGGATAATTTTGTTACGACATCACGTTCATCACCTGATTGCTTCGTATCCTTTAATAATTCCTTTGAGTCAACAGCGCTGTCTGCTCCTACTTTATCACCTTTTTTGAAAAAATCGAATAAGCCCATGTTTATAGTTCCTCCTGCTCTTCAATCATTGAAAGATTTTTCATAAATGCTACAAGTTCTTCTACAATGCTACGGCGCAGTTCCTGATAGTTTTTACCGAATAACTCTAAGCCTTCACGTTGGTAAATACGCATTGGGTCTTCTTGCTGGTAATGACGTAATCCGATACCTTCTTTTAAATGCGTCATTTGCTCTAAGTGTTTTACCCATGTTGCGTCAATATAGCTTAATACAACTTGTGGGATGACACGCATCACTTGCTCGTTGCTCTCATAGCTTTCGATAAAGTCACGTAACTCAAATACACTGCTATTCAACGAATCTAAAATTTTAGTTACTTTTGTTTCTGTTCGGTCGATAGTAACGTCTGTTAAAAATAAAGTGTTAACCGTCTGCTCCATTTTATCGAAATTCCATTCAAGCGGGTCGGCTTCCTCTGGTGCATTATCGCGTACTGCAAAATCAACCGTTTCATACATCATACGTGTAATGAGTGCAAGTAAATCTTCACCTGCTAACACTCTATCGCGTAAATCATAAATGATTTTGCGTTGGTCATTAATGACATCATCTAGCTTTAAATTGTATTCACGCATGGAGAAATGAGCACCTTCTACGATGCGCTGCGTGCGATTAATAAGCTCGATAATATCTTTATTCTCAACGCGCTTAATATCGTTGACAATCATTTTTTTACGGAACTTTTCCACATCATCTTTAGCGAAGCGTTTAAACATATCGTCCTCTATTGATAAAATAAACTGGCTTTCACCAGGGTCGCCTTGACGACCAGAGCGTCCACGTAATTGATTATCCACACGACGGCTTTCATGCTTTTCTGTACCGATAACCAAAAGACCACCAAGCGCCTCAACACCTTCACCTAAAACGATATCAGTACCTCGTCCCGCCATGTTTGTCGCAACAGTAATACGTCCTTTTTGCCCAGCCTCAGAAATAAGCTCTACTTCTTGCTCCACCGTTTTTGCGTTTAAGAGCTGGTGCGGTAAGCTATATTTTTTTAGGTACTGTGATACTTTTTCAGATTGTAAAATAGAAGTTGTACCAATTAGTACAGGCTGTCCTTTTTCATGGCGACGCAGCGTTTCTTGCGCTACATACTCATATTTGTCTTCAATTGTTTCGAAGACGATATCTGTTTGGTCGATACGTTTTCGTGGTCTATTCGTTGGAATTTGAATGACGCGCATATTGTATACTTCTAAAATTTCCTTTTCCTGAGTTTTTGCTGTACCCGTCATCCCTGACAATTTCGGATACATACGGAAATAGTTTTGAATGGTAATTTGTGCTTGTGCTTTATTTTCCTCTGTTATTTCGACGCCTTCCTTTGCTTCAATTGCTTGATGCAAGCCGTCAGATAATGTTCGGCCTTCCATAATGCGACCTGTAAACATATCCACAAGCTCAATTTTATTATCACGCACGATATAGTCAACGTCGCGCTCAAACATTACGTGGGCACGTACAGCTTGAATAACGTAGTGATAAAGTGTTTGATGCTCTAAATCGTAAAGGTTGTCAACACCAAATGCCGCCTCTACCTTTTCGATACCTTGATCTGTTAAAGAAGTGGCCTTTGTTTCGTCATCAAAATCGTAGTCCTCATCCTTTACAAAGCGCTTCGCTAGCATCGCTGCGATACGATGCAACTCTTCATTTGCCGACATTTTACCTGCAATAATAAGAGGTGTTTTTGCTTCGTCGATTAATACCGAGTCTACTTCATCGATAATCGCAAAATGATATGGGCGCTGTACTTTATCAGCAATCGAATGTGCCATATTGTCACGTAAATAGTCGAAGCCAAACTCTGTGCCGACACCGTATGTAATATCAGCATTATAAGCATCTTTTTTTGCACCTTGCTCCATCATCGGTACGTTTAAGCCGACTGTTAAGCCGAGGAAGCGGTGAATTTGTCCAATTAATTCGAAGTCGCGCTTTGCTAAATAATCATTTACAGTAATGACGTGTACGCCTTTACCTTCTAGTGCGCGCACATAAGATGGGAGGGATGCGACTAATGTTTTCCCTTCACCTGTAGGCATTTCTGCGATATTACCCTCTGTTAATACTAAACCACCGATTAATTGCACATCGAAGTGGCGCATATTTAAAATACGCTTAGATGTTTCACGAACGACAGCAAATGCGTCAGGGATAATTGCTGTAACTTCTTCGCCATTTTCAATGCGTTCTTTAAATTTCAAAGTCATGCCTTGTAGTTCTTCATCTGACATTGCAGCATATGTTGCTTCAAGTGCATTAATTTGATCTACTATTTTATAGTATCGTTTTAATTCGCGAGCACTTGTTTGCTCTTTATTCCGTTTAAAAATTGAGAACATTTTATTACGCTCCTTTAAAGTTGTCTCCTTAAAATAGCTAGCAGACACTAGCTTATTCTATCAGAAAATCAGCTATATTACTACTCATGGCTGCATGAACAATCAGTGAGAGAAAGAGGCAAAGGTATAGTTTTCACCAAATTGCAGATAATATACAGTAATTTGCGAGAGAAACGCTATATTTTGTATATTAAACGTGTTATAATTATCATGGTTTATTTAGATTCAGTATATTATCTTGGTTAGAAAAGGAAGCGGCAAATACAAAACGTCCGCCCTGCAGATAGTGAAATGAATGCTAATTGACATTTCACTAACGTGAGCAGCGATATGCTCACTAAATCTAAATAAAGCCCCCGGCGGATGTCACGGATTTTGAAGCACTTTTCCACGCTTGCTCGAAAAAATCTGGACCAATTACGCCGAGGCGTAATTGATTATGACGATTAAATTTAAGGAGGAGAGACATGATTTACGTGTCTTTAATTGTCGCGTTTATTGCGGCCATTGTACTAACTCCACTTGTGAAGCGTTTAGCCTTTCGAATAGGTGCTGTTGATGCGCCAAACTACCGTAAAGTGCATGCTCGAATTATGCCAAGGTTAGGTGGACTAGCTATTTTTGGTGCGTTTTTAATCGGAGTAGCTGTATTGCGACCAGAGAGTGAATATACGCTAGCAATTATTTTAGGAGCGACGATTATTGTTGCAACTGGTGTTATCGACGATATGTATGAAATTTCCGCAAAGGCTAAGTTAATCGGACAAATTGCTGCTGCGGCAGTTATCGTATTTGTAGGCGGTATTGATATTGATTTCATCAATTTACCGTTCGGTGGTATTTTAGATTTTGGTTTTTTAAGCATTCCATTTACAATTATTTGGATTGTAGGAATTACGAATGCCATTAATTTAATTGATGGTCTTGATGGTCTAGCAGCAGGTGTATCAACGATTGCTTTAATTACACTTGCAGGAATGGCTTTAAGTATGGGTAATATTTTTGTACTTGTAATGGCGGCTATTTTAGCAGCGAGTACACTGGGCTTTTTATTTTATAATTTCCACCCAGCTAAAATTTTTATGGGTGATACAGGTGCGCTATTTTTAGGCTTTATGATTGCCGTTTTCTCCTTATTAGGATTTAAAAATGTAACGGTTATTTCATTTATTATTCCTGTTATTATGTTAGGTGTACCAATTTCTGATACATTTTTCGCGATTGTGCGTCGATTGCGCATGAAGCAAAAATGGTCGGATCCAGATAAATCACATTTACATCATCGCTTGCTTGATATGGGCTTCTCGCACCGTCAAACAGTGTTAATTATTTACGGTATTGCAAGTATGTTTGGTTTAGCGGCAGTTATCTTCTCAATGTCGACAGTATGGGGCGCTATTTTATTAGTGACAGTCATCTTAGTGGCAATTGAGTTATTTGTCGAAGTAATCGGCTTAGCAGGGAAAAATTACAAACCATTGTTAAACTTAGTACGCATTTTTAATAAATAAAACGAGAAACATCTGAAAAGCAGTGCTTTGCACGCTTTTCAGATGTTTTTTGTTTTCTTAACTTGAATAAATAAATGCTATATTTCTGATACATTAAGGGGACCTCATTTTTTTAGACTTTGCCCGCTTGGCAAATAAAAAGACTGTCTAAAAGTGGCGTATGCGCCTGCTTTTAAACAGTCCTTTTCAAATATATTATTGCTGGTTAGGCACTGTAGATGATTCTGATTGTGTTTGCTCCGAGCCATTGCCTGCTAATGATGAACCGTTTGAAGAGTTTATTGCATCATCTGTTAGGCCGAGATGGCTTTTTAAAATTACTTTTGTATCTTCTAAGGATTGCTCATCAAGCTGATAGTAATATATACCAGTAGACATATCGTCATAGCCTTCTATTGACAGCGAGTCAATACGAGGCACACCTTGTGTTAAATAGCTGAAGAAACCTTTCATTTCTTTGAATGTCATGTTTGTTTTCATGTTTGCGCCAACCGCATCAATTACTTCATCATATTTCATGATTGATGATACGGAAGCCGCTTGCTGTGCAATAGCCTTTAAAATCTCCTGCTGACGTTTACCACGCTCTACGTCACTATCGAGTTTACGTGTACGTGCCAATGCTAATGCCTCGCGCCCGTTTAAATGCTGTATGCCAGGCTGTAAATTAACTGTATTGCGATCGAATTCATCCTTTTCAAGCATAGCATATGGTACTTCTGCCTCGATACCACCAAGAGCATCTACCACATCAATAAAGGCGTTAAAATTCATACGAACATAATAATCAACGGGAATATCGAATAATTCTTCGACCGTTTCAATCGTTGCAAGCGTACCACCGAATGCGTGAGCATGGGTAATTTTATCTTTATAGCCTATGTGAGGAATATAAACATAAGAATCACGTGGAATGCTTAAAAGCTTTACTGTTTTTGTCGTTCTATTTAATGTAGCAAGCAGCAATGCATCTGATCTAGAGCCCTCACCTTGACCACGTTGTTCACTATCGTCAATCCCTACGAATAATACAGAAACATTATCTTGTATAGGCTCCACCTTCACTTCAGTAGGACGTTTTGTTGAAACTTCGCGATTTTCGATTTCTTCATATGCTTGTTCAACCGCATGTTCTGCTTTTTTCGTTAAGTACATGCCGTAAGTTGTGACGCAAATTAATAAAGATGCGGCTAATATTAATGTTATTTTAAGAGCGAGAGAAAGCTTCGAAGGCTTCTTCTCTTTTTGCTTTGACCGTTTCATTTTCATTCTCCTCTAAATATGTTAGGAATATATCATTTAACCTTGTGCAAATTTACAATACTATTAATTATACTATGCTGTACCGTATCAGTAAACGAAAAAAGCGAAAATAAGGAGAGTCTTCAAAATTTCCTAATGCTTTAAAGGATAAACTCGATAAATTGTTTGTCGACACAGGCGATTTGCGCTTGCCCATTCGTCAATTCAGTCATCCATTCAGCAAAAGCTTCTTCTTCATCCTTTAAAACGTAAACAAATACTTCGACAGCATCTGCATACTGGATTTCTTTTAAAGTATAGTGCGAATTTCGTACCTCGTTTTCTACTTTACCTAGCCATGTATAGTCAATAGACACTTGCATCAAATGATGTAATTTGCGCTCTACGACTTTTGCGGCATCGAGTCCTTCAGTAGTTGCCTTCCCATAAGCACGAATTAATCCACCGCCGCCAAGCTTTATGCCACCGAAATAGCGTGTTACGACAACGACGGTATCCTTTAAGCCTTGCTTTTTTAACACTTCTAACATAGGGACGCCTGCTGTACCACTTGGTTCCCCATCATCGTTTGCTTTTTGAATATTGTCATGCTCTCCTATTAAATAGCAGGAGCAATTATGTGTGGCAGAAGGATGCATTTTTTTTATTTTATCTATAAAATCAATGGCTTCCTGTTCTGTTTCGGCACGCTCGACATAAGCAATAAAGCGTGATTTTGAAATGACAATCTCCCTTTCACCAAAACCTTTAACAGTTGAATAATCTTTTCGCATTGTATTTCCTCCCTTAAAAATGTATAGAAAATAATGTATTTGTGAAGTAATAATTTAAAAGTATAATAATTAGTACGATACATATAAATAAGATTTATTTTTTCTGCCCTATATTATAAGATATTTTTATAGTAGCTAATGCGGAAAGCTACTTTTAAAAATAAAGGCTAAAATTCCTATTGCGGCTGGAAAAATAGATCTTCTATCGGTCTAAATTAGGGTGTTATTGTTTGACAATAATCATGAACTATATGTAAAGTTTGATTCAATACAGCACATATAGATGTCCAATGAGAATGGGGAGATTTGGTGTTTTTAAATGAAAAATTTGATATCGCCTCACTCGATGTTATTTTTAATCGCATGCTTGAAACAATTATGAGCTCTAAAAATGATATATTTATTATAAGTGAACAAAGTCAACGAAACTTCGAAGAAATGCAAAAAGAATTGGCAGCTATTCGAGAAGATATCGCAGTAGTTATCGACGAAACAGATTGCTTAGAAAGAACTACACAGCTCGCAAAGCAGCGCCTTGTTGTAGTAAGTAAAGCATTCAATACGTTCACAGAAGAGCAGGTGCGTGAAGCATACGAAACGGCTAATAATTTCCAAATACAATATATGCTCGTTCAAGAAAAGGAAAAACAGTTGCGCGAACGACGCGATGATTTGGAAAGACGAATGAAAATACTCTATGATACGATAAAACGGGCTGATCAAATTGTCAATCAAGTAAATGTTGTCGTCAATTATTTAACATCAGATTTAAGAGATGTAGGTCAAGCGCTTGAGCAAGCGAAAATTAAGCAGGACTTTGGCATAAAAATTTTAGCTGCGCAGGAAGAAGAGCGAAAACGTCTGTCGCGTGAAATACATGATGGACCTGCACAAATGATGGCAAATGTTTTAATGCGCTCAGATTTAATCGAGCGTATTTACCGAGAAAAAGGTATGGATGCGGCAATTGAGGAAATTGCACATTTGAAGTTAAATGTGCGTGAGGCCTTGTCAGAGGTGCGCCGTATTATCTACGATTTACGCCCAATGGCATTGGATGATTTAGGTATTTTACCGACATTGAAGAAGTATTTATCAACGGTTATGGAGTATAATGAGGGTGTTAATATTCAATTCCAAACGTTTAATCAGGAAAAAAGATTGGATACAAATTATGAAGTGGCGATTTTCCGATTAATTCAAGAATGTACGACAAATGCTATTAAGCATGGAAAAAGCACAGAAATATCCGTAAAGCTAGAGTGGTTGAAGCGCGACGTTAATATTAGCGTGAAAGATAATGGTGTCGGTTTCGATAAGGAACTGATAAAGGACCAGTCATTTGGCATTATCGGTATGAAGGAACGAATTGACATTTTAAATGGTAAAATGAATATTCGAAGCGAAATTGGAAAAGGCACACTTGTAACATTTAAAATACCTTTTCAAAATGACGAAATATAGATTATAAGTGAAAATTAGGGGGAAATATTTATGACGAAAATTGTAATTATAGATGACCATCAACTTTTCCGTGAAGGTGTCAAACGCATTTTAGATTTTGAGGATACTTTCGATGTAGTAGCAGAAGGTGATGATGGTGTGGATGCGGTAAGCTTATATCGCACGAATACGCCAGATGTTGTCTTAATGGATATTAATATGCCAGGTAAAAATGGCGTAGAGGCTACGCGCGAATTAATCGATGAGTTCCCAGATGCAAAAGTAATTATGTTATCGATTCATGATGACGAATCCTATGTTACGCATGCATTAAAATCAGGTGCACTTGGCTATATGCTAAAGGAAATGGATGCAGATGAAATTGTAGAGGCGATTAAAGTTGTAGCAAACGGAGGCTCTTACTTACATCCAAAAGTAACGAAAAATTTAGTTGCCGAATTCCGTCGTCTGTCTGAGCACGAAAATAATGGCAACTTCCATCAAACAGAAATTCGCCGACCATTCCATTTGTTAACGAAGCGTGAATGTGAAGTATTACAGCTTCTTACGGATGGACAAAGCAACCGTACAATCGGCGAGACACTTTATATTTCTGAAAAAACGGTAAAAAACCATGTATCAAGCATTTTACAAAAAATGAATGTAAACGACCGTACTCAAGCTGTAGTAACAGCAATTAAAAGCGGCTGGGTAGAGGTACGCTAAAAACAAAGGGCTAGGGAGAAAGTTTAAACTTTCTCCCTAGCCCTAATTTTATTCTACCTGAAAACAAGGGGAAACTGATAAAATCCGGCTAGCCGTCTAAAAACAAGGCAAGCCGCAAATATATTCGAGAAGTCGCAAATAAAATGGGCAAGTCGCAAATATAATCGGGAAGTTGCAAATAAACCGAGGCAAGTCGCAAATATAATCGGGAAGTTGCAAATATAATCGAGAAGTCGCAAATAAACGGAGGCAAGCCGCAAATATATTCGAGAAGCCGCAAATAAAATGGGTAAGTTGCAAATATAATCGAGAAGCCGCAAATAAATCGTGGCAAGTCGCAAATAAAATGAACCTCCCAGCTACTTAAGGAGTGAGGAGCCACCAAAGTGCAAGGTACAGCTTCATAAATGCTAAAAAATTTCGAAATCGAGATGAAACCTCCTACTAGCTAATGCGTCTATATGAAACGGAATATTAAATAAGCAGATGTGCATGATATATGCTACAATATGTGCGCAGGAGGTTTTGAGGAAGATGAAAAAATGGTTGATAATGCTAATAGCAGCTTTTGGGTTAGCAGCATGTGGAGATACAGAGGAACAGCTAAGCGCGGAGCAAACAGCTGATATTATTGAAAAGGGTACGGTTGGCTTTGAGGTAATGGGGGACAAAGTCGAAGCTGCACCGGATGTACCAGATGCGGAAAGAGAGAAAATAATCGGGGTCTTCAATGAGTATATTGCGGCGTTTAATGATGAGGATCTTGATCGCTACAGTGCGACACTTTCCAAAAATGCAACAGGCTTTGATTATGAAAAGGATTTAGTAGAGGCGACAAAAGTTTTTAATTCCTATACAATTAATCGTCAAGCGGACAATATTACGATTATCAAATATGAAGAAAATGAAGCACAAGTATATGCAAATTTAGAAATTGAAATGACTGAGGATGAAACTGGAACAGCGCTTTCGAGTAAAGGCCGTCAAGTAACAGTTTTAGCAAATGAAGACGGAGCATGGAAAGTAACGAGCGTTTTTTATATCGGTAATGAATAAGCCAATATAATGTTTCATATAAATTCATGTTCCACTTTGAAGCTACATAAGGTAGAATTATCTTGATTCAGCAAAAAAGCTCCCACCTTACATAGGGCGAGATGAATGCTTAAATGGCTTTTCATTCAACGGATGGCTGAATCAAAATAAAGCCTCCGGCGGATGTCACAGGACGTGACGGTTTTAGGTTAACTCCACCAATTAGCTCGAAAAAATCTGGACTCGAGTTAGCTGAGGCGTAATTGAGGATGGCAGAGGAGTGGAATAATTGATGAAAATTGCAATTGTAACAGACAGTACAGCCTATTTAACAGCAGAGGAACGTAGCCGTTATAATATTCATATGATTCCTCTAAGTGTCAATTTAGAAGATGGTAGCTATGAAGAAGAGGTCGAAATCACGACTTCTGAATTTTATGATAAAGTGCGAAACTCAAAGGTTTTCCCAAAAACAACACAGCCACCAGTTGGCAAATTTGTCGAGTTATTCGAACAGCTTGCAAAAGATTATGATGAAGTCATTTCCATTCATTTATCTAGTGGAATAAGCGGTACATACCAAGGGGCAGTACAAGCTGCTGATATGGTTGAAGGCATTAAAGTAACAGCTTTTGACAGCGAAATAGCTTGTGCAATACAAGGGATGTATGTGTTGGAAGCAGCTAAAATGGTCGAACAGGGCGCCACTGTAGAGGACATTATAGCTCATTTAGAAAATTTAAGACCAACGTTGAATGCTTACTTTATCGTTGATGACTTAGCGCATCTACAGCGCGGCGGTCGTTTATCTGCGGCAGCTGCATTGATTGGTGGCTTGCTACAGGTAAAGCCTGTCCTACATTTTGTGGACAAAGTAATCGTGCCATATGAAAAAATTCGCACGCGCAAAAAAGCACTGCGTCGTGTGGAAGAGTTGCTGGCCGAGGCGGTTGAAAAGCATGGTGACCTGCAAGTAGCAGTAATCCATGGCAATTGTGAGGAAGAGGCAGCAGAGCTAATGGCGCAATTGCAGGCAAAACACCCAAATACAAGCTTCAAGTTAAGCTACTTTGGTCCAGTCATTGCCACGCATTTAGGCGAAGGCGCACTCGCAGTAGGCTGGTTAAAAAAATAACATTTCAAAAGTCTCTACATTAGAATGTAGAGGCTTTTTGTTTTGAGTAGTAAAAAGGAGTTGATATATATTTTAAGAAAAACAAAAAAAGCGCATTATATAGGGCTGCTTATTGACCCTGCGCTAGTAAACTTAATGGAAGGTCGTATTATGCGTAGAGAAGACCTACCTTTTGGACAGGAAGTAATCGAGTCATATATAAAGCGTGGATTTTTTAAAACACATGAAGCAATTTCGGTAACGAATAGTTTTTGGAGGAGGCGTTATCGGTGTGAGCGTTGTTTCAATGAAGAGCAGAGAAAATTCATTCATTTTTATTGTGTGAAATGTGAGCAAACTTGCACTTATTGTCGACATTGCATTGTAATGGGGAGAATTTCGAGCTGTACACAGCTATTGACATGGGGGAGGTCATTTTTCCGTGCTTTAAAAAAACATCAATTTAATTGGGTTGGCACACTGACAAAATTGCAGCAACAAGCATCGCTTGAGTTAGCGAGCAGCATTATGAACAAGCGCTCGCATCTATTACATGCGGTATGTGGAGCCGGGAAAAGTGAAATTCTTTTTCAGCCTATTTATAGAGCACTACAAAAGGGACAGCGCATTTGCATCGCGACACCCCGTACAGATGTCGTATTAGAATTAGCCCCGCGACTTCAGCAAGTATTTCCTACAACAGTAATTCATGCATTATACGGGGGAGCGCAAAATCAGCAAGGCTATGCACAGCTTGTTATTGCGACCACCCATCAGCTTTATCGCTTTGTTGACGCCTTTGATGTGATGATTGTCGATGAAGCTGACGCCTTTCCTTATCGCTTTGATGAAGTACTGCAAAAAGCTGTGTATAAAGCGAAAAAGAAGGATGCCCCGGTTGCTTTTGTAACCGCCACTCCAGACGCTAAATTACTCCAAATTTGTGAGGGTTATTCGTTTATATCGAAGCGCTACCATGATTATCCACTACCTATTCCACGATTTCAGCCATTATGGGGCTATAAACAGCACCTAAAAAAAGGTAAGCTACCAAAGCCACTTCAGCATTGGACGGAACAACAAATTATTGCAAAGAAACCATTTCTCATTTTTTTCCCAACGATTGAAATGTTAGAGCAAGCTCACTCGCTCTTTCAACAGCTAGATACGAATATTTTAGCTGTGCATGCTGAAGATCCGACACGTAAAGAAAAAGTCCAGCAATTACGCAACGAAGAAATCCTAGGTTTATTAACGACGACAATTTTAGAAAGAGGCATTACGATTGCTAACGTACAGGTCGCTGTTGTTGGTGCAGAAAGTCCCATTTTTACTGCAGACGCACTTATTCAAATTGCAGGGCGTGTTGGGCGTAGTGAGCTGTATCCGACAGGGGATGTCGTATTTTTTTATCATGGTATCTCGCTAGAAATGGATTTAGCGAAGCGAGAAATTCTGCGTTTAAATGAGGTGTCGAATGAATAAAGAAATAATAAACTGTTTGCTTTGTGAGCGAGAGCTACAACAAATAATAACTTGGCAAACGTTATTTGAACGAAGATTAGCTCCTGTTATTTGTGAACGCTGCAAGCTGAAATTTGAGTTTGTAAATTATCAAAAGGAGGGGCTCTATGCTATTTTTCATTATAATGAAGCAATGAAAAACTTTTTAAGGCAATATAAGTTTTTACAAGATATTATACTAGCAAAAGTTTTTCGACAGGAATTACATGAATTATTAAGCAAGCGTAGCGAAATAATTGTACCGATACCAATGCATCCACTAAAAAAGAAGGAGCGTACATTTGCTCACATTGATGAACTACTACATGCGGCTGAAATCCCTTATGAGCATTTACTTGAAAAAACAACGGTAGAAACGCAAGTTGGTAAAAGCAAACTGGAGCGGCAACAAGTAGCTCCGCTTTTTCGTATCGCTCATCAAAAACAATTAACTGCTAAGCATTATATTATTGTAGATGATATTGTAACGACTGGTACGACGATTGCACATGCCAAAAGGGCGTTGCTTGACGCAGGGGCAGAAAGCGTAACCGCGATAGTTTTAATAAAAGGATAAAATTCAAACAATCCGTGACGCATGAAAAGCTCATGGATTGAAGATTCACTTTATTGTATAATGGAGGAAATTAAACGTAGCATTTAGGAGGAAAACATTATGGCGGAGATTAGAAATTGTCCAGAATGCAATGAGTTTTTTAATTACACAGGTTTAAGAGATGTATGCTACAAATGTGCACAAAAGGAAGAAGACATGTATCAAATTGTCTATCGCTTTTTACGTAAACGTGAAAATCGTGCGGCTAATGTCGACCGCATTGAAGAGGCGACAGGTGTAAAAAAAGATTTGCTCTATAAATGGGTACGTAAAGGCCGCTTGCATCCAGCATTATTTCCAAACTTAGGCTATCCTTGTGATAACTGTGGGCGTTTAACGACATCGGGCAAGCTCTGTGACAATTGTCAAAATGAATTGAAATCCGAGTTACGCACATTTGATGCAGCAAAAGAATTCCGTGAAAATGTAGTGCAACGTGAGAAAGGCACATATTTAGCAGATAGAAAGAAATAAATAAAGAAACCGTGGAGACGTCTAAAAAGCCGTGCATAGCCGGCTTTTTGGACGCAAGCTAGAATGAGAGAAACCTCAGTGAAAGAAACAAAACGAACACCCGCTTTTGAAGTGAGTGCTATGAATAATCTTGAGAACGTAGAAGAAACCCTCAGAAATTTAGAATCCCCCTGAAAAACGTAGAATAAATCCCATAAAACGTAGAATAACTATCCGAAATTTTCAAAAGGGTAAATAAATATTAAACGAAGAAACAATTATCTGCCTGTTGCACTGATGATTATATTTTTCGCGTGGGCGTGTTAAATCCTTAATCAAAAAATATTAATTAAACAATTTCATCTACAAACCGAAATATAATGTAGAAGGAAATTGAAGGGAGGATATATAGTATGAAAATTAATCCATTAAATTTGAGAGCGATTAATCCATACAATGCCCAGCCACGAGTTACTAAAAACGAAGAAAAAGCAGCATCTTTTGCAGATAAAATTGAGATTTCTTCAGCTGCTAAGGAAATGCAAGTAACGGCTGATTACAATACAGAGCGTGCTGTTCGCGTACAACAGCTAAAGGCTGATATTCAGTCAGGTGAATATAAAGTGAATGCAAGGCAAGTGGCTGAGGATATGCTGAAATATTACCGATTCTAAGCATAATTTTGAAATAAAGGAGCTCATATGATATGTCAGTGCTATCCACACTTGAAAAACTAGAGCGCATGCACAAAAGCTTATTGGAGCTTGCACATAAAAAAACAGACATTATTAAAGCGAACGATATAGAAGCACTAGATGAATTAATTAAAATGGAGCAGGCACATGTAGCGGCGATCACTACACTTGAGCAACAGCGTCAGTTGATGGTAACGGATTACCTCCGAGCAAAAGGAATTGCTTACACTGACAACCCAACTGTAGCCGAGCTAATTGACGCCATCGATAGTGAAGAGGAAAAGCAGCAGCTAATCGCTACGAGGGAACGCTTGCTCACATTATTAACTGAGCTTAAAGTGCAAAACGATTTAAACCAAAAGCTCGTCTATCAATCTTTGCAATTTATCAATATCCAATTAGAGCCATTCCGCCCCGCACGTCCAGATGCCTTTAACTATTCAGGCGATGAAGTGCGCGGTCAATCAAATCAAAAAAAAGTAACATACTTCGACTCACAAGCATAAAGAGGAGTGTCCCAAAAGCTGTGTATAGCTTTTTGGACGTTGCCGGGTGTGCTTCTATAAAGAGCACACCCTTTAAAATAGAGAGTGCTCTTTGAAAATAGCAAAACACTAGATTTAGCGACTTTCTTATGAATTTAAAGGAGGAACACTATGCGTTCAACATTTATGGGACTAGAAATAAATAAATCAGGCCTATTTTTACAGCAATCAGCACTTTATACAACTGGTCATAATATCGCTAACGCTAATACATTAGGCTACTCACGTCAACGTGTAAATATGCAAGCATTACCAGGTTACCCATCACCGGGCTTAAATTCACCCAAAATGCCTGGACACTTAGGAACGGGGGCAGAGGCTCACTCTGTTCAACGCGTTCGTGACGAATTTATCGACCGCCAATATCGCCAAGAAACGAATAAACTTGGCTATTGGGAGGAACAAACAAAGGCAATCGAGCAAATGGAAGATATTTTATCTGAGCCTTCTGAATTTGGTATAAATAAATCATTCGATAACTTTTGGCAGGCAATGGAAGATGTTGTTGCAAATTCAAAAGATACAGCAGCAAGACAGGTGCTTATTGCAAAAGCACGTGCGTTAGCAGAATCCTTTAACTATACGGACAAGCAATTAAAAACAGTTCAGAGCAATCTAGGAGCGCAAATCGAAGCGGATACGAACACAGTAAATTCTTTGCTTCGACAAATTGCAGAAATCAACAGACAAATTATGGCGGTTGAACCGAATGGCTATGTGACAAATGATTTATATGATGCGCGCGATGTACTTGTAGATAAGTTGAACGAATATTTACCTGTACAAGTGGAGCGTGTACCGTCAGGTGGAAACGCTAGCCCTGTATCGGAAGGGAGTTTAACTATTACATACCGCCCAGTAGGCAGCGCGGAGCCAATAATACTTGTACATGGTAAAGAGTTTGCAGAAATTAGCATCAATAATGCTAGTGGTAAAATCAATGGAACAGAACCGCTTGAACCATTTACAGAAATGCTTGTTGATTGGAAAGGTAGTGCACTAGCAGATATCGTGCCGCCAATCGATAAGTTGAATTCAGGTGCTGTGTTAGCCATAAATGAAAGCTATGACTACAGCACGTTTGAACCAGGAAAAGGCAAGCTTTTATCCAATATTAACTCTTATGGCCATAGTAATGGACAAGGGTTATATCCAGAGATGCTCGATAAGCTTGATCAATTAGTTGAAACTTTTGTAACTACATTCAACGCACTTCATCAGAGCGGATATGGGTTAAACGATTCAACAGGTCAGGATTTCTTTGAAGCAGGAGGCTTAACAGCAGCAACAATCAAAGTAAGAGATGATATTCTTCCAGAGGATATTGCGGCATCAAGTGAACTTGGCGAACAAGGAAATAATAAAAATATTCTCGATATGGCAAAGTCGCAAACAGAAGTTCAAGTAGGACTGAATGGCGCGACATACCAAGGTTTCTTCAAATCAATGATTGGTGATTTAGGAGTTAGAGGAGAGGAAGCGATTCGCAGTGAATATAACTCAGGGACGCTGCGCTTAAGTGTTGAAAACAAGCGTGCTGCGATGAGCTCAGTATCACTTGACGAAGAAATGACAAATATGATTATGTTCCAACAAGCATACAATGCGAATGCACGTATGATTACAGTAGTTGACGAAACGTTAGACAGAATTATTAACGGAATGGGGCGCGTAGGTTTATAACCTCGCTAAATAGATAAATGAGAGGAGAAGGAAAATGCGCGTTACACAATCGATGCTATCAAACAATATGCTACGTAACTTAAACACAAGCTACGGCAAACTAGGAAAGCTACAGGAACAGCTTTACTCTGGTAAAAAAATTACTCGTCCTTCTGATGACCCAGTTATTGCAATTAAAGGTATGTCCTATCGCACAGAGCTAGACCGCACAACGCAATACAAACGCAATATTGGTGAAGCAAATACTTGGTTGGACACTACTGATGATGCATTAGGACAGGCAGGAGAGATTTTAAATCGTGTGAAAGAGCTTGTTGTACAGGCGGCTAATGATACGAATGTTGTAGAAGACCGAGAAAAAATGCAAAAAGAAATGGAACAGTTAAAACGCCAACTTCAGGATATTGCTAATACTCAAATTGGCGATAAATATATTTTCTCTGGCACTCAAACGGATAAACCGTTATATGTGGATGGAGTTCCAAACCCAAACATTGTGCCGGGGACTACAGGTCTAGATGCAGATATTGAAATTGATGTTTTCGAAGCAGTGCGCATTAATGTCAATACACCAGGGAAAGATATGTTTGAAGAGATTGATAATTTTATGGATACGATTATTACCACTCTTCAAACTGGTACAGGAGAAGAAATTGGTGAATTATTAGGTGATATAGCTGCCGGAACTAATGACTCATTGGCTGATATACACGGTACGCTACTTAAAAGTCGTGCAGATGTAGGTGCTCGACAAAATCGAGTAGAATTAATGGAGCAAAGACTAGATTTGCATGAAATTAATGTCACAAAGCAAATGTCGATGAATGAAGATACTGAATATGCGGCTACAATTACAGAGCTTGTGACGCAAGAATCTATTCATCAAGCGGGCTTATCAGTTGGCGCAAAAATTATTCAACAAACACTAGTAGACTTTATTCGATAAAAATAAAAAGCGTTTGAACAAATGTTCAGACGCTTTTCTTGAAATGAAAGGTGTGAAAATATGCGACTCCCACAAATTTCAATTCACACGACCGATATTCAGATGGATTGGCAAATTCATAAACCAATTCAGCATATTAAGCAACCGAGAGCAGAGCAAAGAATTTCTCAGCCCGCAGCTACTGTGGAAATCCATACACAAAAAGGAAAGCTATCAATTGATTCGTCACAGGCACGCCGTGATTTAGGCAACTATCCTACTAGCGAAATGATTATGCGTTATGCGCAGGAGGGACGCCAAGAGATGATGAAAGGGATTTCGAGACGCGTGCGAGAAGGACGTCAAATGATGTTAAATGCAGGTAAGGGACAGCGAGGCGCTATCATTCAACAAATAGCAATGCAAAATAGTGGGCCAAAACGACCGGGACCATACAATATCAAATTCGTACCTTCAGTCGGCTCTGTGAAAGTAAACTACAGACCGGCGACAGTTGATGTCAATATTCAGCGTAACGAACCAAAAATCGACGTAAAGGTGAATAAACCAATCCATGACTATACACCTGGGAAAGTAAAAGGTACAATGATACAAAGACCACGAGTGGATATAGATGTTATCGGTTAAAAGGAGAGGGCACCGCAATGAACATTGAAACAAAATTCTTCGGGGAAGTAGCAATTAAAAAAGAAGATATTTTAATTTTTGAGGCAGGAGTACCTGGTTTCCCAGACGCACAAAAGTTTGTACTTCTACCATTAGACGCTGATTTACCATTAGTCGTTTTACAATCTATTGAAAAACAGGAATTAGGCTTCATACTTGCTTACCCATTTGCTTTTAAAAAGGAATACTCTTTTGATATTAGTGAAGAAGAAAAAAGAGCATTACAAATTGAGCAAGAAGATGATGTAGTTGCTTATGCAATCGTCACATTAAAAGAAACTTTCCAAGAATCGACGATGAATTTGTTAGCCCCAATTGTTATTAATACGAAGAAAAAATTTGGGAAGCAAATTGTTTTGCAGGACAGCGAGCTTTATCCTTTACGCTATCCAATTGGATTAGAGGAAGGAAGTGCCAAGTAAATGCTTGTATTATCAAGAAAAACAGGCGAATCGATAATGATTGGTGACCAAATTGAAGTAAAGGTGCTGTCGGTCGATGGTGACCAAGTGAAGCTAGGCATTGTCGCACCCAAATCAGTAAAAGTTCATCGTTCAGAAGTTTTCGAATCGATACAGGAGCAAAATAAAGAGGCATTAGCAACACCGAGCGATGTCTTGGAAAAATTGAAGAGAAACTAAGAAAAGGAGATACCTACGAAATTTTGAGGTATCTCTTTTATAAGTTTTAGAATATAGGAAAGAAGTGTATAGTATAAATAAAAGTAAAACACTCATGTAAAGGAGAATTTAATATGAGTAAATTAGAGGCCATGCGTATTCATAGTTTTCGTGGCTTGACAGATGTTACGTTAGACCATTTTTCTAAAATTAATTTATTTGTCGGAGAAAACAATGCAGGAAAAACATCCTTGTTGGAGGCAATCTATTTAATTGCTAACTATTCCTCTAAACAAGGTTTTTTACGATTAGCGAGAATGAGGGAGCATTATATTGGTGGCTTAGCTCGTACACTATCTACTGAGGAGTTAATTAGTTGGTTATTTAGTGAAACTGTAAAGCCCATTAAAATAGAGTACGAATGGGCAGGGATGCGTAAATACATTCAATGTACTTTAGAAGAAGAAGAATACCTCATATTAAATGATAGCAGTGATGAAAATATAGATATTATAGATAGAGAGCAAGTTGTTAAAGAACAATCGATTGAAATATATGAGAATGAGAACAGTATAGGTAGGCCAATCAAATATCAATTTGGTACTTTAAATGAAAAAGTAATTGGAATTATCAAGAAAGGTGACAGTCTATTTAATTGCCATTTTATTTCAGCGATTGATCATCGTATTGCCCCTTTATCACCTTATATAATTGATGATCTTGTAAAAGATGGAGAAAGACCAATGCTTATTGAGGCTTTGCGTCAATTTGATAAAAAAATAAATGGTATCGAACTGCTTATGGCAAATGATAAAGGAAGAAATACAAGACCTATCCCTTATATTCAGCATGAAGATTTGGGGTTAGTGCCTATCTCTATGTTCGGTGATGGTGTTAGAAAGGCACTTGTTATTGCGTCGCAAGCAATCCGCTTTAAAGATGGAATTATTTTAATTGATGAAATCGAAACAGGTATTCATACAAAACTCATTCCAACCTTTTTCACATGGCTAGCGGAAATTTGTAATCAATATAATATTCAGCTTTTTGCAACAACACATAGTTTGGAAGCGTTAGATGGTATGCTAAAAGCGGCTGAAGCAGACTACAATCAACTTTCTGTATATCGCTTAGGAGAAGATAAAAAGAAATTAAAATATTTTTCTGGCGAAAGGCTAAAAGTACTAAGATATGAGCTAGGGCAGGATGTGCGCTAAAATGAAAAAGTACTTTTATTTTATTGTAGAGGGTGTTCATGATTCGGCAGCTTTAGGGCGTTACTTAAAAAGAAAAAACATATCGTTAATTCGGAAAATTGAACAGGTAGATTTGTTTTGGGAGAGGATAATACCTAAAAGTTTTCCATTCAATGGCGATTTATTAAAGCGTATGCCCGTACCAATGTTTTATAGCAACGAGCAGTACTCGATTGCTATTCAAACGGCAGGAGGCGATTCGGGAATTGTAAAAGCCTTTGACAGTCTTTTGAATTTAGATTATGAACAATTATCAGGAGTTGCTCTATTTTGCGATGCAGATACAAAGCCAGCTGAGCAATGCTTTAATGATTTAATTAGCCGCATGCTTAATGAAGTGGATGAGGAGTATCATTCGATTTTTAAAGAGGCTGTATTTGGGGAAGTAACTCTTGGAAGTCCGAGTTTTGGTGTTTATATATTTCCTAATAATGAATGTGAAGGGACTTTAGAAAATTTATTGTTAGAAGGCGGCGAAATTGTTTATTCTGACTTAATGGCAAGTGCTAAAGAATATGTGAAGCGCATTTCTCTAGACTATCGTCAAAAGCATTGGTCCATTTCTAGTGAGCCAAAAGTATTGTTTGGTGTTATGGCAAATGCATTAAAGCCAGGAAAGGCAAATCAAGTATCAATTCAAGATAATCAATGGATTAGCGAAGAAACAATTACAACAAATAGCCAATCCCGTCTAAATGATTTTTTGGAAAAGTTATTAAACTAAGTTTAGTTAGCTTTGTCTTCAGAATTAAAAAATTTAAAAATTTTTTTGAAAAACTATTAAACATTTAAAATAACTTACGATATATAGAGTGTAAGGTAAAGGTAGTACATACTACTGACACCAAACTTTCCCACATGGATGTGGGTTATACAAAAACAATTCAAGGAGGAATTCTATCATGAGAATTCAACACAACATTTCAGCTTTAAACACACACCGTAACCTTGCTTTCAACAACACTCAAGCGTCTAAAAACCTTGAGAAATTATCTTCAGGTTACAAAATCAACCGTGCTGGCGATGACGCTGCTGGTTTAGCAATCTCTGAAAAAATGCGCGGACAAATTCGTGGTCTTGACATGGCTACGAAAAACGCTAACGACTCAATCTCTCTTATCCAAACAGCTGAGGGTGCATTAAACGAGTCACACGCAATCTTACAACGTATGCGTGAATTAGCAGTACAAGCTTCAAACGATACAAACGTTAACGAAGACCGTATTGCGTTACAAAAAGAAGTACAACAATTAAAAGAAGAGTTAACTCGTATCTCTACAGACACTGAGTTCAACACGCAAAAATTATTAAACGGTTCATTCGAAGACAAAGTGTTCCATATTGGTGCAAATGGAGATCAAAACATTCGTCTTTCAATTGGAGATACTTCAGCTTTCGAATTATCTTTAGCTAAAGAAACAAAAGCATCTGGAGATTACAGTATTTATTCTGGAACTGATGCTGTTGCAGAGTTTATGAGTGGTGGAACAGCTGTAATAACAACAAGTGGTGGGGCTGCTCTACAATTCACTAAATCAGGTAACGGAACAGACTGGAAAAAATCAGATGGAACTGCCAGCGGCCAAGTAACAGATGCTGCAACAATCGCATGGTTAAATGGTCAAGGAAGTGACAAAGTAGATGGTAAAACATCGGGTGTGACGCTTGGAGATGGTCTAGCTGGTTACATTAATACAAGTGGTCAAAACCTATTCTATACATCTACTGCTGCAAAAGCAGGTTCAACAGTTCATGCTGGTTCTACAGTAGACTTAACATCTCAAACAGGTGCAAACGATGCTATCGCTACAATTGATGCTGCATTAAAATCAATTTCAGATACACGATCAAACCTAGGTGCTGTTCAAAACCGTTTAGAGCACACAATCAACAACTTAGGTGCAACTTCTGAAAACTTAACAGCTGCTGAATCACGTATCCGTGACACAGATATGGCTGCTGAAATGATGGCGTTCACGAAAAACAACATCTTAATGCAAGCTGCACAATCTATGTTAGCTCAAGCTAACCAACAGCCACAAGGCGTATTACAATTATTAGGTTAATCTCTGATAATCTAAAAGCGTTTGGGAATTTTCTCAAACGCTTTTTCTTGATGTTTTTGTAATTTTGCCGATAATAAATATATAAAACTAAAGGTGGTTTGGCAGATGGAACAAGCACAGATAAACGAATTGAAAAATAGTTATTATGAATACATAGCAAAAATTCCTCAAGGGCTTCAAACAATTATTAATTTATTAGTGAATAATGAATTAGAGAAAGTATTTAATAGTATTGCAGATTTAGCAGAGGGCATCGAGTTTTTATTGAAAGTTGAACAAGCCTTTAAAGAACAAGGGATTTTTACTAATAGCCGTATTGCGGAGGCGATAACTATTTTTAAAAACCTTAATGATAGTTTAGTTAATGAAGACTTTATTTTATTAAAAGATTTAGTGGAATACGAATTGATTCCTATCTTTTCGAGTGCATCAGAATGGGTATTCCAAGAAGAGGTAAAGTAATATGTTGATTGACAATAAACGTATTTTACAGTCTAAAAACAAACAATTAGTTCAGAAACTAGAGCAATATGAAAATCGCTTTTGCGAAGTGAGTGATGCAAAAACAGGTATTTCTACACTCATTGTGACAAAGGGAGATCAGAAAATATTTTATCATAGCCGGTATAACCCTATGCAGGAAGCGAAAGCAATTTTATCTAATCAATTGAATGAGGAAATTGAGTATGTATTGTTAATTGGTGTTGGCTTAGGTTATGTTGTGCAAGAGCTTATTGAACAGCGTTCCGATGTTCGTTTCTCCATTTATGAGCCGAATTTAGATGTTTTAAGTTGCTTTTTAAATACTTTCAATTTATCGAAAGTTCGTTCGAAAAATTTTGAGCAATTATTTAGTCATCCATCAGAATTGACAAATTTAAATAAGCTTTATAATGATTTGGCAGAAGATAGGGCACAAATTATTATTAGTCCAATTGCTAATACATTATATGCTAATGAAATTAAACAATTTATAGGTGGTTTTAAGAATTATTTAACATCATATAAAGATAGTACGATTACTGATTTAAGATTTCAGGCGAGATGGACAATTAACTCGATTGTAAATTTTGCTGAAATATTAAAATCGCCAAACTTTTTTAAACATATTGACCTTAAAAAACTAGAAAATAAGCCCGTTTTAATCGTGGCAGCAGGTCCTTCACTAAATGATGAGATAGAAAATATTAGGCTGATTAAAGAGCAGGGAAAGGCTTATATATTTGCAGTAGGTTCAGCGATAAACACATTAATAAAAAATCATATTTTGCCAGATGCATTATTTAGCTATGATCCAACACCTAAAAATGCCGAGGTTGTAAAAAGGGTGAAGGAATTAGAGCTAGATATCCCTTTAATTTTCGGTTCATCTATTGGATTTGAAGTATTAAAAAATTATCCAGGAAAGAAAGTGCATTTCTTTACATCACAAGATTCAATTAACAGTAATCTTATTAACCATAATAGCCATGTCATTATTCCAGATGCTCCGACGATTGCAGCCATTGCTTTATATATTGTTGGTGGTATTAAGATGGGACCGGTTATGTTAGTAGGGCAAAATCTCTCAATTACAAAGGAAAAAACATATGCGGATGGCATCGACTATATAGATGATGCTGACGTAACAGAAGATAAGCTAAAAGCGTATAAGGTAGCTACAAGCACGACTGGTGATGAAATTTACACAGGAAGCGGGTATCTCTCAATGAGGGATGTTATTCAATTTTATATTAAGCAAGTAGGACTAGAGAAGAATGTGTTTAATACTACGAAAAATGGACTACCTATTGAAGGAGCGCCCTTTGTGCCGCTAGAATCGTTACTTGAAACACATTTGCAAGAAAATAATATTGTAGATTCATCCATTTTCGATGTAGAAAACGATTATAATATTGAAGACACACTTAATCGTTTTAAACAATATGAAAATTATTTTGATGCATTAATTGAGGATTTTAAAAAGCTTGTAGCCGTTGATAAGCAGATACAAGAGGCCTATAGTAAGAAGCTTATTAATAATACACAAAGCTATTTTAATGAATTCGATAAATATTTTAATCGAATTGAAAAAAATCCGTTTTTCCTACAAACATTGGCACCTATTACGCGCACACAGTATAAACAATTAGTCGATAAATCGGATGGGGTGCGCTTTGAAAAGCGACCATTAAAAAAAATGGAGAAATATATTAATGTTTATTCGAAATACATTCGTACAATGTATGTTGGAATTGTCCAAATCCAACCAGCATTTGGCGAATTAAAAAAATCTGACTTATTTAAAAAGGAAGATGCATAATGAAAATATTAGTCACAGGAGCCGATGGTTTTATCGGTTCGCATTTAACAGAGCAACTAGTACGTGAAGGACATGATGTGCGAGCTTTTTGCTATTATAATTCATTTAATTCATGGGGGTGGCTAGATCACGCATCTCGGGAGATTAAATCACAGCTAGACGTATTTACAGGTGATATTCGTGACCCCTATGGTGTAAAGGAAGCAATGAAAGGCTGTACACATGTATTAAATTTGGCGGCACTGATTGCAATTCCATATTCTTATCATTCACCAGCAACTTATGTTGACACAAATATTAATGGTACATTAAATGTTGTACAGGCAGCGCGTGAGCTAGGTGTGGAAAAAGTAGTGCATACATCTACAAGTGAGGTTTACGGAACAGCGCTTTATGTACCTATCGACGAAAATCATCCATTACAAGGGCAGTCGCCATATTCAGCATCAAAAATCGGGGCAGACCAAATGGCGCTATCTTTTTATCGCTCATTTGATACACCTATATCGATTATTCGCCCATTTAATACGTATGGTCCACGCCAATCAGCACGTGCGGTAATACCAACAATCATTAGCCAGCTGGCTAATGGTGCGGACACGATTAGGCTTGGTGCAATTAGTCCAACCCGAGATTTTAACTATGTAAAAGATACGGTACAGGGTTTTATTTCTGTTATGAAATCTGAAAAAGCGATTGGTGAAGTCATTAATATTGGCTCTAATTATGAAATATCAATTGGTGAAACAGCTGAAATGATTGCCGACATTCTCGGTGTGAATTTAACAATTGAAACAGATGAGCAGCGTCTCCGCCCAGAGAAAAGTGAAGTAGAGCGACTTTGGGCAGCGAACCAAAAAGCGAAGAATTTACTTGACTGGGAGCCACAATATGGTGGCAAGGAGGGCTTCCGTCGAGGTTTAGAAGAAACGATTGAATGGTTTACAAATCCAAAAAATTTATCTCAATATAAGGCGGATGTATATAATATATGAATAATCAATGGATACAATTTGCAGAGCAAGTAAGACAACTGTATGGCAAAGATTTTGTACCATTACATGAGCCAACATTTAACGATAAAGAGCTGGAGTATGTAACTGATTGTATAAAAACAGGCTGGGTATCTTCTGTTGGTGCTTATGTAACAAAATTTGAGGAAGAGCTTGCGAAATTTGTCGGTGTGAAGCGTGCTGTAGCAGTTGTCAATGGAACGGCAGCACTGCATATTGCATTAAAAGTAGGGGGGGTAGAGGCAGAAGACGAGGTGCTGATGCCTTCGCTTACTTTTATTGCAACAGCAAATGCCATAAGCTATTGTAGCGCCATTCCTCACTTAGTGGATGTACATGAGGACACAATGGGGATGGACCCATTTAAGCTGGAGAAGTACTTACAAGAAATTGCTGAAGTACGAGGCAATGAATTATACAATAAGCAGACAAACCGCCGCATAAAGGCATTAGTGCCAATGCATACATTTGGCCATGCAGCCCATTTAGATGAGCTTGTGGCATTAGCTAATAAATATCATTTAGTGCTTGTGGAAGATGCGGCAGAATCTTTAGGCACTTATTATAAAGGCAAGCATACAGGTAGCTTTGGAAAAGTGAATGCGATGAGCTTTAATGGCAATAAAATCATTACAACTGGTGGAGGCGGTGCCATTTTAACAGACGATGACGCACTAGCTAATTATGCTAAGCATTTAACGACAACTGCTAAAGTACCGCATAAATGGGAATACGCACATGATGAGGTGGGCTATAATTATCGTATGCCAAATATGAATGCAGCACTTGGCTGTGCGCAATTAGAAAAGTTGGAGCAGTTTTTAGTCCAAAAAAAAGCATTAACGAGCAAATATGAGGAGCTTATCGCTCAGTTAGATGGTGTGACATTATTTACAGAGCCAGCGCATAGCAACAGTAACTACTGGCTACAAACATTAAAGTTAGATGCTTCATTAGAACGTGATCAGGTTTTAGCTTTTTTAAATGAGCAAGGTGTTATGAGTCGCCCAATTTGGCGACCGATGCATGAGCTGGATATGTACAAGCATTGTCCAAGTACGGATTTGACTGTGACGAATGAGTTGAAAAAGCGCATAGTGAATATAGCAAGTACGCCAGTTGAGGTGAAATAGATGAAACGTAAAATATGTGTAGTAACTGGCACAAGAGCAGAATATGGTCTATTATATTGGCTAATAAAGCGTCTATATGAGGATACAAATGTGGATTTGCAGATTATTGCGACAGGAATGCACCTTTCACCGGAATTTGGATTGACTGTAAAGCAAATAGAGCAGGATGGCTTTAAAATTGATGAAAAATTGGAAATGCTATTATCCAGTGATACGCCAACCGCAATTGCAAAATCGATAGGTTTAGGGGTTATCACTTTTTCCGATGCTTTAAGTAGATTAAATCCAGATATTATGGTGGTATTAGGTGATCGTTTTGAAATTTTTTCAGCAGCGCAAGCAGCTATGATTTTGCGTATTCCGATTGCTCATATACATGGTGGAGAATTAACAGAAGGACTGATAGATGAGTCGATTCGTCATTCAATCACTAAAATGTCGCAAATACATTTTACTGCTACAAATGAGTATCGTGAGCGTGTTATACAGATGGGTGAACAGCCAAATACAGTTTATAATGTTGGCACTTTAGGTTTAGAAGGAATAAAAAATATAAAGTTACTTTCAAAAGAAAAATTATCTGAAAGTATCAATTTTAAATTAAATAAATATTTCCTTGTTACGTTACACCCAACAACATTAGAAAGTGGAACTGCTGAATGGCAAATCAAATCGCTATTAAAAGTATTAGATACCTTCCCGAAGCACCAAGTCATTTTTACAAAAACAAACGCTGATACTGATGGGCGAATTATTAATCAATGTATTGAAGAATATGTACTAGAAAATTCAACGAGGTGCTGTGTATTTGATTCATTAGGACAACTAAGATATTTAAGTGCAATTCAGCATTGTGAAGCTGTAATAGGTAATTCATCAAGTGGATTATTAGAAGTGCCATTTTTGAGAAAGCCTACAGTAAATATTGGAATTCGCCAGGGGGGGCGCTTAAAGGCTAAATCGGTTATTGATTGTGATTTTAACATTAATAATTTAACTGATGCAATTAGTAAAGCGATTTCTAATGATTTCAATAAACAAATACAGCATATAGAAACGTTATATGCTGTGGGGAGTACATCAGAACAAATTGTAAAGATATTAAACGAGATTGAAGTGGAGAATATTTCAATAAAGAAATTTTATGATTTATAGAGGTTTAAATATGAAAGTATTATTTATGGGGTGTGTAAAATCAAGTTTAAGATTTTTAGAAGCCTTGTATTTTAAAACAGAGGCAGAAATAGTTGGAGTAGTAACAAAAGTACAATCTGATTATAATGCTGATCACGTGTCATTACATTCTTTTTGTAATGAAGAGGAAATAGATTGGTTAGATTATCAAAATAATGATCAGTTAGCTCAATGGGTGAAGTTAAAGTGTCCTGATATTATTTATTGCTTTGGATGGTCATATTTATTACCTAAAGAAGTTTATTCTATTCCTAAATTGGGGGCAGTTGGTTATCATCCAACACTATTGCCTCAAAATAGAGGGAGGCATCCTATTATTTGGACGCTTGTTTTGGGGTTAAAAGAAACAGGATCCACTTTTTTTTATTTAGATGATTTACCAGATTCAGGTGCAATTTTAAATCAGAGAAAACTCCATTTAGATGATTATGAAACAGCTAGTACTCTTTATAGTAAGCTTTTAAATGTTGGGGAGCAACAAGTTGTAGAACTAACAAATGACTTTATTAAAGGGACTTTAAAACCTATTGTTCAAGATGAGGAAAAGGCAACTTATTGGAGAAAACGGGGGGAATTAGATGGTAAAATAGATTGGCGTATGAGCTCACAAATGATTATAAACCTTATAAATGCGTTATCAAAGCCCTATGGGGGGGCGCATTTTGAGTATTATGGTAAAAAAATAAAAGTATGGCGGGCAGAGGAGGTTGAATATAGTAATATAGATAACCTAATACCAGGCGAAATAGTAGATTTTGGTGACAGTTTTTTTATAATTAAAACATCTGACAAACTATTGAAAATAGTAGATTATGAAGGCGATTTTGTGGTCAATAAAATTAAATATTTGTAGTTTTTTATTACAAAGGAGGATAAATTACATATGGAATTAAAATTATTGAATGCGGAAGAATATGAATATTATTTAGAATCGCTTAACAAATTATTTAGTATGACTTTTGAAAGAGAAATTCACCCAGAATATTTAAGATGGAGATATTTACAAAATCCCTCAGAAGATTTATTGGTAGCAGTAGCTATTGAAAATAATGAAATTGTAGCAAATTATTCTGCATCACCATGTAGTATAATTTTTAATGGGCAAACATATAAAACAGCACTTTCAATGACTACTATGACGCACCCTGAATACAATGGTAGAGGCTTATTTACTAAGTTAGCCGATTTATTATATTTAGAAATGAAAAAGAGGGGCTATAGTTTAATTTGGGGATTTCCAAACAACAATTCCCATGGTATTTTTAAGTCTAAACTAGGGTGGGAGGATATTTATGAAATCCCAACATTTAAATTAGAATTATCTAAAACAAGAGATATTTTAATAGAAAAAACATATACACTTGAGTTGGATAATACTTTTGAAAATTTTAAAGCTTATCCAATAAGAAGAAAAATTCAAGTCGAAAAAAGTAAAGAATTTTATAAGTGGAGGTATACTAATAATCCTATTAATGAATATTTTAATTGCAATTTAAAGTACCTAGAAGAATATAAAGCAAATATAGTATATAAAAACTTTGGAGATAGTGTTGATATTGTTGAAATTGAAGGAGAATCTGATGAGTTTAAATTAATTTTATTACAAAAATTAATTCTAGAATTAAAAGATCAAGGAAAGAGAGATATAAATTGCTGGTTAAATATAAGTGGTAATCTACATAACCTATTAGAAAGAATAGGATTTTATAATACATCTCCAATAACTTATTTCGGTGGTAAAAATTTAGGTGGAAATCTAGAAATCTGTAACTATAAAATATGGGATATTTCAATGGGAGATTCTGATGTCTATTAGAAAAATAGTTGCTTTTACAGGGATTAGATCTGATTATGACTTATTGAGTAGATTTTATAAAAAAATTCTTGATACAGATGGTTTTGAATTGAAATTAATAGTTGGTGGTGCACACCTTTCAAAACGAATGGGTTACACAATACAAGAAATTATAAATGATGAAATTCCAATCCTATCTAGAGTGGAATCCTTATTAGATTCTGATAGCTTTTCTAGTAGGGTAAAATCTCTATCAATTTTAATGCAAAGTTCCACCGATATAATAGCTGATTATAATCCAGATTTAATAATTGTAGTAGGAGATAGGGAAGAAGTTCTGGTTGGAGCAACTATAGGAACATATTTGAAAATTCCTGTTGCGCATTTTTTTGGTGGGGATCATACTACTGGGGGACATGTTGATAATCCTATTCGGCATGCAACTTCTAAATTAGCGAATATTCATTTTGTCTCTAATCGATTTTCAGAGCAAAGATTGTTAGCAATGGGTGAAGAAAAAAGAGGGATTTTCAATATTGGAAGCCCTTCATTGGACAAATTTAAAGATACTGTGTATATGAGTAAAACTGAAGTTTTAGGAAAACTAGGTATCCCAAATAATTTTAATGAGTATGCTTTATTAATTTTCCATCCGGAAGCTGGTGACGAGAGAAAATCAGGTGAATACTTAAATAATATATTACATGTATTGGAAGAAAAGAATATATTTACCTTTGTTAGTTATCCTAATTCTGATGGAGGCTATTCAGAAATTATCAGCGTTTTGGAAAAATACAAGTATGATGAAAATTTTTATATATACAAAAATCTACCAAGAGAAATTTTTGTGAATGTATTTAGAAATTGTTCATTTGTGATAGGAAACTCTAGTATGGGAATTTATGAAGCTCCTTTGTTAAAAAAGCCAGTAATTAATATAGGGAATCGCCAAATAGGGAGATTCACTACTTCAAATGTACAATTTATTGGGACTGATAAAGTGTCAATAACTCAAGCAATATTAAAACTAGATGATAAATCTTATCAAGAAAAATTGAAAAATATAGAATCTATATATGGAGATGGAAATTCTTCGGAACGGGCAATAGAAATATTGAAGCAAATGGATTTCCGTGAATATCTATATAAAAAATATGATCCTTTAGGAGTTACTTATGAATAAAAAAATAGTTATAGTAACCCCACATCCAGATGATGAAACATTGGGATGTGGAGGTACTATTTTGAAAAATATTGAACGGGGTTATAAAGTTATCTGGTTGATTATAACGAAAGC
The DNA here is from genome assembly GCF_003049645.1 of Metasolibacillus fluoroglycofenilyticus. Taxonomy (GTDB): domain Bacteria; phylum Bacillota; class Bacilli; order Bacillales_A; family Planococcaceae; genus Metasolibacillus; species Metasolibacillus fluoroglycofenilyticus. Next base: position 530,573 of record NZ_PYWK01000001.1, read on the forward strand.
TGGAAATTTTGTATCAAATGAATGGAAAGATAAAAGAGCTAGGGAAATAAAGCGTGTAACAAGGCTTTATAAATTTGAGAAGACAATTGAACTAAACTTTGAAGCTGCTGCATTAGACCAAGTTTCCTGTAGCAGATTAATCGCGGGAATTAGTGAGGCATTTAAAGAAATTCAACCAAATATTGTTTATGTACCCTATCCAAGTGATATTCATTCGGACCACAAGGCTGTATTTGATGCAACAATGGCTTGCACAAAATGGTTTAGATACCCTTCAGTTGAGAAAGTATTTGCTTATGAAACACTTTCTGAAACAGACTTTACAATTAATCCTGATGCAAATAATTTTAGACCAAATGTTTTTGTAAATATTGATAAGTTTTTAGACAAAAAAATAGAAATTATGAATATTTATGAATCGGAAGTGAGTGACTTTCCATTTCCCAGAAGCGAAAAAGCAATTAGAGCGTTAGCACATATAAGAGGAGCAGCAAGTGGCTATGAAGCAGCAGAAGCATTTATGCTATTAAAGGAGAGAGTTGAATGAAAAAAACCTATATCATCGCAGAAGCAGGTGTCAACCATAACGGCTCTTTTGACATGGCAAAGCAACTAGTAGATGTGGCGAAGACTGCTGGTGCTGATGCTGTAAAATTTCAAACGTTTAAAGCAGAAAATCTCGTAACTAAAAATGCTAAGCAGGCGGACTATCAAATAGAAAATTTGCAAGAGGCTACCACGCAATTCGCTATGTTGAAAAAACTAGAGCTGACATTTGAAGAATTTACTGAGCTTCAACAATATTGTGTCGACAAAGGAATAGAATTTTTATCGACACCTTTTGATTATGAAAGTGTCGATTTTTTATTCGACAAGCTACATATTAAAACGGCAAAAATCCCATCAGGTGAATTGACAAATGCTCCATTTATTTATGCCATTGCGAAGAAGAAAAAGCCGATTATTTTATCAACGGGTATGGCGACAATCGAGGATATTCATGAGGCCCTAAGCTATATTGCTTTTGGTTTAGCGGAGAAAAATGACATGCAACAAGTCGAAGCGTTTTATGCAACACAAGATGCAAAAAAACTATTAAAACAATATGTAACCATTTTACATTGTACAACCGAATATCCAGCTCCTTTTAATACAATTAATTTACACGCGATGTCGACATTGCAACAGGAGTTCCAAGTACCAATTGGCTTATCTGACCATTCTGAAGGAATAGTGGTTCCAACAGCAGCAGTTGCTTTAGGGGCAACTGTTATCGAAAAACACTTTACATTGGACAAAACACTAGAGGGACCTGACCATGTTGCATCCTTAGAGCCTGACGAATTGCAACAAATGGTGAAGCAAATTCGACAGATTGAGCAAGCGTTAGGAAATGGACATAAGGAGCCATCGGTAGTGGAATTAAAAAATAGAATTCCGGCAAGAAAGAGTTTAGTAGCAAACACAGCTATTAAAAAAGGTGAGATGTTTACTGCTGAAAATCTAACTGTAAAACGTCCAGGAAGCGGGATTACCCCTTCAAAATATTGGGCGTATCTCGGTAAAGAAGCAGAAAAAGCATATGAACAGGATGAACTTATCAATGAATAAGCCATTAATTGTTATTGGTAATGGTGGACATGCTGCCGTTTTAACAGAAATATTAATAGCACAGGGACAAGACATAATTGGTTTTACGGCACCGCAAGAGGAGTATAATCGGTTTGGTTTGAATTATCTAGGCACAGACCAAATCATTGCACAGTATGCAACGGAGAAAGTTGAATTAGTTTTAGGCATTGGGATGCTCAAGCCCTCATCATTACGTGAAAAAGTATTTAAGGTGCTAAAAGAAAAAGGCTATCGTTTTAAATCCGTTATTCATCCTTCTACAATCATTGCCCCTTCTGCAATATTAGGAGAAGGTGTTCAACTTATGGCGGGGGTGATTATTCAAACTGCTACTGTTATAGCCGATAATACAATTATAAACACAAGTGCAATGATTGATCATGATGGCATGATTGGGGCACATGTACATATTGCACCGGGAACTAAAATTTCAGGTGCTGTTCGCATTGGCAACAGCACACATATAGGAACAGGTACAATAATTATTCAAGGAATACGAATTGGAGAAAATTGTTTAATTGGTGCAGGCTCTGTTGTAGTAAAAAATATGAATAGTAATATAAAAGCATATGGCGTACCAGCAAAGGAAGTGAAGTCAATTGAATGATTGGAGAAAAATTATAGTAACTGAAAATCAAAAGCTATTTGAAACCATGCAAATCATCGATAAAACATCCTTGCAATTTGCGGTTGTAGTAGGCGAAAATGACCAATTACTTGGTACGGTAACCGATGGGGATATCCGCCGTGGCATTTTACGTGGTGAAGGGCTAGATGTTCCTATTCATAAGATTATGAATAGGAACCCTATCAGTGCCCAAATCGGTCGTAAAATGAGTGAATACAAAGGGTTGATGAAGTCTAAAAAACTAAAGCAATTACCTATAATTAATGAAGCAAACCAAGTAATTGATATTTTATTCATTGACCAATTAGAAACACCTATAAATCAAAATCAAGTCGTTTTAATGCTTGGGGGGCTAGGTACAAGACTACGCCCACTCACTAATGATATCCCAAAGCCAATGCTAAAGGTTGGAAATAAGCCAATTGTAGAGACAATTGTGGACGGCTTCAAGCAATATGGTTATACAAACTTTATTTTTTCAGTGAATTATAAAAAAGAGATTATCCAAAGTTATTTCCAAGCTGGTGAGCCATTTGGTGTAACGATTGAGTATGTGGAAGAAGAAAAACGAATGGGTACAGCGGGAGCACTATCACTGCTTGAAAACCGCCCAAATGAACCGTTTTTTGTAATGAATGGTGACTTATTAACGCAAGTAAACTTCAATCAATTAATGCAGTTTCATAAGGAGCAGCAAGCTGTTGCGACAATGTGTGTTAGAGAATACGAATTCCAAGTGCCTTATGGCGTAATTGAGACAGATGGAACAGACCTATTGTCGATTAAAGAAAAGCCAATTCACCGAAGCTTTGTCAATGCAGGGATTTATGTACTGAGTCCGGAAGTATTTGATTATATACCGCCCGATATGTTTTATGATATGCCAACATTGTTTGAGCAGCTTATTGAGCATGGCAAAAAGACATCTGTTTTCCCAATACATGAATATTGGCTGGACATTGGACAAGTGGATGATTTTGAACGAGCAAATGAAGAAATAAAGGAGCTATCGCAATGAAGCCTAAAATTTTAGCTATTATTCCAGCGCGCGGTGGTTCAAAAGGTGTTCCAAGAAAAAACATCCGGGATTTAGCAGGAAAACCATTGATAGCATGGACAATTGAGGAAGCAAAAAAGTCAAAGTATATCAATCGACTTATTTTAACTTCAGAGGATGATGAAATTATAGAAGTAGCTCGAAAATATGGTTGTGAGGTCCCTTTTAAACGTCCAATTGAATTAGCACAAGACGATACAGCAGGTATTGAACCAGTACTTCATGCAATCAAACAATGTCCTGGCTATGATTATGTCGTATTATTACAGCCGACATCTCCGCTAAGAACAGTTGAGGATATTGATGGTTGTATCGAAACGCTACTTGCGAGCGGTAGTCATTTTTGTGTATCAGTAACGGAACCTAATCAATCTCCATATTGGATGTACACTTTAGAAAATGACAAAATGATTCCTTTAATGCCCCAGGAAAAGTTAGTCACAAGGCGACAAGAGCTTGCAAAATGTTATGCATTAAATGGCGCAGTGTATGTAGGAAAAGTATCAGCCATTCTAAGTGAACAATCGTTTCTCACTGAGGAAACAACAGCTTTTATAATGCCTAAAGACAAATCTTTTGATATTGATACGGAGTTAGATATGGTGGTTTGTGAGCAGTTGTTAAAAACAAAAAGAAATATTCTTTAAATTATTCGATAAAGTAGCTTGTATAAGTGAATTGCGCTAGAAGGTATTATATAATTTGGTTTAAAATTCCACCAGCGTCGCATTAAAATAATTCAATGCGTTATATAAAACTGGATTTCCTTTCATATAATCCGAGTACAAAAAATCCTTTATAATGGTTGGGCGGTAGGTAACCATCCAAATCCAACATAAAGGACATAAGCATGGATAAGTTTACACGAAAAACATCATTTGAACAATGGCTTTCGCCAATTTCTGCTACACAATTTGAAGAACTGGTTGAAACCCATCAATTAAATACCTATACGAAGAAGCTTCGCATGGCTTCATTTTTGAAATTATTACTGTTTGCGCAACTGAATGAAACCGAAAGTCTACATACAGTTAATGAAACGCTGTTTGCTGACGACCTTCAAAAAGCAATGAATTTAGAATCGATTAGTTTTTCGCAATTAGGACGCCGATTGAATCAAATTCCAACAGACGTATTTCAACGGATATTTCTCGATTTAGTTTCGCAAATTCATAAAAAATCGCAGTATGAGCAGCGCCGAAAAACAACGACACCATTAAAAATCATTGATTGGAGTAGGTTGCCACTGAATTTGAACAATCACAAGTGGGCGGAATTCCTCAAAATAAAATCGGGAATCAAGCTTCATTTGCGCCTAGTTTTCTTAGAAAAAGGTTGTTCGTATCCAGACAAAGCAGTGCTGACAAACGCGAAAGAACACGATCGTGGCCAGCTAGAGGTGCTCGTTGACCACAAAGAATGCATGTACGTGTTTGACCGGGGCTACTTGGACTAAGAACGATTTGATCGCATGACAGACGATAGCTATTTCTTCGTTTCACGCTTACGAAAAAATGCGGTAACACAGGTCATTGAACCGTTTAAACTGCCAACCGATTCAGTTGTATTATCAGATGAAATGATTCTGATTGGCACCACACAAAGTCGTGCAGAAAATGTCTTTCGCCTGAACAAAGTGCTGGATTCGAAAGGCAACGAACTGCATTTGATTACGAACCGATTTGATGTAAGTGCTGATGAAATCGCCGAATTGTACAAATCACGTTGGGCAATTGAGCTATTTTTCAAATGGCTGAAGCAGCACTTGAACAACAAAAAGTTTTACGCGCAAAGCGAACAAGGCGTGCATAATCAGGTGTACATCTCGATGATTGTGTATTGCCTACATGTAGCTAGTTCAATTGGACACAAACAGTTCAAGGACATACTTACAAATCAGTCGTTTACTGAAAGCAGCACCGTGGAAATCCGCTCACTTATGGACTCGAAAAATCGCCGGAAAGGCTTTCTGTGAAGGATTTCACCTGGCTGTAGCACCCGCCAAAGGTTATGGTAAAAAATAGATGATTACTACCTCTGTTTGAGTGTCTTTGTTTTTCTTATTAAGGAGGAAAACGAAAAAAGAAAATTCAGTTAAAACTCATGCGACGGTAGTGAAATTCTATGATTTCCTGATGTGGTAGCAGAAATAATCATATTTACATATTAGTAGTAGCATACTTGGATTATATAGAGAATCAATGAACTGCCAAAGTACTTTTTATTGTAAAATTTAACTTACAAAGTACAAAGTTTGTAAATCGTTGAAAATTGACAAAGAACGGAGAATAAAATGAGTTATATAAATAGAGAATACTGGGATCAATTTTATAAAAATACTAAGGGATTAAGCGATGCTTCGACATTTAGTGAGTATATTTTAACTAGAATTAAAAATCAACAATCTCAAATTATAGTAGTTGATTTAGGGTGTGGTACAGGAAAAGATAGCTTTAACTTTGTTAAAAATGGCTTTGAAACAATTGGCGTAGACGGTTCGGAAGAAGTAACTAAAATTAACAAGAGTAAGGTAAAAACAATGTCGGTAGCTAATATTGATTTTTATTGTATAGATTTAAGTGACAGAGTTAAAGTTACAACTTTGATGAAGAGTTTTAATGAGTCTGCTAAAGTAAGTCGGAAGAAAATATTATTCTATACACGTTTTTTCCTACATGCTATACCTGAACAAGTTGAAGATATTTTGCTCGAAAATATACATGTCAATATAGATGTTCCATTTTTGTTAGCTTCAGAATTTAGAACAAAGGAAGATGCTGATTTAGATAAAATATACGACAATCATTATAGAAGATATATTGACACTGATGAGCTGCTAAGAAAAGTATTGAACCTTGGATTTTCGGTACAAAGCTTTACTAAGGGACGTGGTTTATCAGTTTATAAAAATGAAGATCCGTATTTAGCAAGAGTTATTGTTGAAAAACAATAAAATAAATTATATTTGGGAGATTAAAAGTATGCTTACGAGTGATTTGATAATAAATTATAAAAATGAAGTAGAGGAAGTGAGACTTCTTTTAAATAGCGGCTTATTAAAAGAAGCAAAAGAAAAATTAGATACTTTTAAAATCTTTAATGAAGTGTATTATTCTATGTATTCTAGCTATTACTATTTGAGTGGGGATTATCAGGGAGGAATTTGTCTTTTAAAAGAAGCAATTGAGCAAATTCCGTTTTCTTTTGAAATTACATATAATTTAGCAATGCTTAAAAGTGCAGCAGGAGATTTGGTGGAAAGTCTTACCTTATTTGCGGTTTGTGGAAAAATTGCCTTAAATGAAACAGATAAAGAAGAGGCAATTGAACAATCGAAGAATATTCTCAACGAAATGAAAAAGCATCCAGATTTTCCAACTCAAGAAGTTTTGAAGTACTCAAATTTAGCTGAAAAAATATTAAATGAAAGAGATGAGCGAACTTATCCTATTAATCGTTTTAATGAGAGCTTGATTAAAAGAGCTGTAAAGAATAGAGAAGGTGATTCCTACCTTACTGAGATGTATAAATCTATGCATATAAAGAATGTGGATAACAACAGCAGATACTTCTTTAAAACTGAGATGCTACAAGGGAGAGTTTCTAATTCTTATTCATTTACTATTGAAAACCTAACTACCTTACCTATAGCTGTATTTGATAATTATGATGATATTCATGTGAAAGGACCTAAAAGGAAATTTATTTTTCCCAAAAATACTTTAACAGCAAATCAATATAATTATTATACATTTGCTGACAGTGGAAGTTACACAATTTATTCAAAGAAGCTTTTTTTTATCGGAAATCCTATCAATTTAGCACCAGCTAAAAAAGATGTTCAAGTAATTGTTTCTATTTTTGTGGATGGTCTCGCAAACACAGCAATTGAAAATAAACTAGAGCAATTAATGCCAAATACGTTTAAATTCTTTTCGAAAGGTTATATCAATAACAATTGCTATACGTCAGGCGACTGGACGTTACCTAGTGTATCAGCAATTTATACAGGGAAAACAACAATTAATCATGGTTTATACCATCCTTTTTATCATTATGAATTAAATAAATATAATCGATTATTTACGGAAGATTTTAAAGAGCAAGGTTATTTAACGGCTCAAATTAATAATGACTGGCGTGTAACACCGACTTATGGCTATTTACAAGGCATGGATCGCATTATTTATCAAACATCGTTGGGCGGTCTTTGGGCAGGCGAAGTTGTGTCAGAAGCAATAGAGCATTTGGAGACGTTTAAAGATAATAATCATTTCCTATGGGTTAGTCTTATGGACTTACATGATGTTGCTGATGAAATCAATAATGATTTAATGAGTCAAGTGCATCTGCCTTCAGAATTTAAGCAGAAAAAAAATCTTGGTCCGACATCCGTATTGTCCAAATTTGATACTAATAAAATCAAAAAGTATGATGTTGAATTACAAAGAATAGATCTTCATTTATCAAGTTTATTGAGTTATTTGGAAAATACATTTGGCATGGAAAATATTTTAGTTTCTCTAATCTCTGACCATGGTCAAACTTATTTAAAACAAGATGATTTCCTACTACATGAACCAAAACGTAAGGTTCCATTTATGTTAGCTGGTAGCAACATTAAACCTCAAATCAGTAATGAATTAAGTTCAATTACTGATATTTTTCCTACGATGGCAAGTATTGTAGGTGTCAAAGTTGATTCGCAAGAAGGGCGAGTTTTAAGGGATTTTGGTGGAGAAGGTCGAGCGTTTGCCCTTACAGAAACACTACATCCCAAGCAACCTTATTTGGTAGCCATTACAGATGAAGAACATATTTTTAGATTTAAGACAAAAAATAACGTAACAGACAATACATTAATTGATTTAGAGCACTATGAGGCAAAATTATTAAATAAAAATGATTTGGCTGACGTGACAGTAGAAAATAAAGAGAAGTTAAAGAAATATTGTGATATGGTAATTGAGCGTGCGAGTAAATTACAGATTTAATTTTGACTTAGCAACCGTTAAAATAGCCATAAGTTTATCAAAAGAAGAAACTGAGAAATTAAGAATTGAAATTTAACGACTTCTCCTATTTGACTATTAAAACTTATCAGTAAAATTAAATAGCCCAGTGAAAAATTTCCCTCTGGGCTGTTTATTATCATTACAGCTGAACTAAATTAAATCGCAATTGCGCGTTAGTATCATTAACAATTTGGTAATCCGTTATATCGTTCGTTACAACTGTAATTGGAAGTGGTGTTTGAGCCACTAGCTCTGGGAAGACATTTGTAAATGTTGATGTGGCTGGGATGCCTAGCGTGATTATGACTTTTAGTTTATTGTCAAGAACAGTAGCATCTAGGCTAGAACCACTTGGCATAATCGTTAAGACTTGTACACTTTCTGGAATGTTTAGTGTAAACGTAAAGGTAATTTCATCTAAGCTGACAGCTGGTGTTGATATGCTATATTTTAACATATGCGGTGTTTCGGCTGTCACTGTGATTGTATAGTCTGCATTGACAATAATCTTTAATGTACGCTCGAGTCCATTTGGTGATTCAAACGTAATTTTCTCTTCACCAACTGCTAGTGCATACACATCATTACCTTCTATATGCAAAGTTGTTGATGCTTCATTTAACGTATGGCTAGCAAACGTAGTCCACTCCAAAGCTTCTAAAACATTCGCTTTTATTTCATCAAATTGATTTGTTGCGAATGTTCCGCTGTATAAAGTCTTCTTTGCCTCTTTAATGGCAGAAACAATCACTGTTTCTGTAGTATTTCCATAAACGATATTGTTTGTTGTATCAACATAGACATTTTCTGTCGGAGTAACTATTTGCAAATTGGTTAATGTACTAGCAAACGTAAATTGATTGAATACATTTGATTCGCTAATTTCATAGCTGTTTCCGAGCTTTGTTACTTTTATTTCAACGTATTTTATCGTTCCGGCATTATTTACTTTGTAAATACCTGTGACGACTGCTTTTGCTAGCCAGTTGCTAGCGTCAAGTGCAACCACATCTTCACCTTGCATATGCACAGCGTCTGTTAGTGAGGTTGCTAAGCCGATTGGTGAGCTCGTAATTTGCTCATTGCCTGTGCTAGCTGTGATTCCATTCAATGTGTAAGAGGTTGGGTATGTTGTTTCGCTCGTAGCGTAAATCATCGTTTTATTCCGTCTTCAGCGAATTGTAAGCCAGTAACATTTGTGACTGTGCCTGTGACCGTGTGCGCGTCATAAATAATTGGCGCTTGGATGTGTAAGTTATTGTCAGCAATTTACGCTTGCACTTTTACTACCTTATATTGATTCATCACTTTGACAACAAGGAAGGATTCATTTAGGTCCTCAAAGCTGACATCTAGTCCTGTCATGTCTGGCTGTGCTTTCGCATTACCAGCTGTTGCAAGTACGCTGATACTAGAAGTGAATTGGTCATAGCTAATCGTTTGGGTCAAGTAGGCAAATTTATAATCATCTGCTCTTACGTTTAATTCAAATAACCCAATCAGACCGTTACTGCCTTCTACAATGAGCTCGGTTGTACTAATTTCACCAGGATAAACTGTGATTTCGCCATCTTTAACTGTGACGATGCCTCGAGTCGATGTGAAAATTGAACCGTTTGGTTGTTTAATTGCTGTTGGGTAGAATCCAACTGTACTTGTATAATAGTTTGACACTGGAATAGAATGTGTCACTTTTAGGCCATTGTCATTTATTACAGTTACCTGTGCTTGAATGGAACGCGTGCCATCTGAAATAATAACGGTTGCTGTCCCTACATTAACAGGTGTGAGCGTAATTTCGTTGTTGTCTATGCTTCCTCTGACAATCGATGCACCTGCCTTACCGATAATGGATTGACTGTTAATTGTCACTGCTGTGACAGAGGATACTGTGAAAATTGCTGATACATCAATTGTGTCTGTTGACAATTTTTTGTATTCGATTGAGCCATCTTGCTTCACTGTCACTTGGTATTTCGCGCCATCAACTGTAATATTTGTTGAGCCGAAATCACTTGCAATGACAAGGCGATTATTTGCTGCGTCCGCTTTTAAAAGTAGGTATTGCTACGACTTCTGGTAATTCAGCTTCTATACGGGCTTGCGTTGTGTAAAGGGCATTATTCGTAGCAGTTAGGTTGTGTAACAGGCGTGTTGATTATGAAAATATTGGATATGGATGCGTGTTTTTCAAGGTAGAGAATGCACTGTTAATAAAGGATTTACTTGTTGATTGGAGTGGAGGGGACGAGTGCTCCTGCGATTACTCGTCGCAAAGCAAAGCCTTCCAGCAGGACAAAGGGTAGGGAGGCTAAAACCGCCTCGTACGCCTCCATGACCAACATCCTGTTGGCCTCGAGCTGAAAATCTATTTATTTCGGTGACAACCGAAATAAATTAGTTGAAGCCGTGCCTGCGGAAAGCGTCTCCCGCAACGGAAATCAACAAATTTCCTAGGCTCTTTTTGTAAAATAAAGGATAATCAACACACCTGTTTGTGTAATTCATCCTTTAAATTTATACGTAGGTAATATCGAAAAAAATTTTTGTAATGTAACATATGTCCTTCAGATATTCTAAATAAGTTAGGTGAAATGTACTGAAAAGTATTTTTAGTCCTATAAAATTGAAAAAAATGACCGATAAGAGTAATAACTAAGTTCATTTTGAAACAGGGAGGTTAATTAAATGCGCATAGGAACTCAAGGGGATGTAGCTATTCAAACTACTAAACTTCCAACAGCATCAAATAAGATTGATGTGCCAAAAGTTGAAGTGCAAAAAAATACAGTGACTGAAAATGCAATTAAAAAACCAGTAGTTCAATCACAAAGTACAGAGGAGCAAAAGGATGTTGTTTCCAAGGATAAGCTACAAGAAGCGGTAGATTCAATCAATGAATTTTTACAAATACAGCATAAGGCTTCCAAATTTGTCTATCACGAAGGGCTAGATAAATATTATGTACAGCTAGTAGATACAGATACAGAGGAAGTTATTAAAGAAATTCCGCCTGAGCAAATTTTAAATGCTTTTTATGAATTGAAAAAACTAGCAGGTATGATTGTAGACGAAAAAATTTAATTTTTAGGAGGAAATAAGTTATGGTAATGCGTATTGGTGGTTTAGCATCTGGGATGGATATTGATAGTATTGTAGAAAAGTTAATGCAAGCAGAAAAAGCTCCATTAAATAAATTATATCAAAATAAACAGAAATATGAATGGCAACGTGATGCCTATCGTGATGTAAACAAGCAATTAAAAGCTTTCGATGATTATATACAAAAAAACATGATGTATAAAAAAGACTTTGCGAAGAAAGTTGTAATTAGTTCAAATAGTGCAGTGTCTGCAACACCAACATCTGCTCAAAATGGACAAACATTAAATATTGATCATATTGAAAAGATTGCGCGTGCTGGCAATACAACTGGCGGAGATGGCATTATTGCTGCAGGTACTGAAGGAACGAAAAAGTTAAGTGAAATTGGCGGCATTACACCTGGAACGGTTGAAATGTCCGTTCTACAAACAGATGGAACATATAAAGATGTGACACTTACGTTTTCTGAGAACGATTCAATCAATGATGTGATTTCAAAAATTAAAAATGGTGATGATGGCAAGGGAACAGGTTTGAATGCCTTTTATGATAAGGCATCAGGGAAAATTTCTATATCTACCCAAGCTACGGGTGCAGGCGAGAATTATAAAGAGGCAAGATGGGATCAAGCTTCAAGCGAGTATACATTTGCTGATACATCAGCTAGTGTTGTCATTAAGTCTGATGCTAATAATTTCTTTGATAGCCTTGGTTTTGGAACGAAAGAATTACGTGATCCAGCAGATAAAGAGGGACCAAGCGTAGGTAAGAGTTTAATTACAAATGGTGAGAATGCAAAGTTAACAGTGAATGGTATGGAGATTGAACGTCAGTCGAATACATTTGAATTAGATGGCTTTACAATCACATTAAATAATACATTTAATGGCGCTGGTTCACAGCCAATCTCATTAACTGCTAAAACAGATACTGATAATATGGTTGATAAAATTAAAGAATTTGTTGAAACATATAACAGTTTAATTGATTCTTTAAACTCGCAAATTAAAGAGAAGAAGTATCGGGATTTCCTTCCATTAACAGAGGAACAAAAGAAAGATATGAAAGAGAAGGAAATTGAAGCATGGGAAGAAAAAGCAAAATCAGGTCTTCTTCGTGGCGATTCTATTATCCAAAGTGTATTATCAAATATGCGTACAGACATGTACTCTAAAGGTGCAGCTTCAAATGAGGAATTTAACGCGCTCTTCAAAATCGGTATCACGACATCAAGTAAAACTTCGGAAAATGGTAAACTAGAAATTGATGAAGACAAATTACGTGCTGCTATTGAAAAGGATCCAGACGCTGTTTATAGCCTATTTTCAGGTACGGTAGAAAATCCCGGAATTGCGGATCGACTACAAAAGTCAATTAAAACAGCTACTATAAATATTGAGAAAAAGGCTGGTAAAGCAGATTCTGTTAATAACACATTTAATCTTGGTCTTACATTGAATGATGTGGAAACACGTATTGAAGCTTGGAAAACTAAGCTAGCTAACATTGAACAACGTTACTGGAAGCAGTTCACTGCTATGGAAACGGCAATTAATAAAGCAAACCAGCAGTCGTCAATGTTTTTCGCAGGTCAAACTCAATAATTGGAGCTAATTTCTAAATGGAACAACAATTACAACAGTTACTTCAAATTTCTGCAAAATTATATGAAAAATTAATTTCGAACCCGGAAGAAACCAAACGTGATGCGTTCATTGAGGAGATTAATGCCTTATTAGATCAACGAGGCAAAATTATGGAGGAACTCGTACAATCTGGATTCGCTTATAATTCGGGAGTTAAGACCCATCAAATGTTACTTGAATTAGATAAAGGAATTCGAAATAGACTTGAACGTGTTATGTCATCAATTAAGGCAGACATGAAGGAGCTACAAACTTCTAAAAAATCTGAACAGCAGTATCTAAATCCTTATTCGCATATTCAAACGATGGATGGCATGTACTATGATAAGAAAAAATAGTTAAACGATAAAACATATAGTATTGAAACGTTGGAACAGATTAAGATATAATTATAATAGTAGCTTCAAAGGGAGTGTCTAGATTGGCAGCACAAACAAATGCTTTTAATGCATATAAACAAAATAGTGTAACAACCGCTTCACCAGGTGAGTTAACATTAATGCTGTATAATGGGTGCTTAAAGTTTTTAAATAAAGCAAAGCAAGCAATCGATGAAAAGAATATTGAGGGAAGAAACCACTATATTCAGCGTTCTCAGGCGATTATTGCAGAACTTATGTCAACGCTCAATATGGATATCGAAATTTCAAAACAGATGTTACCATTATATGAATATATGAATCGTCGCCTTACAGAGGCAAATATTAAAAATGAACAAGCAATTATCGAAGAAGTAGAAGGCTTAGTAACAGAATTCCGCGATACATGGAAGGAAGTACTAAAAATTACGCGTCAGCAGCAATTTGGTGGCGCACAGCAAGTATAATTAGCTTTATTTGGCCGCATGAAACGGAGTAAATCCGGTTTTATGCGGTTTTGTTTTGCATAATTTCAAGAAACATCTGCTTATCAAAGGGAATTCGATAAAAATATGGATTTCCTTTTTTAGTGACTATTTTTTCAAATAGCAAAAAATGAGTCAAAAAGCACAATTCATTTTGTCTAATTTTGAAAGCTTTTGTCGGATTAAGAAATTGTTAATAAAATATGTAGACACAATAGGTACAATGGTATACTATATAAAAAATCAGAGAAATATTACACAATTTACCTGTTCATCTAATTTATTGGTCTTTACAAATGAGAGCTATAGATGACCAAAAAAGATTGTAGGGGGAGGGCATGTCGCACAAGAAATCAAATAGAATTATTTTCGAATAACTTTTTTGTAGTAGCAGTTTTTCATAGTGAAGGGTATTTTAGGTCTATATAAGACGAAATATTAGGCATGTTTAGCAGAGAAAAACATTTTTTATAGGAGACTCATCAGTTGATTGTAAGATAGGGCGTCTTCAGTATGAACAGTACGGACCAAAATAAATTAGTTGAAGCTGAAAGCTTTCGCGTAACGGAAATCAACAGATTCGTAGTATTCTCTGTAAAATATTAGTTAATTAAATCGCCTAGTAAAATATATCTTTCTTAAAAATTTTCGGTGCAAAGTATACTAATAATATTTAAAGTATATTCCTTTTAGGAACAGTAGAGGGGGAAATGGCATGGAATTATTGAAAAATTATATTTTTACTACTGAAACAGCAATGTTATATGAGGCTACAAATGAGTTTGCAGAGCCTTTTTCTATTGTTATTGAAAAGCATCGTGTAGTGTATGTCGCTATGTCGAAGCAGAAGTTATTGGAGTATAATTTAAAGCATTTTGGGTCGAGTTATCGAGGAGCAAGGGATGGTTCGCGTGCGGTTTTAGGGAATGTGCATATGTACCCAATTGCGGTTAACCCAGCACAAAATATTTATTGGTTTCCAAGTGAATCTATTACCTCCTCGTCGAGTATTTGGATTGCATTACATTGCCTCTGCCATTATGAGGATGCTGGTAATGAGCGAACGAAAATTATTTTAACAAATGGGAGAAGTTATTTTGTACCTGTTTACTACAAAGCATTTAAGAAGCGTGTAGACCATGCTCATTTATTAAAATCGAAGATGGAGCAACGTGCTCAGCATATGGCGTTGCTTATTTTAGAGCGCTTATCGGAATATGAAACAATTGATTTGAAAACAGGGAATCTCCCTCTTAGTTAAGACATTTCACAAAGCTTTTACCCCTAAATACTCAGAAGTATTTTCAAATATTAGGGTAAATTATCCTTATCATTTCACAGAATTGTTGCTTTTTTACTATCTAATGCTATTTTTATAGTGTAAAATATAGTGAATAAAGCAAAAAGGGGATGTCAACCATTGTCAGCACATACATCTGCATATAATGCATACAAGCAAAATAGCGTTACAACAGCATCGCCGGGTGAGTTAACACTTATGTTATATAATGGTTGTTTAAAGTTTTTAGTAAAGTCAAAAAGAGCAATTGAAGAGAAGAAATTCGAAGAGAAAAATACAAATATTTTAAAGGCACAGGCTATTATTGCTGAATTAATGTCAACTTTAAATATGGATATTGAAATTTCTAAGCAAATGCTGCCATTATATGAATATATGAATCGTCGTTTAATAGAAGCAAATACAAAAAATGATTTAGCAATCTTAGAGGAAGTTGAAGGGCTTGTGACAGAGTTTCGTGATACGTGGAAAGAAGTGTTGAAAATTACACGTCAGCAGCAGTATAGAAATACACAGCGAGTATAGAAAGAATCAATATCCACAAGGCATTAAATATGCTTTGTGGGTATTTACATATTATTCAATGTAATTATTTCACTATATTTCAGTCTTTTATATTTAGGTATAAAGACATATCAGGTGTGTTTGTAAAATAGTGATAAAGATGATAGACGATTGCTAGCTCTTTATGAATAATGAGAGTATGAGTAATCGTTAGGAGGGTTTATATGTTTTTTAAAAGGCAAGAAAGTTTTCGCTTTTCATTTGATGAGCCGATACCAGCGAAGGTGAAAATGCTTGTAGATGGACAGCCAATTATGAAAGATGGTGTCGAAATTTTTGATGCAAGTATATTAGATATAAGTCCCCGCGGTGTTAAAGTGTTTTCAGAAGTAAATTTTAATGAAAGCGGCAAGCAAATCCCGCTTCTTGAAGTTCAATTTATTTTAGATTCAAGTGAAATTACTGGGGTTGGTGAGGTTGTTTGGACTAAAGTATTTGGGCAAGGAAAGCAGTACGGGATTATTTTTCAAAATCAATCGTCGCTGGAAGATTTGATTATTAGCGAATTAAAAGTACGACGGAAAAAAGAAGTAATACAAGCAAAAATGTCAAAAATGTAATTGTTTTTCGATTTCATTTTTAGGGTAATAAAAAAATGTCGATATTTGAAAAAGAATTTTAAAAAAAGAAGGAGAATTCTTTACAATGTCGAAATAAATTAATATAGCCTTAAATGAAGGAGGAGTTCATATGCTAAACTTTAATATTCGTGGAGAGAACATCGAGGTAACTCCAGCGATTCGTGAGTATGTTGAAAATAAAATCGAGAAGGTCGAGCGTTATTTCAACGATGATATGAACGCAAGCGCTAACGTTAACTTAAAAGTGTATAACGATAAACAAACAAAAGTCGAAGTGACAATTCCGATGAAAAACTTAACGCTTCGTGCTGAGGAGCGCAATGGCGATATGTATGCAGCTATTGATTTAATCGTTGATAAGTTAGAGCGCCAAATCCGTAAACATAAAACAAAGGTAAATCGTAAATTCCGTGAACGCGAAGGAGCAGGGATATTTTTCGCAAATGTTACACAAAGTGAGCCTGCTGAAGAAGAAGAGTACGCAATTGTTCGTACGAAACAATTTAACTTAAAACCTATGGACCAAGAAGAAGCTATTTTACAAATGAATATGCTTGGTCACGACTTCTATATTTTTACAGATGCAGAATCAGACAGCACAAACATCGTTTATAAACGTAAAGATGGGAAGTATGGTCTAATCGAAACAAATTAAATGAATGAAGAGGGCGTCCAAAAAGCCGTGCAGTTGCCGGAGTTTTGGGCGCTAATATTTTGTATTTTGAGCGATTTGGCGAGCACTACTCGCTACGGAAATCAATATTCTATAAAATATTTAGTTAGGAGGAATTAGATGATTGTTTTGCCACGTGAAAGACCGGTAAGGGAGGCGGTACTAGCAGCCGCAGTTCGTCGAGGCTTTTCAGAATTTAAAGAGGAGCTTATTCGCGTACAGCAAGGGTTAGCTGGCGAGTTTTATGTTGACCGTCAATGGCAAGATATGCAATTGCATGAACCTTATTTTTTACTCCACGATTTTCAAATAGATGCCCATCAAATTGATACTATTTTCCTTTGTCGAAAATTTCTTCTCCTATTAGAAATAAAAAATATTGCAGGACGGATTCATATAGATGGAGCGACCCATCAATTTACTCGCAAGCTCGGCGACGGCAGCGAGCAAGGTTTTCGCAACCCACTGAATCAGGCACAGCGTCATCAACGTATGCTTGCACAGTATATTTCTACATTGCCAATTTATTATGTTGTTGTATTGGCTCACTACAAAACAATCATCGAGCAGATGCCACCAAATACCCCAATTATTCATAGCAGTGGACTAGAGTTGCATGTTCGCAAGCTTTTGGCCTCTCATAAATCTATTTTATCCAATGAACAGCTTAAGCAGCTATTACATCAATTATTTCAAATGTGTACTACTCACAGTCTACGATTAAATATTAATATCTCTTCCATACGAAAAGGCGTACTTTGCAACAATTGTTCTGTAACGATGTATTATAAGCACGGTCAATTTACTTGCCCTAAATGTAATGGTACCTTAGTACAAGAAGCGCTACATGACTATGCCTTGTTAGTCGATGAGTGGATTTCCAATGAAAAATTAAGAGTCTTCCTCAAAATCGACTCCATCCACGCCGCCAAGCGCTTACTAAAAAAACTAAATTTACCACACGAAGGACAAAAAAAAATCGGAGATATAAAATAATTAAATAGTGAAACGCCAATAGAATCACAGAAATCGCCAATAGAATCTCGAAAAGCGCCAATAGACTCAAGAAACCGCCAATAGCCCTCCCAGCAAGTGCCATGCCTCCCGTGGGAAGTGCTAGCAACCCCAGAATAATCCCCATGTAGCCAACGCAAAAAATATGTCACCAATACAAACTTTTTCGCAATTGAGAAAAATACAAAAAACACGCGCGTCCATTTGCACCACATATATATATAATGCTAAAATGAAGGTTAGAGAAAATACAGGAAGTGAAAATAGATGTTAAATATATTAAATAAAATGTTTGACTTTAATAAAAAAGAATTAAAGCGTTTGGAGAAAAAGGCGGATGCTGTTGAGGCGTTAGCTAGTCAAATGGAAGCATTGCCTGATAGTGCTTTACAGGCGAAAACTGAAGAATTTAAAGCACGCTTCCAAAAAGGAGAGACACTGGAGGATTTATTGCCGGAGGCGTTTGGTGTTGTGCGTGAGGCATCACGTCGTGTGCTTGGGATGTATCCATTCCGTGTGCAAATTATGGGTGCTTCTGCTTTAAATGATGGAAATATTGCGGAGATGAAAACCGGTGAAGGGAAGACCCTAACTTCTACATTAGCCGTTTATTTGAATGCATTAACTGGCAAAGGTGTGCATGTTGTTACGGTGAACGAATATTTAGCGAGTCGAGATGCTTCTGAAATGGGCGAGCTGTTCCAATGGCTCGGCCTAACGGTAGGCTTAAACTTAAATAGTTTATCTAAAGAGGAGAAACGAGAGGCTTATGCGGCTGATATTACTTATTCTACAAATAATGAGCTCGGCTTCGACTATTTACGTGATAATATGGTGCTTTATAAAGAGGAACGTGTGCAGCGTCCGTTGCATTTTGCTGTAATTGACGAGGTTGACTCGATTTTAATTGATGAGGCGCGTACACCATTAATTATTTCAGGACAGGCCGGTAAAACAGCGCAACTTTATGTACAATCAAATGCTTTTGTTCGGATGTTAAAGGCGGAGGAAGATTTTAACTATGATGAGTCAACAAAGGGTGTGACGCTAACTGAGAATGGGATTGAGAAGGCAGAGCGAGCATTTGGGATTGACAACTTATTTGATTTAACGCATGTTCGATTAAATCATGCAATCAACCAATCGTTAAAGGCACATGTATCGATGCATGTGGACGTTGATTACGTGGTGCAGGAAGGTGAAGTTGTTATCGTTGATGGCTTTACGGGTCGTTTAATGAAGGGACGTCGTTATTCAGATGGTTTACATCAAGCGATTGAGGCGAAGGAAGGCTTAGAAATTCAGAACGAGTCGATGACAATGGCGACGATTACGTTCCAGAACTATTTCCGTATGTATGAAAAGCTAGCTGGTATGACAGGTACAGCAAAAACAGAGGAAGAGGAATTCCGTAATATTTATAATATGGATGTTATAGTTATTCCTACAAACAAGCCAGTTGCACGTGATGACCGACCAGATTTAGTTTACGCTACAATGAAAGGGAAGTTTGAGGCGGTGGCACGTGATATCGCTGAGCGCCATAAAGCAGGACAGCCTGTGTTAGTAGGTACTGTTGCCATTGAAACATCGGAAATTATTTCTACATTGTTAACGAAGCATAAAATTCCACATAACGTATTAAACGCCAAAAACCATGAACGTGAGGCGGAAATTATCGCAGATGCTGGTAAAAAAGGCGCTGTAACAATCGCTACGAACATGGCTGGACGTGGTACAGATATTAAGCCTGGCGAAGGTGTTCTAGAGCTAGGTGGTTTAGCTGTAATCGGTACTGAACGTCATGAATCTCGCCGTATCGATAACCAGCTACGTGGGCGTTCTGGTCGTCAAGGAAATCCAGGTGTGACGCAATTTTATTTGTCGCTTGAAGATGATTTAATGCGTCGTTTTGCTTCGGAAAATATGAAATCGGTAATGACAAAGCTTGGAATGGATGACTCACAGCCAATCCAATCGAAAATTGTGTCGAGAGCTGTAGAATCAGCACAAAAGCGTGTTGAGGGTAATAACTTTGATGCACGTAAGCGATTATTACAATACGATGATGTATTACGTCAGCAACGTGAGGTTATTTATAAAGAGCGTCAAGATGTAATTGAATCTGAAAATATGCGCGCACTTGTTGAAACGATGATTCGTGAATCAATTGAAAATGCCGTGGCGCTTCATACGCAAGGTGAGGAAAAGGATTGGAACCTAGAGCCGCTTGAAGATTATATCGCAGCAAATTTACTTGATGAAGGAAAAGTCACTGTGAATGATTTACAGGGCAAAGCGCCAGATGCGATGATTGAGGTCATTTATGCAGCTGTACAAGAGCGTTATAACGATAAGGAAGAGCAGTTAACGCCTGAGCGCATGCGTGAATTTGAAAAGGTTATTTTACTTCGTTCCATTGATACGAAATGGATAGACCATATTGATGCGATGGATCAACTGCGCCAAGGGATTCATTTACGTGCATATGGTCAAACGGATCCACTTCGCGAATATCAGCAAGAAGGGTTTGCGATGTTCGAGGATATGGTTGCGGCTGTGCGTGAGGATGTAGTGAAATATGCAATGAAGGCTGAAATTCGCAGTAATTTACAACGTGAAGAAGTAGCTAAAGGGCAGGCTGTTAATCCAAAGGAAGAGGCAGCACCAAAGAAAAAGGCGCCTGTTCGTAAAGCAGAAAATATCGGGCGTAACGAGCCTTGTCCATGTGGAAGCGGAAAAAAATATAAAAACTGTCACGGTGTTGCGAACTAATTAGGTATAAAAATGGAAGTCGGGCTGTCTAGAAAGTAGTGCGCTAGCTATATTTTCTGCGATGAGCAATCGCAGCAGCACGCTTTTTAGGCAGTCCTTTTCTACTTCTTCATATAGAAGAAAATCAACGGAGGAATAAATATGATTGAATTAGCAGAAGCAAGAAACATTTTAGAAAATATAGCGGGGAAATTAGCTGATTTTAGGGGGTCTCTTTGACTTAGAAAATAAAGAGGCACGTATTCAGGAGCTTGATGAATTAATGCTCATGCCTGATTTCTGGAATGATCAGCAAGCGGCACAAACGGTTATTAATGAAGCAAATGGTATTAAAGCAATTGTCAATGATTACAATGAATTACTCGCGACACATGAGAATTTAGAGATGACATTGGAGCTTTTACGTGAGGAGCCAGATGAAGATTTACAAATGGAGCTAGAAAGCGAACTAGAGCAGTTTGAAGAAAAGATGGAAGACTTTGAATTGCAAATGCTGTTAGCCGATCCATATGATAAAAATAATGCAATTTTAGAGCTGCATCCCGGTGCAGGTGGTACGGAATCTCAAGATTGGGGCTCTATGTTGCTTCGTATGTACACACGCTGGGCTGAAAAGAGAGGCTTTAAAGTATCAACAATTGATTATTTACCTGGTGAGGAAGCGGGGATTAAATCCGTTACACTTTCGATTACAGGTCATAATGCATATGGCTATTTGAAATCGGAAAAAGGCGTACATCGTCTTGTACGTATTTCGCCATTTGACTCTTCAGGTCGTCGCCATACATCATTTGTATCATGTGAAGTAATGCCAGAGTTTAACGACGATATTGAAATAGAAGTGCGTTCCGAGGATTTAAAAGTTGATACGTATCGCTCGACAGGTGCTGGTGGACAGCATATTAATACGACGGACTCTGCTGTTCGTATTACGCATATACCAACAGGTGTCGTAGTGCAGTGTCAGGCGGAGCGCTCACAAATTAAAAACCGTGAAAAAGCAATGCAAATGTTGAAGGCTAAGCTTTACCAATTAGAAATTGAAAAGCAACAGGCGCAGCTTGATGAAATTCGTGGTGAGCAAAAGGAAATTGGCTGGGGCTCGCAAATTCGTTCCTATGTATTCCACCCATATTCAATGGTGAAGGATCATCGTACGAACGAGGAAACAGGGAATGTTGGCGCAGTAATGGACGGAGATATTGATGCGTTTATTAATGCTTATTTACGTTCGCGCATTATAAAATAGAAAGCTATAGGGCTATTCAGAGGAGGTTACACTTTTCTGAAAAGCCTTTTTTCAAGTGTAGAGGATAGAGGGGTGCTCATACATTAAGTTAATATAAATGTGTCCATTTTGATGTTAAGTGCTTATGTAACATCGCTGCACTGACATACTGTTTACAAAAAGATGTATATTGAATATCTAAATCGGAATCTAAAAAATTTTTGAATGTGACGTTAATTTGACCTTCTTGGTCTCGGATATTGATTAAGGAGTTGAATGATACCCAGCCGTTCAAAGGGGATTTTGGAGACATTAAAGGAAACATAACACAAGGGTCTCCGTAATTGATTGCGACGACAATGGGGAGTTTATGCTTGTTTGCGCCGAAGTATTGTTTGGAAAGCTCTATCGCTGATTGGTAGCTGCTTCCCATTTGTCTGCATGAGGCGCGAATGATTTTCATGGGACTTTGTGAAACGTAGAGACAACCGGCTTTATCAAAGACGAGTGTATGCAACCGATTGTCTTTTTTTATTGGTAAAAGTAAATAAGTTGCATTTGTAACACAGTAAGAATTTAGATGTTTAATGCTTGTATTCAAATTAGAATCTCCTCCAATAAAATAGAACAATCCACCTATCCTCTATAATATCCAGTATAATACATCTATGTTAATGAAATCAACAATAATGATGATAAAGCAATAAAAATATTTGGAAAAGATAAAATTATCAGAAAATATTGCAAATTGATTTTCTGTTCTATATAATAGAAAAAAGAGCATCGAGGTGATTAACATGGATAAATTCTATTCATACACTGAGTTTTTACGCGCGGTGGGTCAGCAAGGTACTAAAAATCAATGCGAGCAATTGTTGAGTGATATTTATCTGGACTTATTCTTAAGTAGGCTCCAAAGGCTGCAAAGAATTGAAAAATTGAAAGAGTTAATCGATGTGGCATTAGATGAAAGGAATGAACAAGATTTTTACAATTATACAAGCGAATTACGCGAGCTGGAGGAGCAACCAAATGAAGAAAGCATTGCCTTTATGTGAATCACTTAAAGGATGGCAAAAAAATAGGGCAGCATGTTAGAAAAGCGAAAATCTAACATGCTGTTTTTATTTGCATTAAAAAGCTAAATTTAATTGAGGCGTCCCAAAAGCAGGAAATACAATGCTTTTGGGACGCTGCGATGAATTAAACTTGCTTGAAAAGTAGATTTTTAAAAACCGAAGGAATATACGTTCGCTTAATTGTCGATATTTGAAAATGAATATGCTAAAATACAACTAACTAGATTGGCAAGAAGGGACGAAAAAGCATGACGGAAATTTTTGATTTACAATCGGCTTATAAACCTAATGGTGATCAACCAAGTGCCATTCAGGAGCTTGTTAAAGGCATTCGAGAAGGAATGCGGCATCAAACGTTACTAGGTGCAACAGGTACAGGGAAAACATTTACCGTTTCGAATGTTATCCAGCAAATAAATAAGCCTACACTTGTTATGGCACATAATAAAACATTGGCTGGTCAGCTTTATAGCGAATTTAAAGAGTTTTTCCCAAATAACGCAGTGGAATACTTTGTCAGCTATTATGACTACTACCAACCCGAGGCATATGTACCACAAACGGATACGTATATCGAGAAAGATTCGAGCATCAATGATGAGATAGATAAACTACGACATTCAGCAACATCCGCATTATTTGAACGTAATGATGTAATTATTATTGCTTCAGTCTCTTGTATTTATGGCTTAGGTTCGCCAGAGGAATACCGAGAAATGGTTGTTTCTATTCGCACAGGGATGGAAATAGAGCGTAATGAACTGTTACGTCGTCTTGTCGATGTGCAATATGAGCGCAATGATATTAACTTTATTCGTGGAACATTTCGGGTGCGCGGTGATGTAGTTGAAATTTTCCCAGCATCTCGTGATGAGCATTGTGTTCGCGTCGAGTTTTTCGGAGATGAGATTGACCGTATTCGCGAGGTCGATGCATTGACGGGCGAGATTTTAGCGGAGCGTGAGCATGTAGCTATTTTTCCGGCATCTCACTTCGTTACACGTGAGGAGAAGATGCTTAAGGCCATTAAAAACATTGAGGTGGAGCTGGACGAGCAGTTAACAAAGTTTCGTGCGGAGGATAAATTGTTAGAGGCACAGCGCCTAGAGCAACGAACAAATTATGATTTAGAAATGATGAAAGAAATGGGCTTTTGTTCAGGGATTGAGAACTATTCACGTCATTTAACATTGCGCGAATCGGGGGCTACACCATACACATTGCTCGACTATTTCCCCGACGACTTTCTACTCATTGTTGATGAAAGCCATGTAACATTGCCGCAGGTGCGTGGAATGTACAATGGTGACCAAGCGAGAAAGTCAGTGTTAGTGGAGCATGGCTTCCGTTTGCCATCAGCTTTGGATAATCGTCCATTAAAGTTTGAAGAGTTCGATTCAAAGATTAGTCAGGCGATTTATGTATCAGCGACGCCAGGTCCGTATGAGCTAGAGCATACACCGGAAATGGTTGAGCAAATTATCCGTCCAACAGGCTTATTAGACCCGCTAATTGATGTGCGTCCAATTGAAGGGCAAATTGATGATTTAATAGATGAAATCCATCAACGCATGGAGCGCAAAGAGCGAGTGCTTGTAACGACATTGACGAAAAAAATGTCGGAGGATTTAACTTCTTATTTAAAGGAAGCAGGCTTAAAGGTAGAATATTTGCACTCTGAAATTAAAACGCTAGAGCGCATTGAAATTATTCGCGAGCTGCGCAAAGGGACATACGATGTGTTGGTTGGCATTAATTTATTGCGAGAAGGACTTGATATTCCAGAAGTATCGCTTGTAGCGATTTTAGATGCTGATAAAGAGGGTTTCCTTCGCTCAGAGCGTTCACTTATTCAAACTATTGGGCGCGCTGCACGGAATGCGAATGGCCATGTGATTATGTATGCAGATAAAATGACAGACTCAATGCTAAAAGCGATTGAGGAAACAAAGCGCCGTCGTTCCATTCAAATTGCCTATAATGAGGAACATGGTATTACACCTAGAACGATTATTAAGAAAATTCCAGATGTTATTCGCGCAACACAAGTAGCAGAGGAAGAGGAAACATACGTAACAAAAGTGACAAAAGGTAAAAAATTAACGAAGGCTGAAATTGATAAATTGATTGCATCATTGGAAATAGAGATGAAAGAAGCATCGAAAGCGCTTGATTTTGAACGTGCAGCAGAGCTTCGAGACACAATCTTTGAATTGAAGGCAGAAAGGTGATTCCACTTGAAAAATACAGAAATCGTTGTACAAGGTGCCCGGGCACATAATTTAAAAAACATTGACGTAACAATTCCTCGTGATCAACTAGTCGTTTTAACAGGGTTATCTGGCTCAGGAAAATCTTCATTAGCATTTGATACAATTTATGCTGAGGGGCAGCGCCGTTATGTTGAGTCACTATCTGCTTATGCACGCCAATTTTTAGGACAAATGGATAAGCCGGATGTTGATACGATTGAGGGCTTGTCGCCAGCAATTTCAATTGACCAAAAAACAACGAGTCGTAATCCACGCTCGACTGTTGGAACAGTAACGGAAATTTATGATTATTTACGATTATTATTCGCGCGTATCGGTACACCTATTTGTCCAACACATGGAACGCCTATTACGTCGCAAACAGTTGAACAAATGGTTGACCGCTTAATGGAATACCCTGAACGCACAAAAATGCAGCTTCTTGCACCGATGATTGAAGGACGTAAAGGAACGCATGTAAAGCTATTGGAGGACTTGAAAAAGCAAGGCTATGTGCGTGTGCGTATTAATGGGGAGCTTCGCGATTTAGACGACAATATTGAGCTGGATAAAAATAAAAAGCATACTATTGAGGTTGTCGTTGACCGTGTTGTAATGAAGGAAGGGATTGCCGCACGTTTAAGTGATTCATTAGAGGCTGCATTACGTCTAGCTGAGGGACGTGTACTTGTCGATGTGATGGAGCATGAGGAGCTTTTATTTAGCGAGCATCACGCATGTCCACAATGTGGTTTTTCTATCGGAGAGTTAGAGCCACGCATGTTCTCCTTCAATAGCCCATTTGGTGCGTGTACTTCTTGTGATGGGCTAGGGATGAAGCGTGAGGTAGATAAGGATTTAGTTGTACCAGATTGGGATAAAACGCTACTTGAGCATGCTATTGCGCCGTGGGAGCCGACGAGTTCTCAATATTATCCACAATTATTAAAAGCGGTATGTAACCATTACGGTATTCCAATGGATATACCAATTAAAGATATACCAAAGCCACAAATGGATAAAGTGTTAAAAGGCTCTGGAAAGGAAAAAATTCAGTTTGATTATGAAAATGAGTTTGGGCATAAGCGTAGCCAATTAATTGAATTTGAAGGTGTATTGAATAATGTAGAACGTCGTTTTCGTGATACGTCCTCAGACTATGTGCGTGAGCAAATGGAAAAGTATATGGCAGAGCAGCCATGTCCAGCCTGTAAGGGGTACCGTTTAAAGCCAGAGACGCTAGCGGTGAAGTTAAGCGACAAGCATATCGGTGAAGTAACGCAGTTTTCTATTTCGGAAGCAAATGCGTTTTTTGATAGCTTAAAATTATCGGATAAAGATTTGCAAATCGCGCGTTTAGTTTTACGTGAAATTCATGAACGACTAGGCTTTTTAGTAAATGTTGGCTTGGACTATTTAACCTTATCACGTGCGGCTGGGACTTTGTCAGGTGGGGAAGCACAGCGCATACGCTTAGCTACACAAATTGGCTCACGTTTAACAGGTGTACTGTATATTTTAGACGAGCCATCGATTGGCTTGCATCAGCGCGATAATGACCGTTTAATCACGACGCTGCAAAGCATGCGGGATTTGGGAAATACATTAATTGTCGTAGAGCATGATGAGGATACAATGCTAGCAGCAGATTATATTATTGATGTTGGACCGGGAGCAGGTGTGCATGGTGGACAAATAGTTGCGCAAGGAACGCCAACAGAGGTCATGGGCAATGATTCATCGTTGACAGGGCAGTATTTGAGCGGTAAAAAATTTATTCCTCTACCTGCTGAACGACGCAAACCGGATGGCCGCAAGCTTGTCATTAAAGGTGCGAGCGAAAATAATCTGAAAAAAGTGAATGTCGATATTCCACTTGGCGTATTTATTGCTGTAACAGGTGTATCAGGCTCTGGTAAATCTACGCTTATTAATGAGATATTATATAAATCGCTCGCATCAAAATTGAATCGCTCAAAGGTAAAGCCTGGAGCGCATAAATCGCTAGATGGTATTCAGCAGTTAGAAAAGGTCATTGATATTGACCAGTCACCAATTGGGCGTACACCACGCTCCAATCCTGCAACTTATACAGGCGTTTTTGATGATATACGCGACGTCTTTGCTGTGACGAATGAGGCGAAGGTACGCGGCTATAAAAAAGGGCGCTTTAGCTTTAATGTAAAAGGTGGTCGCTGTGAGGCTTGTCGTGGTGATGGTATTATAAAAATTGAAATGCACTTTTTACCAGATGTATATGTGCCATGCGAGGTATGTCACGGCAAACGCTATAATCGAGAGACGCTAGAAGTGAAATATAAAGATAAGAATATCGCTGAAGTGCTTGATATGACAATTGAGGATGCGGTCGTCTTTTTCGAAAACATTCCAAAAATTCATCGCAAGCTACAAACAATTGTGGATGTTGGCTTAGGCTATATGAAGCTAGGACAGCCTGCAACGACATTATCAGGTGGAGAGGCACAGCGCGTAAAGTTAGCCTCTGAGCTGCATCGTCGTTCAACAGGAAAGTCATTTTATATTTTAGATGAGCCGACGACAGGCTTACATGCGGACGATATAGCTCGCTTATTAGTCGTGCTACAGCGACTTGTTGATAATGGTGAGACAGTACTCGTAATTGAGCATAATTTAGATGTGATTAAAACAGCTGATTATATGATTGATTTAGGTCCAGAGGGTGGCGACAAAGGTGGAACTATTGTTGCAACAGGTACACCTGAGGAAATTTGTGCGAATGAGGCGAGCCACACAGGACGTTATTTAAAGCCGATTTTAGAGCGCGATCGTAAGCGCATGGCAGAGCAAATTGCTAATATGGTAGCAAAATCGTAAATTCTGTAGATTGTATAGGTTTTTTCTAAGCTATTTTTGATAAAAAAACATGAAACCTTTTTCCTCCCTCGGGCGTATAACTTAGTATACAAATCAGAGGGAGGCTTTTTAATATGCAAAGTGAACGTCAACGTATTTTAAAATTAGTTGAAAACGGAACAATTTCAGCAGAAGAGGCCATTGTATTACTAGAAGCATTAGGGAAAGATGAGTCTGGACAAGCGACGATGCCAGTCGCACCTAAAGTAGAGGAGCAGCAGGCGAAAAGCGAGGACTTTAGTAAGGTTGATGATTCAGAAAAGCGTACAACATCCGGTTTTGAGGACCTATTTAATAAAGCGTTCAATGATAAAGAAGCAAATCATAAAATGAACGAATTTATGAATGATTTAAAAGAAGATTTATCTCAATTTAGCAATCGCATGATGGGCCTAATGAACGGTGCTTTTTCAAAGGTGAAGGAATTCGATTTTGAGTTTCCATTTGGCGAAAAAGTAGAGTTTAATAAAACATATGTGTACGATGCAGAGCAAGTAAAAGGTTTTGAAATTGATTTACCAAGCGGTAAGCTGACGCTTGAAAAAGCGGCAGATGATAAGGTGCTTGTGGAAGCTCATGTGAAAGTAACGAAATCAGATAATGATGAGGAACAAACAATTGCTAAGTTTACAAATGATTTTGTCACATTGAATGATGGCAAGCTGACGATTGCAACAGCAGTAAAAATGTCATCTGTTGATTTACACCTTCATGTACCGGAAAAGCACTATGATATTTTAATCGTTCGTTTATTGAATGGTAGTATGACGGCAAGCAATATTCACTCTACTTTACTAAAATTAAAAACGTATAATGGGGCAATTCGCATTGAAAAATCAGAATTCCAGCGTGCAGACTTAAATTCGGGTAATGGCATGATAGAAGCTCGTTTAGTGAAGGGGGAAGATTTAGAGGCAGAGTCAGTAAATGGTCGCATTTATATCGATGGGGATATTCAAGAAATTGAAGCAGAATCTGTTAATGGTGCTGTTACATTAACGACAAGCTCTGACAAAGCTCGTAAATTAAAGGGCTCGGCTGTAGCTGGTACAGTGGAGCTCTATGTACCAAAAGGCTTATCGTTAGATGGGCGTGTGACGACAAACTTTGGAAAAACAGATGTTGGTCTGCCAGATGTCACTGTCAGCACAAACGAAGACCAATTTTTATTAAAAACAGCACACTTCAGCAAAACAGTTGAAGGTGCACCTGTTTTAAAACTACTAGGCGAAACACGTACAGGCTCAGTAATCGTTCGCTACCATAATAATTAAAAGGGCGTCTTCAAGACACGCCCGTTAAATGAGAGAGCTTTCTTTGGGAAAGGAAGAAACACTGTGTTTAGTAGTGTTTCACCTAAATGAAGAAACGTAAATTAATTTGTCTTTGCAAAACAAGGCTGCCTTTTCGGGCAGCCTATTTTTTTATGAGCGAATTATAACTTTAGTATTATACATAACTACAGCGCTGATTTATAATGCGCTTTATCGCGAAATATTTTGTAATAATTGTTGCAAAGTAGGAGGCGTTAAAACGCTCTAAGACGTAGTTTGCAAGGGTGCGTGAAAATCAATCTATATTGACATGAAAATGTAATAGCAAGAAGCGTATACAATGTTATAATGAGGAAGAGTAAAAAAATTGTCAACTTGTGATATGACGAAATTTAGGTGGTAAAAAATGATTCAAATGAACAATGTTGTAAAAAAATATCCGAATGGTGTTGTAGCTACTAATGGTATCACTGTTGATATAAGACAAGGTGAATTCGTTTATGTTGTCGGTCCAAGTGGTGCAGGGAAGTCTACATTTATAAAATTAATGTATCGTGAAGAAAAAGCAACTTCTGGTGATGTAATTGTAAATGGTATAAATTTAACGACATTAAAGCAAAGCCGCATTCCGAAAATGCGCAGACATTTAGGGATTGTCTTTCAAGACTTTAAGCTATTGCCTCGACTAACAGTGTATGAAAATGTGGCGTTTGCAATGGAGGTTATTGAAGAACAGCCAAGAAAGATTCGTCAACGCGTGCTAGAGGTTTTAGAGCTTGTCGGTCTCAAGCATAAAGTACGTATGCTTCCTAGCGAGTTGTCTGGGGGGGAGCAGCAGCGTGTAGCTATCGCTCGTTCTATTGTGAACATGCCTAAAGTAGTGATTGCGGACGAGCCTACAGGAAATCTCGACCCTGAAACGTCATGGGAAATTATGAATATTTTTGAAGAAATTAATGCGCGTGGTACGACAATTGTCATGGCGACGCATAATAGGGAAATTGTCAATACGATTCGTCGACGTGTAATTGCGATTGAGGGCGGTATGATTGCTCGTGATGAGTACGGAGGTGATTATGGCTATGAAGGGTAGAACAATTCGCCGACATTTCCGAGAAAGTTTTAAATCATTAGGACGCAACGGCTGGATGACATTTGCCTCGATTAGTGCAGTAACTGTAACATTGCTACTTGTTGGTGTATTTGCAGTCATCATGATGAACTTAAATAAAGTTGCAACAGATTTAGAAAATGATGTTGAAATACGTGTTTATATTGATATAATCGCGGATCCTGAAGAGGCAAAGCTAGCCGAAGACCAGCTTATAGATGAAATCCATAACCTACCTGAAGTAGCTGAAGTTGTCTACTCTTCAAAAGGACAAGAACTTGATAAGCTCATTAAAGATTTTGGAGATGAGCTTAGCTTGTATGAGCAAAACAACCCGTTACACAACGTTTTATATGTAAAGGCAGTCGATCCACACGAAACAGCAAATGTAGCAAAAGCGATTGATAAGTTCGATAATACATATGAAGTGAAATACGGTGAAGGAAAAGTAGAGAATCTTTTTAACTTTATTAAAATTAGTAGAAACGTAGGTTTAGCGCTTATTTTAGGCCTGCTTTTCACAGCAATGTTTTTAATTTCAAATACGATTCGCATTACGATTGTTGCACGAAGAGATGAAATTGAAATTATGAAGCTTGTCGGTGCAACGAATTCATTTGTGCGTATTCCATTTGTTTTAGAAGGTATGTGGCTTGGTATTTTAGGCTCAATCATTCCAATCATTGCAGTATCAGTTGCCTATTACAATATCTATCAAATACTATTGCCACGTTTAAAAGGGCAAATGCTGCAAATTTTGCCTACGACCCCTTTACTTTATCAAGTAAACGGCTTAATTCTCGCTATTGGTATATTAATTGGGGTATGGGGTAGCTTTATGTCCGTACGCAAGTTTTTAAAAGTTTAACATTTCTCAATTAAATATTGGCATGTGTCGTCACAGTTTTAGGTTAACTTCTACCAACTAGCTCGAGAAATTTGGACTAGGGTTAGCTGAGGTGTAATTAATAGTAGAAAGGAGTTTATCGGATTGAAGTCAGCAACATTTAAGTGGCTAGCAATCATTCTAGCGTTATTGCTTGTTGTGCAAATGCCAGCAGTTTCGGCAAATACGTTAAATGATTTAAAGGGCAAAAAAAATGAAGTAGAAAAGCAGAGAACAAATATAACGAACTCCATTAATGAAACAAGCTCTGAAATTAGTTCAAACGAAAAAAGACAGCAGGAGATATTGGCACAAATTGAAGCACTTGATCAAAAAATTGTGCAAACAAATAATGAAATTGATGCTGTTGTCGAAGAAATCAAAATAGCTAATCAAGAGATTGCCGTGCTTGAGGAAGCGATTGCGGAGCTAGAGGACAAAATTGCGCAGCGCGATGAATTATTGCGTGAGCGTATGCGCGCAATTCAGGCAAATGGGACAGTTTCTTATTTGGACGTGCTTCTTGGCGCCAATAGCTTTGTTGATTTTATTGACCGTTTCTCGGCTGTTAGCACATTAATGGAAGCGGACCGCCAAATTATGCGCGATCAAAAACGAGATATTGAAAGCTTAGAGGAACAAAAGCTTATTTTAGAAAATAAGAAAAAGAAATTGCAAGAAAATCAAGCAGAGCTTGAAAGGTTACGTGCTTCTTTAGATACTCAAAAGAAGGATAAAAATAAATTAATTGATGAGCTAGAGCGTGAGCAAGAAAAGCTGAAAGATGAAAAGCGCTTACTAGAGGCTGAGTATTCAGAAGCACTGCAAATAGAGGAGGAATTGCAGAAGCAAATTATTGCAGAGCAAAACCGCCTTGCAGAAATTGCTCGTCAGCAAGAATTACAGCGTCGACGTGAAATGGCAAATAATAATATTCCAGTCGTGTCCTCTGGTACGTGGACAAAGCCTACAAACGGACGTTTAACATCTGGCTATGGCTGGCGTAATATTGGCTATGGTACAGAATTCCACTATGGTGTTGATTTAGCAAATGCAACAGGAACGCCAATTGTTGCAGCAACAGACGGAGTTGTTTCCTATGCTGCCCCATTATCTACATATGGTAATGTGATTATTTTAACGCATTCAATTGATGGTCAAATATTCACTTCGGTATATGCCCATTTAAGTGGCTATAACGTAAGTGTAGGTGAGACGGTAAGTAAAGGACAAAGAATTGGTTCGATGGGTAGTACGGGTCGTTCAACAGGACCTCATTTACATTTTGAAATTCATATTGGACCTTGGCGTGGACAAAGTGTAGGTTCGGTAAATCCGCTGCGCTATATTCCGCTATAATTTAACTTCTTTCAGCAGAACACTGCCACCTCAATAGCTGGCGGGATGCACACACTTAGTTCTAATAACGGCTGACTGTCCCGCATCGAATGGACCTAAAGCTGAATCCAGACTAAAGTTAGCTAAGGCGGAACTGATTTGAAGAGCATAAGGGCTGCCGAGGAAGTTTAAATCTTCCAAGGTAGCCTTTCATATTTTGGGAGGATACTTGATGAAAAAAACAATGAGTTTGCTGCTCGTGCTCTTACTAGTAACGATTGCGTTAGTGACATATATAAAAGGGCAAGTTGAAGATAGTCAAAGGCTTGCTGAGGCGACGATTGGACAAGAAGTTGAGTTGGTAGGTTTGAAGAAAGGGCAGTTTGCACCTAATTTTACATTGCAAACACTTGATGGACAAACGGTGTCATTGGAAGATTACCGTGGAAGGAAAGTAATGATTAATTTTTGGGCAACTTGGTGTCCACCATGTAAAGCAGAAATGCCACATATGCAAAATTATTATAAAAAGCATGCCGCTACAGATAATGTAGAAATTTTAGCTGTTAATTTAACGTATCAGGATGGCTCTAATAAACAAATTCAGCAATTCGTTAATGGCTTTGATGTGCAGTTTCCTGTTTTACTTGCACAATCAAAAGACATTGCGGAAACATATAAAATACTTGCGATTCCTACCACATTTATGATTGATTCGGAAGGGCGTGTTCAGCATCAAATTACTGGTCCACTTGATTTGGAGGCATTGCAACTATATGCATCGAAATTAAAATAAAGCAACAGGACGTATCATTTCCTACTATTATTCATAATTTGTTTAGTAGGAGGTTAGTAGATGCGCAAAAGCCGAATTGTTTTATTATTTTGTGTCGTTGCCATTGTGGGAGGTAGTTTGTATTTATGGAATAATGACTTTTTATTTGCTAAAAAGGCCCCAACTGAGGAGCTCGCAGTTGTAGATGAATTGTATTCAATTATTTCACAGCAATCTGTTTATGATACAACCTCGAATGTATTAGTAGAAGGTGCATTGCGTGGTATGGCATCAGCAATTAAAGATCCGTATAGCACATATTATAGCGAACAGGAGGCTGCTATACATAGACAGTCACTTGCAAGCGAGCGAGTCGGCATCGGTGTGGAGCTAGCGGAAACGCACGGTAAATTTGTCATTGTTTCACCTGTTAAAGATTCACCTGCTGAGCAAGCGGGAGTGCGTCCATTAGATGAAATTGTTCAAATTGATGACGAGCGACTTGATGGTAAAACGATGGGCGATGTTATGCGCCTAATGCAAGGCAAAATTGGACAAAAGGTAACGCTTGTTTTATACCGACCACAGGCAGAACGTCATATTAAGCTGACGATTGAGCGTGCAGCGCTAAAAAATGAAACTGTGGAGGCCGCCGTTATAGAGCGTGCTGAGGAATCATTTGGTTATTTATCACTTAGCATGTTTGGTGAAAAAACAGCAGAGGAATGGAAGAATGCTGTTGCAGAAGTAGAAAAGAGTGATGTGCAAGGCTGGATTGTTGATGTGCGTGATAATCCGGGTGGTTATTTGCATAGTGTTGCAGAAATTATTAGTACATTGGAAAATCGGGAGCGTATTTTTGCCTATATGCAAAACAATACGGGGGCATTAGAGCCTCTTGCGACAAAGCCAGAGCAAATTGCCTCGTTAACAAAGCCGATTGTCATTTTACAAAATGAAGGAAGTGCTTCTGCAAGTGAAGTATTTGCCGCTGCAATGCAGGCATGGGAGCGTGCGACGATTATTGGCAATACAAGCTTTGGCAAAGGAACAGTCCAAAAATCTTGGGAGCTACAAAATGGCGGTGAAGTGAAGCTTTCAACGAATAAATGGTTAACTCCAACGAAGGATTGGGTTCATGGAAAGGGCGTTTTACCAGATATCGAGGTAAAGCAACATCCGCTCTTCGCGCTAGAAATGATGCCGTTAGTAGGGACTTTCAAGCAAGGTGATTTCAGTGAGGAAATTGCTTACGTTCAAAACGTGTTAAATGAACTTGGCTATTCAGTCGCTCGGCAGGATGGGTTTTTCGATGAGGAAACAGCCGAAGTGGTACAGCAGTTCCGCAAAAAACACAATTTGATAGCGGGGGAAGAGCTAGAGGAAAGCTTCTTTGCTGCATTGCAAAAGGAGGCCCTTTCCTATAAGGAAAAGCCAGAGCACGATTTGCAGTTAGAAATGGCGATTAGCTTTTTATTGCATGAATTAGATAGCCGCAAGTAAGGCGATAGGGCGTCCGAAAAGCTATGCATAGCTTTTCGGACGCTAATAATCAGTGGAGAAAACCATCCACTGATTGAAGTTTCACTTTATATCAAGAGATTTTGCGGGAGTCGATTTTCAGTGGATAATCCTATTACAAATTATGCTACGCAATAGGCGGGTGTTTTGCTACAATATAAAGTGAACCTTCAATCAATAAGAAGTTATAGGGCTATTTGAAAAGGCGAATGAATTTTCACTTTTTTCAGCAGATTCCTTTAATTAGCTTAAAAAAATTTGGGCGTGATTGATAATTTTCATCCCGTCCTTTTGTACTTAAGAGAAGCATCGCTGAACGCTGTGTTTTTCTCGCTGTCAAAGAAAGCCTACTTTTTCGATAGGCAATTCTTTGCCAAAACGCTATCGTTAATGTCCAATAAGCAGGCAACTGTATGACTTATCGGATATCCCATATTTGATGAAAAAGATGAAGCTTGGTAGGTGAAGTTGTGTATATAGATATCATTATAGAAGTACTTATGGCAGTTTTACGCTTTGTTATGAATCCATTATTGTATATTGCTGCTTTTTTTGCAGTTTATCTTGGGTATCGCCGCGTGAAAAGGGAGCGCCGTTTTTTTAGAATTCGAATTTTAAATGGATGGTCAGAGCTAACGAGCTTTCTGAAAATAAACTGGATGGAAAGCCTCATTATTTCTGTCCTTATATTGGCGATTGGCTTAGTTGTTCCAAATGAATTTTTATTGTTATTAATAGCTGTCAGCATATTAGCCACTATCGCTTTTATATTCCATTTATTATCACCTATCGTAACAATTGCGATTAGCTTTAGTGTGCTTGCTGGGATGGCTTACTTTGGTCAAACATTTACTGTACTAAACTTTACATTCAAGGGCTTTTCATATGAAAATGGGGCTGCAATGACGGTTGCTTTATTAGCTGGAATGTTATTAATTGTAGAGGCACGCTTTATTCGTCTTGCTGGACCACGATTTGCTTCACCTGTAGTGCAGCAAACAAAGCGAGGTAGAAATGCCGTCACTTATTTTAGTAAGAGCATTTCGGTCGTACCACTTTTTTTCATTATTCCAGGTGACGCAATTGCTGCTTATATTCCTTGGTGGCCACAATTTAGCTTAGGTGCTAAAGAATTTTCGCTCGTGCTTTTTCCATTTGTTTTTGGCTTTCAGCAAATGACAAAACGTACTTTACCAGTCTATTTTTATCCGAAATATAGTCGCTCCGTTTTTATTTTGGCACAGCTCGTATTAATTGGTGGTTTAGCCTCGTACTTTATACCTTTAGTTGGTGTTATAACGTTAATTAGTGCAGCTATTTTACGTTTATTTATTAGTCTTTATTATAAAATTCAGGAGCGAACGGACCGTTATGCAGTCGCTCCCTTATCTAGCGGTGTTATTATCGCTGGCGTACTGCCAAACTCACCGGCTGAAAAAATGGGCTTAGTTGCTGGGGAAGTTATTCGCAAAGTGAATGGTAAGGAAGTATTTACTGAAGGTGAATTATACGAGGCGCTGCAGGTGAATGCTGCTCACTGTCGCTTAGAAATATTAAATCACCAAAATGAAGTGCGTTTGGCACAGCATGTTGTTCATAGTAACGATCATTATAAAATAGGTTTACTGTTAGTAAATTAACAAAGAGCTGTCGAAAAAGCAGGCTTGAACCCGCCATTTTCGACAGCTCTTTGTAATTTTCATCGCAACTAAAGTGTATGTTTCACGTCTATATTGTGTAAAATATAGTTGTAAAAATGGCGAAAAATGTTGAACAATGTTAGAAAATAATTAGACATTCGTATGTTAAAATAACTATAAAGTGAAGCTTCGACCGATTCGCAACCCCGATGAAATAGGGAGCGACCCTGTAATAGATATAGAGGTGACAGCCAATGAAGGATTGGGTTACAATTGCAAATTTAGAAAATTTAATAGAGCATTATCATTTATTAGGGCCGATTTTTGGCATCTTTTTAACTGCTATCGAAGCTATTATTCCTGTATTACCGCTCGTTGTTATCGTCGTAGCCAATGTGAATGCATATGGCATTGTTGTGGGAGGTCTTATTTCTTGGCTTGGTGCTGTAATCGGAGCTTACGGATTATTTTTAATAGCACGCAAATTTGGAAAACATCCGAAGCTACAACGAGTTGTACAAAATAAGCGCGTGCAAACATTAATTAGATGGGTAGATATGAGGGGATTAGCCCCAATATTAGTGCTTCTTTGCTTCCCGTTTTCACCAGCCTTTATCATTAATATCGTGGCAGGATTATCCAATATCCGCAAGCACTACTATTTAATAGGGCTTATTATCGGGAAATTTGTTATGATTGCTGTGACAGGTGGATTGGGCTATGATTTACGTGCAATATTAACACATCCATTAAAGTTAATTCTCACAATATGTGGAGTTTTCCTGCTATGGATTATTGGAAAATGGATTGAAAATAAATTAAATAAACGAGTGGAACGTGATTTACGAGCAGTAAGTAAAGAAAGTCACTCTTAGTGAGCTGTTGGAAATGTAGGACATCCCTGCTTTCCAGCAGCCTTATTTTTCATTATGGTAAAACATGTGTTCTGTTATATAATAGTAGTAAGAGGAGGGGGACAATATGTCTTTACGCATTATTTCAGGTCGAGCTGGAACGGGAAAAACGACATTGCTTCATCAAGAAATTGTGCAGCATTTAAAGGATAATCCTTTCGGTGCGCCGTTATTTGTCATTGTTCCTGATCAAATGTCATTTAAAACAGAGTATGATTTGACGAATCGTTATGATATTAATGGAATGATACGAGCGCAAGTATTAACATTTAAACGCTTAGCTTGGTTTATTTTGCAGGAAACTGGAGGCGTTGCTCGCGATAAAATTGATAGCTTTGGCTATCGAATGTTAATACGTCGTATTTTACAGGATAATAAGGAGCAGTTTTCGATTTTTACGCAGGCTGCTAGTAAGCGAGGATTCACGCAGGATATTGAGCAGTTATTACGTGAGTTCAGTCAATATGATGTGACGAGCAATTCCATTGTTAATTTAATAAACGAGCTTGAGGTATATGGAGCAGCTCATACATTAATTGCAAAAATGAAGGACTTCCAAATTATTTTGCAGCAGCTAGAGGAAAGCATTGGAGAGAGCTATGTAGACGGAGAAGGCTTTTATCCAATTTTAGTTGAGCAATTGAAAAATTCCGAAAAAATACAGCAGGCAGAAATATTTATAGATGGCTTTACGGCATTTACAATAAGGGAGTTTGCGATTGTTGAGCAATTATTGCAGCTAGCAAAACGCGTAACGATTGTTTTGCCTTTTGAGGATGTGCAAGATGCAGCAGATCCACAAGCATTATTTCATCGTGCGGCTTTCACCTATGATAAATTAATAGATTTTGCAACACAGCATCATATTGAAGTGGAAAACCGCGTGCATTTAGCAGTGAATTATCGTACAGCACAAGCCGATTTATTACATATTGAGACGAATTTTCATGCAGCGGTACCCGCAGTACAATCGGCATCAGGAGCAGTGCATATTATTGAAGGTACAAATCGACGTGCGGAAGTTCAAAGTATTGCGCGGGAAATAATTGCTCTCGTCACAGAGGGGCAAATGCGTTATAAAGATATTGGTATTATGTATCGTCAAGCGGATGTCTATGATCCACTTATTGCGACAATTTTCAAGCAGCATGAAATTCCGTTCTTTACGAATGAAAAGCGACCAATGCTGCATCATCCATTTGTTGAATTTATGCGTTCTTCCTTAGAGGCAGTAATTTCAAATTGGCAATATGAGCCTGTTTTTCGAGCAGTGAAAACAGATTTATTTTTCCCATTACATGCGGAAAAAAAATACAATCGGGAGCAGCTAGATAGGCTTGAAAATTTTGTTATAGCGAAGGGGATTATCGGTAAGCGTTG
The DNA here is from genome assembly GCF_003049645.1 of Metasolibacillus fluoroglycofenilyticus. Taxonomy (GTDB): domain Bacteria; phylum Bacillota; class Bacilli; order Bacillales_A; family Planococcaceae; genus Metasolibacillus; species Metasolibacillus fluoroglycofenilyticus. The sequence goes on from NZ_PYWK01000001.1 coordinate 569,700, forward strand.
GCATGACGAAGAGATTTGGCAATATCGCAGATTCCGTGTGTTAGATAAAATAGGGGCAATACAAACCGATAAAGAGCTTGAAATGCAGCAATTGTTACAGCAGGCGCGTGACATTGTACGTGAGCCGTTGTTTATGTTAGAACAAGCTCTGAAGGAAGCGCAAACAGGCTTAGAAATAGGACAGGCTTTGTATGACTATGCTGAACATTTACAGCTCTATGAAAAGTTACAAATAATGAAAGAACAAGAGCTTGAAACGGCTGCACTTGATTTTGCAAGTGAGCATGACCAAGTATGGAATGGTTGGGTGAATATACTTGACCAGTTTGTTTTAATGTTTGGTGAGCAGCAAATAACATTGCAAGAGGCGGCACAAATACTTGATGAAGGCTATGATTCATTGCAATTTTCCAATATCCCGCCGGCAATTGATGAGGTGACTGTTGCCACATTAGAATATTCACGCTTTGATAATATGAAAGCTGTGTTTATTATCGGTGTGAATGATGGTGTTTATCCGATGCGCATCGATCAAGAGGGGCTATTAACAGATGCCGATCGTGCTTATTTTGAGCGCCTTGATTATGAATTAGCACCAAATGCAAAAAGTAAGCTATTGCAGGAGGCATTTTTAATTTATCGTGCGCTTACTTCTCCAACTGACAGACTGTACATTACATTTGCTAGTGCGGATGAAGAAGGAAAAAGCCTGCTACCGTCGCTCTATATTAATCGTTTGCATAAATTATTTACCGTTAAGGACAAGCGTACATTATCGCATAGACGTGTATTCATAGACCCGATTGAGGAGTTTGATAAGCGTCATCTTTTATCTTATTTACGCCATCCGAGGGCATCGCTTGCTTTTTTAGCGACACAGTTAAAAGAGGCTGAGCAGACAAAAGCACTATCTGCAGAGTGGCGTGCACTACACGCATATTACCTTGGTTACCCAAAATGGGAGCGAATGTTGCAATTTGTAACGAAGCCTTTATATACAATGAATAAAGCTGAGCCCTTACAGCCTACTATTACCGATAGGCTTTATGGTGAGGAATTGCAGGCAAGTGTTTCCCGAATCGAGAAGTTTTATCGCTGTCCATACGCGCATTTTGCTACTTATGGGTTGCGATTAGAGGAACGTGCTGAATATCGCTTGGAAACTTTTGCAATGGGTGATTTATTTCATGAAGCGCTACGCAGCATTTTAACGGGGAACGAGGTGCCACCAGCAAACTATAGAGAATGCTTGCAAAAGGCAAGAGAGGCAGTGGAGCCACTTGTTCATATATTTTCTTATCGTATTTTAGAGAGCAATTCACGTTATTTATACATTAAGGAGAAGCTCATTCGAGTTGTTGCACGAACGTTATTTGCTTTAACAGAGCATGCGAAAGTTGCAAAATTTAAACCGATTGTTCATGAAAAACCATTTGGTAAAGCGGATGATAAAACGACAAAAAAAGGAATAACTCCACTTCCTCCGTTAGAAATACCACTTGAAAATAAGCGCAAAATGTATTTGCGTGGGCAAATTGACCGCATTGATGCCTATGAGGAAAATGGTCAATTGCATTTACGTATAGTCGATTATAAATCGTCAAGTCGCGATTTAGACTTAAATGAGGTCTATCATGGGATTTCGTTGCAGTTGCTAACGTATTTAGATGTCGCTGTGAAAAATGCGAAAGAGTTATTGGCATTGCCTGAAAATCAGGAAGTGACTGTGACGCCTGCTGGAGTATTATATGTGCATGTTCATGACCCTCTCGTGCGCTTGGAGGAATATGTGGATGAGCAGATGCGTGAGCTACAGCGCCTTGAAAAATACCGAATGCAAGGGCTTTTAATAAATGAAATTCCCGTGTTAGAGGCGATGGATGAAAATTTATTAGAACAGAAAAAGTCACCAGTTATTCCTGTGAGTATGACATCAAAAGGTGCAATTGGAGCATATTCAAAAACTGTTGATGTGCAGACGATGCCGATTTTGCAGAATTTCGTGATTGAAAAGCATAAGGAGGCGGGCAATAAAATATTTACAGGTGCTACTGAAATTTATCCATATAAATTAAAAAATCGGACAGCCTGTGATTATTGTCAGTTCAAGGCAATATGCCAATTCGATCCATCAGATGGACAGCAACAATATAATCATTTCACGGTGAAAAAAACTGATGAATTGATTGCACGTGTAAAAAAGGAGTGTGGCTATAGTGACATTAATGATACCGAAGAAACCGACTGATGCGCAGTGGACAGATGAGCAATGGAAGGCAATTTGGGCAACTGGTCAGGATACGCTCGTATCGGCAGCAGCCGGCTCGGGAAAAACGGCTGTTTTAATTGAGCGCCTTATCCAAAAAATTATCGCTAAAGAGGAGCCACTTGATGTAGATGAGCTACTAGTCGTAACCTTTACCAACGCATCGGCTGCTGAGATGCGTAGTCGCTTAGCTGCCGCATTGGAGAAAGAAATCACGAAGGACCCACATAACCGATTTTTAAGACGTCAATTGAGCTTAGTAAATAAAGCGCAAATTTCAACATTACATTCTTTTTGTTTAGCAATTTGTCGTCAATATGCGTATATGATTGACCTTGATCCTGGGTTCCGCATAGCAAGCCAAGATGAGGTAGCTTTATTACAGGATGATGTGCTTTCTACTATATTGGAGCAGGCGTATAGTGATGACGGGAATTTAGCGCAGGCGGAGGTGTACGAGCTTGTTGATAGCTTTTCTTCAGATCGTCATGATCAAGAAATAGAAGTGCTATTGGAGCAGCTTTACAATATGTCACGTGTACAACCTGAGCCATATAAATGGCTCGACACATTAGCGCGGGAATATGATATTGCAGAGGATGCTGCCATTGATGATTTAGCATTTGTTCCACAGTTAAAAACATCAATTTTACATTCTTTACATGCTGCTGAAAATAATTTATTAGCAATGCAGCGCTATGCCGATGGTAATTTTGGATTAGGTGCATATAGCGCCTTAGCAGCGGAGGAGTTAGCCTTCGTACAAGTAGCAATTGACAAGCTAAATAATAGCACATGGCAAGATGTGCATGAGCATATGCAAAAAGCACAATGGAGTAGGCTTCCGTCTATCAAGAAATCGGATGAGGCAGATCCAGAAATTAAGGATATTGCTAAAAATCATCGGGACGAGGCGAAGGACATTGTCAAAGCCCTTAAAGAAACATTTTTTGTGCGCCAACCACATCATTTATTAAGTGAAATAAGACAGATGAAGCCAGTTATCGAGACGCTTGTAAAGCTTGTGAAAGTTTTTAGTGAAGCGTTTAAAGTAGCTAAGCAGGAACGCGCATTAGTGGATTTTTCCGATTTGGAGCATTATGCCTTGGAAATATTGACTGAGCAAACAGAGGAGGGCATGCAGCCGTCAGCAGTAGCAAAGGATTTTCAGCAGCGTTTTAAAGAAGTGCTTGTAGATGAATATCAAGATGTAAATTTATTACAAGAAACGATTTTACAGCTTGTGAAAAGTAATGATGAAGCGAATGGGAATTTATTTATGGTCGGCGATGTTAAACAATCCATTTATCAGTTTCGATTAGCTGAACCACGCTTATTTTTACGCAAATATAAAGAATTTGCTGAAAATCCGCAAAATACAGGATTGAAAATTGATCTAAATGCGAACTTTCGTAGCCGCCAAGAGGTGCTAGAGGCAACGAACTATATATTTGAGCGAGTGATGGATGAAACAGTTGGGGAGATTGACTATGATGAGCAAGCAGCGTTAAAATTCCGTGCGCACTATAGCGAGGCAAATATTCCTGTCGAATTTGTTGTACTTGACCAATATACAGAGCAAGAGGAGGAGATAGAGCTTGATGAAGAGCTAGAGGAGCTCAAAATCTCGCAGCAAGAAGCTCGCTATATGATTAAAAAAATTCAATATATGATTGAGAAAGAGCTGCCTATTTTTAACCCGAAGGATGGTACTACAAGACCTATTCGCTACAGCGATATTGTTATTTTAATGCGCTCTATGACGTGGTCTGCTGATTTTGCTGAGGAATTCAAGTTGGCAGGTATTCCGCTCTATTCAGAATCCTCCAAAGGTTATTTTGAGGCATTAGAAGTAATGATTATATTAAATATTTTAAAAATTGTTGATAATCCGTATCAGGATATTCCACTCGCTTCAACATTGCGCGCGCCATTTTTCGGTTTAACTGAAAATGAACTAGCCGAAGTGCGTTTAGCTAAGCGCAATGTACCGTTTTTTGAAGCCTTGACAGCTTTTATGGAGCAGCCATCCAATGCAAAACTTGCAGAGAAGCTAGCACATTTTTTAATATTATTAGAAAAATGGCGTCAGCTAGCACGGCGAGGCTCGCTTGCGGATTTAGTTTGGACTATTTATTTAGATACAAATTATTATGAGCTTGTTGGCACAATGGCAAATGGCAAACAACGCCAAGCAAATTTAAGAGCATTGCATGACCGCGCGCTTGCATATGAAAAAACTTCATTTCGCGGTCTGTTTCGGTTTTTACGTTTTGTAGATCGAATGAAATCGCGAGGGGATGATTTGGGTATTGCCAAATCGATTGGAGAAGGTGATGATGTCGTGCGTTTAATGACGATTCACTCTTCAAAGGGATTAGAGTTCCCTGTTGTTTTTGTTGCTGGTATGGCGAAACCCTTCAATCAGCAGGATTTTAAAGGCTCCTATTTATTTGATCAAGATTTCGGTCTTGCTGTAAAGGCGATTAATACAGAAGAACGCACGATGTTTACATCCTTGCCGTATTTAGCTATGAAAGAGAAGAAAATAGCAAAACTTAAAGCAGAGGAAATGCGTATACTTTATGTAGCAATGACACGTGCAAAAGAGCATTTAATTTTGCTAGGTACAGTGAAAAACTGGCAAAGAAAGCTAGACAAATGGGAAGCGTTACAAAACCTAGCACCGAAAACATTGTTACCAAATTATTTGCGAGCTAGTGCCAATTCATTTTTAGATTGGGTCGCTCCTGCGCTCGTTAGCCACCCCGATTTTTTAACAAGAACGGTACAGGACGAGGTATTTGGAGGAAGTGAGGTCACAGGGCAAAAAGCTTCACTATGGTCAGTCAAAGTTTTATCAGCAACGCTATTGAAAGGGACAGAGGAGCAGGAATCTTTCGTGCAAATGCTAGTCGATGACGAGGTGGACGAGCAGCTTGTTGAAGTACTGACAGAACGCTTTACTGCAACATATCCGCATAGACAAGCGACAGTTAAAAAATCGAAAACGTCTGTATCCGAAATTAAACGCTTCGAGGCATTGCAGCAGGAGGAAGATATCGTTTATAATCCACAAGCGATGCAACAAGCATCCATTGCAAAACGTCCAAGTTTTATACAGGCGAAAGCACTAAGTGCCGCAGAAATGGGGACAGTTGTTCACTCGATTATGCAACATGTGCCACAGCAGGGCTTTGTATCACTTGATGCGGCAAATGAGTTTGTCGCTAGTTTAGTGGAGCGAGAACTATTAACAAAGGACGAGGCTGCTCTTATCAATATGGAAAAAGTATTGGCGTTTTTTAACTCCCCAGTCGGAACACGTTTTAAGAATGCGAAGAAACTTTTGAGAGAAGTACCTTTTACAATAAGTAGAACGGATCATGAAGGTGATAGCCAAATTGTTCAAGGGGTTATTGACTGCTTGTTTGAGGAAGATGGACAATGGATATTATTAGACTATAAAACAGATAAAATTCGTCCTCCATTTAACGTTGAGCCAGCTTTAACAGAGGAAATGGCAAAACGTTATCAAATACAACTGCAAATTTATAGCGAGGCAATTGAAATGGTTAATAAAGTAAAGGTAAAAGAAAAAATACTATATCTTTACGATATTGGCGAGGCGATTGTGTTGTAAACTGTTAGGGAGGTCTGCATGATACAGGTCAGTTAACCGTTGTCACAGGACGTGACGGTTTAAGGTTAACTTCCACAAAAAAATCGGAAAAATATGGACGCAATTACACCGAGACGTAATTGATACAGGCTAAAACATAAACGACCAAAAAGCAGTGCTATAGCACGCTTTTTGGACGCCTTGGAAGGGAGTCGTGATTGTGAAATTTCAACCTACACTAATGCAAGAACGTGTACATACAATTGATGTTTTACGTGGTGTAAGCTTACTTGGCATTTTATTAGTCAATATGTATGGATTTTACTTGCCGCAGCCGCATATAGATTTAGCTTATTGGTTTACTGAGGCAAAAGATATTATATGGCAGCAAACTTTGGATATTTATGTGCAAAGTAGCTTTTACCCGTTATTCTCAATCCTATTTGGCTATGGTTTAGCGATGCAGTATATGAAATCGCAAAAAACAGGCATTAATTTTTACAAATTTGCACCAAAGCGCCTACTTATTATATTAACAATCGGTCTCATCCATGCTTTTCTCATTTGGTGGGGAGATATTTTAGTTATGTATGCATTTTGCGGCTTCTTTTTAATCGTATTCATGCGTTTGAAAAGCCCATGGTTAATTACGATAGCGCTAGTACTCAACGCGATGATGCACGCTTTTATTTTATTTATTTATCAGCTTGCCGGCGTTTTAAATATGGAAGTCGAGCAAATATCCGTTAATATTGTTATGATTCAAAACGCCATTACAGCCTACGGTACAGGAACATGGATGGACGCATTAACACAGCGTATAGCAGATTTATCTATACAAATGCGAATAGATATGTGGATAATCTCATTGTTTACTATTTTGCCGTATATGTTAGTCGGCGTAGCAGCAGCTAAATGGCGTTTAATTGAACGAGCAAAAGAGCTGAAAATAATGTGGCTAATTTTCGCTGTAGTTGGTATCGGTCTAGGTTTATTTATTAAAAGTGCGCCATATATGTATAATCGCACGTACTTATTAGATTATTTAAAAGTATTCATTGGGGGGCCGATTTTAGCAGTTGGCTATATGGCTGCTATCATCGTTATTTGTTTATTGCCATTTGCAATAAAACTGCTATCACCGCTAGCGAAACTAGGTCGTATGTCGATGACGATGTATATCATGCAATCCGTCGTGGCAACATTTATTTTCTATAGTTTTGGATTCGGATTATACGGGAAAATGACTGTGCAAATGGGCGTATATATGGCATTAGGTATTTTTATCGTGCAGCTTATACTTGCAGAGTTATGGCTATCAAAGTTTTCACAAGGTCCAATTGAGGCAGCTATGAAAAAATTAACTTATAATAAAAAATTATCAGAAAAATAAGGCTTTTTGTCGTATAATAATGTATGATGTATAAAATGAAACTTCCATCGGTGGATACTCTTTTTCTACTGTTGGCTAGCTTTCATCAATCAGACATTTACAGAATTATTGAAAAGGGACTATGCTTACTTTTTAATAAAAGTCTGTTTATGCGGGATAAAAAGAAGGAGTGCAGATGCGATTATGAAATTATTATCTTTTAAATTAAATGGACAAGTAAAATTTGGACCGAAAGTAAAAAAAGAAGAAGCAGTTTGGGATGTATTAGCAATTCAAGAAGCACTACAAGTTTTTCCTTCTTTTCCGTCAACAATTATTGATGGCATTGCATTAGGTTTTGATTTTGTAGAAAAAATGAGAAAGTTAGTCGATGCCGTACAAAAAAGTGAAAACGCGGAGCAATTTAAACATACATTTAGTGAAATCGAATGGTTAGCCCCAATTCCACGCACGCCGAAAAATATTTTGTGCGTAGGGAAAAATTATGAGGACCATGCAAAGGAAATGGGAGCAGACGCAGTGCCAGAGGATATTATTGTGTTCACAAAATCACCAACAGCCATCGCTGCGGATGAAGCAACACTACCAATTCATGCGGAAAAAACGTCAATGCTAGATTATGAAGGTGAGCTTGCTGTTGTCATTGGAAAGCGCGGAAAAGATATTCCTAAAGGAATGGCCTATGATTATGTGTTTGGCTACACAATAGCTAACGATTTGACAGCTCGTGACTTACAACAAAAGCACAAACAGTTCTTCCTAGGAAAAAGTCTAGAAGGAACTTGCCCGTTAGGCCCTTACCTAGTATCAAAGGATGAGATTCCAGATCCACAAGTGTTGACAATTGTAACGAAAGTAAATGGCGAGCTACGTCAAAATGGCTCTACAAAAGATATGATGTTTAAAGTAGCAGACTTAATTGCAATCTTATCAAAGTACGTTACATTAGAGCCAGGTGATATTATTTTAACAGGCACGCCAGCGGGAGTTGGAAAAGGAATGAACCCACCAGTATTTTTAAAAGCTGGCGATGAGGTGAAAATTTCAATCGAAGGAATTGGCACGTTAGCAAACCGTTTTGCATAAAGTGAAACCTCAATGCTTCACTTTTATTGAAGATAAACATTGCTAAAGCGAATGTTTATCGTGTTTTAAAAGATGCCTTCTCTATTTAGTTGAGTTAATATTTTGTCAAACATCATCGCCACTGTCCAAAATGCCGGCTATGCACGGCTTTTTGGACAGCCTCAACACCATTTCATTGAAACAACCTACCTCACATGATAGGATATGTCTTGAAGAGAAAAAATGAGGTGGGATATGATGGATTTTTTAACTAGCACAACGCATCTCCATATTACAACATGGGTACTTGCACTTGTACTATTTTTCATTGGCGCATTAGCAAGTAAACCAAACAAAGGTGTGCATATGGCATTGCGTGTTATGTACATTTTAATTGTCATTACAGGTGCAGCATTGCTTATGGAATGGCGTGGTGTCATTACAGAAAGCAGCATGTACTATGACATCAAAGCTTTATTCGGTATACTTGTTATTGGATTCATGGAAATGATTTTAGTACGCAAGAAAAAAGACAAGCCAACAACAATGTTCTGGGTACTATTCGCAATCGTGTTATTAGTAACGCTTTATCTAGGATTATCAGTTGGAATTGGTGTGAATTTCTAAAAAAGATAAAGGTGTCTGAAAAGTAGGCTAGCAAGCCACTTTTTAGACACCTTTTGCTTTGTGTTGTTCACGTATTTGACGTATTTCATTTTAATTTACAGTATTGTAATAGTAAAAGTGCCCGGAAGTTTGATAAAATGACGATGGACTATTGTTAAATTAGGAGAGACATTCGAATGAAGATGATGAAATGGGTTTCTGCAATGATGGTGACAATCTTATTAATTTCTCCATTTTCAGCTGTTAGCTATGCGGAGGAAGCACGAACGATTGCAGATGAAAGTATATATGACGTACTAATCGACCGCTATTTTAATAAAACAGCGGAAAACGATATTAATGTAGATAGGCAGAATGCAACACAATTTGCTGGCGGTGATTTTGCTGGCTTAATTGAAAAGCTCTCCACAATAAAAAAAATGGGTTTTACAATTGCTTCCATTGGAACAGTGTTTACAACTGAAACATATGATGGTTGGACACCTACAAGCTATGAAAAAATTGAGCCACATTTTGGCACTGAGCAGGAGCTAAAGGATGTAATTGCTGCCTATAATAAAGAGGAAATTTCCATAATGGTTGATTTCTCCCTATCTAATGTAAGTGCAGAGCATGAATGGGTGAAAGATTCAGCTAAAAAAGACTGGATTAAGTCACAGCAAGATGGCATTGTACATTGGGATTTAGCAAATGTGGAGGTTCAAGCTGCTTTGCAAGAAGCGCTACTGCAATTTGCCCAAAGCTATAATTTTGGTGGTATTCGCTTAACAAATATTGGTGATGCCAATACAACGTTTTTAAATAGCTTGATTGAAGCATTGAAGGCACAAAATAGTGCGATGTATGTTATTTCAAATGAAGTCAGCGATGCTAACTTCGATGCAAAATTTGCTTCAGATGCAACCGATTTATACCGCGAGATGTTTAAAAATGTGGATTTATCAACAACGGATTTCTTAAAATATGTTGAGCCATACTTGGCGGGTGAGCAAATAGCACCACAGTTAATGATAGATTCATTACAAACAGATCGCTTTGTATTCGATGCAACAGAGCAAAAAATGTTCCCGCCAACACGTTTGAAAACAGCGTTGTTACCAATCATGTTCTTACCTGGCGTGTTTGTTATGCAATATGGTACGGAAATTGCTATGAATGGTGAGGCAGGTGAACAAGCACATCAAGTTTATAATTTTAAAACAGATGAGGAGCTTGTCGATTTTATCGGAGACTTACAAAGCATACGGAAGAAATCAACTACTATGCGTCACGGTGATTTTAATTTAGTTGAAAACGATAACGGATTGATTGCTTATACTCGTACGTCTGAAGAAGAACAATGGCTAGTAATATCGAATAACACGAGTAAAACGAAGCACGTAGTTTTAACAGCACAGGAAATTGGTGAAGACAAGGAATTACGCGCTGTTTTAAGTAGTGAAATTGTTAAGCAAAATAAAAATGGGGAATATATTGTTGTATTAGACAGAGAAGTTTCAGATGTGTTTCAAATTATAGATAAGCGAGGCTGGAATATCCCTTATTTAGCAGCGCTAAGTATTGTCTATTTATTATTTATAGTTTTTGTGATTGTGTTCGTAAAACGTGGTCGAAAAAATCGTAAGCTACAGGACAGTAATGCAAAATAAAAAATACCTTATCATTCCTTTTATGGGAATTGATAGGGTTGTTTTTTTATTCATAGAAAAAAATTTAAAAAAACTTTTTCTATGAATAAGTGCGGAAATATTGGTTTGATAGGTGAAATATAACATATTATATAGGAGTATTCTTTATAAATATGAAGAAATAGTAGGGAAAGTGAATTAAAATACGGTAGCTTAGTGGTAAGTAAATTATTATTTTTTCATAACTATTTAATTATGCTACAAGTGTTATATATGATGATAATTTCTAACTCTAATAGTGAATCTAAATTCAGTTTAACGCAGATATTGCCATTTTAGAAAACTAATGTTTGAATATTCTTATATATGAAAAAACTTATAATAATTATTTTTGTATAATTTATTCTTTGTAAAAAAATGTACAAAATTAGCGTATTATGTAGAATATAATGCATTAACTAGCACTTTAAAGTGCTGAAGTAAGAGAAAAATAAAAAAAAGCTTGTCAAAAATATTATTTAATTTTAGAATCATGTTATGTCAGAATAGCTAAACATGGAGATATTGACTTTAAAGAATTACAAAGAGTATAATGTGAAGCGGTATAGTCAGCTTTTTCATTATGCCATCAAGAATTGGGAAACAGTTTTGAATGATTGATTTTTGCTGAATAGTAAATTGTCGTAATATTCTTAACTGGTTGCTTGAAAGGAGAAAGAATTTGAAAACGTCAGAAGAGCTTTTAGTAATTAAAGATTTACATACAGGTTTTCGAATTAAGGATACGTATTTTGACGCAGTTGATGGCGTGTCTTTGACATTAAGAAAAAACGAAATCCTGGCGATTGTTGGCGAATCGGGCTGTGGTAAAAGTACACTAGCCACATCGATTATTGGACTTCACGATCATAATAAAACGCGAGTGCAGGGTGAGATTTTATATAAAAATAAAAATCTTGCAAAATTAAGCGAGGATGAGTTCAACGATGTTCGTGGTATGGATATAGGAATGATTTTCCAAGATCCTCTTTCTGCATTAAATCCATTAATGCGCATTGGAGAGCAAATTGAGGAAAGTTTAATTTATCATACTAAATTAACAAAAGAACAGCGTGTGTCTCGAGTTTTCGAACTATTAACGCAAGTTGGAATTCCAAATCCACAGCGTGTTGCAAGGCAATTCCCTCACCAATTATCTGGTGGTATGCGTCAGCGTGTTATTATTGCGATTGCGATTTCTTGTAAGCCGCAAATTATTATTGCGGATGAGCCGACAACGGCGCTTGATGTAACAATTCAAGCCCAAATTTTAGATTTACTAAAAGACTTACAAGCAGAAACGGGCTCAGGAATTATTTTAATTACACACGATTTAGGTGTTGTAGCTGAAGTAGCTGATCGCGTAGCTGTTATGTATGCGGGTCAAATTATTGAAGAGGCACCAGTAGAAGAATTGTTTAATAATCCGAAACACCCATATACACGTTCATTATTTAACTCAATTCCACAGATGAACTCAGATGGGCAAAAGTTAAATGTTATCGAAGGAATTGTACCTTCTTTATTGAAATTACCACGTCAAGGATGCCGTTTCTCACCGCGTATTTCTTGGATTCCAGAAAGCGCACATGAGAAAGATCCTGTGTTGCATGAAGTAGCACCAAATCATTTTGTAAGATGTACATGCTACAAGGAATTCTACTTTAAAGGCGAAGAAGGAGGACGTGCATAATGAGCTTTATGCAAATTAACGATTTAAAAGTCCATTACCCAATTCGCGGTGGATTTTTTAATACAATAATTGATAATGTATATGCCGTTGATGGTATTTCAATGGAGTTTGAAAAAGGGAAAGCATACGGTCTTGTTGGGGAATCTGGTTGTGGTAAATCTACAACTGGTAAATCAATTATCGGCCTAGAGAAAATTTCAGCAGGCTCTATTATTTATGAGGGTGAGAATGTAACGAATAAGCGTCGTGACCGTACCTCTGCTTATAATCGTGATATTCAAATGATTTTCCAAGATTCTCATTCAAGCTTAAATCCGAGAAAGCGCGTACAAGATATTTTAGCAGAGCCAATTCGCAACTTTTTGAAGCTAACGCCACAGGAAGAAAGTCGTAGAATTAATGAGCTTTTGGCGATTGTTGGTATGCCAGAAGATGCGAAATTAAAATATCCACATGAATTCTCTGGTGGTCAAAAGCAACGCCTTGGTATTGCGCGTGCTATTGCAACAAATCCAAAATTAATTATTGCGGATGAGCCAGTTTCGGCACTGGATTTATCTGTACAAGCACAGGTGTTAAACTTCATGAAGGATATTCAGGATGAATATGGCTTAAGTTATTTATTCATTTCACATGATTTAGGTGTAGTAAAACATATGTGTGACTATATTTCTATTATGTATAAAGGTCGTTTCGTAGAGACGGGCTCGAAAAAGGATATTTACGATAATCCACAGCATATTTATACGAAGCGTCTACTATCTGCGATTCCAGATGTTACACCGAATGGACGTGAAGAACGTAAACTTGAGCGTATAGAAGTGGAACGTAATTATCAATTAGAGCATAAGCAGTATTTTGATGAGAACGGTCGAGTATACGATTTATCACCAATTTCAGACACGCATTTTGTAGCTGCAACTTCTTCAGCACTGAAGGGAGGCAATTAATATGTGGAAAACGGTTGTTAGACGTTTTTTAATTATGATTCCACAATTATTTGTGCTAAGTTTATTAATTTTCATTATGGCGAAAAACATGCCTGGTGACCCATTCACAGGTAAAATTACGCCAGAAACAGATCCCGCGCGTATTGAAGAATTGCGTGAAATAAATGGTTTGAACGATCCATGGTATCAGCAATATGCACGTTGGATGGGCAATGCTTTTAAAGGGGAATTTGGGAACAGTTACACGTACAAGGTGAAAGTATCGACGCTAATCGGTGAACGTGCAATGAACACATTCTGGTTATCGTTATTAACAGCTATTATGCTTTATGCAATCGCAGTGCCATTAGGGGTATTGGCAGGGCGTTTCCAAAATAGCTTGTTTGATAGAGGGGTAGTTTTATATAGTTTTATAAGCTTTGCGATACCGACATTCGTACTAGCATTAATTATGCTATACTTCTTCGGTTATAAATTGCAGTGGTTCCCAGCAGGCGGTTCTGTTGACGTTCGGGAAGCACCAGGTACTCTCGGCTTTTATATGAGTAAAGTTTACCATATGATTTTACCTGCATTTACGCAAGCGGTATTAGGTACAGTAGGGATTATTCAATATTTACGTACAGAAGTAGTAGATGCAAAGAGCATGGACTATGTACGTACAGCGCGTGCAAAAGGGGTACCAGCACGCAAGGTTTACTCAAGACATATTTTCCGTAACTCGCTATTACCAGTAGCTGCGTTTATCGGTTTTACAATTACGGGCTTATTAGGTGGATCTATTTTCATTGAAACAATTTTCGCATATCCAGGTATGGGACAACTATTTATTTCATCTATTTCATCTCGTGACTATAGTGTTATTACAGCACTCGTTATGCTATACGGCTTCTTAGCGTTATTAGGTAGTCTATTATCCGATATTATTATGAGTATTGTTGACCCACGAATTAGGATTGAATAGACAAAATAATAAGTTAAGGAGAGGTGAAAAAAAGTGGTTAAAGAGAAAGACAACAAAAAAGAGCAAGAAGTAATAAGCGCTCCGCCAACTGGTATGCAGGTAGTATGGCGTGAATTTATAAAAGATAGAATTGCAATGATATCTTTAGTTATTATGATTGTAACAATTTCTGGTGTATTCATTGCATCATTATTTTTCGACCCAGCAGAGGTAATGAAAATTTCATTACGTGGTAAATATGCACCTCCAAGCGCTGAGCACTGGCTTGGTGCTGATGTTGGTGGTAGTGATATTTTCGGACAGCTTATTATTGGTGCGAAAAACTCGCTGTTAATTGCGATTGCAATTACGTTGATTACAGGTACAGCTGGTATTTTCATTGGTTTAGCTTGTGGTTATTTCGGTGGATGGATTGATAATATGTTCATGCGTATTATTGACTTCTTTATTACATTACCATCATTAATGATTATTATTGTATTTATTACAATTGTACCGAAATATACTGTATTAACTTTTATTTTAATTATTAGTTTATTCGGCTGGACGAGTATTGCACGTCTCGTGCGTTCAAAATCATTATCAGAAAGCCGTCGTGACTATGTAAATGCTTCAAAAACACTTGGAACAAACGACTTTGTTATTATTTTCAAGGAAGTAATGCCAAATATTAGTTCGATTTTAATTGTTGAAGCAACATTAAACTTTGCAGGGAATATCGGGATTGAAACAGGTTTAACTTATTTAGGCTTCGGTTTACCGCCGTCAACGCCTTCATTAGGGACACTTGTAGCATATGCAAATAACCCGTTAGTTATGTCAACATATTGGTGGGTTTGGCTACCAGCAGCATTATTTATTTTAATTTTAATGCTTTCAATCAACTATGTTGGGCAAGCGTTACGCCGTGCAGCAGATGCTAAGCAACGTTTAGGGTAATTTCTTAGGGAGAAGATTGTGTAGGGATTTAGAAAATATTTTCTAAATTTCCCTCACAATTTATGAAAATATGCTAGACTTTTTGCATATAAAATAGTTAAGATATGAAAGAAGTAACCAGTTATGGATATTTCTTTCGGAAACTATTAAAATATTATATTCAGAAAAAACTGAAAATTGATTTTTTTGAAAAGATTTACTAGAATAAGTGTTAAGCTTCTGTAAACGGCGCTAACGCTTTAGGTACAAAAAAATTGGTACCATCACATTTATCATCACTTGATAAATGTGTTTTGATAAATATGGCTAGTGTTTATAGGTACAATTTCTAGCTGAGGCAAAAAAGGGAGGAAAAAAAATGAAGAAACAACGTTGGGCTCTTCTAGCAATGTTATTTGCACTAATGTTAGTATTAGCTGCATGTGGCGGAGATAAAAATGAAGACGCAGGCAAGGGCACTGATACAGGTAAAACTGACGGTGGCACAACGACTAATGAAGAAGCTAATAATGAGCAAGAAGATGGCTTCGCGTTATCTGTTGAAAACGAAGGAACTGCTATTGACGGCGGTACATTAATGGTAGCTATGCAGAAAGATGAGCCTTTCCAAGGTATTTTCTCATACGCACTATATGAAGATGCATATGATTCAGATTTAATGGCTTTTGCATCTAACACGATTTTCAGCGCAGACGGTGACTTCTTACTGACTGACGAAGGTATTGCAAGCTTTACTTTAGAAGAAGGTGAACCAAACATCGTAACGATTAAAATTCGTGAAGGTGTAAAATGGTCTGATGGTGAGCCATTAAAAATTGAAGACTTAATGTTACCATATAACATTATTGGTCATAAAGATTACACAGGTGTACGTTATAACTCATTCTTCCGTAACATCGTAGGTGCTGAAGCATACCATGATGGTACAGCAGAAACAATTTCTGGTCTTAACAAAATTGATGAAACAACTTTAGAATTACAACTTCTTGAAGTATCTCCAGGTTTATTCTCAGGTGGAGATGGTATCTTAACTTATGCTGAGCCAAGCCATATTCTTGGTGATGTTCCTGTTGCTGACTTAGTTGAACATGATGCAGTTCGTAAAAACCCAGTTACACTTGGTGCTTTCGTAATTGACCGTGTTGTTCCTGGTGAGTCTGTACAATATAAAGCAAACGAAAACTACTGGAAGGGTCGTCCGAAATTAGACGAAGTAATCGTGAAAGTAGTACCATCATCTTCTATCGCGAAAGCATTAGAATCTGGTGAATATGATTTAGCATTATCATTCGGTTCAGCAAAATATGCTGAAATTAAAGATTTAACAAATATTGATGTTTTAGCTCGTCCTGAGCTTTACTACTCTTACCTAGGTTTCAAAGTAGGTAAATGGGATACAGAAACAAAAGCTGTAGCAACTGATTTAGAAAACACTAAAATGGGCGATGTAAACTTACGTCAAGCTATGGCTTATGCATTAAACGTTGAAGAAGTAACAGAAGTATTCTATGAAGGTTTACGTGAGCGTGCAAACGCAATCGTTCCTCCAGTATTCTCATCATTCCATGATGCAAGCTTAGAAGGATACAACTATGATCCAGAAAAAGCAAAACAATTATTAGAAGACGCTGGCTTCAAAGATGTTGACGGCGACGGTATCCGTGAAGATAAAGACGGTAATCCACTTGAAATTAAATTTGCTACAATGTCAGGTGATGACGTAGCTGAGCAAATTTCTGCATTCTGGTTACAAAACTGGAAAGACGTTGGTTTAAATGTTGTGTACACAGATGGTCGTACAATCGAGTTCAACTCATTCTATGACAAAGTAGAAGCTGATGATCCAAACATTGATATCTTTATGGCTGCATGGGGCGTAGGTTCTAACCCATCACCATCTGGTATTTATGCACATACAGCGGCATACAACTTCTCTCGTTACACATCAGATAGCTTACAAACAATTTTAAGCAACATCGACTCTAACAAATCATTTGACGCTTCTTACCGTGCTGAGCAATTCGCAGCATTCGAAAAGGAAATGGCTGAAGTAGCACCAGTGGTACCAATGATGTACCGTTTAGAGCTTACACCAGTTAACAAACGCGTTAAAAACTGGAGCATCGACTATAGCAATTCAACAATCGATGATTTAGAATTAGTAGAATTAGTAGCTGACGCACCAATTAAATAATAATTCGTGTGAAGCTGAAAAAAACCCTCCCTTGCATTTACAAGGGAGGGTTTTTTAATTTCTTTACAGCAAAGTAGTAAATTAAGCTAGGAGGAGAGCTCGTTAAAGCTTTAAACGTTCTGCTAAAAACTTCCCAATGCCATCTTCGTTATTGGATAATGTAATTTCATTTGCGATATTTTTTAGTGGCTCTATGCCGTTGCTCATTGCCACGCCTATTCCAGCATAATCAATCATTTCTAAATCGTTATCCTCATCACCAAATGCGATAATGCGCTCCCGTGGAATTTGCATATTATGGGCGATATGTGAAATACCAACAGCCTTGTTCAAGCCTTTGCGTACAACTTCAATAATGTTGAATGGCGCACCCCAACGGCGATGCTCGATTAATTCGGCATGTACATCTTCCAAATGCTGACGGATTGCTGCTGCATGTGCATCAGTTGCTTGAATGAGTAAACTTGTTGGGTCTTCAAGTAAATGTGTTTTTAAGTTACCTGTTGTGACACGTGGATTGCCCATCCCTAAAATATGCATCATTTGTTCATCCTCATTATGCAAGTAGACATCATCCATTATTTCAGCGATTAAATTTTCATAATTATATTGGTCAACTGAATCGACAACATCATGAACGACACGCATCGCAAGCGGTGAATGCAGTTGCTGCCAAGCGCTATTTGTAGGATGGTGCACTAATGCGCCATTAAAATTAACAATCGGAGTTTGTAAGCCGAGCTCCCGATAATAAATTTCACTTGCACGATAAGGGCGACCCGTTGCAATCATGACGGCATGACCTTCCTGCTGTGCTTTCGTCAAAATATCCTTTGTATAGGAGGAGATTTGTTGTTGGTCCGTTAATAATGTGCCGTCTAAGTCTAAGACGATTAAATGTTGCTTCATACTAGTTTAAGTCCCCTTTCTCAAGCATTCACAGATAGTTTTTAATTTGAACCGAAAGTTAATTGGCTATTTCTAAATTAATTTTCTGTAAAGCTAATTGGTAAAGCAAACAATCAGAAGGGTGAAGAAATCCTCACTCATTGAAGTTTCACTCTATTTTACTGTCTTTTACTATTATACGTCAAAGTTTTGTCATATCATTCAATTTTTGTTACTCTTAGTATAGAGATATTTCGTAGGAGTGAGAATTAGTGAT
Organism: Metasolibacillus fluoroglycofenilyticus; assembly: GCF_003049645.1. Taxonomy (GTDB): domain Bacteria; phylum Bacillota; class Bacilli; order Bacillales_A; family Planococcaceae; genus Metasolibacillus; species Metasolibacillus fluoroglycofenilyticus. Next base: position 588,245 of record NZ_PYWK01000001.1, read on the forward strand.
TGTACAGCGTGAAGTATGGGAGCACATACCGTTATTACATGTGCATACGTCGGAAATGACTGTTGAAAATCCGACAGTTATTTTTATTCATGGTTTCGGCAGTGGGAAGGAGCATAACTTACATTTCGCCTATCAGTTAGTAGAAAAAGGTGTACGTGTAATTTTGCCAGATGCACATTTACATGGTGAGCGTGCCGAGCCTAATACAACGAAAGAGCAGCTAGAGCCAATATTTTGGGAAATTGTTATGCGAACGGTAGGGGAAGTAGAAATCCTCTATAAAAAGCTCCAAGATAAGGGCTTGTTAACGACGAAGGCAATAGGTATTGCAGGGACCTCAATGGGAGGAATTACGACTGTAGGATGCTTAAGCAAATATGACTGGATACAAACAGCGGGGATTTGCATGGGAGCAACGAGCTATCCAAAATTTGCGCAGCATCAGCTTGCTCAGTTTGAAAAGGCAGGTATTGAAATACCTTTTTCCGAGCAGCAGCTCGCAGAGACAATGGCAATACTAGATGCCTATGATTTAGAAAACAAGGCGAATATTTTACAGCAAGTGCCAACGTTTTTTTGGCATGGCAAAGAGGATAAGGTTGTCCCATTTGAGATGAGTTATCCATTTTTTGAAAAGCACGGGGAAAATTCGCGTTCTGCATACATGATTGATGAAAAAGCGGGGCATGTTGTATCAAGAGCAGGTATGCTTGCTGTAACAGACTGGCTAGCACAGCATTTGGCATAAGCATGGAGTTCTGCTATCATTAAATATAACATAGAAAGGAGTGTTAAAAATGGCAATTGACCAAGATATGAAAGATAGTATGTATGGCGCTTTAGAAAACGTAATTGACCCCGAGTTAGGAATTGATATTGTTAACTTAGGCTTAGTATATGATGTAGATTTAGATGAAGAAGGTTTAGCAACAGTAACGATGACATTAACTTCAATGGGTTGCCCACTTGGCCCTGTTATTGTAGACCAAGTAAAAACAGCTTTAGGTGAGCTACCTGAAGTAAAGGATACAGAAGTAAATATTGTATGGACACCAGCGTGGTCAAAAGATATGATGTCACGCTATGCGAAGATGGCATTAGGCGTTCGCTAAAGGAAAAAAGAGTACTCTAAAAGCCGTACGTAGCCGACTTTTGGAGCGCTAGCGATAGTGTTTTGTCAAGGAATTTACTTGAAAAAATGGCGAGTTATTCTTTGGAAATAGGAAAACACATGTTTTAGGGGATTTTCCTCTGGATGAAAGTGGAAATTGAATTTTTGTTACACAAGCAAGTCGGGGCTGTCTGAAAAGACAGCCCCGTTTTTTAAAGGTTATTTTAGGAAAAAGTCAGTGTTTTCTCATTTTCAAAGAGGGTCCTCTCAATTTTAATGAGCAAACATTTACCAAAACACCACCCCGCCAGGAGTTGTCCGAAAAGTCCATTTTGTTTTGACACTGCATTGAAATCAATGTTTTCATCGCTTCCCTTTTACTGAAGGAGTACACTGCTAAAGCCAATGTTCATCCCATTTTTAATAGAGGCGTTCTCTGTTGATACGAATCAACATTTTGCGAAACATCATCGCTCATGTCCAAAATGCCGGCTATGCACGGCTTTTTGGACAGCTCCCCCCACGCTTTAATCGATTCGGCAAATTGTTAAGGGACAATTTTCGCAATTAATTTCATTTTTTAAAAAAGGCAAGTCGTGTACTGTAATATGACCTTTATGGAAGGAAATAATCTGATGTTTTTTCAAATCATTAAGCATGCGGTTAATCAGTTCTCGGCTTGTGGCGCAAAGATTAGCTAGTTCTGTATTTGTTAAAGCAAAATTAATAAAAATTGAACCATCCTCTTGTTTTTGACCATACGTATTTGTTAATCGAATTAATGTGGAATAGAGTGCCCCTTTTTTTCCGTGAAGCATTAAATCACGTAAGCGACTTTGGTGTTTCATTATTTCAATTTGTGCCCACTGCAAATATTCCATCATTAATTTAGGACGCTCTGTTAATAATAATTCAAATGTGTGGTGTGAAAGTGATAATAGCGTAGCCGTTTCTAGCGCTCTAGCATTTGCCATATGGTAATTCAATTGGCAAAACGGGGAGCTCTCACCAATTAATACATCATTACCACAAATACGCAATGTTATTTCTTTGCCCTGTTCTGTTTCTTTGCTAAGTTGGATAACGCCCTTTTTAATCAAAAAAATGTTTTCGGCTTTTTCTCCTTCTTGGAAGAGTTGGTGACCTTTATCTATTTTTATTAACGAACCATGTTCTATAAAAAGTTGGAAAATTCCTGTAGGTATTGTTTGAAAAGACATGTAAATACATTCCTTTCTTACGTAATCTAAAAGCTAAGATAAACGTTTTTCAAAATTGATTAAGGTTATAATAACATAATATGTATAAGGAAAATACAGCTTCTTCATTAATTTACTCGAAATTAATAGTTCTTGGAGCATTTTTTTGCAAACTAAATTTCAATATTTTATAATTCAATTAGTCAGTAAAGGTCAAATTGTTTTGATTTCCAAAAAACAATGACAAAAGTGGATACTTGAGTTTGCCTAAAAAAATTGGTTTGGAGGGATATTTTATGCAATTTAAACAAACTGAAGATAATCGTCCCCCTTTAGAGCAATTTGGACGTAACTTAATTGAAGAAGTGAAAAAGGGGAAAATGGACCCTGTTATCGGGCGAGATGAGGAAATTCGCAATGTAATACGTATTTTAACGCGCAAAACAAAAAACAATCCGGTGTTAATCGGTGAGCCTGGTGTAGGAAAAACGGCCATTGTCGAAGGATTGGCGCAGCGCATTGTGCGTCAGGATGTTCCTGAAGGATTAAAGGAGGCTCAGCTTTACGAGCTTGATATGAGTGCATTAATTGCAGGGGCAAGCTATCGTGGTCAATTTGAGGAACGCTTAAAGGCTGTGCTAAAGCAAGTAAAAGATTCAGAAGGACGCATCATTTTATTTATTGATGAAATTCATACAATTGTCGGAGCAGGCAAGACGGACGGCGCAATGGATGCGGGCAATATGTTGAAACCGATGCTAGCACGCGGTGAGCTACATTGTATCGGCGCAACGACATTAGATGAATATCGCATGTATATTGAGAAAGACCCTGCATTAGAGCGTCGCTTTCAGCAGGTTTTAGTGCGTGAGCCATCCATTCAAGATACGGTATCAATTTTACGTGGCTTGAAGGAGAGCTTTGAGCTACATCATGCTGTGCGCATTCATGACCGTGCCATTATAGCGGCAGCGGAATTATCAAATCGTTATATTACTGAGCGCTTTTTACCAGATAAAGCAATCGATTTGATTGATGAGGCGTGTGCGATGATTCGGACAGAAATTGATTCAATGCCACAGGAGCTAGATACAATTAAACGTCGCTTAATGCAGCTTGAAATTGAAGAGCAAGCATTACAAAAGGAAAAGGACGAGGCGAGTAAAAAGCGTCTTGAAGCATTGCGCAACGATATTAAGGCGTTAAAAGAATCGTCAAATGAGATGATGAAGCAATGGGAGGCTGAAAAGGCCGATTTGCAATTAATTCAGCAAAAGCGTGAGCAGCTCGGGAAATACCGTCGTGCATTAGAAGAAGCAGAAAGCAAGTATGACCTAAATCAAGCGGCTGAACTTCGCCATGGTAAAATACCAACATTGGAAAAGGAGCTAGCTACGCTTGAAGTATCTTTAAACGGTGAAGAGGCACGCTTATTACGTGAGGAAGTGACAGCGGATGAAATTGCCTCCATTGTTGCACGTTGGACAGGCATTCCTGTAACGAAGCTTGTAGAAGGAGAACGCGAAAAGCTACTGCGTTTAAAGGACGTTTTACATGAGCGTGTCGTAGGGCAAGATAATGCGGTAACACTTGTATCAGAGGCAGTATGGCGTGCGCGTGCGGGCATTAAAGACCCAACAAAGCCAATTGGCTCATTTTTATTTTTAGGTCCGACAGGTGTAGGGAAAACAGAGTTAGCAAAAGCTTTAGCTGCGCAATTATTTGACTCAGAGGACCATTTTATTCGCATTGATATGAGTGAGTATATGGAAAAGCATAGCGTTTCACGGCTGGTTGGGGCACCTCCAGGCTATATTGGCTATGAGGAAGGGGGACAGCTAACAGAGGCGGTTCGTCGCAATCCATATGCAGTTGTATTGTTGGATGAAATTGAAAAGGCACATCCAGACGTAGCAAATATTTTATTACAGGCTCTAGATGATGGGCGTATTACAGATAGCCAAGGACGCAATGTCAACTTTAGTAATACGGTCATTATTATGACATCGAATATTGGTTCAAGTTATTTGCTTGAGGCGAATGAGCAGACAGAGCAGCTTGTCACGGCAGCACTTCGTCAGCATTTTAAGCCAGAGCTACTGAATCGTGTTGACGATATTATTACTTTCCACGCATTAACAGATGAACATTTTTATGCAATCACTTGGAAATACGTTCGCCAGTTACAGGAACGAATTGCGGAGCAGGAAATTACAGTGAATGTGGATGAGGCGGTCGTTCATTGGGCTGTCAAAGAGGGAGTTGATGCACAATTCGGTGCTCGTCCATTAAAACGCTTTGTACAGCGCCATATTGAAACAGCGGTGGCAAAGGCATTATTGCAAGGAGATGTATTGCCAGGAGACACATTAGAGGTAACACTTGAAAATAATGCAGTGCATATTGAAAAAAGTTAACTTAATCAAAAAATTGCCTGAAAAGTAGTGCATTAGCACACTTTTCAGGCAATTTCTTTTAATGACTATCAGCGTCTGCTATTGGGTCGTTTGGAATAATTGCAGAAATGATAAATACTAAAATACTTACTGCTACAGAAAGAATAGCTGCTAAACCGAAGTTAGGGTCTACACCTAAAATCGAGCTCACTACATAAGTTAACATTGATACTAGTAGGAATGACCAAATAAATGTCATGATGTATTGCATTTGATTCACCTCTATTTAGACTTTGTATATCGTTTTCATTAAATCACATCTTTAATATAATACCACACGTTAGGTAAAAATAAAATTACTGTTTTTAAACAATTGTGAAGGTTGTTTGAAAAAGAATTTCTTGCGATTCAAAAAATTGTTGGCTATAATTAGTACCAAGTATTAATAATTAGTGTTAACCAAGAAAGGGGCCGCTATATGAATGCAGGTATTATCGGCGTTGGAAAATACGTACCGGAAAAAGTAGTAACGAATGAGGATTTAGAGAAAATTTTAGATACAAGTGATGAGTGGATTCGTACGCGTACAGGTATTGAAGCACGTAGAATTGCGGCTGACAATGAAGAAACATCAGATATGGCATATAAGGCAGCTGTTGCGGCGATAACAAATGCAGGTATTCAGGCTGAGGAAATTGGTTTAATTTTGGTAGCAACAGTGACGCCGGATCAAGCATTTCCAACTGTAGCATGTCAAATACAGGAGGCACTTGGCGCTAAAAATGCAGCAGCTATGGATATATCTGCGGCTTGCGCAGGCTTTATGTATGGTTTAATTACGGCAAAGCAATTTGTTGAAAGTGGTAGCTATGACAATGTGCTCGTTGTCGGTGTTGAAAAGCTTTCAAAAATTATTGATTGGCAAGATCGCAATACGGCTGTATTATTTGGTGATGGCGCAAGTGCGGCTATTGTATCAAAAGTATCTGAAGGACGCGGAATTTTATCGTTTGAGCTAGGAGCAGACGGCACAGGTGGTAAGTACTTATGTCTAGATCAAAACAAGGCGATTGCGATGAATGGGCGCGAAGTATTCAAATTTGCTGTACGTCAAATGGGTGAATCAGCAATGAATGTTGTGGAAAAAGCAGGTTATCGTAAAGAGGACGTAGACTATTTAATTCCGCATCAGGCGAACATTCGCATTATGGAGGCTGCTCGTGAGCGTTTAGGCTTACCAGAAGAAAAGATGTCAAAAACAATTCATAAATATGGTAATACATCAGCAGCATCTATCGGCATTTCATTAGTCGATGATTTAGAAGAAGGCAAAATTAAGAACGATGATTTAATCGTATTAGTTGGATTTGGTGGCGGTCTAACATGGGGCGCTGTCACACTACGTTGGGGAAGATAATACTAGAGGGGGAAGAGACATGACAAAACGTAGAGTAGTAGTAACAGGAATTGGAGCAGTAACACCGCTTGGAGCGACTGCCGAAGCAACATGGGATGCCATTAAAGCAGGTAAGTCGGGTATTGGTCCATTAACACGTGTAGATGCAGAGAAATTTACAGCGAAAGTAGCAGCAGAAGTGAAAGAATTTGATATTGAACAATTTGTAGAGCGTAAAGAAGCTCGTAAAATGGATCGCTTTACACAATATGCAGTTGCAGCATCTATGATGGCGACAAAGGATGCAAACCTAAATATTACTGAGGATATGGCACCGCGTGTAGGTGTTTGGATTGGCTCTGGTATTGGTGGTATGGAAACATACGAGCAACAATTTTTAACGTTCCAAGAGCGTGGAGCACGCCGCGTAAGCCCATTCTTTATTCCGATGCTTATTCCAGATATGGCTTCAGGTCAAGTATCGATTTATTTAGGGGCTAAAGGTCCAAACTCATGCTCTGTAACAGCTTGTGCCTCTGGTACGAACTCTATCGGTGACGCATTCAAAGTAATTGAGCGTGGGGATGCAGATGTAATGATTTCTGGAGGAGCAGAGGCGCCGATTGTTAATTTAGCAATTGCTGGTTTCACAGCAAATACAGCATTGACGACAAATGCTGACCCAAAGACGGCAAGCCGCCCATTTGATAAGGAGCGTGATGGCTTCGTTATCGGTGAAGGTGCAGGTATCGTGATTTTAGAAGAGTTAGAGCACGCTTTAGCGCGTGGTGCAAAGATTTATGGTGAAGTAGTCGGTTATGGCACAACAGGTGATGCACATCATATTACAGCGCCAGCGCCAGAGGGTGAAGGGGCTGCGCGTGCAATGCAGCAAGCAATAAATGACGCAGGTGTTGAGCCGAATGTAGTTGGTTATATTAATGCACACGGTACAAGTACACCATACAATGATTTGTTTGAAACACAGGCAGTAAAAACGGTATTCGGCGAGCATGCCTATAAACTAGCAATGAGCTCAACGAAATCGATGACAGGTCATTTATTAGGTGCTGCTGGTGGAGTGGAAGCCATTTTTACGGTGCTAGCATTACATGAAGGAATTTTACCACCGACAATTAATTTACACACACCAGACCCAGCGTGTGACTTAGATTATGTACCGAACGAAGCGAGGGAAGCTTCTGTTGAGTACGCATTAAGTAATTCACTTGGCTTCGGTGGCCATAATGCATGTTTATTATTCAAAAAGTATAATTAATAGTGGCGTTCAAATAGCAGTGCATTGCCTGTTATTTGAACGCTTTTAATGTTGTTTTTCAAAGAGTTCATACGTTAAAATAAAGAGGGTTTTTTTGGGGAATGAGAGAAACACTAGATTTAGCAGTGTTTAGCCTAGATGTAAGCAAAGGGCGCAAATTAAACTTTCAATGCACTTAAAAACAGGGACAGTCTTTTTTGGACAGCCCTGTTTTTCTTTTCAAATAGACGCATTTTTAGCATTTTACTTGAATATTTCTGTAAGGAAAGGATGGTGTTATCGTACGCTTTGTTTTGTTTTTGTTTTGCTACGGTATTAGTGTCGTATCCATTAGCAATTGCATTTTGTATTTAAACTATCGAACGCTCGGCTACTCATGGTCGGCAGTATGGAACTTTTTACTTGGTACATACGAGCTTTATATAGCTATCGCTTCACTTTGCGTGCTATTTATCGTCGTTTTCGACCTAAACCCATGGCGTTCTCCATTTTCTTAAGTGTTTTAGAGGCGATGGCATTCGCTTTTTCTGCTCCAGCATCTAAAATATCGTCTAATTCAGGAGAATCAATCAATGCGTAGTAACGTTCTTGAATTGGTGTTAAATGCTCAATTACAGCAACAGCTACACCTGCTTTAAAATCACCGTAGCCTTTGCCTTCATATTTTTTCTCTAGATCAGCAATTGAAATGCCAGATAAAGCAGATTCAATTGTTAGTAAATTGGACACACCTGGTTTATTTTCGACATCGAATTTCACAATACCATCAGAGTCTGTTACGGCGGATTTGATTTTCTTTTCAATTTCCTTTGGCGTATCCAACACGCGAATTGTCGCTTTCGTATTCGGGTCGGACTTGCTCATTTTTTTCGTTGGCTCCTGCAACGATTTAATGCGCGCGCCTTCTTTCGGCAATTGAATATCAGGAATCGTTAAAATCTCGTTGTAACGCTTATTAAAGCGTTCTGCTAAGTCACGTGTTAATTCGATATGCTGCTTTTGGTCTTCACCAACCGGCACAATATTTGTATTATAAAGCAAAATATCTGCTGCCATTAATGGCGGATACGTTAATAATGCAGCAGATACTGACTCTTTTCCACTCGATTTATCTTTGAATTGTGTCATGCGCTCTAGCTCCCCGATAGATGCCACACATTGAAGCATCCATGCTGCCTGTGCATGTGCAGGAACTTCAGATTGAATAAATAAAATGGATTTTTCTGGGTCGATACCAACAGCAATATACATCGCTGCAAGACTTCGAATACTTTTGCGTAGCTCTAATCGCTCCTGCGGCACTGTAATGGCATGCTGGTCAACGATGCAGTAAATTGCCTGGCCTTGGTTTTGTAAAGCAGGGAATTGTCTAATTGCCCCGATATAATTACCAAGCGTAATAGTACCTGTAGGCTGAACACCTGAAAAAATTGTTGTCATTAAAATTCCTCCTAATTATTAAATAAATACAAAAAACATCATGCATCCCTATTAAAAATAGTAGGGACGAATGATGTTCGGAATCCGCGGTACCACCCAGCTTGCCCATAAATCTGAGCCACTTAACCTTCGTAACGTGAAGTATGCCGAGCTTTACTACTATGCCTCTAAATTTTTTCATGCTTGCTTGAAAAAATTATGGGGCTATCTCTACATTCAGCTACAAGTGAGTCATTGTCAGAAATGGCTGAACGATAAATTATTGTTCATAAAGCTAACTCAGAAGCCCATTCCGTTTGTATGATGGTCTGTTTGCACCAACCACAGACTCTCTAAACATCAAAGCTCAAACGTACTCTTCTTCTTCATTGTTTTTAGTTATATCTATTATGACTGAAATTATAGTATAGATGTATAAAAAAATGCAATACCTTTGTATAAAGTAAATTTAAAAAGGTTAATCTTATTGTAATGCAAGGGAACTTTTTGAAGAATGGGGCGGTCTGAAAAGAAAAGGGTTTTTGGGGCAATGGAAGTATAACTTTTGTCTATTCTTTTACATTTGAAAGAAAATGCTAAAACCTTTTTAATGAAACGTCTAAAAACAGTGCCATAGCTCATCATTAGGGCACCCGCAAGTGAAATTTTTCTCGATTATTTATAACTAATTGAGAAAAATCAGTCAAACGCATGTTTTGTTGTAACACAGTTTGGGTATAAACATACTGTTATAAATAATCATTCATACACTAGTCATAGTTGTTATTAGTTAAATCTTATTATTTTTTAAAATAGAAGGGTTTTTTATTGACATCCTATATTCAAAGTAAGTCAAATAGTGTATAATAACCGTAGCACTTAAATTAAATTAATTCTAAATTAAGAATTCAATAATATAGTTGATTCCAAAATGAAAGGATGTGTTACAAATGAGAGTTACTTTGTTTACATCGCCAAGCTGTACATCTTGCCGTAAAGCAAAGGCTTGGCTTGAAGAACATGATATCCCTTATACAGAGCGTAATATTTTTTCCGAGCCTTTAACAATTAGTGAAATTAAAGAAATTTTACGCATGACGGAAGATGGAACAGATGAGATTATTTCAACTCGCTCGAAGATTTTCCAAAAGTTAAATGTAGATGTAGAAAATTTACCGTTACAAAGATTGTACGAGCTTATTCAAGAATATCCGGGGCTACTACGTCGTCCAATTATTTTAGATGAGAAGCGTTTACAGGTCGGTTATAATGAAGATGAGATTCGACGTTTTTTACCACGTGGTGTTCGTGCATTCCAATTGCAAGAAGCACAAAGAATGGTCGATTAATGATGGGACCTGTAGAGGCAGGAGTTTTCTGTTGAATCAAGATAAAGTGAAACTTCAATCGGTGGTGGTTTTCCTCATCCCCCATTGATTGTTAGTTGAACCAATCGGGCTTTTACGGGCAGTTGAACTCCCACTTATCCTTAAGCCGACTTTCACTTAAGTCTTGAAGTGGGTGTTCTACTGCCCGTTAATGCGGGATAAAAGGTTTTAGCTGTCTGGAAAGTATTATCTTTCTAGGCAGCATCTTTTTTGTTTCACAATTTACTTGGACTTGCCTTGCTATTGAGAAAATAGTACAATGTAATCTCAATATTCTAATAATTTCAGGGCTAATTTTCAGTAATTTTAACGTTTTTGGTGTTTTTCCTTTTCATTTTTTACGGGAACATCATACAATAGAGTTATAGAAAAGTATTGGCCTTTCTATAAGTGAATTATGTCTTTTGTAATTCCTATAAAAAATCTGTGCAATGCTCCACTGTTAAGAGCATGTATGAAAAAGCTTCAAAAGTTGAATGATAATTTTACATGTTCGTTTAGCAAATGACTGTGAAGGGAGTTGAGGTCGAATGGACATCGAACGCATCAATGACAATACATTAAAGCTGTTCATTACGTATAGAGATATTGAGGATCGTGGTTATAGCAGAGAAGAGATTTGGTATAATCGTTCCAAGGGTGAAGAGCTATTTTGGGATGTCATGGCTGAAGTCAATACAGACGATTATTTTGATTTAGAAGGACCGATTTGGATTCATGTTAACGCATCAGAGCAGGGGCTTGAAGTAATTGTTACACGTGCGAACATGAGCAATGATGGGGAGAGCTTAACAAATGGCTTTGATGAAAATCAAGATATCGCAGCACAGTTACGCGAAATGGAAGAAACACTTTTAGAAACGATGGAAAGTGAAGACAATGAAGAAGGCACAAGCATTTTAAATGCTCGCTATAAATTTAAAGATATTGATGAATTAATCCCTGTTGCCAAGCGCCTAATCACATATGGAACGGCATCATCACTATATAAATTGGACAATGAATACTATTTATCGGTCGATTTTTCGGAGATGGCAGATGCTTATGAGCGTCGAAATGCAATCGCTATTTTAAAGGAGCATCTACAGCCAACGAAATTAACAATTCACCGCATTGAAGAATATGGTCAACCAATTATGCCAGAGGATTGTTTCGAAACAGTTATTCAATATTTCGCATAAGAATGGGCGTCCGAAAAGCGTGCTAAAGCACTTCTTTTCGGACGTTTTGTTTATGTTTTATTAAAATATTCACCGTTTAACTTCTTTCAGCAAATTATTTAATCTTTGACTTCCTTAATGGAATATTTGAAAAATCAAATATTTATTTTATAATGGAAGGTGGAAAGGAGGAGAGATTTTGTTAGTTGCTCACAACGAACATGGAGAGCTAATAGTTATTACAGAAGATATATGTTTAAAGCAATTACAGTATTTGCGCCAAACTACCACATTTTATTGTCCACAATGCAAACAGCCTTTACAGTTGAAAATTGGACGAGTTAAAATTCCACATTTTGCCCACAAACGTTTAAATGATTGTGATGCTTCTTTTTCAGAGGGAGAATC